>CAZHKA010000070.1:0-33128 GCA_964533505.1 uncultured Candidatus Bathyarchaeia archaeon | reverse complement strand
CCGTCTACGCCCGCAAGGTCCGCCGTTAATTTTTGTGAACGTTCCTCAGAATCGACGAGTACAGGGTCAACGAATGTCTCAACGTCTCCCTGTTGGGAAAGAACTCTGGCTGCGTGGAATTTCTCCAAGAGATGAAGTTCGCTCTCGTCTGCTTCCGTATGAAAGTCCTCGCGAAAGGCGTTGTAGTTCACTACGTGCATTGGAAGTACCCGGCGCTTCTTGGAGGACTGTTGAACTTCTAATCTCATCCTAGTTTCCTTATAGTCAATTGCAGGTTTGCTCATATAAGCGTTACCTAAGGTAACAGAGGTAACAGAGGATGGATGCCGAAATCGTGGCCGATAAGGGCATTCTAATCAGAAGCCCATATATTCTAAACAATTCTAGACCTACACGCGCGGTTCAGCGGGTAATTGGATTGGGAAAGATCGCTCTCATCTCCGACCGGATGACATCAACCTACTTCAAGGTCACAGGAGTGAGTGAGAGCTACGGAGCAAAGGATCGAGAAGAGGCTGAACGCACATTCAGAAAAGTAAGTTCCGACGATGCAGTCTCACTCGTCATGGTAACCGAACCTGTGTTCGAATGGATTAGGCCGATGGTGGAAAGATCAAGGAAAGAAATTCCTCTGGTCGTCTCGATACCGGCGAAAGGAGGTTCGAAAGCAGAAGTCGATACGCTAGCCCAGCTCATTAAGAGAACAGTTGGGATAGACCTCAAAGTCAAGTGAGCAGTCAGGATTCTTTCTGCCTAGGAGTATTGGTAGCCCGGGGGAGATGCTCGGGCAGACTCTGTACCTTTCGAACTCCCGTCGGAGGGTCCAAAGCCCTCTATGCTTCTATGGGCATGGACTGTCCACTACACCACCGGGCTACACAAGCTGGGAAACTACGCGAACTATCTAACCTTTTGTTCGCGAATAGAAACTAACCTTTCAGAAACTAACCTTTCAAAGGGAAAAGGGCGAGCTACATCAATGAATGCGCTTAAACCGATCGGCTCTGAGCCCGCACTCCTCCTGAGGCATGGGAGTGAAAGGGTTGTTGTTATCGGAGACCTGCATATCGGTTGGGAGGTTACGCTTGCACAGCAGGGAATACATATTCCTTCACAAACGGGCAAAATGCTGTCAAGACTGAAGATAATCATCGAGCAAGAGAAGCCTACGAACCTGCTGATCTTGGGCGATGTCAAGCACAGCGTAACCGCCGCCGAACTTGAGGAGTGGCGTGATGTCCCAGAGTTCTTCGAGGCACTTCTGAAGCTTGTCCCGTCTATCCAAGTGATATTGGGCAATCATGATGGAAACCTTGAACCCCTAACTCCATCCCAAGTGGAGTTGATTCGTCCGACAGGGCTAGCGTTGTGGAAGAAATTTGGTCTATTCCATGGCCATGCTTGGCCTGCTCCGGCGATTCTAGGATGCGGGACGTTGATCCTAGGCCATCTACATCCGGCAGTGACTCTGCGAGACGCGCTGGGCTACAGGCTAACGCGCCCTGCGTGGGTAACGGCTTCTTGTGATCCCACTAGACTCATTCAGGGAACATTGAAGGCAGCTGGAGTCCACTGGAAGGGTGATGCCGGAACGGTTTTGCTTGACAAATTCGGCGTGAAACTATTGGCTAAGAGATGTGTCTTCGTTCCGCCCTTCAACGATTTCCTCGGAGGACGCCCCGTTAACTCCAAGCGAATTGAAGAAACACATGCGGGCGAAGGTCTAGGGCCGATTCTTCGATCTGGAGCGGTCGACCTTGAAGACGCTGAAGTTCACTTGCTAGACGGAACTTACTTGGGGCACGTTAAACAGTTGCAATCCTTCGCTTGAGCTTTGGGTTGGCCTAGGGTCGGCCGCCTGCGTCGCAGGTACAAACTACGCTCGTTACAATGGGCTGTTAGTCCCAAGCTCTTTGTAACGACTTAACGACCACGTGAGACATAGCCTTGAAATAGCGGCCAGTAGTATTGCATCTTGATTCCAATGTCGCAATTTAAACACGTAACAAAAAAGGAATTGTTAGAGGAAATTGAGAAAGCAGTTAAAAAAAATGACAGAAAAATCAGACTTGAGTTAGGCCAGATACACCGAGAACTTAAGGAAAAAGACGCTGAACTAGAGAAGAAGATAAAGGCACACAAACATAAGCCCTCAAAATAACCCCTAAACCGCACGTCTAAATCTTAACCCTTATTTTTCATAAGGGTGAAGACTAGGTAAGAATCGAATCGACTTTGACCAACCTAGTTTTCTAACCGTTGGATTTCCTTGTCAATTTCTGAGATTGCTTCTCGTATTTCCACGATGACCATTCGCTCTTGTTCGTCTTTAGGTTGTTCGTCTTTAGGTTCACGAATACGTTCGAGGATAATGCCCGCAATCGATTGCAGTCCCTTTCGAAGATTGGGCTTCAGTTTCTCATTTGATGAAATCGAGAAATAAATGGCTGCATAAATTCGATACCACTCCAAAACTCTCTCTAGCGTATGTAATCGGTAGTATGCGCTCGCTATGGCCTCTAGTGCATTGTCATTCGCAATGCTGTCAATCTTGTTTGAGACAGCCTCCCAAATATCGAGTGCCACGGGAACAAACTCTAACTTCGATTCCTCCACATTCTTTCTAATCGCAGGAATCATCTCTTGTAGGTTAACTTCTAGTTCACGCCTGAGTAGCTCAAGAACACGAACACTCTGTTTCTTCTCATTTTGTCGTTCCCGAAACTTGTCGAATTCAAATGCCGCAAAGGCGCCGAGGAATACTCCTATAATTCCCAGTACGAATTCTGTGACATCGACCATAGATATGAGTCAATCCGCTATCTAATCCGTTTTCCGTTTCGAATCACACTTATCCACTTGACTGAATCCTAAGGGGTTCCTCCGTGAAGCCGCTGTGACCAACATCCGCTGGCTCGAATGGGCAGTAACGAAGCATTCCTTCGATAAGGCTGGGCAATGTGATGATAGATGGGGAAGTTGAGGGTAAGGGTTGGAAGATGGCACTTGAACTGAAAACCCCTCGCGACGATGTGACGAGGGGAATAGGACAGCTTGCTGAGGCTTTGGCCTACCGGTATAATCAAGTCGCAATGGTTACGACTCTTAGAGCTGCAAAAAATATTGACCCAACCGACTTCGACAGATTAGGACTGATTCTCTTAGGAATAGATTCGAAAGGTAACGTCCAACAGGTCTAGGGATTCTACAGAACATAGGTGCAGCAGTCACAATTGACTTATACATTAACGGAGTTTTGGTAGCTACTGTCACAGCAAGATGTGAGCCTTGTAATTCAGCTCAAATCGTTTAGCCACGTAAAATCGAGCGACCAACCATGCATGTGACGTTACACACTACGGTAACGTTCGTTGGCTGCTTGCTTACCGCCCAGATTAGCGGTAACAAGTATGACTACAGAAGAAACGATTGGGCAGAGGTACTAGTCTGGTGAGCGAGGAAGAAAAGAAAGAAATTCATGCGTTAGGGAGGACGAAATGTCTAAGGTCTTCCTCCAGCATCGCAGGTTTGACAGTACCATCGGCGGTGATTGGCTGCGTAGTAAAGGTCACGGCCACAAGTTGGACATTGAGGGACTCTGGGTCCTGGGGCCTGGTATTCCGGCATGGGTCCTTGTGGAGCCGGAGGAGGCATCATTGGTCCACCCATTGCAGTCGGAGGTGCCACACTGGGAACCGGAGGCACGAGCATCGGCGGAGGCGCTTGTGCGACGGGCGGAGGTGGAGGCACTGTGGGTGCAACTCCTACGCCAGGCATTGCCTCACCCAGCACAGCCACGGGTCCGTATTTCGCTATCACCTCTCCCAGTCGTCCGTAGGCCATCATGAAGAAGAACGCCGGCAGAAGGAGCAGAATAGTCGGGTAGAAAATTGTGGGACTGACGAGAACCGCGAAGGTGGGAATAATGAACAGAATTGCCCAAAACAGAGTGCCCCCCCGAGCGCGAGCATATCGTCCTTTTGATATTGCTCGAATCGTCTGGAAGTAGACGAGCAGAAGGAAGAGAATGGCTATGAGCAAGCCGCCGCCGCCAAAGGCTAGGTAAACGAACCAAGACGCTGGTAGACCTACTCCGGGAAACGTTAACAGTATCAGAATTGGTCCTATGAACGGTACCGCAGCCAGCCATGCTGGCAATGTAGGCGGTAGGATGACCGGGAATGGAAGGTATGGGGAAGCTAGAACTCCGAATGCCCCTATCGCCAGAACGAGAACGAACCATGGCACCGTCATGAGAAGCACGAGTATGTAGCCGATGACGGCGTAATCGTGAGCACCGTTTACTTCCGGCGGATTGATGTACACAGCTTTTGCAGTCGGTCGTTCAACAATCACAGGAGTGGGAACTCCCGGCACTACTGATCCCATGATGAATCCTCAATAGACATTAACCGTCGGCCTACGAATCACATAACAATTGTCGCGAGGAAGCTAGCCGCAAATACGCCTAGTAGCCCACTTTGGATTCCTCGGAGTTGAGTTAGGCAAGCATCAGTTAGTCAATACTCGTTGACACCTAGATGTCGATTTATACGGTGCAGGTCAAGATGAAACCTCTAGGAAAAGTACCCGCGATCACGCAAGCTTTATGACACCTCAACCTCGCGTTATAAGCTTAGGCGAAATATGATGAACTATGTCTACTTCGTTTCACCGGTCATGATGCCTGCTGAATACCAACGATTGCCTGCACCCGTGATGTATTACCCTATGAGACCGGTGAACTACGTGTTCCCTCTGCCGATAATGTATTCTGAACCGCCAACTGCGGTACTCTGAGTCGGCAGCGAAACGCTCGCACGAGCTCAAGAGCACTCTCTGTGCTCATTCTCTTTTCTTACTAATCTAACACTTCAAGCATTCCGGCCAATTCGGGCATAATCCACATAGGCTCTATTCGGGTCGGTTTTGCCTCGCCGTACCGATTAATCCATGCGTTGGCCAGGCCAATCTCAGTGGCTGGGATGATATCGTGATAAACACTCTGAGCTACATGCAGAGTCTCTCGCTTAGCAATCTTGTAGTCTTCGAAAAAGCGCGTCCAATGCCCAATTGAAGGCTTGTACGATCCTACGTCCTCGGCGGTAATGTAACCGTCAACTTCCAAGTCGTTGTGTTCAATCGTCTTTTGCAGTAGGTCTCGGTCCACGTTCGATAGGATGACCCGCTTGTAACCGCGCTCCCCCAACGCTATCAAAGAGTTCACAGTGTCCCCGAACGGTTTCCACGTCTGAATCGTCTCGGCAAATTCTCGCGCTTCGTCACTTGTGATTGAGAGTTTGAAGTGATTGGCGACTGCGATAGCGGTGTCTTGCAGGATCTTGCGATACGACTTGAAGTTGGTCTCTTGCTCGGCTTCCAACCCTACGTAAACAGAGTGAACGCTAACGTCCGATCCTAAGCCTTTCTTTCGAAGGAGCCCTCCCAGGTTCTGGTCTACTCCACTTCTCCAATCGATCAATGTTCCGTAACAGTCTAAGGTAATGTGCGAGAATCTCCGCATCATACCTCACCCGCGTGACGTTACGAACAATTTCCCGACACCTTAACTCAATGGGACTCCGCAACCAGTGCAGAATTTGCTCTCTTCAGCATTCGCAGTTCCACAATGCTGGCAGAATTTAGCGGTTTTCGCCGAATCGAGTTTAGTTGCCGACGGCCTGATTAAGGCTCTCTTTCGGGCGACAAAGAATAGAAAGCCTAAGCCCAGCGCAACTACAATTCCCATAATGATAATGCCATATTGAAATTCCGTGAGGCCAGCGGCGGCGTACGGCGGGATGGTTTCGTATCCGGTTTGGTTGGAGAATAGTGTGAATTCACTGGTGAAAGTGGATGTTGTTTGGGAGCTGAGCGTTATCTGATAGGTGGAGGTGATCGATTGTGGGTAAACAATTGTAGCAGTCGGAGTTGGATATGGACTGCATGCGTTCGAGGTTGGGTCACAAAGAAAGTTCCCGGGATACCAGGCCGTTGCCGTTGAGTAACCAGCTAGGGCGGTTGATGAAGTTGGCTGTGCGTATCCGGTTTCGTATTGGCTGGTGTAGGTTTCGAAGGCGGGCAGAGTTCGTGTGCTGACGCTCGATATAACCACTGATGGGAAAGAGATTGAGATGAGTGCAACCACGATGACGACAACTACGATGGCTAGTACGATTACCCCACGAGACATGAGACGACCCTGAGGTGTCACACAAACACGAGATATAACGTTTCCCGGCCTGAGGAAGAAAATATGTACATCAGCACTCACGATAAATGCCAACGCAAGGCTTACCGGTTTTTGCTCGACACTTCGGAAAACAGGTATAGGTCTGGTAACGCCTTGCGATTATCCAAGGTGAATGCATAAGAAAACGCTAACGCCGCGAATATTACCATGGATAAGTCACGAATTTGTGGTACACCGATCGTGACCCCCCCTCCGTTCAATCGCGTAATGAGTTTCGTATTGAATATCAAGAGAAAAGCGGCAGTTGTTTCAGCATTGGCGCTACCCGAGGGTGTGCCGTTTCCGTAAGCGAGGGTAGCGATTCCGCCATCAACATTCTGTGAACGCAACAATTGGGTCAGCATTTGATCATGTGCCGCTAGAGTTACTCCCACTACGGCTGCGCCGTATAAGAGCAACGCTACTTTGAAATTGGTACACCACTGAATGTCCGAAGGAGCGTTCCCTGGGGTAAGGAATGTTTGCGTGACGCCAGAATCAACCAGACATGTTCCGTTCCAAAAGGAATCCGCGCGTATCACATCTCGAATGGCCGCGTCCTGATGGCCTAGATAATGTTGGCTGAGGGCGTTATAAATTATCGCGTCTGCGAACGGAAATTTTGGGTCGCCTATCGTGCCATTGTGAAGTCGGTAAAGTATTGCGTAGCTATCCGTATAATTCATCAAGACATCGACAGCCCCGCGGTCAGGGCCTACGGGTATGCCAATTACGGACTCGAATTTGTTGCTGAATGGAGGATCCCAGTAATGGTATGTCTCGTTTATCTTGGCAGAAACATCTGGCCTCCACGGTTGAAGTGCATAAATCGCGAAGAGATTGTCCGAGTAAAGCCAATAAGTCTGGTTATAACGCCAATGATAAGCCGGATATTCGGTTCTTTTGAGCCAATGTATACCTGGATCTTCGCTCTCGTAGATTAACCCAATAGCTGGGTTGAAGTGACTAACAAGATAATTCGTCGCGCGAGTAACAGCATCCAAAATTTTCTTATCGTTACCTGTCATCCTCGGTAGGGCAAAGGCACAGACAAGCAAAATCGTGACTAATAGCATAGCCCATACGAACTGTTTGCGAAAGATCGACTTGCGCATCAAAGATTCCAAGGCGGATAACCAGTGAGAGGTATCAATAATTTGCGTTAACTCTGTCCAGACTCATGCCAAATCTTGGCATGATTTGGGTATAGTGTAAAGACGAATACGTCCCACAACTGCAAGAGGCTGACCGTCGAGAAGCCGCTGAGGTAAACTGAGCAATCACAATCGATTCGGCACGAGATGATATATTTGCGCGCACTAGTCACAGGAGGAGCAGGATTCATTGGATCACATATCGTCGAAGCCCTGCTGGCTAGGGGAGACTACGTACGCATCATCGACAACCTCGACGGTAGAGTTCACGGCGATTCGACTCCAACCTTTTCTGGGTATGTTGATTTCATTCATGGAGACATTTTATCTTCGCCCACATTGAGAGATGCGTTGAAAGAACCAGTCGACGTCGTTTTTCACGAAGCCGCAATAGTAGGCTTAGGAAAGGGAGGAGCAGATGCAGAATCGTACGTCAGTACTAACATTAACGGCACAGCCAGACTCATGCATGCCATTGCTGAACTACAGGGTGAAAGACGCCCCCGCATGATTCTCGCCTCGACGATGGCCATCTACGGCGAAGGAGCGTACATGTGTAAGACGTGTGGGACACAGCAGCCCGGAATGCGGTATGAGGCTGACTTACGGGAACGGCGCTGGGAACCTATCTGCAGTTACTGCAAACGCGATCTAGACCCGCAGGCAGTAACAGAAGACCACCCCACGCAACCGGGGACTATCTATGGGATCTCAAAATTGGGCCAAGAGTTACTTTGCATCGCTCTCGGGCGGGAAGCCGACACCCCCGTCATCGCACTTCGTTACCACAACGTATACGGCCCTCGGATGCCTCGCGACACGCCGTATGCAGGTGTTGCGTCCATCTTCAAGAGCCGCCTGCTGGCGGGGCTACCGCCCCTTGTTTATGAGGATGGAAACCAACTGCGCGACTTCATTCATGCTAACGATATTGCACGGGCAAATCTCCTAGTAGCTGACGCGCCACTCGCGGACGTCGCCTTTCAAGCTTTCAATGTCGGGACGGGTCGACCTCATAGGATCGTCGATTTCGCAGGAGAACTCGCAAAAGCAATTGCCCCCGCCATTCAACTGCAGTTCCCCGGCTCATTCAGGTTGGGAGATGTGCGACACATTTTCGCAAACACATCCAAAATAGAGCGGTTGGGATTCAAGCCACTCGTCTCATTCGAAGACGGTGTTTCACGATTTGCAAAGGAGCCCACACGCACCTCTCCTAAGGTTGTCACTTCATGAACGAGACCGCAGTAATTCTTCCTGCGCTAAACGAGGAAGGCTCAGTTGAGCCGGTTGTCACAGGCTTCCTTAAGGAAGGTTTTCGAGTCGTTGTGGTTGATAACGGAAGCACGGATGGTACTGCAACGGGAGCGATACGTGCCGGCGCCGAAGTAGTTTCCGAGACAAAGCGCGGGTACGGTAAAGCCTGTCTTGCGGGGTTATCGTACCTCGCTTCGCGGCCACCGAAAGTGGTAGCGTTTGCTGACTGCGACGGCACTCTTGATCCGCACGAGTTGCGCAGCCTGATAGCTCCGATCGAGGCCGAACAAGCGGATTTGGTTCTTGGCGCTCGCACTCAGGTAGAAAGAGGCGCTCTCCCGTTACACCAAAGGCTGGGTAACGTTCTCACGTGCACGGTCTTGCGGGCATTGTACGGCCTCAAGTTGAGCGACATTCCGCCCTACCGAGCGAGCCGCTGGTCTTTCCTAGCGACCCTGGGCCTTTCCGAACCAACCTACGGTTTTCCAATCGAGACGGTCGTCATTTCGGCCCGTAAAGGAGGCAGAATAAAGGAAGTCAGCGTGACCTACAGGCGCCGGCTGAGTGGCGAGAGCAAGGTAGCGGGTTCGCTGCAAAGCTCGCTCAGGGCTGGGTGGACCATGATCGCATTAGCGGTTGTGCTTCGTTTCAGGAGGATGTCCCCGTGAGCAACGAAGCGATTCTGGTCTTCGCTCGGCGTCCCGAGTTAGGGCAAGTCAAGACGCGCCTAGACGCAAGGATTGGACAAAACCTAACGCTATCCCTCTATCGTACCTTCCTCACCGACACACTGATTGCTGCCCGCAAGTCAGGCGCAAAAGTGATTTTCGCGCACACCCGCGGGCCCAACTTTCCTGAACAGCAACTCGCAGACCTCACTTTCGTGCAGCGAGGCAACGGCTTTGGAGAACGGTTCGACTACTCTTTGCTAGAAGCCGCCAAGCGATTACCACCCGGAACTCGCTTGATACTCGTCGGCGCAGATACACCACAACTATCTCCCACTTTTCTCCGAACAACACTAGAAGAGTTGAAGCATTATGACGCGGTGGTCGGGCCTAACGACAATGGCGGTTTCTACCTTCTAGGCTTCTCTAGGCTCCCAGTTCCTGTTGCTGACGTATTTACTCACTCCGCCGCGGAAGAGCCGAAAGAACTTCTTCGGATCCTTAGGAGAGCTAGTCTGAGAACTGCTCTCCTTGAACCGCATTTTGACGTCGACCTGCCGAAAGACCTAGCGAAGCTCATGAGCCTCATCGATAATCTAGAGCGAGATCACGCGGATTGGATACCCGTGAACACGCGGAACCTACTACACTCTCGGTCATTTATCTCTGTGAATCTAGATCGAGAAGCCGATGGCAAACAAGAAGTAGAATTGTCACAACGTAGCTAGGACGAAGTTAATTGCAGGCCGGCGGTAAGAAGCAGGAAATGTCTGGTTTCATAACACGGCTACGAAATGTTATGGGCCATATGACATTACCAAGCCAGCTTACGACAGTCATGATCGTTGCGATCATTTCTAGGTTATTCATTTTCCTAGTGGCAGTTCTTTCGTACTCAATCTTCGGCCTCAGTCCTGCGTGTAAGTCAATCGGTTGCTGGACCCTTGACGTTCCATTCTTTAGCCTGTTCGCAAGATGGGACAGCGGTTACTATGCAGACATAGCGGTCAAAGGCTACAGCAACGCAATCGCGGGTAGATGGGAATTCTTTCCTCTGTACCCTATTTTAATGGGAATACTCGGACGAATTATCGCCTTCGTGACGCCACTCCCTCTAGACTTGGCGGTTTACGTGGCCGGTTTTGCCATTAGCAATGTAGCATTTCTTGCTTCGGTCTATTTCCTCTATCGGCTTTCAGAACTAATTCTTGGAAACGCCAGAAGGGCCGCTGAGTCGGCGATACTCCTTTCGCTCTACCCTGCAGGGATCTTTCTTTCAGCAGTGTACTCCGAATCAGTCTTTCTTCTTCTCGTATTGATTTCATTGTTCTGCTGGTACAGAAACAAAAATGCGAAGAGCGGACTGTTCGGTTTCCTAGCAGGCTTGGCGAGGCCAGTAGGCACGCTTCTAGTCATACCGTACCTGTACGACGTGTGGACTGACCGTTTAGCCCGAAAATCAGCACTCAATTACCTCTCGATTGCTTCGGTTTTGATGGCTTTCATCGGCTTCATGGCGTACAGCCAGATTATGACGGGAACACCTTTCGCCACCTTCGCGGCAGAACGCCTGTACTGGAAAGTCACTCTAAGTCCCACTTACATCCTGACTCTAGCTCGCAATGAGATCCATGATCACCCGGTGATAATCCCATACCTCGTGATGGGTATCGGAGGCGTAATTGCATCTACGTTGACTGCTGGGAGCAAAGCCGAGAGAGAGATTGACTTATTGTCGATCTGTCTGATTGCGACTTATCTGCTCACACCGATCATATCCTTTCCGCGATACTCAATCACATTAGTGCCGATGTACTGGAGCCTAGCGAAGTTATCACAGTGGCCGCTTCTGAGAGGTTTGATGTACGTGTTCTTTCTGCTCATGTTGGCCATTGGAACCGGCCTCTTCGTAAACTGGTATAGCTTCTACTGAGCATAATGCCTACCTTACACGACTGATACAGTATAATACACTTCACGGATTGCGCCCATTTGGAAGAAAAACTGGCGAAAGATTATTTAGTCGACTACGGGCTCGCGTCAGCCCGGTAGATTTGTTTCCCTTACGATTAGACTTCGGTAACTCCGATTCTAGGCCTTGCGGACCCTCAAGGCCGATGGAAAGGAGAAACGCCTATGCCCTCTTGCCGGAACTCTCATAGTGGTGGAGGACCGCGAGTTGACCCAAACCAGCAGATGGTGTCTCAAGCGTAGGGGGCGCTCGAATGTGGCATTATTCCTACTTCTCGCCCTAATCGTAACCGTCATGGGAACACATTTTCAACCCGCATACTCGACGCCGGGCACGATTAGCGCCCAGGTTCAGCCAGCCTCGACCACCTTCAACTTGGCAACAAGTCTACTCGCCGGCACCCCACCTACGCTCGGTTCGCCTAGCGCGTCGGTGACAATAGTCGAATTCGGAGATTACCAGTGTCCAACATGCGGAGAATGGTTCCAGAACCAAGAAGCCTCCGTCATTCAGAACATAGTGAATACCGGCAAAGCTAAGCTTGTCTGGAGAGACTTTGACTTCTACGGGCCTGATTCAGTTTCGGCGTCTGAAGCCGCTTACGCTGCTGGAGACCAAGGACAGTTCTGGCAATTTCATGACCTCCTCTTTCAAAGCCAACAAACTCCGAATAATGGTTGGGCAAGCCGACAGAACCTCGTCAAATTCGCTCAGCAACTGGGCTTGAACGTTTCCGAGTTTACGCAAGATTTCAACAGCGGTCAAAACGATTCACTGATCAACTCAAACCATGCTTTAGGAGTCCAGGCTGGGGTTACGGAAACACCGACCTTCTTCCTTATCGGCTCGAATCAGGCAATGGTTACTATAGCGGGTGGACAACCAGAGTCGGTATTCGCCCAATCGGTTACGCAATTGAATAGTGCTCCCACAGCCGAATTTCCAAGCTTTACTGCTGTCCAGATGCTTGCCTTGCTAGTTACGCTCGGCATGATGAGCAGACGTGCGGGTACGAGGAAGAAGCGGAGTTAACTACACTGTTATGGCATCGCCAATAGTAGATTCCTTCAAGGATCTCAAGTACTGCGTCCTAGCGGCACTCATAATCCTAGGCTACGGCATCTTGCTGCTCTTCTTTGATCAGTTCTTATTCTTTTCACCGTACTTCGTATTTTATGTTCCTCAATCAGGAATCGGGAACTTCGTTCTCGACATTGTACTTACGATCTTCACCGCGCTTGTATTGACGGTTTCCGCAAGGCAGATTCTGCTTCAAAGAGGAAGCGGCGGACCATCAAAAACCGGCGCTTTAGGAATCATTGCGGCTTTGCTGGCGGGCGCATGTCCTTGTTACTACCTAATCCCTCTGCTGGCCATCGCAGGCACGGTTGGAGGAGCACTCGGAGGGGTCGGTATTCTCTTGAACGCGTTCCAAGTTCCTATTAAACTGGCAGCCGCTCTGATTCTTGTAATCGCGGCCTACAAACTCGACAAGTCGGGTGTCTGCAAGATTCCTTCGCCACGCCAAAACGCGAGCACAGTTCAGGCATAGCCTGTTCGACAGTGTTGCAGTCATAGGACGAGACTGAGAATCTCGGATAACTTGTTTATCTCGTACTTGGGGTCCGGCAACCCCGATGCTTTATTCGATCTGGAGTCACGGCTAGCGAGAAGAACTGAGACCAGTCCTGAGTCGTTTGCGACTTGAATCTCCGTTTGGCGATTGGCTCCTACGAACAGAGTCTCTTGAGGCGCCGCAGGAAGGGATTCTAAGACTCGTTTTATAACCTGCGATCCTAGCTGACCTGTTCCTACGTCCTGGGAAATCACGACGCTATGGAAGAGATGTTGCAGGTCTAGGCTGATGAGCTTCTGCCATTGTTTAACAGACTTTCCCGCGGAACAGCATCCGAGTCTGACTCCCTCATCTCGTAATTTCAGTATCGTTGGAATCGTATCTGGGTATGGTTTTAGGTAAACCGGGCTTGCTTCCCGGTAAGCGACGACTCCGGCTGCGATGATGTTCGGGCTCCATGGCAAACCTAACCTCTCTAGAAGCTTATCGAAGTGCCGCGTACTATCCGGCCCCAGCTCTGTGACGACATCTTCTAGAGTTCGGTAACAGGACTCCACATCCACCGGCAAACCGGCTTCAATCATGGCCTTAACTGCTCGCAACCTGGCATTGGAGGTCTGGAGTGCCGCGTCGAAGAGAACACCATCAATTCCAAACACGACGGCCTTCTTTGCCGAGATCATTTTACTACCTTTGTGAGTTTCACGGGACGATCGGGGTTAAGGTTCCTTGCCAAGGCTGAATAATACGAGTACAATTGAAGGGGCACTACATTTACCAACGTTGAAAAGGCTTCTGGGATGCCCGCCGCCACTTCCAATTTGAGACCCTCTCCGCTCAACGGTTGCTTGCTCCTCGAACTAATCACTATTGTGGAGGCTCCGAATCGGCGGAAACCTTCAGACAAACTCAATGTCTCCAAGTCATCTGGGTCCGATTGGAGTATGATCACTGCCGTCCGCTCATTGACCAGTTGAATGGGTCCGTGAAGGAACTCACGCGTTGCGAAACCTTCGGCGTAAACATCGCATGCCTCCTTAAGCTTGAGTGCTCCTTCCATACCTGCCGCGTAATTCGAACCGCTCCCCAGCAGGAAGAACACCATCTTTTCCTTTAGTTGCTGTGCCAATACCTCCACGCCGTGCTCACAGAGCTGGATCGTTTCATCAATCTTTGCTGGAACTCCCCTTAGATCTGAAACGGCCTTTTGATAGTCATCCATTCGCTTTGGTAATGCGAGTTGTAGGACCATTGCATATGCGGCGGCCAGAGTGCCGGTGAAACTCTTAGTCGCGGTTACGGCTTTCTCTTCACCTGCCCGCGATAGTAGATTGAAGTCCGACAGCTTTGCGAGAGCGCTTCCCGGCGTGTTTGTTATGCTGACCACGCGGATACCAGACGTATGCGCGGATTCTGCGGCTGCGAGGATATCTGAACTCTCTCCTGACTGGGAGACTGCGACTACCAAAGTCTCTTCGGGCCGAACATGACGAACCCATGTCCGAAACTCGGAGGCGGGCAGGCAGCTCCCGAAAATTCTAGTCAGAGACGATAAAGCGTAGTTTGCAGCCAAGCAGGCGTGGTAACTCGTTCCGCTTCCTGTGAAGTAGATCATCCTGAGCTTATCAGGATTTAACTGGTGAACTATCGCATTGGCCTCGTCAACGGATGACTTCAGGGTTTCCGCCACCGCTTTGGGCTGAGCGTGAATTTCCGTTATCATATGGTGTTGCGTTTTCGCCGCCTCCGTCGACTGGCTGGAACCCTGACTGGATTTTCGTACTCTCTTTGTTATATGAAGGTAACAATTAGTCTACGCGGCGAGCTCCGTTGGGCGACCAAGTTTACGCTCTAGGTGTCGACGGCGGCGCGACAAAGACTGTCGCAGTAATCGGCGACCAGAGTGGTCGATCTCTAGGCTATGGATCGGCAGGCCCGTCAAACTACCATAACGTAGGAGGAGTGAGTTCGTTGAGAGCAATCAGAAGTGCGGTTGCCATAGCAAAGCGCAATGCAGGGCTCTCGAACGAATTCCCCAAAGTTGCTGTGGTTGCTTTGGCGGGGGTTGATTCTGTTGCCGACAGCCTAGTCGCCAACCGGTTTGTGAAGAAAGCTAGAATTGCTAGGTCGACGTTCGTGGTTCATGACTCAATTGCCGCGTTATATGCTGCAACGCAGGGAAAACCAGGCATCGTGGTAAATTCCGGGACTGGCTCTGTTGCCGCTGGCTTCAACTCTGCCGGCAGGTATGCACGCGCCGGTGGGTACGGGTACTTAATCGCGGATGAAGGAAGCGCCTTTGACGTTGGCAGAAGATCTCTTGCAACTGCTTTTCGCTCTCTAGACGGCCGCGCTCCTCCAACCAAACTGACGGCAATCCTCAAGCGCGTCTACGGAGTTCGACATCTGGAAGACATACTCAACAAAATCTATTCCGAACGCCTACAAATTGATTCGATCGCGCGCTTAGCACCACTGGTCGCGAAGGAAGCACCTCGTGATAGGGCCTGTATTGAAATTCTGCGACAATCAGGGATTTCCCTCGCGGAACTGGTCTGTGCCGTCGCTAAGAAACTGAATATGGAGGATTCCCATCTAATGGTCGTAACTTTTGGCGGAAATTTCAAGGTTGGACCTAAGATGGTGGGACCATTCAAATCGGCGGTTAAGCGCAAATGCAAACACGTGAAGTTCGCCCAACTTAAAGACGAACCCGCTCTCGGAGCCTATGCTCTAGCCGCATCCATGCTCCGCGGGAAGCGTCTGGGTTCAAAGAATTTCCTCGTAGCTCGTTGACGAAACGAACTCTGCTCAACAAGTCTCCATCCGTCGGTCAACCGCCTCCAACCGGAGGTAGCAGGGTGATACGATCTCCGTCCTTCAGCTCCGCGTTGGATACAGCCCATTGGCCGTTAACTAAGAGTTTGAGGTTCTCTTTCAATTCGGAGAGTTTGGGGTGCGCCTCCAAGGCGCGAGAGATTGCTTGCTCTATCTTAGCCGGAGCGGGCAACTCAAGTTGCTCTTCTTTAGTCCCCGCTACTTCTCGTGCCTGGCCCAGGTATACTAAGATGACCTTGATGGCACTCACTTGAACTACGCTCTTTCGCCTAGTTCGGTAGGAGGTTCATTTTGTCCAGTTGATCTGCGACATAACTGAGCCCGGCAAGTTCAAGGCTTGCTCGCGTCGGTGACCCCGTTTTCTTGTCCCACCCGCGCAGAGTGTAGTAGTTATCCAGCATTGAGTCGAGAATGTCTGGGCCGAATGGTTTGCCGGCGAAAGCGCCATCGGGCAATGGTTCCATCAATCTCTTGGGGATTGTGTCGTCATCCCTTGTGAGTCCTTCTCTCGTATTGAAGGCTCGTGTCATGTTGATCGATCTCTCCCCGGCTTCCATGTAGTCTCTCATCGACATGTTCCAACCCGTGGCGGCGTTCAGTATGCCTAGTAGGGTGCTGTGTTCGATTCCGCCTCCTGGGTAAATGTCGAAGACGCAGACCACGAGGCTATTGCACATAGCCCAGACGTCCGCCTGAACCTTGGCGATCTTGACTTTGCTAAGCCCATAATCCAGAAGCGTTCGGTTCGGCAGTTCAGATGCGACCAAACCAAGTTCCGGCCTCATGTATGTTTCCGATTCCCAGAAGTCGTCATGTTCCCACTCCATGTGACACGCCCCTCGGTCAGCTATTGCGTACATTAGGCCAACGTTGCGCTTGCCCCTCGGCTCATGCATAGGGATTTCTCTGCCTTTGACATGCATCGCGAACTCTTCCGCGCCTCTGCCTAACTTTTGAGCCGCTCTGTACACACCCTCGCCTAGAAGGTCGCCGATTCCTTCTCGATTTCCGATGAGATCAACGAGTTTTACAACTGCGTCCAGGCTCCCCCAATTCAATTCGAGCCCTCCGGTCTGTTCTTTCGTGATTATTCCTCTCTCATATGCTTCCATGGCGAAGCCGACAACGACGCCAGTCGAGATCGTGTCCAAACCGTAGAGATTGCAGAGTTGATTCGCCTTGGCAATGGAGTACATGTCGCTATTCACGCAATTAGAACCGAATGCTGCAGTAGTCTCGTATTCCTGTCCGCCCACTTCCTTATCCAGCAGATAGGGGCTCTTCGAATCTACGACTCGCTTGCAGTTAGTGGAGCAGGCCCAACATGTATCGCGACCTGTGAGTAGACCGCTACTCACGATTGTCTCCCCTGTGATCTTGTCCGCTCCCTCAAATGTTCCTCTCATGAAATTCTTAGTCGGAAGCCTTCCCGAAGCGCTCAGATCGTCTGTGTCCCCCGCGGTGCCGTAATCGTGAAGGGATTTGATGTACGGACCTTTCTTGACCTCGGTTACGCATTGCCTCATGTACTCTCTGAGTTTCTTGTCGTCATGAACGGGGACCTTGAGGGATCCCTTGCAGCCCCATGCTTTCAGCTTCTTCGAACCCATAACGGCGCCCATACCTGACCTTCCCGCGGCCTCTCTCAAGTCGTTCATGATCGCCGCATAGCGAACTTGTTTCTCACCTGCCTGTCCAATGCTGGCGACGCTGGTTTGGCGTTTGTCGGTGTCGCCCAACTCCTTCTTTATACCGTTCTCGGTTTCCAGAGTTGTCCTTCCCCAGTATTTCGATGCGTCACGCACCTCGGCTTTTCCTTCATTGACGTAAAGCCAAACGGGAGTATCGGAAATCCCCTCGATTATGAAAGCGTCGAAACCGGACTGTTTGATCTTCGGCGCCATGTAGCCTCCGCTGTATGATTCACCCCATCCCATTCCTAGCGGTGATTTGGCGCAAACGCTGAATCTACTATTGCCTGAAAACGGAACCGCTCCTAACGGACCGGCGGCGATTACAAGTTTGTTCTCGAGGCCCAGTGGGTCGGTTTCCGGTTCGAGTTCATCGAAAAGAATCTTGGCCGACAGCCCCTTCCCGCCGATGAACATTCGCGCTACTTGCTCTTGCAGAGCCTCGGTAGTTATCCGGCCATTTGAGAGGTTAACTCGGAGTATCTTCCCCATGTAGCCGTTCAATACACCGCCCTTCCTTCCGTTGGCTTTTCTAGTACACCTAGAATAATCTGTCTCCGGAACTTTATAGGCGGATGTTGGCATCCGATCTCCCCAAGAGGTAAATCCGGTCTTCTTAGGGCGATACACCCCATTAGAAGGGCTTCGACACCCTCACCCAGGGACGCGGAGGAATTGCATTGTATCACGATTCCATCTTTGAAAGGGTCCAGTCATGAGTCAGCCCGCACGACACATCTTTTTGTATTATCGTCAAAAAGCTTCTAAATAGAGGCGCTAGTTACTTTGACGACCTTGCGCAATCGAAAAAGTCTGCTGCGTTACTCATTTCGGCTCTACGTTCTCTGCAATGGCAAGAGAGTCCTTGGGAAGGGAGGGGCCCAGATCCTTGGCGCAATAGAACGGCTGGGTTCGCTATCGGCAACGGCGAAGGAACTTCATATGTCCTATCAGTTCGTTTGGAGATACCTTCGGAGAATGGAGGCACGGTTGGGAAAACCTGTGATTCTTACACGACGAGGGGGAACACTTCATGGAAGAAAAAGAGGAGGCGGAGCAACGAAACTGACCCCAGCCGGTAAGTCCCTACTAAGAGAATATAGGACCATGGAGAGGCGACTGCAAAAGGGAATCACCAAATCAAAGCTCAAACTGGACCCTCATTACCAGTGAAGTCGCTTCGAGATTGAAATATACCGACAGACATATCAATACCATAGTAAGGCCAGTAGGGCTTATTGGAGGGCGTGGTTAAACGAGCGTGATTGTAAAGTACGGTAAAGTCCTTCTGATCCTAGCTGCGGTGATCGGGTTAGTTGTCGGTTACGGAGCTGGATATTATACTGGGTACAATTCTGGAGTGAATTCCGTTCACGTGCCCAATACGCTTTTGGTTGATGCTGCGGGCACGCTCCAAGTCCCATTCAACTCGATCGTAAACAATGAATTGCGAACACAGTATCCAGGGATGGGCTACAACTACATCTTCGAAGGCAGCCGACTTGCCAAGAACGAAATTACGGAGGCCAACAAGTCATTCGACATATTCGCATCAGCGGACTACCGCATCATTCCAGAAGACTTAATCCCCAATTACGCTTCGTGGTACATCGTCTTCGCCTCGAACGCTATGACCGTAATGTATACGAACCAGAGTAAGTACTCCACTGAGATTACGCCTGCTAACTGGTATCAGGTCATCACACGACCGGGCGTGATCGTCGGGGTCTCTAACAAGGATACTGATCCCAGCGGTTCGCAAGCAATATTCATGGTCAAACTCGCCGGTTTGCTCTACTACGGTAACGCTAGCTACATCTACGACCAGCTGTACGTGACAAAGGCCGCGAAAAATGAATTGATTATAGTTCCAACAGAGACAACGCTTGACGCACAACTTGAAACTGGAGCCGTAGACTACGTGCTGACTTATTCATCAGAGGCAATTTCTCACAAGCTTTCCTACCTAAACTTGGATCCAAAGGTGAACTTGTCCAACATTACTCTGGCGAATTGGTACTCACAAGTTAACGTGACCATTACTGGCAAGGTGACCACTGGAGCGCCCATCCTCTACGACCTGACAATCCCGACCAACAGCCCAGATCCAAATATGGGTGCAGCTTTCATCAAGGCGCTCTTCAGCGTGCAGGGCCAGTCGATCCTTAGCTCAAGCGGCCTGCAACCTCTCAACCCAGTCTATGTCTATAATAGTTCAGCGGTGCCGCCTGACATCATTCAGGCAATCCAACAGGCAGGCATTACCGTACAGCCGCCACCTTAGTCGGCACCCCCGAACTCCTGAACACCAGGGGTTTTTCTCCGGACTTATGAGGCAGCACGGGCTATGTTGAAATTGTAATTCAATAATTGTACAACGCTGGAGAATGACCCTTGCATTTATCGCCCGGTTTCCCGATTAGATTCGTCTTCGTTCTTTCCGCATTAAGCGGCGTCTTGTTCTTTCTACTGGTCTCTCCGGTCCTGAGCCTGATATTGGGAAGCAGTTTCTCGGGCCTAATGCTCGCCATCACCAATGCCGAAGCGGTCTCCTCCATAGCACTCACGATTTACACCTCAGGCCTAACCGCGGCGGTTGCAGTCATCTTTGGGATTCCATTAGGCTACCTTCTTGGCAAATATGAATTTCGCGGCAGATCGATAATCGATTCCGTTATTGAAATTCCGTTAATGATACCCCACACTGTTGCGGGAATCGCTCTTATCACAATCTTTGGTTCCGCGGAACTCGTCGGCGCCCTTTTCAAAGGCTACGGCCTGAGGCTGACTGACGACGTTATGGGCATAGTCCTGACTCTAGTCTTTGTTAGCGCCACATACACGGTCAAACAAGTTGAAGAAGCCATAAAGTCACTTGACCCAAAGCTGGAATTGGTATCCCGGAGCCTTGGCGCGTCCTCGACTTTCACGTTTTTCTACGTGACGATGCCAAGCATATGGCGTTCAGTAGTAACCGGTGCAATTCTGACATGGGCAAGGGCCTCTAGTGAAGTCGGCGCCTTATTCATCATGGCCTACTATCCGCCAGTCGCTTCCATTCTAATTTGGAATCTTTACGCTGGTTATGGCCTACATGAATCCATTTCAAATGGAGAAGTGTTGAGCCCGGGAGCTGTCAACGTCGCGGCCCTTATGATATTGATCAACCTGGGAATCTTCGTTCTCTTCAAGCTAGTACAAAGAAAGAGGCAAGTCTAATTTGAATGCCGGAATAGCGGTTGAGAACCTATCGAATTCTTGGGCCAACTTTTCGCTGAAGAACATCAATCTGACAGTTCCGGAAGGGAGCTACTTCGTCCTACTCGGCCCAACTGGTTCAGGGAAGACTCTGCTGTTGGAAGCTATTGCAGGCGCATATTCCCCAACCGAAGGACGCATCTTCGTGTCGGGCGAGGACGTCTCTCATCTACCGCCCGAAAAGCGTAGGATAAGCTACGCACCGCAAAATTATCTACTCTTCGAGAATATGACAGTTCGGAAGAACATTGAGTTCGGACTCCATGCAAGAGGAGTTGAAGAACCGGAGAGAAAGAAACGCTCGGCGCATCTCTTAGAAATGCTTGGCATTTCTAATCTCGTTGACCGATTTCCGAAGAATCTAAGCGGAGGAGAAAGGCAAAGAGTATCGTTGGCACGTGCGTTGGCGGTGGAACCGCGTGCAGTCCTATTGGACGAACCGCTCTCAGCTGTCGACGCGGAAACGAAGAGCACTATTATGGACTACCTACGACGTGTCCATAAGCAGACCGGCGTTACAGTGATCCACGTAACTCACGACCGATTCGAAGCCGCCTCTTTGGCCGACAGAATCGGTGTGATTAGAGAGGGTGAGATCCGGGAGGTGGGTTCGCCGCTGGAATTCAGCCAGAAAGCCTACTCCAAACCGGAGAGTATCTTTCAGTCAGACAATTTGATTCATGGTAGCGTGATCCGATCCGAAGCGAACCTTGCTCTAGTTGATGTTGGAGCGGGGAACGTAATCGAGGCTATAACCGACCGCACAGGCCAGGTTATGCTTCACATCAGGCCGGAAAGCATCGTTATCTTGAAACATGGAGTAGACAGTAGTGCACGCAACAGATTGGAAGGGACAGTTGCGGAAGTTACCGACCTGGGAGCCACAGTCCGCGTAGGAATCGCAGGAGGAACACCGATAACGGCAATAATCACTCGACGCTCATTCTTTGAAATGGACCTGAACATAGGATCCAAAGTATACGCCTTATTCAAGGCTACTTCGGTCGAAGTCCTGTAAAAAACCGGACTCAAGGCTGAAAGAGTAAGGTTCCTGTCTGCGAATTAGTTGTCAAGCCGGGGGCACGCTTTCGCAATGTCTCAGAGAATTCTTTAGACTTCAGTAAATGCAAGAAGGCCGCGACGGATTTCTTGTTCATGCGATCTGTCGGAATGAGGAAGTCATATTTCTCGTCGTCCAGTTTGATAAATTCTAGCTGAGGTACCTCAGCGACGGTTCTAATTCCGAAGCCCAGATCGGCGCGGTCATTCTTCACTGCTGCGGCAATTGCTGAGTGAGTCCTGGCCTCGTAGCCGTAACCGTCTATTCGTTTTAACAATTCCTCGAGGCGGATGCCGCGCGAGGCGGCTAACGTGGCTAGGTGCCTATCAATCAGCAACCTCGTACCCGACCCCTTGTTTCGATTGATGAAAGATACGTCATCACGCAATAGATCCTCTATTCCTCGAACCTTCCTCGGGTTCCCCCGTTTGATGATCAATCCTTGTTCACGGTCGTAACCCCGAACCAAACATGCGGATTTCTCGAGGTGGAACCGTGGAATGAACGGTATGTTGTACTCTCCAGTCTCTTCGTCTTGTAGGTGAACTCCCGCGAAGTCTGTCTCTCCGCGTCCGACGGCGCGGAAACCACCCACCGACCCAACATTGATAGTCCGCCCTAGGAATCCCGGGTCTTTCGCTCTTAGCAATGAGAAGGCTATGTCGATTCCGACGCAGTGGCTGCCTATGGCGACGAGTGTTGGCGGTGAGATGCCTCTGCCGAAAAGCTGAACCTGCATTTTCTCTCCTTCTTCAACATACTCCTGTGTTTCAGGGAGGTCCACGAATCCGTCCGCCATCGAGAATGAGCTGATTGCGCCCGAGCCGCTTTGCATTGGGTACGCGATGAATTTACCGTCGGATCCGGTTAACAGTTGGACAGGAAGGAGCTCACGGCGACCCCTTGCTTTGAAGAATTTCAGAGGCGTAATTGCCTCGACTGCGTCTGGTCGAGACTCTATCAAGTTCGATAACTTTCGAAGTATCGGGGCGACCAGCACATAGAAGATCATTAGGGCGGATGTCGGGTAGCCGGGCAGGCCGAAGATCGGTTTACCGCGAGCTATTCCTACCAGCGCGGGTTTTCCCGGCTTGAGCGTCAACCCATGGACCAGCACACCTGGATCTCCAAGATCATCCACCACCCGATAGAACAAATCTCCAGGACCAGAGGACGTGCTTCCGGACGAGATCACAACATCTGCAACGGTCAAGGCAGCGTTAACGCGCTCTTGCACTACCTGGTAATTGTCCGGGAGAATTCCTAGGAATGCCGGTTCACCGCCGCATTCAGCGACCGACGCGGCGACGGCTGGCCCGTTGGTGTCATAGACGCGGCCGAATTCGTAGGGTTCACCCGGTTGTATTAATTCGTCTCCGCTGGAGAAGATAGCGACTCGCGGCTTACGATACACTGAGACTTGATCGATGCCTGCAGCCGCGAGTAAACCTATCTCACGTGGGGTTATCATTTGAAACTTTCGAAGTATGAGTTCGCCAGCCATGATGTCGCTTCCGGTCCCCGTTACGTTTTCGCCAGGTGTAACGGATCGGTAGGCTTCCACAAATTCGCCCTTGCGCTTAGTGTACTCTACCATGACAACGGCGTCGGCACCTTTGGGCATTGGGGCGCCGGTGGCAATCTCGAATGCCTCCCTCTCCGTTATTGAGTGGGCCGCGACGTTCCCGGCCTCGACCTCACCAAGCACGATCAACTTCACTGGGTGCTGATCGTCGACTCCGAAGGTGGATTCTGCAACCACGGCGAAACCGTCCATGGCGGCTCGGTCAAAACCCGGCACGTCAATTCCTGAGAAGACATCTTCCGCCAAAACTCTTCCGAGGGTATCTTGAATTCTCAGCCTCTCAGGCGATGGCTCAGTGGGGCGATATGCTGACCAGAAGGTGGTGATTGCGTCCTCTAGGCTTCTGAGTTCTCTGAAGACTTTTCTCTCATGCGACGGCATTGCGACTCTCCACCGGCCTGAATAGTTCGACCTCTACCGATTCACCCTCTTCGTAGCCTTCCACTCTCTCCGGCACAATTATGAAACCGTTCGATCTGACGAGGCTGCTTAGAATGCCTGCGCCGGATATGCTCACGGGCTCGGCATAAATGCTCCCTTCCAATTGGCTGACGCGAACTCGCACATAAGTCCGTGAACCTAAGACACCAGCCACTCGTCTAGTCAGCCTGGCGGTTACAATGGGCTTCTGAAGCGAGTTCGTTCCAAGCATGTGGTTCACCAGCGCCGGAACAAACTCGAGGAACGCTAAGTACGCGGAGACAGGGTATCCGGGCAGTGAGATTATGGGCGTGCCGTCCACTATGCCTAACCCGGTGGGCATTGATGGGCGCATTGCAACCCCATGTACCAAGAGACCGGGCCTGCCTAAGGCGTCGATAACTCGCGGAACGAAATCCCGCGGCCCAACGGACGTTCCGGCTGTGACGAGAATTATGTCAGCATCAGTCATTGCTTGTTTAAGTTTGCTTTGAATCACGTCAAACTCATCGGTTGCGATCCCCAGGTCAATTGGTTCACAGCCTATTTCGCGTACGGCATTCAAAAGGGTCGGGCGGTTCACGTCCCTTACACCGGACCCTGTCAAAGGGCCATCATGGATTTCGTTGCCCGTCGAAAGAACCGCTATTTTCAGCCTGCGCTTGACTTTTACATGGTCGTAGCCCAAGGATACGATCATGCCAATATCTTGCGGAAGTAACCGCTCTCCTCTTCTCAAGATCAGTGTTCCCCTTCGAAGGTCTTCCCCAATTCGCGAAACATTCTCCGTCGGGTGAACCTCGGCGGTCACGTCCACAGTTCCATCAGTCATTTCGGTGGTGTATTCGCTCATTACAACCGCGTTAGCACCTGGCGGCATCGGGCCGCCAGTAACAATTTGAGAAGCTTCCCCTTTCTTGACAACAACTGTCTCGGCAGCCGTTTCGAGCACACGCTTCAACACGATCGGTGAGTTAGGAGAGGCACCGTAGGTGTCTTCCGCGCTGACCGCATAACCATCCATTGCCGCACGATCAAAACTCGGCACATCGATTGGGGAGAATAAATCCTCGCCTAGAACACGATGGAGCGCCGAGGAGAGAGGGATATCCTCCGTTTCTTGAACATGCTGCGGAACTCTGCTCGTGATAAGCCTCAGGGCTTCGCGAGTGGGTGTCAAATGTTTGAACCCTTTTCCCGACACGTCAAAATGATCAGCCGACATATCCGCATCACTTGCTTAGTACATCACCGAGGTTGAGACATTCTGACGAGCATCGGTTAAAATGTTCTTTCAAACATTCACAAGGCGCGGGGCCCGTAGCCTGGGTCCTTTCGCCTAAGTTACCGATGAGTGAGGACATCATATGTGGAAAGCGCTCGGCACGACTATATATTTACGAAAAGTCGGGGAAAACGGTCACCCTAGTTTGCCCCATTCGAGATTCTTATGGTTGACCGTCGGAATCCTCACTATCGCTCTTTTCATTGGCCTTTACCTTGCTCTTCAGCCCTACCCTTCTTCCTCGGCGGCTAACGCGGCTGCCGCCGAGCCGATGACGATCCTTGGAATTTACGTTCACGCGTTCTTCCTCAGCCTAGCGGTTGGCCTGCCGTACGTGGTTCTGCCCTTAGAGGCTCTTGGCATAATCAGAAAGGATAAGCAGTACACTGAGGCTGCAAGACGAATCTCGGTTGTTTGGGCAATTTCTTTTGGATTCGGCGCGGTAACTGGGACGCTTGTTGAATTCGGCCTAGTTCAGATCTGGTCTGGCGTGCTGCTTGCGATAGGGAGCTTTTTCTTCATTCCTTTGGTGTTTGAACTCTTCGCTTTCCTCACCGAAGTCGTCTTCCTAGCTCTCTATTTGTACACGTGGGAAAGGATGAAGCGTCAATGGCTTCATTGGGCAATTGGTCTCTTCCTCTTGCTAGGATCCTCGGCTTCGGCTGTACTTATCCTCACGGCGAACAGTTGGATGCAAACCCCATGGGGCACCGGATCACTTGTTCAAGCCATATTGCCTTGGAGCCCAGTAATCGGCCCATCCGCCGTAAACTCGACGGCGCTAGTTACGATTTACAAGACGCTACCAAAAACCGGCTCTCTCGTAATGGCATCACCTAGCGTCATTAGTTCCTTAGGCTACTTGCTCTATGATCCTTACGTCGTCCTCCTAAACCCCAACGCGGTTGTCACCTCTGCACACACGATACTGACCGCGATCGTAATCGCTGCATTCGAAACCGCGGCGATCTTTTCTTACAGCTATCTGAGAGGAAAAAGAGCCCAGAGTGGATTCTTCCTCAGGACTGTCAAATTCTCATATGGGGTTGGGGCCCTGGCGACTATTCTCACAATTGTGTCGGGCGATCAGATGGCGCGAATAGTCTACAGTTATCAATACCTAAAGTTCTTGTCGATGGAAGGCTTTAGGGGCGGCGTGGATCCGCTCATCGGGCTTATCTCAAACTTCAATCCAAGTTACGTCTTTCCAGGCTTTAGCGACTTAGCGGCTACGACAAGCAAGTCCATCGATCCAGCTTCAGCCACATTGACAATTAGCAAGGCAGAAGTGATTATGCCTGTTCTATCTCCACTCTACTACGCTATGATCGCCTCTGGTGTGCTTCTCCTCGTATTCAGCGTTGCATATCTCGGACTCTACTCACGGAGAATTGACCAGTTGGTTCGAGTTGTGGTTAGAATGACCACTGAACGATTTCTACTGTACAGCTCATTTGCCGCAGCCATTCTAGCCATCATTGCGGGTTCTGCGGGTTGGGCCGTCAGAGAATTAGGTAGACAACCATGGACAATTTATGGACTCGTCCGCCCGGAGCAACTGATAACACCAAACCCGATCACGCCCGTCTTCAGCTATTTCATCATGTTAGTTGAGGTAATGGTCTTTGGCTGCGGGATCGTAGCGCTCTACTTCATACCAACGAAATCGCTGATAGAAATAGAAAAACAGGTTGAGGTTGTGCGAGGCTAATGCTGGGCTTTACTCCTGTTTCTTGGATGGCCTTCCTTCTTCTGGGAATCGCAACGCTCGTTCACATAACTTTCGTCAATCTCGTGCTCGGTTTCTCCGTGATCATTCCCATAACAGAATATCTCTCTTACAGGAGTGAGGATGCCAAGCTGATGGATGTCGCCAAGCGGACGTTCAAGTACCTGATTCTTACCGACCTGGTTGCCGGAGTGTGGGGCACTTGGATTACCGTTGCTCTAGCGGGTTTGTGGCCAACGTTGACCTACATTGCCACAACAGTTCTTTTCGTACCGATCACCGTCGCTCTGGTCGGAATCCTCATCACAATCCCATCAATAGCGATTTACTGGTATACTTGGGGCAAAATCTCAAGGAGGCTCCACCTGTTCGTAGGATGTTTGATGGCTTTCGGCGCACTTCTAGTTCCCGCGGGCTTCAGGATGATCTTCGCATTCGTCGACGACCCTGTCGGTTTGAGTGAAGCGCTGAAAGGTAACTTGTATGCCATCTTCGGAAACCCCATCTACCCGACATGGGTAATCTGGAGTTGGGTCGGCTCACTAGCGATGTCAGCTTTGGTCGCGGCCGGAATCTACGCTTGGAGGTCGCGGGGAAGTGAAAATGAAATGAGCGTGAAAGAAACAACCTATTTCCTGAAACTGGGGATACCCCTTCTAGTCGTGGCAACGGTTCTGGGGGTTTATTTCTTCTATTCGCTTCGGGCAGTATCGCCCTACATTTTCGCGGCTATCACAGGAAACCTAACAATTGCTCAGTACAATTTTCTGCCTGTCTTCGTCCTGTATCCGATTCTAGCATTGATTGCGTGTGGTTCAGGGTGCGCGTTGTTCGCTTTAGCCAGGAAAGGTAAGCTTAGCAAGTCAGCCTCGTTCGTTCTCATTATCGCCGCTTTCCTAATGGTGCCGGTCGCCGAGGCAGTGAGCGATGCTTCGCGCGCTCCCTACATGGTGATAACCGGTGATACGGGTCTGCCAGCAAACGCATTCGCTAACACCATGATACCCATATCCTGGTCCATTGCGGAACTCGCCGTAACGATCGCCGTCGTCGTAATGTCCACATTCCTGTTGGGCATATACTTCATCTACAGAGTGAAAACCACGCCAGTCAGCGAAGAGCAACTATAGCCTAGTAATTTTCCGCAAAATGTATGAGCGAGATCTAGCAAGTAATGTCCTCAACGGTGAATTCGTTGGAAGAACGAATTATCGATATGCCAGCTGAGTGGGGCGGAATAATCCCAACCGAAGTCTTTCTAAAAGAAGGGGAGCGACTTGCTGAGGAAGCATCGAAACGCCAGATTCCGCTGCGGCTGCTTGGTGGAGTGGCCATTCGTATTCACTGCTCGGAATTCATGGATTTTGCCAAGAAACTTGTTCGGCTCGGGGAAGGGCAACAGGAGTACACGGATCTCGATTTCATGACACTTATGAAGTTTCGCAAGAATCAGCTGCAGGCTTTCTTCAATGAGATGGGCTATGAGAAGAGGCCATCAACAATGTCAACTGCCGCCACACAGAGGCAGATATACTTCCACCCGAAGGGATGGTTCTATGTAGACGTCTTCTTCGATAAGCTGCTAGCGGCGAACCACCCGTTAGATTTCCGTGGACGATTGGAGTTGGACTCACCGACGGTTACACCAACCGATCTTCTCTTGGAGAAAGTGCAGATAGTCTTTCCCGATGAGAAGGACGTCAAGGACACCATCCTACTCCTCCACGCCCATGAGATCGCTCTTCAGGAAGAAAAAAACCGAATCAACGCAGACTTCATAGCTACCCTGCTCGCCGCCGACTGGGGATTCTGGTATACCGTGACCACTAACCTCAAGGGACTAAAGCAGTATGTAACCGAAGCCCCAAATCTGACCGAATCGGAGAAACAGGATGTCACATCAAAAATAGACAACCTATCAAAAGCCATTGACGATAAACCGAAGGGAACCGGGTGGAAAATGCGCTCCGTGATTGGAACCAAACGAAAATGGTACAACCCGGTCGAGACGGGGCAGACTGTGGGTGAGTTCGGTATCTGGAGGTTGAGAGAAAGCAAGTAGCTCTCCAACAATTGGAGTGTGGCGAACGGCGTAAGGCCTTCCGTCGCTACGTAAGAGATCTCGAAGAAAGCAGGCATCTAGTCTCGAACCAGCCGCTTCGCCTGCTGCCATAGAAAACTATGGCCCCCGGGGGGGTGGCTGGCCAGGAGCGTGGCATCTTTTTCGTTTTGGTGGACCGTGTGGGATTCAAACCCAGTAGAATCTTAAGGGTTCGGGAATCGAGTGGCAAATAGGCGTTTCGTAATGGTTCGAATCTGCCGCATTCCGTGGAAAAGGTTCTTGAGAGGGCAAGTGGATGGTTATCCATGCACCGAAGGAATACCGCATCTGCTAGTCTAAAATTTCGCTTCGTCGGCAAGGGCAGACTGTACTTCTTCGTAGTTCTACTGGCCATTCTCGCTTTGACGAGTCCCATGGTTAGTGGGGAATCTCACTACTGGATGCCTACTTTCGGGGTCAGTTGGGCGGGGCGAACGATAGATGTCAGCCTCGCTTCTAGCCCCTCAATGGCAATGGGCCGTGATATGGTCGTGAAAGCTGCTGAGACGTGGAACGAGGCCCAATTATGGTTTAGGGCAATGTATTTTCCAAATGGAAATGTCTACACATTCCTCATCGGTAAACGGCCACCCAATGTCTTGGTTGACTTCACCGACTATTGGACAGTCAGCAACTACTGCCCTTCGACGCCCTTAGGGGTAGAAGGATGCACCACTCTCCGCTTCAATTATTCTGGGAATATTACCCAAGCCATAGTTTTCCTTGACATTAAACGTCTAATCAATCCAGACAACGATTCCATGTATCTTGTGCTCCATGAGTTCGGACATGCCCTCGGTTTACCGGATCTCCCTTGGTCCTCATTTTCTCTCTGCACGTTTCAAGATCTCATGTGTCTGTACTATCAGGACGAATATCCATCTACATTGGACTTGTATGCCTTGCACGAGCTGGCTGGAGGAAATCACATGACGAATGTTGTCCTACCCTCCAACATACCATACGCTTACTATCTGCCCGCCGAGAGCCCGAACATGCCATCAACCGTAAAAGTGGCTACACGGTCAACAACTGTTAGCTCATCCATGACTACTTCACTTCAAAGCGAAAAGTTGACTTGGCTGATGGCTTTCATACTTGCGGGGCTTATTGGCTCTGGAACTGTAATCCTCTTCGCGATTATCACGAAAAAGTTGAAGCCAGCGAACCAATAATTGTTAAACATTTAAGTTTCAACTAGAATTCAACTAGGTGATGGTGGACCGGGCGGGATTTGAACCCGCGGCCTTCCGGACATTTGGTTGCGTTCGCCTGCAAACCGGACGTTCTTCGGCCTGAGCCAGACGCTCCAGTATACCAGGCTGAACTACCGGCCCACAAGCCTACACCGACAGGCCCGAGCGTTTAACCCTTCGTCTGAGCTTGAGGAATAGCATACAAATAGCTGATTGGTTTAGGGAGTGGCTATGGTTAGGGCTAGTAGGCTTCTGAAAGTCCTGCCGTATCTGGCAGGGATTCTTATGTCCTGCATCTTCTTGATTGGGCTTGAGATTTCATCGGAGACGGCAGCTCTAGCGGATGCACAACAGGCGTTCTACCAATACCCAATCGACGTTCAAGTATTTTGGTTGCAAGGAAAAGCCTGTGTAATTCTGCCCCCAGACAATTACATTTCTAGCTGCAGTAACGTTACGCTCGTTCCGCTTATGGTTGCGCTTACGATAATGTTCTTCGTTGTATTAGGCGTCTACGGCGCGCTTCGAAAGAGAGTAAATTTGCTTCCGAAGCGAAGCACGGCTAAGCGAACAGAAGAAGAAGATTAACCGGTACGCATGGTTTCAGAGACTGATTCTTGGGTGAGTGTGTTTGAGAGAGTTTGCGATTCCGGAAGTCCAGATTCCCACCCGTGTTCCAATTGCATTGCATGATTTTCCCGAGTTCTTCAAAGGGTTCGATGAAATACCCGCCGTTCGTTCAATCTTTGGCGAGCGAACCGGCGAGGTTCTCAGAAGCCTGAAGGTTGAGTTCTTTAGTTCAAAGTTTGGCTATATGGGTGTAAGCGACGAGGATGGGCATCTGATTGTCAGCGCATACTACCTCCGCGAAGGGGAGCCGGTCAGCAAGTACTTGGATGTAATCCATGAGCTAGTTCACGTAAAACAGTTTAGGGAAGGAAAACCGCTCTTCGACGAGAATTATGAGTACCACAATCGCCCCACAGAACTCGAGGCTTACAAACTAGCCATAACGGAAGGACGGAGGCTTGGTATGTCAGACAAGGAACTCTTTGACTACTTGAAAGTCGATTGGATGAGCGAAGAGGAAGTGCGAAAACTGGCCAAGAACTTGGGTATCAAACCTCCACCTAAACGCTCACTTGAACGAGTTCGATGATTACAGTCGCTGCATTATGGATTACGACGAAAGCTGATTCATTGCTTATGCGTTTCTGGGCTAGCAGACTCCGCCCACTATGATCACATGCGTCCATCCAGCCGCAATCCACCTGGCAGCCAAATGCGTCGCCATAGCCCTCCGATAGAAATAGGCGTAATAGATTACGCCCTGAGGGCTCGTACCGAAGACGGCGAAGCATACTTGGACTGGAGGAGGAAACCTTCGGAATGCCTGAACCGACGTGATAAGCGGGGACATCGATGTCACCGTCAACACGAGGAGAATCAATGGGCCGACACGTTTAACGAAAGAAGTGACTTTGGACGGCTTGGCCATAGATATCACTAATGCAGTGGCGGAAGTGCGAATTAAAGCGTTGGCGGCGATTACTGTCGAGCTACTCCTAAGGTAAGTTCATTGATTACTTACCATATTAGGCCCTGTCAGAATTATTAGTCAGGTCAAATCCTCGTTTCTTGGTGAAATTTAATGGAAGCTGACTTCACTTACGTAGGCATTAGGGTCAAGGACATGCAGCAATCGATCAACTTCTACACGAAAGTCCTCGGAATGAAACTGGTTGGCAAGAGCAAGATAGAAAATTCGAAGGGTGAAGTAGCCAATATTCAAAGCAAAGAGGGGGGCTTTCAGCTAGAACTCAATCACTACGACACGAACAGCCCCCATAACACCCCATACCTTGTCGGCGAAGGTCTCGACCATTTGGCTTTCAGAGTCAATAACCTAGACGAGGCACTTCGCACCGCTGAAAACCTTGGTTTCCGAACGAAACTGGATATGAAAACAGACAGCTCTAGATGGGCGTACATTGAGGACCCTAATGGGATATGGATCGAGCTCTTCGCCTAAATAGGACCAAAGTCCCAGATCGCTTACGAAATGAAATCTACAACCGTTCGAATGTCAAGTCCGTGACGTTCTTGGCTTCCTGTAACTTCTTCAGGCAGTTTTCACAGACCCTCTTCTCTAGTTGGGCGCCGACAAGGTTTTCCTCTTCAAAGACTGCGGCCGAGGTTGATTGTAGATACTGTGCGCTGAACTTCGCCCTTCTGGTCGCCGGTTCTCGTCCACACACCTCGCATGACCCTGGGCCTGATCGTCGCTGCATTTGATCGATCAAACGCAACTGCTCCTGGTAATGGATGGGCGCATGTTAGCTAAAAGTGAGGTTCGGTGAGCTGTTGAGACTACCATTGGCAATAGGCTGAGCAGAGTTCTATCGTTGGACCGGATTAGGATTTTCTCGTTCCTTGTCTTCGTAATAATTGGAGCGGCCGCAATACTATCCGTAGTGTTACACTGAGATGCGACTTCAAGCGGATGAATGATTGAGGCTCGTTTCTGAAAAGAACGTTCCGGCGTGCACGGGAATAGAAGAAAAAGAAAGGGAGGTGAGGGGTTTAACCCTCACTCTGTCAGGTCTTTGTTTTCTTGCGTCCTCGTGCGACAAATGCGGCAATGGCTATGATAATGATAACCACGACCACACCCGCTACAAGGGTCAAGTTGGAGCTGGGTGCCGCAGCAGCTGATGTTGTTGTCGACGTCATTGTTGCTGGCGAAAGCGTTGCGAATAGTGGTCCACTCGCGCCTAGCGTCGGATTCCAGTAGAATCCCTGAATGGTGGAAGTCATCACCCAGAAGAATTGCGGGTACACTGTCCAGAGGTACATCACCGCTTGGTTGGCTAAGGTGTTCATTTGGTCAGTGTCACTTGCGATACTCGCTAGATCGCCGGTTGCACTTGCGTTCACTGAGCCCTGATACAAGGTCCCCATTTGTGGAATGTTCCAGCCGTCAGGGGCTGGGTAGGTTCCGTAGGGTTTGTACATTGGGCCTGTGAAGTCTATTGCCCATGGATAGTCGTCAAACCATCCAAGCGCATACATGTACAGGTTCCCGGAGAAGGCTTGCGTTAGCATT
>CAZHKA010000069.1:0-7827 GCA_964533505.1 uncultured Candidatus Bathyarchaeia archaeon | reverse complement strand
AGTGGTCTACTAACGAGTAGGCCCTTCAGCTTGCCGTTGAGTTTTGCTAGCCATAATCCTCAATATCTTCAATATTTATGCCGAATCACGTTAGGTGCGGGCAGGTACGGTTGACTTCGAATGCGTAGAAGGACGTTGACTCTCGGCGTATTGCTCGTCTTGGCCGCGGTCTTAGTGATAGAACAGGGGCCCCAAGTGTTCGCTCCCGTTGCTCAAGTTGCGGGCCTGTCCAGCCAATACACGAAGGAAGAGGTGGTCGTTCCGCCCATGCTCTATAGCATCGCGTCAATGAACTACAGTTTCTCGGCCCAACCCCTTGCTGCCGGAGAACAGTACGTCGGGTCCTTGCAGGTTGCCGACTCACGGCAAGTGGGATTCTATGTCATGGATCAGGGGAACTTTTCGCTTTGGCGCTCCGATCACCCGGCTTCGCTAGTGCTCGCTAACCCGGATGCGATCTCGTATAACTTCACGGTCTCGCCATCTGCTTCGGGAACGTACTACTTCGTTTGGGAGAACCAAGAAAACAGTCCGCTGACGGTTGTGTTTGGCTTGAGTTCAATTCAATATGTCACTGTCCTAAACCCAATTGTAGGATACGCTGGGTATGAGCTGCTTCTGCTTGGGCTCGTCCTGTCCTACTTCGGCCTACGGGGTGGAAGTAAGAAGGAAACGAAGCGGACCGAGCAGACCGCCGAGGCAGGGTGGAAGTGTAGATTCTGCGGCGGCAGAAACCCTGAGGGCGAAGCGTTCTGCAAGAAGTGTGGTCGTTCCAGGAGTTAAGTGGCGGGTTCATTTCCGGGCGTTGGGCGTGTGCTCTTCCGGAAAATCGTGTAGAAGAGCCCGATTGACGCAACGTACAAGACTCCGCATAAGTAGAAAGGCAACGTTCGGTGTCCGTTGGCGAGAAGGTAGGCGCCCACCCAGGTACTACCTGCATTTGGAAGGTTCCACAGCACGGCGTTGAATGAAGATGCGGTTGCCCTTTCGTCTGCGGCGATCATGTTCATGAGAAATGTATCCGCGAGAGGGCTGGCCATGTTCATGAGCACGGCGCGTATAATGTAAACCACTCCGGCAACTGCTGCCGTCGGGCAAAAAGGAATGGCTAAGAGAAAGACGGTTGACAATGCTTGGGTCATCACAATTCCATTGACCAGCCCTACGCGTCTAGCAATTCTAGGGGCGCCTACGGCCGTCAATCCCATTATGATATTGGATGCGGCTATGAGAGGGCCGGAGAAAACATCTGTGACTTTGAAGCGCAGGAGGAACCAAGTGGGTATGAGGGGGATTATGAGCCCCGCGCCAAGGCCGATGAGTAGGTTTGCGGCTGAGAATTTCAATATGAGGCCCAACGATTTTCGCGGCAGTATCCCCTCACGTGACGACTCAGGTCTTTGATTAATGGCCCATTTGTTAACCGACAGGGCAGTCAAGAGAGCGAAGATTCCGAGGATGACGAAAGTGATCCTATGCGCCGTGAGAAGATCCACCCTGAAGTACGGGAAAAACGCCGGGAGAAAGGCACCTATCCCCGAGGCGAGCGTGACAGTCATGAAATTCAGGCTGAACGTTTCCGCGCGAACCTCGAGTGTCGTAGTGTCGGCCAAGTATGCGTTGCGCGTCCCGTAATACATTGCATCTCCCGCCCCTCCAAGTATCGCTGATGCTTCCAGGATCGTGAAGTTTGAACTAACACCGGGCACCAGAATAGCTATCCCGCCGATGAGCGATCCCGCCAGCATTATCGCTTTTCTACCGTAGCGGTCTGAAAATACCGCAAACGGAATGACCAGTGTCACGGAGGTCAGCCCGAATGTTGTGAGCAGGATTCCGAGGCGCGCGACTGAGATGCCTTCCAAGGGGAGGAAGACGGCTACGGCTACCTGGTAGAAGCCCAGCCCGGCCGCCAGTGGGCCGGCTCCGAGAACTACATTTCTTGTCCCCTTGGGGATGGCACCAAAGCTCATCTCGTATGCACAACTACGATCGGGTTGGCTACCGTCCTTTCTCTAGCACCGTCTTAGCCAATTTCGGCGGTAAATTCACGGCTTTCCATTCCGAGTTCACTGCGATGCATTTGATGTATCCTTCCGAAGCCAGTCTCCCATCCTTATGCCGAACCGCTTGAAAATCCCACGTGATTGTCTTCTTGGCTACTTCACGGATTTTCATGGTGACCTGGATCAAATCGTCGAATCGGCACGCGGCCTTGTAACTGCAATAAACTTCAACACGCGGTAGCATGATGCCGTATTTCCGGTGAATGTCTTCGAAGGGCAATGAGATTGATCTGTAAAATTCCTCCTCGCATGCTTCGAAGAAGCGGAGGTGATTGGTGAAATGCATCACGCCAGCTGTATCGGTGTCCACCCAGCGGACTCGAAGTGTATGTTTGAATGGCATGGAAATCAGCTTTCGCTGAAAGGAAAATTGGATGAATTTAACTCGGCCGGTTGAAAATGGTGTGATTAGTTCGTGAGGATTTGTCAATCCTTATAGGACGCGGAATTGTGGCTTGGTTGGTTCCCGCGGTAGCTCAGCCTGGTAGAGCTTCCGAGCCGCCCTTAGTCGGGGCGACGGAGACGCTGTAGGTGTGCGCCCAAGGCGCATCCATGTCAGCCTACTAGGCTAACAACGGTAACCGGAGTGTCGCTGGAGAACCCATTCGGGTTCGGCGAATTCAAAATAGAGTTCAAAGCTCTATGAAACTCCGGCCCGCGGGACCATTACGCTCGTCTGCGAATTGTTGTGGTTCTAGTTAATTTCGAGAGTTCAGCCAAGTATTTCCTGAGTTCGAAGTTCCAGCCCTTTCCTCCATCGTATTGCTCATATGATATCGTCTGAATCTCTCTATCTACAAAGTTCTGTCTGATCGCCGAGTATGATTCTAGATACCCTTCCTGGGCCATTTCCGAGAGGAAAGAGAAGAGGCTTGACACCTTGTCCTGGAGAGTGTACGTCCTGACCACGAGGCCGTTCCGTTTGAGAACCTTGGCAACTCCCATCACAAAGAAAAGTTCCGGTATCAAAGAGAAGAACTTGTTCATGTTTTGGGGATTTTTGAAGTTGAGCAGTATTTCGTGGTATGCGGACACTTCTTCGGGATAGGGGCATACATCGAAAGCAAAGTACTTCACTATCCCGCTCGGAACGAGTTTCTTGTCGTAATGGTACTTTACTCCTTGGAGCGATATGCCGAGTACGGGCGATAGGTCGGCGAAGCTTATGCGGCCGTTCTTCTCAAGTTCCTTGACTATCAGCATGTCTTTCTTGTCGGCATGTATGTCGTAATTTTCTGGTTCATCGATGGTCGCGGTCGGCTTTTTCCTCATATCCATCAGCCAGTTTCTCCATTCGAACGTCCATTCGTTATTGGTTGGGTTGTAGTACCTGAAGTTGGGAAAGTTGGGAATGTATTCACCGGTAGGGATAATGACGACCTTGGTGATGAGGTCTAATTCCTGCAGCCTTTTCAAATACTGCCTGAATTGCTTCAGAAACTTAGCTGGGACAAGTTGAACTGAGAAGTGTGTGAACATTCCCTCGCATCGGTTCTCCGATCTCCAATAGTTCGGTACTTTGAGAGCCTCCGTGACCTTGTCCTCGCAGCCTGGATTAGCGGAGACAAGGACGAGCACTCTTACCAAACCAAGTCCGGAAACCTGCGGAATCAAGACCGCAACTCGTTTAGACTTGGTCTCGAGTTTGGCCACTCGATGGTAAACCGATGTAAACGGTATACCTGTTCTTCGGGATACCTCCAACAGGTTTCTGGGACCATACTTCCACATGGCCGTGACGATCTTCACATTCGTCCTGTCAAGCTGCTTGGTAACCTCTCTGATCCCTCTATGCCACTCTGTTAGGCGTACCTTCTCACTGCGCAACATGCAATATCTTCCCTTGGCAGAGGGCCCCTTACTAAAATAGAATAGGGTATATTTTCACAAAAATCACGAGAATTGTGGGATAGACAACCATGTATTACACTGTGAGTAGGCTTCCGCAGAAAACTTGACTAGACGAGGGGTGTGTCGTCCATGACGATCGGGCAGGAATGATACGTGTTTCATTCTTTCTTGTAGAGGTATATTGTGCGGCGAATTCCGCTGGCACTGACCTCTAACTCTCGTTTTGGAGTCCAGCCGGGTAGGGTATAGTCGAGCGAGACAATCCTGCCTCCTTGCCTGAGTTCTTTGTTCAACTTTTGAACGAGCTTTGCGTTTGCCGACTCGGATAGGTAAATGGTGATAACGTCAGCCGAAGATAGGTCGACTTTGAAGATGTCTGACTCAATGAGTTCGGCTTTTGTTCCGGTGGCGGTCAAGCGTTCTCTAATTCTTCTAATCTTGTCTGGCGCGATCTCGACGCCGACAGCTTTCGCTCCGAACTCTCTCGCGGCCTCAATGATGATGCGGCCATCGCCGGCTCCTAGATCGAAGAGAGTCTCTCCCCGTCGAACTGACGCCAGTTGAAGCATTGCGCGGACTATTCGTTTGGGAGTTGGAACAAATGCGACGTCAAGGTTGACCATTATCGACTCCCCACGGCTGCCAGAATATCGGTGTTATCCAACTTAATGTCAGTGTTTCGAAGTTTGGTAGTCACACTTACCTGTTGAGGCGGTTTGTCGACCAACCAGCAGCCGGGCTGAGTCAGCAAGGCTTTAAGGTCGCTTCAAGAGCTTGTGGGCGGCTCATGCCCTGGTCGTTCAGTGGTCTAGGATGACGGCCTGTCACGTCGTCGACGCGGGTTCGAATCCCGCCCAAAGGAGAAGTTGAACATCTCCTGGCGAGGGGCGCCAACCCGCTCACGATCACGCATCGAATCCCAAGAGCTTACTTACATCCATCTTTTCCAATTTGCTGGCTTTGCATCGCAGGCAGCTTGGCGAGTCTGATCTGGATAGAAATTCGTAGCCGCAACTACTGCACCTAAAGTAACCCGTTTCTCGCAAGGTAACTTCATCACCTTAACGTCCGGTTACCCAGTCAATAAATGACGTCTTATTAGTTCTGTTGCGAGGTTGTATTAGATTTGATGCCCGTCAATGAAAAGGATGTAATCTCGGCCGTCCAGGCGGTAAGCCCCGCTGTTGTCTCGGTCGCAACTCTCCGCGTGATTCAGGAGACGATGTTTGACGCAGTTCCCGTTCGGGGTATGGGATCGGGGATAATCTTTGATTCAAACGGGGGCATTCTTACGAACCACCACATTGTCGAGGACGCTGAGAAAGTGGAGGTCTTAACACCTGATGGAAAGAAGTTCGAGGGAGAAGTCCTAGGCTCAGACGTCATGTCGGACATTGCGGTTGTGAGAGTTGATAGTGAGGGGCTTCCAGCGGCGAAATTAGGTGATTCGGATAAGCTTGTTGTTGGACAGATTGGAATCGCGATCGGAAATCCTTACGGGTTCATTTTGCCCGGCCCTACGGCCACGGTTGGTGTAATCAGCGCGTTGAGGAGGCATATGCACGTTGAAGGGCACATGTACGAAGATCTGATCCAAACCGACGCCTCCATCAACCCCGGAAATAGCGGCGGACCTTTAGTTGACAGCTCGGGTATGGTAGTTGGGGTGAATACTGCAAACATTCCATTTGCTCAAGGCATCGGTTTCGCCATACCAATCAATTCGGCGCGGAAGATTGCTAAGGAGATAATCGCACATGGTCGTGTGATGAGGCCTTATGCCGGCTTTGCCGGATTGACCCTTACCCGAGACATTGCTGAATCATACGGCATCCCATACAACCACGGTGTCCTTGTGGTACGGGTGGGGAGGGGCAGTCCGGCGTATTCTTGCGGCATCTCCGCAGGGGACGTAATTCTCGAAGCGGATAAGCAGGCGCTTAAGAGTTGGGAAGATTTGCAACACATCCTCCAAGCTAAGAAAGTCGGAGACGGTCTTGAATTTTCAATAGGCCGGGGTAGAGAACAGCGCAGAGTCACCTTGACATTGCAAGAGGCGGCCAGCTAAGTTCGGTAATCCATCTCTGCGAAAACCTAAGTGAACTTTTATTCGCCAAATCATTCGGCGTGCCCGAATGAGGAGGCAACTACGTGAGCCGAATCAACAATCAGCGTGCCGTAGTGTCCCTCATGTTCGGGAGATTCATCTACGCCGTGAATTGGTTTAACTTCGCCGCGATCTTCACGCTCATCGCACGAGACATGAACCAGAACGTGTCCGGGCTCGGAATCGTCGTCGGGAGCTTTTACTTGGGCGTGTCGGTGTTTCAGATTCCAGGCGGGCTTCTCGCCGCAAAGATTGGTCCGAAGAAAACCTCGGTTTACGGTACCTTACTGGCTTCCGCCGCAGCATTCATGACTTCTGTAAGCACTAACTTCGCTGAGATCTCTCTGCTACGTTTCCTGGTGGGCGTGGGGATGGCTTTCGTCTTCGCGCCCGCGGTCATCTTGATGGCCAAGTATTTTCGTGAACGGGCTGAAGGTTTCAGTGTGGGTTTGTTTAATGCCGCTTTCTATCTCGGCGGCGCCTTAGGTATCTTCGGGTGGGCCGTTTTGGCTGACGCTTGGGGCTGGAGGGAGAGCCTAGCGGTTAGCGGTGGGATAGGCGTTCTGAGCGGGCTGCTAATGCTCTTGCTAGTTCCGCGAGACTCAATACGAGAGGGTTTCTCCATGGAACTCTTAGAAGTTCGGAATGTATTATCCAGCAGGTTGCTCTTTCTATATGGCATAGGCACATTGGGAGTGAATGGGTTCGCAAGCGTAATCACAGCATTCATGGTGTACTACCTTCAGAATTCCTTGAATGCCGGCGCCCTGTTGGCCGGAAGCGTTGGCGCCCTCGACCTCTTAGCGTCCCTAAGCTCCGCCCTGCTCTTCGGCAAGTTGCACGACAGAATCCGTAACCCCGCGTGGCTAATGTTCGTTTGCGGAATGGCGGGAGTCGTCGGGCTAGAGCTCGCATCAATTATGAGTGTCTTCGCCGCGATATTCGCGAACATAGTCGTTGGGTTCGCGACCGGAGGCGCTTTAACCGTGGGTTTCTCGGCGGCGAGGGAGTTGGCTCATGCAGAATACGAAACACTGGCCGTGAGTTGCCTCAATAGTTCTCAGCTGATTGCTGGCTTCTTCTTCCCCCTGCTCTTCTCGTCCACCGTCGTAAGCTTCGGTTACTCGTCAGCTTGGGCGCTCTCCGGCCTGTACGTGTTTCCCTTCATAGCCGCAGTCCTCCTATCAAAACACAGACCCTTCATCGGCCACGCGAACTAACGCTGGCCACTCAATGATCGGTGGAAACGATCGGAGGGACCTACAATCAATGATTGCCCTTATCTCACTGGCGGAGACTTTTCCGAGGTTGGAAAAGTTTAGTTAGCCTTGCGGCTTGCAGCTCTGGCAGGGCCCGTAGCTCAGTCAGGTCCTTGCAAATTTGGACCCTGAAGAGGTAGAGCATCGGTGACGCCTGTCAATCAGGCGTCGGTGAGGCTTTTACCTTTGGGCGTGTGAACCCACGGGAAGCCACCCGAAAAGTCATGGCCTACAAGCCATCTTGGGGATGGGTCCCGGGTTCAAATCCCGGCGGGCCCGCCACCTAACGGGTTCAAAACCTCGACAGTCCTTAATAGTGAGGCGGAGGGTCGGACGATGTCCGCTAGGTGACCGCGGACGTCTACGAATCTGAAGCGTGTACCACGAGAAAAGTATGCAACTCTTCTAGAGAATCCTGAGGTAAGGCGATGGTACAACAACGTCGCCCGCGGTTCAGAGATCACGGCGGATGTCTACAAGCGACGCCTAGGCAGCTTCTGCAATTCGATATCTTTGACTCCCAGTTCGTTGGCTGCGAAGTCGG
>CAZHKA010000068.1:0-7683 GCA_964533505.1 uncultured Candidatus Bathyarchaeia archaeon | reverse complement strand
GGGAGCTCCCCTAGATTTACGACGTCATAACGGATAGACTTAAACGACTAATGACTAAGAAGCAGAAAACCCGACGACCACACGAGAGGGAAAGCTCAGAATAAGCATGACAGACTTCGAAAACGAGAGGATTACTTCTTGCTACTGCCAACTAGTATGAGACGCGTCGAAATAATTGTGCCCAAGAGAAACTTTGAAGACGTCATGCTCTACCTACGAGAGCAAAACTCCATCGAACTCCTCGACGTAAAGGAGATGATCAAAGGCTATGGAGGGGGTGTTGTTCCGACACCCCTCTCAGACCGACTCTACCGGCTCACGACGCTCGAATCCAAGATCAGCACAATAATCACCGCGCTCGGAATCATAGGTGCTCGAAGCAAACCCATTTCGGTTGACGCAAGAGTTTCCGATCAGCACCTGGACGAGGTTGAGAAGAAAGTATCGGAACTCGAACAGAAGGTCACGTCGCTCACAAATGAAGCCCAATCCCTACAAACCCTGATCAATTATGCCGAGCGACAATTGGCACTTGGCATCGACGAGATCATGAAGATCGAAAACGTGAACACTCCTGAAGGAAGGACCAAACTAGAGGATATTGTAACTGGCATATTTCAAACCTTGAAACCGCCGGACCTGAAACTGGCAAAGCCGCTCGAAGGCGTGGTCCAAGAGAAGGCAGTCGAAGAGGCGATTGTCGAAGATATTTCAGATAAAGTCTCGAACTTACTATCCGCGAAAAAGGATAGAAACGCGATAGCTGACGCCATAACAACTTCGTTGGGCCTCAAGCTGAGGGCGATTTCCCGCAAGAAACAACTACAGTACGACGCGGGCAGCAGAATCGAGACGGCCAGGACGCGATTGAAAGAGATTAACGCGAAACTCTCAGAAATTAACCGAGAAAACGCCGAATACCTTTTGGTCGAAAGAGAGGTCGTGGGAGCAGAACGCTCATTCGAGCAGGGCAAAGGCTACGCCGGAAAAACAAAGTCCACATCCATGATTGAAGGTTGGATGCCCACTAGAAGGATCAAGAGGGTCAAAGGCGATCTTAACACCATCTGCGCAGGCGAAGTCATTGTCAAAGACTGGGCTGAAGAGAACGCCCCAACACAACTTCAGAATCCGAAAGGCCCAATCATGTCAATCTTCGAGAAACTCACTCTCGGCTTCGGTGTCCCAAAGAGCGACGAAATCGACCCAACCGTCCTCTGGGTCGTAACCTACCCACTCTTCTTCGGCCTGATGTTCGGAGACATAGGCAACGGCGTTGTTGTAACCATCGCATCAAGCATCATTTACTACTTCAAGAGAAAAGGGCTCACAATTCCCGACAACGCTTTCGGCGGCTTAGGAGGGGTCTTCAGCTTGATCATTCAAGGCTCGCCGCTTCTAATCCTGAGCGGATTGTCATCACTAGTAGTTGGATTCCTATATGGCACGGTTTTCGGGAACGTAGAATGGTTCAAAATGCTCACTGGCCTCCCGGGCCCACTCTGGTTCGAACCGTTCACTAACATTCGACTCATGCTACGATTATCAATAACGATCGGAGTAATCCACATAATTTCCGGGATGGTTCTGAAGATAATCGATGAAGCCCACGTTGGCGAATGGCGTGAGCTTATCTCAGGGCCTTTGGTATGGCTCTGGTTCTACGCAGCCTTTGGCATAACACTCTTGCAATACGGATTAAGGTTTCCAAACTATCTTTTCAATTCGGCGAACACGCTTGACATTTTCCTAAGAATGGGTATCCCACTCATCGCAATGTTCGCCCTCAACGTCTGGGCGGAGGGACCGATGGGTTTGATGCACGCCTTCGAAAACCTGTTGGCCTCGCTATCTCACACAATATCATACGTCCGAATCTTGGCCATGAAGCTCATTGAAGACGTGTTCTTCCATCTCTTCCTTGGCGTACTTGTGTTCTTCCTTGCAATGGGCAGCTTGGGCGGTGCAGTGATTGGTTGGGTGATTTATGCGGCTTTAGTGGTTGTGTTGATAATGATCTTAGAGACCGCTTTCGTGTTTATGCAGTCCCTTCGACTGCACTGGGTGGAGTGGTTTTTGAAGTTCTATGAAGGGAGTGGGATAGCATTCAAACCCTACGGAATCATCCGAAAGTATACCCAAGTCAAGCCCGGAATAGCCGGCGCCGCGTAGGCGACTGGTCAAATTAATGCGAAAACTGCAGAAGCGGTAATGGAGCGACCATCGAAAGTTCGAACGCATGCAGCTCCTGTTTATATGCTGCCTTGTCGCTGGCGTGCCAGACACAACGGAAAGGCGAACCCTACATGAGTGCTTCTAACTCAGTTCAGGTACAAGCAACCGGTGATATTGTCGCGGAGCTACAGGAATATGGATTGACCCGCAACGAAGCCCGCGTTCTGGTATTCCTGGCAAAGACGGGACCATCAAAAGCTAGCGAAACAGCGCGCGCAGTCCAAATCAACCGTACGGAGACATATCGAACCATAAGAAACCTACAAAGACGCGGACTAGTCGAGGCGACTTTGGAAAGGCCAGTCCGTTTGCAATCTGTACCATTCGACCGATGCCTCAGCATTCTCATCGACGAACGAAAGGCGAGGTTACGGATTCTGGAGCAGCGAGGGGAAGCGCTGCGACGGCAGTTCGCAATGACACGAGTTGAACCCGTCACACATGAGGTAGAGCGATTTCAGGTCGTGGAAGGCATGCTACGCATTGAGCAAAGGCTTCAGAGCATGTGCGCTCAAGCAGAAAAATCTGTAATGACAGTACTTTCCCCATTGGAGATCGTACGCGGCGATACCGCGGGATTATTCGATATGCTAACACACGCCGCTAAGGCCGGTTTACGAGTTAGAGTCATCACCGCGATAATTCCAGCGAACCTTGAGATTGCAGAGAAATTGAGGCAAAGGGTCGAGATAAGACACATGGATCTGAAAGCCAAACCGATTCCACGAGTTTCAATTATAGACGACAGCGAGGCTTTGTTCGAGATAAGCACCGCAGACGAAACTCATCGGACCGAAGAAGTGGCACTTTGGATTAACAGCCGCCCATTCGTTCGAAACCTTCAGGCATATTTCGATGAAATGTGGAACTCCGCAACTCCGTCAGAAGCGCGAGTAGAAGCTCTCAAACGAGGTATTCCGCAGGATGAACTGAAGATCTTCAAGGGCCGAAACGAAGTAAGCGGAAAGCTGAACGAAATGACGGAGTCAGCGAGTAAGAGCGTTGAAATCTGGACCACGATGAGAGGAATTCAAGCTCTTGCGGATTTTCATTTCAACCAGCTAAAAGACGCGAAGACGAGGGGTGTGAAGATACGGATTATAGCGCCAATCACTAGCGAGAACACGGAAGGTGCAAGAAAGTTGGTTCCCGTCTCAGAGCTGCGGTACTCCGAGGCGTTAGGTCCAACGGGAATGATCATTGTAGACCAAAGCGGGCTTATGCTGTACGAACGGCTACCGGACGATAACAGCCCAGATACAGGCGCCGACGTCGGATTTTGGACGAACAGCAACCGGTTTATCGAAACCATGAGCCGCGCTTATGACGGAATGTGGAAAGGAGTCTTCACGATCTACACACCTAAGCGTCGACCGGGACAGACCCGCTAGAGGCAGCGCATGCTCTTTAACCGCTTACTCCTGAGCGCGTAATTACAATTGACCGATGCCAAGTTTGGTTGTCAACTGCCTCAGGATAGTTCAGATGTAACTCGCATTTTCGAGGCCGCAAACGATTGCGAAAAACTAGGTTATGACAGCGTTTGGGTCTACGACCATCTGGCACCATACTGGCTCCGTTCGCGAAGCTCCCTGGAATGCTGGACCCTACTCTCCGCCTTAGCGGCACGTACGTCAAAAGTGAAGGTTGGCAGTCTGGTCACGAATGTGAACTTACGCAATCCCTCCCTGCTGGCAAAAATGGCTAGCACTGTGGACAACATCAGCTCGGGAAGACTCATAGTGGGTTTGGGTATCGGTGACAGCATGAGCATTTCTGAATTGCAGTCGTACGGTTATCGTTATCCGCCTCTCGATGAGAGAGTCACGTTGTTGCGAGAGACGGTCATGATCCTGAAGGCAATGTGGACGGGCAATGAGGTCTCATTTAGAGGCAAGGTGACCAACGTATCGCACGCCGTCTGTAAACCAAGGCCGAAGCAAGAAGCGGGCCCACCGATTTGGATAGGAGGAAAGCACCATAAATTGCTCGATGCTGTTGCGGAGCTGGCCGACGGCTGGAACTACTGGGGACTGACACGTGAAAAAGTCGCGAAACTGGAGCGATACCTTGATAGAAAATCTGCAGCGTTACACCGGCCACACGGCACAATAACCAAGTCCTGGGCCGGCACAATGCCATCGACACATGGTCGGCGCCGTGAACTCGCGGAGAGAATGAAAGCGGAAATGGAATCACAAACGACCGAAGGGACGGATTATTTCATCGCGACGTTTCCCGCGGGCGCAGATCGCAAGACGTACGAAGCTTTCGCGGAGACCGCCAGGTCGATGACCTAGAAGGCACGTGCACGAAGGTCATGACTAGACGTTCATCGAGGGTTAGGCAGGTGACATTAGCGGCCGTTTTTGCCGCGATTTATCTGATCCTACGTGTCGTCCCTACCTTTTCGATGATTGGAACATCTGGTCAGTTCACTGCAGGCGATTTCATGCTCACCGCCATAGCTGCGGTGGCCGGATCGTGGAGCGGAACGGTTGCCGTTCTCGTAGGAACCCTCCTCGCGTATGCGGTAAGGCCTCCTCTATTTTTCGGCCTTGATTTCTTGCCGGCGGTGGTCAACGTTTCGGTTTCCGCGTTGATTCTCGCTGAACGCCGTAGGATTGCTGAAGTCATCTACCTCGCTATTCTTGGTTTATTCCTCGTAAGCCCGTACAGTCTCTTTTACGGCTTGGATCACGTTCCGTATGTGTGGCTCCATGTACTCGCGTTCATACTTTTGTTGTCTCCCGTAGCGACTCGCATACCGTCGTGGATCAAGCGGGGCGGCTACTTTGGGTTTGCAGGGTTCGCCGCCTTGGCGTTCATAGGAACCATGGCGCAGCACCTCACGGGAGGGCTCCTATTCGAATTGACGCTCGGCTTGGTCGGGGGCATGAGCCCTACGGCGTTCGCAAGCATTTGGAGAATAATATTTCTCGCATATCCAGTGGAGAGGTTGGTTATCGTCATAATCTCTACGATCTTATCCGTTGGCATATTCCGTTCATTTCGAGGATGGACCCAACCATCATCCTAGGGTGAGTATACATTTCAAATCAATGTACGATGCGTCTGACGTTTTGAGTTTGGAACGAACGTGTCAACGGACTAGTTACAAATTCGTGGATGCGACTACCCATTTTTAAGGCAAGATTCACGCCTTATCACAATGAATTACGCTCCGGTGGAACGGTCTACGGCCAAACGTCCAATGAAACTATTCGAACGGTTACTAGATACGGATACAAAGGCGGATCTCCTCACGTTGTTCCACAACAACGCAGGCCTGTCTGAAACTCCGGAACAACTAGCAAAGAGGTTGAGCAGGAACTCCGCCGAAGTCCAACACGAACTAGAGGACTTGGTCGAACTTGGAATACTCCGGAGAATCGAAGTCTACTCCTTCGGCACCGATCGCGACAAGGAGATTCAGGACGCTATTTCCAAGCAACTCGCATTGGGAGAAGCCACGCACCTAGCGGCCGTTGGCCTGGCACGTGGAATCAATCACCTGCAGAGGATTCCTACCGGAGTGGAACTTCTCGACAATCTGCTTCCCGATGGATTACCAGCGACTGGCACAATTGTATTTCTAAGCGACCCTGGTTCCGGCGAGGAGAACCTGCTTGCCCATTTCGTTGGGACGCGTCTCGAGTCCGGAAAGGCTGTGCTGTTCATTACATTGGATAACTTTCCACCAAACATCCGGCAGAACGTGTCCGCCCATCTGCTTAAAGAAGATATTGACTGGTCAAACCTGCTGTTTGTGGACTGTTATTCCAAGACCGTTGGAGTCGAGAGCGAAGAAGCCCTTTCGGTCGACCCGGAAGATCTTTCGGCAATCAGTATCTCGATATCGGAGGTTATGGCGAAGAAACCAGTATCAATGCTGGTGCTCGACTCGTTCGACACTTTGATTCGGAAGAGAGGAGGCCATTCCGCGATAGAATTCCTGCGACTTCTCGTCGCGCGGACGAGGCAAGGGAAATGTCTCTCGATCTTAACTATGAATAGGAAAGCGTTTCACCCGGCCATCGTGGCCTCGGCCCAAGATGTTGCCGACGGAGTTATCGAATTTAAGACAGAGGAAAGCGATGACAGTATCGCTTATTCCCTTAGGGTTTCGAAGATGGCAGGGACAAAGCATTCGACTGCGTGGGCACGCTATTCTATTTCAGATGATGGCGACTTGGTTCCTTTCAACCAAACCTGACACTTGTCAGCTCATTTCCTTCAGTTTCGCGGGCAAATACTTGTCAACGATGTAGGCCAATCCGTAGCGGCTGAAAGCCTCCTGTTCGGACTTGCGTTTGTATTTCAGGAACGTCGCTATCTCTTGCTTCCAGAGCTTTCCATCATATCTCGGGTCCTTGTCCAGTTCATAGAGGCGTTTAATGTCCAGATCCGTAAGCGGATCACTCGGCAGTTTGTACTCTTGAATGTCTGACGCAAAGACGCCGCACCATTTCGCCGTTGGAGTGTTCAAATCCCTTAGGTGTGCGGCGTTCGCGGAACCTGCAATGATTACGTTGGCGATGTGCATACCCCACGGATCCGCGTCGCAGAATATGTAGCAAGGTAACTTCAGCTCTTGGTTAAGCCGCCTGATTAGTGATCGTGTAGCGCGAGGAGCTTGACCCGCCGTGTGAATTAGAATTGCCTTGAACTTCTCGTGTACCCGCTCCTCTACGAAGCGAGTGAAGAGCCCGCCCTTCTCGATGGCTATGACCTTATCCGCTTTACATTCCCCGAACTCTGCAGTAGTTAGCGCCGGACCAATCATCATTCCGTCCGGGTGGGAGGCGAGGTTAAGTTCCCTACCTTCGTAGCCGCGGACCGTATATTGAATTGTCAAGTCCCCGAATATCGAACTGCGTTCTTCGGGAAAGACGTTGAAATCTTCTCTAGAGTGGCCGATTACAGTTTCTAGGTCCGTGATGATGTCATCGCTCTCGGCTTGGTCCGCGAAGCTCATCTCATACGCCTGGGCCGAGTAGAAGACGTCTCGGAGAGTGGAGGTCTTTCCTTCGCTCGTGAGTTCATCCACAAAGGATCCGGTCCAGACAAGCTGGGTCAGTGGTCGAATGTGTCTGATGTTGCGAGCGCTTCGTTTCACGTAGTGATCGCCGAGGACATATTGGCGCGTATGCTGATCGTAGTGTATGTTATTGATTGAACGGCTCGGCATGCGGACCGCTGGCCACTGCTTTGCGGAGAGCTGCGTGTAAACTTGCTCGCCGAGAGATTTCAGGCCCTCTAAGACTGCCTTCTTCTTCTGTTCGATTCGGTTACTACGCGTCTTCGTCGTCTTGGTTGTCTTCGCTTTCTTCTTCATATCTGAGGACACTCTTCAATAACGGTGAGACATCGGGTTCCTTACTCTTGCCGGCTAGTTTTGTCGAGAACGAGGCTATCCGCGGCAGGTATTTTTGGAATACGTCAAGG
>CAZHKA010000067.1:0-12823 GCA_964533505.1 uncultured Candidatus Bathyarchaeia archaeon | reverse complement strand
ATGAAGTAAACCCTTCCCTTCAGAAAGGTTCCTCCTTACGCTGGCCCGGTGGGGCAGAATCTCATCGTTGAGCCTCAAGGCCTACCGAAGTCCGGCGATACCTCTCCCTCGGGTTAACGGGTCCCCGCGTGTAGCCGATTTCGGGTCACAGGGAACGGCTGGCTCCCCGATCCTCCTACCACCGCCAAACAAACCAGCAGCTAAGTCCTCATATAAACAGTCGCAACCTTAGGGCTGAAGCAAACGGTCAGGCAGCTATTGCTTCCAGCATGGCGCAGGCTTCACAGAGTTCGTGAGGCGTAGGGTCTCCGCACTGGACGCATTCGTGCAAGTCTGGCAGTTGTATGCTCTCGGACATCTGAGCCCGTAACCTTTCCGCCGATCTCAGAAGAGTGAACTTAGTGCCGGGATGTTTAACCTCCATCTGATTCAGAAAGCCGCGGATATCGTTCCTCAATGCTTCGTAGCCGTGCGGGCATGCCACACTTTGGAACTCGAATCCTGCTAGGTAGGCGTAGAAGACGATTTCATTCTCTGGTATATCGCAAAGCGGCTTGATACGAGGTAGAAATTTGCCCCTCGGATCCTTGAGAACCGGGCCTGAACGAGCAATCCTGGTGGGGTCGCCGTGTAACATGTTCAAGAGAACCGTTTGCACCTCATCGTCCAGGTTATGAGCGGTCGCGATCTTGGTCGCTCCAACCATTTCAGCTGCCTTGTTGATCGCTTTCCTACGGAAGACTCCGCAGTAGGCGCATGGGGTCTGGTCTAACTTCAACTTAGCGATCTCATCCGTTGTCGTTCCAAAAAGTTCCCGGTACGAGACTACCAGTTGCTTAACGCCTAGTTTAGTGCACGCATCTTTGGCAAGGTTCAAGGCTTCATCGCGATATCCGTCGATCCCTTCATCGACGCACACCGCGGTAATATGGCTTCGAGGGAATCTTTCCTCCAGTTTGACCATCAGGTGAAGCAGAGTGAGGCTGTCTTTTCCTCCCGAAAGAGCCACCGCAATGTGGTCATTATATTCCAACATTTGATGTTTGATAATTGTTCTGCGAAACCGCTCTTCTAACGCCTCTTGAAAGCAACCTGCGCAAAATGAAGCTCCTTCATGTTTTCGCACGAAAACGGCTGTTCCGGAACAGTAGCTGCAAGTCGCGGTGGCCATTCATCTATGGCCTCACGAGACCAAACCTTAGAAGAGAAAGTCCAATGTTTGCCAGCAAGACGCCCCATGCTGCGCCAGTCGCAACCAGTCGAACTTGCTTAGCTCCCTTTACGCCCAGCGCGTTCAAGGCAGTGTCTAGGAACTTGCCACCGTCTAACGGATCAGCGGGGAGCATGTTGATGAGTCCCACACTGATCAACACTATATACGCCCAATTTTCGGCATGCAAGAGATCCGGCGGAATATTACTTGAAAGGAACGGAAGCTTCGGAACGTACATAATGTAATCCTGCAGACTGATCCCAATTAGGGCGTGGCTGGAATTCGACGGATCCGCGGCGGTCTTTACGGGGATTACTCCGTGTTGAGTTTGTAAGTCAACGACTTCCCCGGGGCTGACACTGGCCATGTAGGTACGAAGGCTTGCGGTATTGTAGAGTTTCGTGCCGTTGATAGATGTCACCGTATCACCGACCTGAAGACCAGAAGCCTGTGCGGGTAGGTTAGGTGAGAGTGCGACTACGGAAACGCCCGACGGAACCACGTTATAAAAAGGCGCTATTGTCGCTGCGAAGTTGGCAAGGAGAATGATACATATGAAGCCGAGGAGTAGGTTCATGAACGAGCCTGCCGCGAACACTCTGAGCTTTGTGGGAGATCGCGCTTGACTCAGTTTCTCTTCCTCTGGCTCAACAAAAGCCCCCATAAAAATGTGCACAAAGAAGACACCGGTCGATTTCAGCGGAATCCGTTCGGCAAGGCTTGCAATTCCATGTGAGAGTTCGTGCGAGACGAGGCAGATGGATAGCGCCAAAGCCAGAAAAGGAAAAGTTTGGAAGGTGACAAAAATTCCGGGTACGGGCACGATAATTTGAGCTGGCGCCGCCTGTTGTGATCCTACGAAAAGATAAAGGAGATTCGTACCGAGTTTATAGAAAATGAAGATCATGGAACCGACGCCCATTACGACACCTATGTTCCAGAGCGTCCTCCAAGCAGTTGGGCCCCGTGCTGAGACTCTTTCAATCCATGCATTCAGACGAGTGGTGCGGTAAATGATATAGTATGGAAGCCCGGTGATTCCGAACCTTTCACCCTTGAACACCCACCATAAAACGCAGATTATGGCCCAAACGGCGAGATAGATTGCGAGTAGGGGAAGTATTGGCCAGATGGCGGCAAGGATCGCGGGAAAGTCCGGGGCTAACGCCAATCTGGGTCTTCGGCAGTGAAATTAATCTGTTCAACTAAAACCTTTCTAGACGAAAATGATTCGCATCATCGTATTCTCAACCTCTGCAAACGGTAAGGAAGCCAAGAAGATTGCACAAGAACTATTGAAGAGCAGGCTCGTTGCCTGTGTCAACGTCGTCCCAATAACGTATTACTGGTGGAAGAATAAAATCAGAAATGTCTCGGAACGACTCCTTGTTATGAAGACGAGGGCTAAATTATCCACGGAATTGCAGCGTCGAATAAGGGCGCTAAATAGTTATGTGTGCCTGAGATCGTCTCCGTAAAAATCGACGCCGGCTTGTCCGCGTACCTGAAGTGGGTTGGTGAAGAGACGCAGCTCCAGTAGGCAAAATGACTCAAGCTTTCTTCAAGACTCGGGGAAGGCTTAATAGTTCGACCATTTATCCGGCGCATCAAAACGTGAATTCTATGGTGACTCCGCAAGAAGAGGACAAAGTAGTCGAGGCTATGGAGGAGCTTCGCATCAACTATAATCTGAGACAATGGAGAGTTTGTTCTTTGATCTGTGAGTCACTGGCGGATAAGTTCAAGGCGATCGCTAACTCGGAAAAATGAGTTTTCCACCGATTCCTTGAGTTCGCAGTGCGTCGTCGTGCGCCGTGCTAGAATTCTTTCAACTTCCGGTTAAACTCTATTAATGCACGTGTTTTCTCGTCGGCTTCGTTGAGTGTGAATATTTTCATTCCTTTATCGAATCGTTCGTAAAGCAGTATTTTCTCATTGATTAGCGGTTCTACAATTCTCGCGATGGTGGATGGGGAAAGTCCCAACATGTTTGCTAGAGTTGCTTGGTTGAATACTCGTTGTGCCCCTGCGTTTTCCAAAAGATATTCCAGAAGCTTTACCTGCGCTTTTGATTGAAAGACGTCGCTTAGCTTAGACAATCTCAGGCCACTACCCCTGTGTTACTAGGGTCCCTACCTTTTCGTTCCTTAGCGCCTTAGCCACGTTGTCGGGATTTCTACCGTCCACAACGACCGTTCGGAGTTTGGACCGACCAATGATTCGAAGAGCAAGCGGATCCATGAGTTCGTACGCACCCGCCATTATCTCCATTTTCGATAAAATGGTCGTGAGCTTGCTAACAGTAACTTTGTCCAGCTTCTTTGCGCTCTTATCTTTCGCGGGGTCGCTCGAGTATACGCCCTCTACATCGGTTGCGTTCACCAGCAATTCGGCTGCTACGGTCTCCGCTGCGATGGCCGCGACCGCATTGGTTGAGTGTCCAGGCGTTAGTCCTCCCATTGCCACGATCTTACCGGATACGAAGTAATGCTTCAACTCGCCGATGGTAGTCGGGATCTGTGGGAAAGCGTACTCACCGAGTGCGTCTGCCAATAGCCGTGCGTTGAGCCTGCTTGTGAGAATTCCGAGATGGTCGCACAGAGATTCTGGGACATCCATCTCACGCGCCGACGTAATGTAGGCGCGTGCGACTTCCCCGCCACCAGTAACGACGACAAGTTGGTGTTCCCCGACTAGGCCGCTTAGTAGTTTAACGTACTCCTTGAGGAGTGGTTTCTTTGGTCGGCCCGGGAACGCAAACCCACCGAGCTTGACTACGGCTTTCAACAATGGTTCCCATTCCGGTAGTGTTGATGAGCGTTATTTGATTTCCGTGGCCTTGACTAACCTATATAAAATCCGAAACCTAACGCATGCAAGGTTGTGTTTCCAATGTCCGCCACGGCAGATTCAGTCTCGCGTTTTCGGCTGAAAAGAACATTGGAAATGCTGGCTAACAAGGAAGGCCGTGGCACTGAACTGATCAGCCTATACGTGCCCCCTGGCCGCAAGATTCACGAAGTGATGGCCAACCTCCGTGAGGAATATGGAACAGCATCAAACATCAAATCCCGGACGACGAGAAAGAACGTTCAGGATGCCATCGACCGGGTGACTCAAAGACTAAAGTTGTTTAAGGAGCCTCCCAAGAACGGCCTTGTGATCTTCTGCGGTGCGATTCCGCATGGTGGTCCAGGTACCGAGAAGATGGAGACGTATGTTCTGGAACCTCCGGAACCCATTAACGTCTACTTCTACCGATGTGACGCGAGATTTCACATCGAACCGTTATTGGCGATGGTTACCGAACGCGACGCGTTCGGTGTAATACTTGTTGACTCGCAGGAAGCAACTGTGGGCATCGTAAGAGGGCAGAGGATGGAGATTCTCCAGGAATTCACTTCAGGTATTCCTGGAAAACATAGGGCTGGGGGTCAATCGGCAAGGCGATTTGAACGCATTAGAGAGCAAGCTATGAACGACTACTTTCGACGGATTGCTACACACAGTTACGATTCGCTCAGCAAAGTAGAGGGCTTGAAGGGGATAATTATTGGAGGACCAGGGCCTACCAAATATGACTTCGAAGAAGGCGACTATCTGAACTACATGCTGAAGGAGAAGATTCTCGCCACGATCGATACATCTTACGTTGGTCAGCAGGGGGTCGAGGAAGTGATCTCCAAAAGCCAGGACGTGCTCAAGGGGGTCCGCTACATGGAAGAGAAGCGGCTTGTCCAAAAGTTCCTTTACGAAATCGGTCATGAAACTGGGCTGGGAATTTATGGAGAGACGCAGGTTAGGAAATACCTGAATACCGGAATCGTTGACCTATTGCTCGTATCCGAGAAAATTAACATACTACATGTCTTCACGAAGTGCAAGAATTGCGGTAACCTTGACGACTCCTTGATTCCGCAGGCCAACTTAGTCAAGTTCGAACAGGACCTGATGGGCACGCCCTGCAAGAAGTGCCATGCAAATGCGCTCTATATCGACAATACCGTTGACCTAGTGGATGAATTAATCGATATAGCTGAGAAGCAAAACGCCAAGATCGCCATAATCTCGACGGAGACGGATGAGGGAGTGATGCTGAAGGATTCCTTCGGCGGTATAGCCGCCATCTTAAGGTACAAGGCGTAACCGGGAATCTTCGAATCCCGTAAGGAGGGTGTCCGCGTCTGGAGATAAGGCCAGATTGTTGGTTTAGACGCGTCTGCCTCTGCGGCCACCGGGTCGTCTCGTGCCATCGTGTGGTACGGGAGTCACGTCCTCTATTCTACCAATCCTAAAGCCGGCACGTGCTAACATTCTGATCGCGGCTTGTGCCCCAGGTCCAGGAGTTCTCGCTTTATGCCCTCCCGGAGCTCGAACCCTAATGTGCAGGGAGGTTATGCCCCTATCCTTCGCGACGCGAGCCGCGGCTGCGGCCGCCTGCATCGCTGCATAGGGGGATCCCTGAAGCCGGTCCGCCTTAACGTGCTGACCGCCCGCGCTTCGCGAGATGGTTTCGGCACCGCTGAGGTCAGTTATGTGAACCAGAGTATTGTTGAACGAAGAGTAAATGTTGGCTATACCCCAGCGTTGAGGTGCCTTCTTCTCTGACAACTGCATGTCCTCGCGAACTTGTGAGAAGCGTCACAGCAAGTCTGTCATATTTAACTTTCTTTAACCGTTAACTACCAGAACTCGTTTCTTCTTGACTTCTGTCGCTGGTTGATAACGAGTTGATCCTTGCCCGCGTTCGATTAGCAAATCAGCAGGACCTTGCCGCGGTTTATAGGGTCGAGGACGAATCATTTTCGGAACCTTACCCGCATGACTTGATTGCTAAACTCCTACACGATTATCCCGACACCTTCTTTGTGGTTGAATATCCTGCAGGAACTGTTGTAGGTTACTGCGTGGCCACAACGGCCGGAAAATCGGCGCATTTGATATCCGTCGGGGTGCTTAGCAAATATCGTCGTCGCGGATTCGGAACTGCGCTGATCCAAAGATTGCAAGCAAATTTGAACCCAAGAGTCGAGCAGTTGCGGTTGGAAGTGAAGCGGGATAATATTGATGCCATTACGCTGTACGAATGTTTGGGTTTCATACGGGAAGGCGAAATCGAAAATTACTACGAGGACGGTTGCACGGCGGTGAAAATGCTCCTTTCTCTCAGAGGAGCCTGAGCTGCGGGGGAGTGAAACTAGATGAGGTGCCGATTCTGGCTCGTCGACCTGAATGAAGGACTCTGGGAGGGTAGACCTTGCGTTCGGCTATGGGGAATTGACGACCGAAACCAGCGGGTAATTATCGTTGCAACACAAATAGCGCCGTACTTCTACTTCCTTCCTTCTGACGATATAGAGGCGGCTCTAAAGTACTTGGACGTCGATAAGAATCGGTTCCCCAACATCACTCGTGTCTCGACCGAAAACAGAAAGTTGCTTGGCAAAGAGCGGACCGTTCTCCGGATCGAATGTTCGCAACCCAAAAGCGTCTCGGACTACGCGAAACTATTGCCAAAATTTCGAGGAGGGACAAGCTTTGATGATCTAAGACTTTCGACGCATTACGTTACGGACCTGAACCTTACAACCAGTGGATGGAACGAGTGTGAGGTTGAACCTGCGTCGATTGAAGGTGTAGCGGCAGATTGCAAGTATATCGGGACCTCACCTCCCAGCGGAGTCTGTTCAAGTGAATCACCCCGACTTCGGTTATTGGCGTTCGCTATCCTAGCGGTAGGGCAACGAGGTACCGCAATACCTCAACGCGACCCTATTCATGCACTGGCGGTCGCCACTGATTCAGACGCCTCTGTTTTCACCGCCGCAAATGGCGACGACTCTCAACTCTTAACCTCATTCAATCGCGCAATCGGCGACGTCGACCCGGACGTAATCGTTGGATACGATACGAACAAGTGGCAATGGGAGTACTTGATTCAACGCGCGAACCTCAATAAGAAAAAACTGTCACCGGGGCGCGATGGCAGCGAACTACATACTAGCGTCTTCGGGCATTTATCTATCGCTGGAAGAGCAAACGTAGACCTTGCGGACCTGGCTAACGGAATTCCACAGGTTAAGGTTAAGGATCTAAAGAATCTAGCCGCCTACTTCAAACTTCCAACCGCCGATAAACTATGCGCGCGGGATGACTGGGAAACACATGCCCTATGGACAACCCCATCTGGGCAGCGGCAACTTATCGAAGATACCAAAGTGACCGCGCAAGTCTTGTTTGAATTGGCGCGAGAGACGATCAACTATCCGCTTCAACTCTCTGCGATAACGGGGCTTCCCTTGGATCAAGTAATGGCCACAGCAGTCGGCTTCCGTGTCGATTCGTATTTTCTTAGAATAGCTCGTCAGGTTGGCGAGTTGATTCCGAAGAAAAATGAACTGCCCTACCTAACGTACAAAGGCGCGCTTGTACAAGAACCAAAGACTGGAGTTTACGAAAATGTCGCGGTCCTTGACTTTGCGTCAATGTATCCCAGCCTCATGAGGAGGAACAACCTTTCCCCGGACACTCTGGTAGGGCCGGAGGAGGAGGTTTCACCCGAATCTGTGTTTCTAATCCCTGAATTTGGCTACCCCTTCCGAAAGAAGCCAGATGGGTTCTACCGAATCGCCCTGTCCTCTCTAATCGAAAACCGAGCCCGCATCCAGAGCGAACTAGCTCATTCTACGGGGGAGCCAGTGTCGAGAGTGTTCCGGGAACGTGAGAGGGCTATCAAAGTCATGACAAACGCATGCTACGGCTATGCGGGATGGGCGGGGGCAAGGTGGTACGTACGTGAAGTGGCGGAGTCGGCGGCCGCTCTTGGAAGACAGTTAATCACGGAAACCATTGCTAAGGCAACGTCGCTTGGTTTGGAGGTCATCTACAGTGATACTGATTCAATCTTCGTCTCCAACGATAAGCAACGGGTCCGAGAATTGATCGATTGGGTGAAAACAAAGGATTCTGATTCGAAGGACTCTGGTTTGGAGATTAGGGTCGAAGCCGAATACGAACGGGTTTTGTTTACGGAAGCGATGAAACGCTACGCCGGGTTAAGGCCTGATGGAACCCTGGATATCGTCGGGTTGGAGGTAATTCGGGGTGACTGGTCCGATATCGCCCGTTCAGTCCAAGAAAGCGTTCTAAGTGCAATCCTGAAGCATGATTCAACCAGCCTTGCGATTGCAGACGTCAGAGAGACTGTCCAACGGCTGAGGAATCATAAGGTCCCTATCAAAAGCTGCATCATTTGGAAAACCTTGACGAAACCAATCGAAAAATATCGTATTAGTGCACCTCATGTTGAGGCTGCGAAGAAGTTAGCCAAAGAGGGATGGCATGTGACGGTTGGGGATAAGGTGGCGTATGTTATCGTGAAAGGAAGGGGGGCTCTGTTTCAGAGAGCCATCCCGTACCACGCGGCTAAGCTCGAGGACTTAGATGTTGATTATTACGTGCAGAGCCAGGTTAAGCCTGCGGCTATGCGGATCCTTGAAGGCTTCGGTGTGACGGAAGCGCAACTGGGCGTTTAGACGGTAGGTGGGCCGGCTACTTCAGGTAGTGTCATGATCTTGATGGATGCGGGGCGCTTAGCTAATTCGGCGAGGCGGTCTCCTACCACGAGCTTGACGCCACGCTCTTCCGCCAGGTCCAGTAGTCTTTGCGTAACCACGCCATCAAATACAATCGTTTCCACACCCTGATATTCCGAGAGTTTACCTGCAAGTTCGCTGACTGGTAATCTGGCAACCTCGTTTCCGTCATGGTTTAGCAGGACACCTTCCAGCGTGCCTCTCAGTTCCCGTGCCTTGGCGATAATCTCGGGTGGTAGCTGAACTGGCGGTGGGCGGGCTACTGGAATGGGTTCAGGTCTTGCAATCGGCCTGCCTACCTCAACCGGCACTTTCTCACGCAGGCATTTCATGATTTCTTTCGGAACCAGGTCTTCAACCTCTTTGCCCAGGGGCGCACGAGCCACGTAATCGACCGGTGCAACTTGCATCAGTTCCTTGAGTATGAGGTCACCGCCTCGGTCGCCGTCAAGAAACGCAGTTGTCTCCTTGTTCTTGCTGAGCTCAATTATCGTCCTAGGGATCTTTGTTCCTTCTATTGCAACTGCGTTTCGGATCCCGCATCTTAGCAGGTTAACAATATCGGCGCGGCCTTCCACGAATATTACCGAACCGCTGGTAGCCACTTCCGGGCCGGCAGGAAGGTGTTCAGGCCCATATTCCGCGACGTCTGAGGAGCGAATGACGCCGGAAACATCTTTCACCATCTCGTCTGTGCTTGGCGACTCTTCGACAACCCAAGTTCTCAGGATGTCCTTCGCCTTGTCGAGAATTTGCTTGCGCTTATCCTCTCTTATGTCCGCGACTTTTTCAAGCGAAACTTTCGCTAGGCATGGGCCAATGCGGTCCACGCTTTGAACAGCCGCCGCTATGATGGCGGTCGATGTCTTATCCAGACTCGACGGAATCGTGATTACGCCGGTTGTCTTATCCTGTTTTGATTCCAGTTGAATTTCGATCCGTCCGATTCGACCGGATTTCTGTAGTTCGCGCAGGTCCAGATCCGGACCAAACAGGCCTTCTGTCTGACCGAAAATGGCGCCTATCACGTCAGGTTTCTCTACTACGCCCTCCACTTCGAATCGAGCGACAATCATATACTTCGTCGTAGCTGCATATTGAGAATTTGATCCCAATTACAAATGAACCTCCTTGTTTGCTCACGTTAACCTTAGGACGATACATGAACAACATGAGCATTCAAATCGTACGTATCTCTGTTTACCATATAAACGCTATGTGCCTTCATGTGTCCCAGTTTACGTCTGGGAAAACATCTTATGCCCACCCTGAGGAGCTACGTGAGCCGGTTGTGAAACCATGGCGAAGATTGGAATCAACGGGTTCGGACGAATAGGTCGCTGTTTCTTCAGGGCCGCCACAAACGCCGGGCTTGAGATCGTAGCCGCAAACGACATCATGGACCCTAAGACCGCAGCCCATCTACTGAAATACGATTCAGTGGCAGGTAGGTTTCAGAAGACCGTGGCGGTTGAGTCGGATGGGTTCAGAGTCGATGGGAAGGCCATCAAGATTCTCTCCGTTAAGGATCCGTCCGAGATTCCATGGTCAAAATACAGCGCGGAAATAATCGTCGAATCCACCGGCCTATTCACAAACCGTGAGGCCGCGTCGAAGCATATGATAGGCGGGGCTAAGAAAGTCCTCATCTCGGCGCCCGCAAGGAACCCAGACATCACTATTGTTCCTGGCGTAAACCTCGACAAATATGATCCGAAGAAGCATGACGTAGTGTCGCTCGCCTCCTGCACGACTAATTGCGTAACACCTGTTGTTAAGATCCTGAATGATTCTTGCGGTATCAAACATGGTTTCATGACCACCGCCCACGCTTACACGGGCGATCAAAGACTACACGACGCTCCTCACAGCGACCTTCGAAGAGCTCGGGCCGCGGCTTTGTCCATAATCCCCACCTCCACGGGCGCGGCGGTCGCCGTCGCTGAGGTGATTCCAGAACTGAAGGGTAAGCTGCATGGGGTTGCCCTAAGAGTTCCTGTGCCGGATGGGTCGATTGTCGATTTCGTAGCCGAGGTCAATCGTGACGTTACTGTTGAGTTTGTGAATGACGCGTTTAAGGCGGCCGCGAGTGGGCCAATGAAGTCAATCTTAGAATATTCAACGGATCCGTTAGTATCGGTGGACGTCGTCGGAAACCCGCACTCCGCTGTCTTCGACTCTCTTTCCACAATGGTCTTGGATCATCGGCTTGTGAAAGTCTTTGCTTGGTATGACAATGAATGGGGCTATTCAAACAGACTAGTTGACATGGTTCGAACTATGCAATCGTCGCTCTAAATGCGAAGCCTACGAATGACGGCGAGCGTCCGCGACCGCGGATCGGTGGAATTGCATTTCGCTTGCCAGTCTATCTTGGAGCTGGGGCAACTCCTCGATACTTCTAAGCTCGGACCTAGTAAGACTACGCAACTCGCGCCATAGTACGAGGTTTGCGTGGACGTTCTGAGAGTTCAGAAACCGTGCTAGACGATTGGCGAGGAAAACGCCTTGGCGGTCGAAGTCCATCAAGACGATCACGTTCTTCTCTTCGCCAAGTTGTTCCGCGAAACTGAATGCGCTGCGTCGGCTGCTCTGAATGCAGACGATTCGCCCTCGTATGCCCATGGATTCGAGCGACTTCTTGTCTCGCGATCCTTCGACCACGATGACGCCGCCGTTCTGAACTTCTTCGCTTAGACGTTGGATGAGTTTTTGGAGGCGTTCGAATCTGACTTGAGTTGGAGCACGCATCGAGTGTTGTTACCTTGTGATGTCCATTTGTTCCATTTTACGGAGCAGTTCTGGGTGTTGCTTGAATTCTTCTCGGACTGGTTCTAGGATTTTGATTAAGCCCTCGGCCACGGAGTTCTTGAGGTCCAAAGGATGCACTTTGCCCATCCGATATTGTTGTTCTAATTCTTCCTCGTTTGGGAATGAGATGGGCCCGCCATATTTGGTGGGTCTATCTATGGTGAACTTCCCTAGCCACGGAAAGATCACGTACCGGGCGATTGCAATGACGGGGTTGTTCTCAATGTCTTTCTCGGGGCAGTAGGCAGACCGCAGTTTCTTTCTGATGACTTCTGGTTCATCATGTACAACTATGCCGCTCTCGGCGACGCTTTTCGACATTTTTGATGTGATCTCGGTGTTGAATTGTTGATTTTCATCAAACTTCGTAGTATCCATTCTCTTCATGCCCGCGAGGCCGGGGAGGAGGTGCGTGTGTAGGCACGTGGGTTTATGCCATCCCAGCTTGTCGGCGACGTCACGTGCCAATGCGTGGGCTTTCCGCTGGTCCATGCCTGCGCAGGCGACGTCTAGTTTCATCTGGAATATGTCTGCCACTTGCATGCAGGGATAGAATGTGGAAGCGGCCTCTAGATCGCTCTGGTCCATCTCTCGACCCATGATTGGCAAGGCTCGCCAGATCCTGTTTACGTTAACCGATTTGCCGACCCTGATCACTTTTTCCCAATACGCGGCTTGGGAGGTCAAATCGGAGGCCCACAAATAACGTGCGCTGGGAGGGATTCCTAGAGCAGTGTAACATTGCTTCAGATATTCGCCGCAAGTTCGAATGTTCTCCAGATCACCGCCAAGTTTATTGTTAATCCACGAATGCCAGTCGGCTAGGAATATGATGAAGTCGAACCCGGCCTCTACCATATCGATGATCTTTCTGCCGCAAATGAGTCCCATCCCAATGTGCATCATGCCGCTGGCCTCGAATCCCCAGTAAGCGCGCGGGCGAGTGTTCGTTTCCAGCAGCGTTCGCATTTCCTCTCGGGTAATGATTTCTTCAGCGTTCCGGGTTACTAACTCTAGTTTCGCTTCAGTGTCCATGCGCTATTCGCCCTCGTTCATACCGTGATGTTTCATATGTTGCTTAATGCTATTATTTCCGTTGGAGCAGATTCGCCGCAGGGCTAAAACCTCGGCAAGCCGATTTCTCAGCCCTTGTCGCCCACGACACTAACACGCAAACTTCACTGAAGGGCATCGCCCCACTCTG
>CAZHKA010000066.1:0-6960 GCA_964533505.1 uncultured Candidatus Bathyarchaeia archaeon | reverse complement strand
AGGCTATGCACCTCAGACCTGGAGCGTCTCGGTCTCACCAGGCCAGACAGGCACAGGCCAGAACGTCTACCTAGAACAAAGCAACATACCAGTCCCCGAATTCAGTGGAGTAGCGGTTGTCGCCTTCTCAGCGTTAGCAGCATCAGTATACCTACTAAAACGAAGACGCAAATAAGCGTCCGAGCGCCCCACAAAGGCGCCCGCCCCTCTTTCTCTTTTTCACTCAAAATAAGCAGACTCTCTATACGCACGTTTTAGTGCAGACGATGCTCTCTGAAGGTTAAGTGATAGGAGCTTGCGGCACGCTCGTCGCCGATTATCAGGTTCTCCTGAACACAGCGGCGGCTGTCTCACGCGGCGTGGTTAAGTCCACCGTAAGGCTAAGAATCCCGATGCCCAATTCGAATTATGGCGGTTGATTGACGTGAGAATCGTCATATTCGGTGCCGCGGGCGGGACCGGGCGTGAGCTCGTTAAGCAAGGGCTCCAACAAGGCCATCAAGTAACTGCATATGTGCGAAACCCGTCGAGGCTGCCTATACACGCCGCCGAACTCTGTCATGCAGGGAGATGCGATTGACGCATCTAAAGTGGAAGATGCAGTGAATAGTCACGACGCGGTAATTTCTGCGCTGGGGGTATCGCGGCATACGCCGCTCACTATCTGCTCGGAGGCAACGAAGAACATTATCGCGGCCGTGAAGAAGAACGGGGTCAAACGTATAATCGTAGAATCGGCATACGGTGCCGGAAACGCGAGAAAGGGCTTCTACGGCACCATCGTTCGGATGCTCATCGGGAGCCGCATCAAGGACAAGGAAGTAATGGAGAAAAACGGTTGAACAGAGCGATCTCGACTGGATCATTGAACGACCGGTGCGGCTGACAAACGGACACATGCATGCGTGAAATAACTCCTCTCCGTTTGTCATACGATTCGCGTACTGTCACGTAACGTTCTGACTTCAACATGGAATTCGTCTAAAGCTACCACGCATTATCGAAGCCTCGATGAAGAATGGAAGCCCAACACATGCAACAAAATCGAGCTATTGAACCGCGCGGGAACATAGATGTTTCCCAACCGAATGAGGAGCTGGTTTGCGCGAACTGCGGATATGGCGCAAGCAATAGTGATGGGTACTCATATCATGTCAAATTGTGTTCGATTCCGGCCTAGGGGGAAACGAGACTGACCGCTTCGCTCTCCGATCCGATCAATCGAGACCGGAAGAGTACACCTCCAGAACCAATCCCCAACGAAACTGCCGGGCAAGCGTCGCCGCGTGGTACTCGATATTGGTCGAGAATCTGGAGACTGGCCATGGTGGTGGATTTCGGCAGATACGGCCCGAGCGGCGACTACTATCTGTTCCAAAATGAGCAAGCAGAACCGGTTGGTTCCACAGGTGAGGACGCGTGGCCTACCACCGACGCCGGTCAAGCTTCATCCAAATACGCCGACCCCTACGGCCTAATTTCTCGGTGGAGAGTTCAACAAGAGAATGGAAATCGCCAAGCTCCTTAATCAACGAAGGGAACCTAACCCGACTAGCTAACGGCGATTAGACCTACCTTTCCCAATCTGAAACGCTCCTTAATGAATTCGCTCGATTACACCTAAATCCATCTTCGGTGGGGAAGCTGGCATGTTCCCCAGTGAGGGTACAGTCCTTAGGCCCATCGGATTGGTTCGAACTTCAGCTTCAAAGGACGATGTGAGACTTAGGGCGAAGGAATCCGAGGCTGTTGTCGAGATATATCCCGAGTTTAAGGAGGCGTTGGAGGGCCTCGAGGGGTTCTCACACATTTTCGTGCTCAGTTACTTCAATCAACTAAGGCCGGAACAAATAGGGGCATTAAGGGTTAAGCCGCGGAGGCTACTCATGAAAGGGTTCAAGCCTGAGGAGCTACCGCTCGTGGGTGTTTTCGCAATTGATTCCCCCACACGGCCCAACCCAATCGGCCTCAGCCTCGTGAAACTGGTGAAGATTGACGACGGAAAGTTAACGGTTCGCGGCTTGGACTGTTTCGACGGAACACCAGTGCTGGACATAAAACCTTACAGGCCCGACTACAGAGCCGAAGACTACAAGCTCGCGCAATGGTACGCGGCGCTAAGGTTGAGAGCCGGCGAAGACGTCTAGCGTGAAACAGTTTGGCATTACCTCAGGCCATGGTAATCAATTGTCTCGGAGTCAATAACCACGCAAGCGTCGCGCACTTGCCCACCTGCAACCCATCAACCTGGAGCTTACAGAGCCCACCTTTCTTCAGTAGAGGTCTTGCGCCTGCGCTTCCAGAGGTTAACGTCGAAACCAATGCGCTCAGTTGAGGCTCATGTCCCACCAGTAGTAATCTTCCGCACGTTGAGAACTTGTCTAGCAAGGTTCTGATTACTTCTTCGGGCAGCACCTCGGCCTTTAACGCTTGGATCGTCTGCAAACTCTCACCCGCCTCGTATTCTCGGGCGACAACGAACGCGGACTCGAGCGCTCGTCGGTATGGGCTTGAAAGAATTACGTCAAATCCGAGTCGTATTCGTCGCATTCCATCAGCGATCCGTCGCATTCTCTTAATGCCTTTAATCGTCAACGGCCGGTCTGAATCGAGTGGATAAGCGGGATCGCCCCGGTTAACCGCGGTTCCATGTCTTAGCACGTACAAGGTTTGGGCTCGTGGGGCCGTGGTTTTAGCTTCATCGTGAATTATTGGTTTCCAAATGGTCCCGAATTTCGGGACTTGTCTAAAGAAGCGTTGTGTCGCCTCAGCCTTCTGTCGTTCAAGGCTCAACCATATCTCTGCAACTGCCGTGAGTCCTCGCTCTTTCCTCCAATTCGACTCCACTAGCTCTTTCATCAGAACGTCGAGATCCTGAATGTGTCCCATTACTCTGGCGAGGAGAGCGGCAGTCCTCAGCTGCTTCCGGTCCAATCCGAGGAGCGGCTGAACAATTTCAAGCGTGTACCTCAACGGCCTGAAAGCCAACCGGACCTTATGTATTGAAGCAAAATCCGACTGCGTGACCTCATCTAACTTCTTGCTCAGATTATCGAACAAAACATCGATCGAGGCTTCAATTATTCTGCGGGTACTCTCTCCGCTTGATGTCGTTCGCCGAGCGTTTAGCCGGAGTAAGGCTCTGTTGTATGAAACCTCGATGAATTTCCTGTCCTGCTTCCAGTTGATTTTCTTAACTGCCTTTAGCTGTTGAGCCTCCTTATTGAGCAGTTCATCGTAGAATGCTTTCGTCTCCGGGAGCTCCTTAAGAAATCCGCGCATTCTTACAATTTCAACATGTGCGTCCCGCAGAGAGCTGAGCGCTGACATTTGCTCCTTGAGTTTAGCTCTGGCGCGTCTAACCATGTTATCCGGGTTGAATCTGTCGATTAGGTCGAATGCCGTGCTGAGTCGCCTGATGGCAACTCGAACGTCGTGCACGTTCTTGCCCGACGCTGACCCCAGGAACCGGTCCAGACACGTCAGATAGTCTTTCCACCATCTCTCCAGACCTTGCGTGACGAAGTTCAAGGCGTCCGGAGCGGCCGACTCACGCGCGGGTAGTACGGTTGTTTTCCGTCTTTCCTTCAACGTCGTACTCTTCGGCCGATTCGGCGGGGGGAGTTTCAGCGGCTCCTGTCGACTCGAAGGATGTGCGACGCTGGTTGAGGGAGAACTCCCTCTTTCCTTTTCCTCTACCCCACGCTTAGGTTGCAGTACGATCTTGGTTTTTTTCGACCCGTTAGCAGTCTGGGGCAAACTGTTTTCTCGTTCTGTTTGGGGTTTCCGCTTCGTCGTTTGTCTTTGAGTTGTCGGTTTGGAGGCGCTCATCATTGAACCACTAATTTCTTTTTGAATGTCCTCTCGAACAACTGAGCTCCGCGGCTTAGCGCCCATCTTTCAAGCAACAAGTCTCCTTCGCCTCTAAGCATCAAGTAAACTTTCTTCTTGCGAACGGTAAGTTTGAGGCTCTGAACTTTATTGCCGTGTTCCCGGTCGAGCGCTTCCGCGAGCCGCAAAATTGCTGCCAAGATCACAACTGTTCTTCGTCGTTTCGGCGGAAGATCCGTGAATTCCTTGTGGCTAGGCTTCGGGAGAGCCCGTGTATGGTATCGTGTAACAAGGGCTATCATCGCTTTCTCTGAATCGTCCACGCCGACTAAGGGAGAGGCATTGATCAGATACCACGTGTTTTTATGGTGATCCATGGTGCCCACATAATATCCGATGTCGTGAAGCAGCGCGGCGACTTCAAGTAAGACTCGCTCATCCGAGCCTAACTTATGAAGGCCTTTTGTTGCATCAAACAATTCGGTCGCGAACCGGGAAACTATTTGAGCGTGCTCGGGTTCGTAATCATATTTTCTTCCCAAGAGCCTCGCGGAGGTAATCAATTGGGTCCGATCGGGCGGCCGTGATCCATGGCCTAACCTGCGGGACATGTCGACCAAAAGGCCTTCTCTAACCCCTACACGGGGGATTTCAATTTCCTGAACTCGCGCTTCCTTTGCAATGATCTGTAGGATTATTATGGCCGGGATTATGACGTCGGCTCGGTCCCGTCGTAAGCCGAAGTCCTTGATCCGTTCTTCGTAAGTCCTCGATTGGAGTTGTTTCAGAATTGTGTCAAGCTCGTCCAATGTTATTGAGCGGTCGTCGTTGGCGTCGCACAGTTGCACCCGTAGGTCTCCGAGAGATTCCACGTTGCCGCCGGTTGCAATGCAAGTGTCTATAGTGCGTTCCCCGATTGATCTTCTGAGGCGAGTTCCGGTGACATTTATGTACTCACGCGCCAATTGACGAAACACTCTGTCCTCCTGTTTTCTCTCATCGAGCATCTGCAATAGTCTCACTGTCCCGATTCCGAAGCTTTCGGTGGAAATGATTTCGTTCTCATTTGCAAGACTCGCTTCTACGCTCCCACCGCCGATGTCAACCAAGAGAGCCGTCCTCCCTTGAAGTTTAACGGCCGTCGAAACGGCCAGGAAGGCCAGCCTTGCTTCCTCTTCCGCGCTGATAACATCGATTGTTATTTCGGTTGTTTTGGCGATTTGCCTTATACAATAATCCCGGTTCCTTGCCTCACGAAGTGCGCTTGTGCCCACCGCCTTAACCAATTTAACGTTGTAATCGTTGATGAGTTTCCGAAACTTGAGGAATGCCTCCATCGTTTCCACGAGTCGTGCATCGGAGATTTCTCCCTTTGAGAAAACATCGGCCCCCAGCCGGACAGCTTCCCGGTCGGTTTGGATTACATGCATTCTTCCATCATCATCTGCAGATGCAATGGCCAAGCGCATAGCGTTGGATCCAACGTCGATTGCTGCTAATCTTGGCAAGGCTGTTAGTTCCCTTCAGAGGGTCGGCGGGGCAACCATGATAAGTACTAATCCATTGTCTCTAATCAAAAGTTCCTAGGCGCGCACTTTCGCATATCTATACCGAGTTAGGAAGCCATAAGCCGGCGGTTGAGTCTCTGAACGCAATTAGATTACGTTGCTCGGAAACAAGTCTGTTGCGGCTTGCGTCAATTGCAAAGCGCACCGTGGAAGAGTATAGGCGTGCCTTAAAGGTCACTTTAGCGGTTGTCGCTTATGTTGACTCACGTTACTGCATGTGAGTTCACATGAATTTTTTTCGTATTTCAGGTTTCGACTGTTCATTTAATAAAGGACTAGGGTGCCCATGCCGGTTTTGCGTAAGAGTTACGCTAATAAATTAAGGGAGAAAATGAAAATTTGCAGAAGAAATTAGTTGCAACGCTAACAATCGCAATATTCCTACTCAGCACTTTTGCAATTATGGTTCCAGCCCAGGCGACATTTACGCTTGGCATGCCATCTGGAACGAACCCGTTCGATATTCACAATTTTGATCCACACGTCGCAGGCCCGATCGGCTACGTGTGGCCTGGAGCTGGTCAGTGTGCGTATGATGGGTTCCCGAATACGGTCAACAGTAATTGTGCGCCGGGCTATGAGGCACCTTACCCGAACGGTAATCCGCCGGGTGCACCGAGCAACAGTTGGTATCAGCTGGAAGGAGACACGTACGCGCCTTTCGGCGCCGTGCTAACGAGCTCGACTGGTGACCTGGTCTTCGCGATAAACGCAACAGGAACACCTTCCACATGGTGTACGCCTTATGAAGGCGGAATCGCCGAACTTCAGCATTGTTCTGCTTTGAAGGATAATTATGGTTGGGACACCCTCAGCATCATGATCCCACCGGAGTTCCTTGTTAAAGACGCCTCACAAATCGTTACCACTCTGACGAACAGCTACGACAACATCTGGGTCGGCAGACTAGCTCCAGACGACAGGTACGCACCTGGCTGGACACTCGTCTTGATAACCACCGACTCCGGAATCGATGGGAACTGTGGGGCGCATGACTGCTACAACCATCAGTTCCTCAACTTCACGAGCGCCGGTGAATGGTACTACGTCCGAATCAACGGCGTAACCGCACCGCCCATCGCCGGACGATACTTCTTCAAAATGTTCCTCTACTCCAACGGAGCCTCTGGAGCCAACCAGTACGGCGTCGGACCAACCTTACCGTCATCGGGCGGTGCCGCCCAAGGCGAGAATCCTGATGTCTGGGTTCCGCCACAGAACTGGCCTGTTATGCTTGTGAAGGGTGAGACTGATCCGGCTATCATAACGGGAACTCTCCGGTACGCGGGCTACAACGCCACGCTTTACCAGCAGCCGATTGCGGAGGCTGGTAAGGTGTGGGCGCATATGACGATGCGTCTCGACCCGTACACAGGTCAGAACAGACCGGACCTACCCACGATCGACGGCCAGGCTTATCTGAATAACACTGCGAACGGCCACTATGAAGTAGAGGGCCTCGCACCTGGCGTTTACGATCTCTACGCCGAAGCCGCCGGTTATCCGCAGACACTCTGTGTGAGTGGTATAACGGTCTTGAAAGGCCAGTCGCTGCACTTCG
>CAZHKA010000065.1:0-31432 GCA_964533505.1 uncultured Candidatus Bathyarchaeia archaeon | reverse complement strand
CTCACTAAATATTACAACAACATAGGATATGAGCACGCCCCAAAGTGCCCCGCTGGATGCGCCCATTTCTTCTTTCCCGCGCTGACGATATCGGACCCGCGGTATTATCTTTATCATGAAGCAAAGTTGGTTTGACTGGTGGCTCTCTTGGAGATTTTAGTATTTTAGTATTGGCAGTCACCGTTATTGCAATTCGGAAGATTAGGCGACGGACATTCGGTAGCAGGAAAGAAGAGGAAGGTTCTTACAGTGTGGCTGATAGTTGCTGGTCTATACCCGTTCGATTGCATCCAGTAAGCAAAGGCTCCAATCTCACTGAGAGCTACGGTCCCGAGTTTAGTAATGGCGGGCCCGCGGGGATTCGAACCCCGGACCCCAGGCTTCTCCCGCTTCGCAAGGAAGCGTTTAGAGGGCCTGTGCTTTAGATGCCCCGCGGCTGGAAGCACTATCCAGACTGAGCTACGGGCCCAACCCGAATCCGACCGCGCCAAACTAAAAGCGTTGAGGCGAAGAAGTCTTGATCCCCGAAATCGAGCAACCTCTGAGGCCGCAGACGACCGAAGAAGCATCTTGGCCGGCGAAATTTGGCGAATACCCGTAGATTGGTTGTTTTCAGGCGTTTTCGTTATTCACCATTGAGCATCGAATTCCTGTGTTCGGTTGTGGGCGAGGTTTGACATTTTCTTGTTACTAACTATCAAGTCAAACCGGCCCGCTCTCCATTTGTGCCTAACGTACCTGTCAATTGAGATGTTGAAACCTTTGACCTACACCTGCTATTACCACCCGAACCTTACGGCAACAAATGTATGCCTTAGATGTGGACGACGAATCTGCGCGTCATGCAGCAAACCGTACGGAGAGCTATTCCTCTGCCCAACCTGTTACCACGCAACCGTCGTGAACCAACCTCAACCTCCATTCGCGCCTACGCCGTACGCGCAACCGGCTCCACCTGTCGCACCGACCGTGTACGCGCAAGGCGTACCACAAGGGTTGCCGCCGGGCGGCACAATTTACGGCCCTTACCCCGCGAAAGCTCCGGTAGTTCGACGCTATAGCCTACTTATGGTTATGTTGCTTACTATTTCGGCAATACTGATCTACGCCAACGCCCAAGCATTACTGTACTCATGGTTCTTCAACCCCTGGGCCACTTTCTTCCCCTGGGTAACGCTTCTTGGCCCGCCTTGGAATTTTGGTTTCATACTCGGCGTCATTTTGAGTCTGGTGATTGCAGGCGCAATATTCCTATACATGCTTGGCTTTCGGGTCCTAGCAGCGTTCGTGATCTTCCCAGCCGCGATTCTCAGCCTCTTCATTGGCGGAGGTTTCTGGGCGGGGTTGATAATAGCCGTCCTTACCGGAATATTCATGATCATGAACGGAAATGCCGGGCGCTAGCGGCCTGCGCGCGCCATGCTACCGAAATCGCTGGCCGCCCGACGTGATTGTTAACTAACCGTAGAAGCTTGTTCTTCTACGGTCAGCGAAACGACTTAGCTAATACGAAGGAAGCGGAGCGTAGTAGTATTGACGGGCAGGGCGTCTAGCAGCATACCACCCTATTCCAGCTCCAACACCCAATCCTACTGCTCCACCAACAATTCCTCCCACGGCGGCTCCAGTCCAGAAATTGTTGAATCCCCAACCGCCAAACCATGGTGCTGCTGCGCCTGGCGCCCAAGCACCGGCGCCAATAGTGGGAGCCCAAGCGCCCGCTGCGTGAGCAGTCCATATGGGTGCGCCGGCCGCGAACGCACCAGCAGTCGCGAAAGATCCAGCAGCGACGTGTCCACCTGCTATTGCCGCGGAACCAGCGGCCGCATGGGCGGCTGCGACACCGAGTGCCGGAAGAGCCAAGAGATGAAGAACCAAATGATTTCACTGGACAATATCGCGTCTGATTTAGATTTAAGGTTTGCCAGCATTTTGTACTGTTAACGCAAGTAATCACGACGAATTCTTACACCTGTTAGATAGAAAATCGTGCAACCGCCTTCGATATTCGCAGTAGAATGATGATTCGTACGCGTGCGATCACCAATTCCGAGCAGTTCTATGCGTAGATGATGAAGAGATTATAACCAGAAAATTTAGTTTGTAGCCGATTACAGAACAGTTCTGTGCCCCAGTCCCTTCGAGGGACTGCGCATTTGTCGCTCCCGATCCTTCAACTTTAGCAAGCGCTAGCGTTCTTGACACTGCCAGTCTCGTCGCGAATTTTCAGCGAAACGTTTCAGCTGCCGGAGCGATGCACGCAGCTGGGTTGCATCCGTGCAATGCCTAACGCTTGAAGCCGCTTTTCGAAGGCGTGACAGAATCGATAATTGAACCACTCGTAGCAATTTCGGCTTGTTCTGATTTCCGAAATAATGAATGTAATCGTAATGCCAGTTCGATTTCGCTGAAACGCCTAAATCCCGCCTCGCGGTAGGCGCGGCAAGATTTGAGGCATGTATTCTTGAAAGCATCGAGTTCCCTCGTGATTATCGTGTCTCTTTTAGCTTTTCTAGTGTTCCCGTTGTCGAGTGCCGCCGCTTCGCAACCACAGCAGGGATGCGTATCCGGCTGTTCAGTTGCTTCGAATTCAGGCTTTCTGGATCTAAGCCCGGCTGCAGCTCAAGTGGGAATGGTAGTTAATGTTTCGGGTTATGTGACGGAGGCACCGGACCAAGATCAAAGCTGCTCTATCTCAAGTCCAACTAACGCCCTAGTAATCAACAATGATAATCCTAGACTGGGCGTAGCTTGCGTCATAAACGGTGGTAGCAGTACCACCGGGAATTTCACCGGAAGCTTTACACTGGGAGATGCACCGCCCGGTCAATACGTGATTGAGGTCACGGCTTGCCCTGGAAACAACGGCTGTTCGCCCAGCCAAGGAGATTGGGTTCAAGCTATCCTCGTCGTGCAGAATAGCCCAACAATCGAGGTCAGCCCTTACGGTGCTTTTCCAGGCGGCACGTTGCAGGTGTTCGGATCTGGGTTCTCTTTGAATGACAATTCATGCACGCTCGCGGGGGATGCTGTAGCTGCGGGTGGAACCATTAGCTGTCAAATTTCAGATGGGCAATTGACAGGCTTGTTTGTCGTTGCGAATGTTCCAACCGGCTACTACGCGCTGACTGCTATCGGCAATACTGGTGATTTCGCTAATACTAACGTTGGGGTTTCTGGCGCTTAGCAGTACGGTCACCGGGATAATGATGGCGAACCTGATCCTCTAATCGCCTAGGACGACTCGACTACTCTACTCCACGAATATCGCTGGCCTGTATGGCTCAGCGAACTTCGCCCTTCCTTTTGGATCATACAACGACGGATCCTCTTCCCCGTGCACCTCGACATCCATCTTCAGCTCCCGGCTGAAGAACCCTGTCGCTCCGCTCAGCACAGATCTCTCATCCACATCTCCAACCTGTAACCGCCGTTTCCTTAGCTCGATGGGCATCGTCTTCATCTGTTGAACAATCTTCGAAGCATACTTGGGCAGGTCCTTCGCCGAAGCCGTCTTGGCCGCCAACATGTCACGAATCAATCCGTCAAGGGTCTCCGGATGTGAACTAGCTCGAGAAAGCGCCTCGTTGTAAACCCTCCACTTCCACTTCGCCGCCGTGTAATAGTGAACCTTCTTTGCGCTAAGCTTGGTGGTGGCCAAGATCTCCTGCGTATCCTCTAACGTTTGCTTGACCAAGGCCTCTAATTCATCCGACCTAGCCATCGCTTCAGCGTCTTCGAAATCAGGCCAGGGCGCCGAGACCGCGAAACCTTCCTCTCCAATCCTATGCCATGCCTCCTCACTCACGTGAGACGCGAAGGGAGCGAGCAATCTGATCCAACTCGACATAAAAGATGAAACCGTAGCCGAGTCGGGTTTCTCCGTCCTGCGCTCGTACCAACGTAAATCGTTCCACAAATCGAACAAGGCCAGGGATAGTGCGGTGCGTGTCTTCAGGTTTTCCAGAGCGTCGGCTATCGATCGGGATTTAGCGCCTACTCTCCCCTTCAGCCACGCCTCCAAATGCCCGTTGGACGATTGCATTTTCGGCCGCTGAACGACCTCCTCGACTAGGCGAAGGAATGACTCTAACCGTACCTGGACGTCGCGTACGTTGTCCGCACGCCAGTCTGGGTCATCCATCCCTTCGCCTGCCAGCAGAACAGTGCATCTCACTGGATCTGCACCGAATTCTTCGCAGGCTTGTCGAAGGGGAATGTAGTTGCCTTTCGATTTGTGTATTGTACGTCCTTCCAATAGCATGAAGCCGTTGACTCCGATCGCCTTCGGCCAAAAGCGCGGTTCAAAGAGCGCGACGTGGTGGAATATGAAGAAGGTAAGGTGGTTGCCGACCAAATCTTTTCCAGAGTTGCGCAAATCCACCGGGTACCAGTAAAGAAATTCATTACGAATTTCTACCAGCAGCTTGCTGTCGACACCGGCTTGCATGCCCAACTCGGGCGCGTTTCCTTTACCGAAGAAGATGAAGTCGAAAACTTCGGGGGTTAGCTGGGTTGCATGTATTCTTTTGGCGTGGACGAATTTGCTAACCATATAGTAAGCCATGTAGATTGTCGAGTCGCTTAGGGTTTCGATGATCCACCCTTTATCCCAAGGGAGCGGTGTCCCTAAACCTGTCTTGCGGGTGCAGGGCCAATCCTGTAGCCAGTCGATTATCCCGTCAAACCAGCCCCTAGCTTCCGTCGGGTAGAACGACATCTCGGATACTGCCTTGTGCGCTAAGGCTTTCCACTTCAAATCTGAATACCTCAGGAACCATTGCTCAATTATCTTCGCAACGCATTCGGTCGTGCATCTACAGATAACGCGTTGCGGAAGCTGGTAGAAAACGTCGGCGAACCCTCTACCCCTGAACCCATCCACCAGCTCATCCTTAACGGCCGAAACTGTCTGGTTGGAGAATGGGCCGCAATTATCCCGCAAAGTGCCCTGGTTGAATTCGGCCTTGTAAATCTCCTTGGTGGCCTCCTCGGCCCGTGGATCGTTCTGATCCTTCAGAGCCATGCGGTCGGTGATCTCGATTGCCGGCGATTCCCCATAGCCCGGTACTGAAATTACGGAGATTGGTTTGATGCTGGTCAGGTCGTTGGGTTTGACGCCGAATTTTCCTACGGGTTCCGGGTTTCTTTGAAGGTCCCTTAGCGCGAGCCAGTCGAATGGGGCGTGTGCCGGTACGCTGTAGACGAGGCCGGTTGCGTTCTCAGGGTTCACGAAGGATCCCGGTAAGATGAGCAGTTCCCTGCTCTGCACCGGGTCAGAACATTTCTTGCCAACAAATTCGCTACCTTTCAAGTCGCGCTTCACGTTGACCACTTTGAGCTGGTTCTGCAGTTTTGGTACCGCGGACTTGCTTACGATCCAAGTTTCGTTGTTGACTGATGCTTCAACGTAGTCTCCGTCGGGGTTGATCCAGAGGTTTGTGACGCCGTAGATTGTTTCGGGCCTGAAGGTGGCGCAGGGTAGGAAGCAGTCGTCCATCTTGAATTTCATCAGTACAAACTCCTCCGGTCGAACGCCTTCGCCTTGTAGTCGGTCGGCGTCGCCGGTTGGGCTTTGGTCCTTGGGACACCAGACGACTGGGTGCGTGCCGATTGCCACGTACCCTTTCTCTCTCAACCTGAGATATTGCCACGTTACGAATTTGCTGAACTCTGGGTTCAGGGACGTGGTGTGGAATTCACGGCGCCAGTCCACGGACGCCCCGAAGCGTTTTATCGCTTCCCGATTTACGTTGGTGTAGTACTCTGCCATGTAGACGGGGTCCACGAATTTCTTCAGGTCCACTTCGGACACTTCATCCACTTCCCTGATTGGGCCGATAACGGCTTCGTCGCCGTTCTTGATGCGTTCAGCCGCGCCGGCCACTGTCTTTCCCGTCCAATGCCAAGCCCAAGGAAAGAGGACGTTGAAGCCCCGCATGCGCATGTATCTTGCGTAGGCGTCGATTCTGGCGGCGGTGAAGCCGCTTCCAACGTGGAGTGGCCCGCTCATGTATGGGAAGGGGAATGTGACGAAACATTTCTTTCGTTTTGGGTCGGGGTCTGCTTCGAAAACTCTGGCCTTCGCCCATTCAGCCTGCCATCGTTTGTCGATCTCGCACCAGTTCACGGTCATGGCCCTCACTTTGTCAGCATTTCGTTGACCGCTCGCTCGGATCCTTTGATCACTTCATCGGCTGCGGCCAACTTCATGCCACCGCCCTGCCCGAAGTAATCCTTTCCGCCTCCGCCGCCTCCAACTACCCCTGCCAGTTTTCGTGCCAAGTTTCCGGCGTGGATGCCTTCTTCGATTGCTTTTCTTCCCGCACCTGCGAGCACTCTCGCTGAGTCCTTGACTAGCAGTAGGACGGTTACGGCGCTTGGGTCGGCTTCTATGATTCGGTTGTTCAGCTGTACGAGGTCGTTTTCTTCGCCGGTCGTGTACTTTGCGGTGTACAGTTTGACCGGGCCGATGGATTTGGGTGAGGTTAGTAGGTGCGTTGCTTCTTTTTGAGCCCATTCTGCGGATATTTCATCCAGCCGCTTCGCGAGCCTCGCTTTCTCCTCGACTAGGGTCTTGATGGATTTGTCCAGTTTCTCGATTGGGGCTTCAACGGTGAGTGAAATATCTTTCAGTTTCTTCTCTTGTTCCTCGAATGCGCGTAGTGCCTGGGTTCCGGCTGCGAAGATTATTCGTTCGACCCCATCTTGAATTCTTTCGGTTCGAAGTATCTTGAGGATGCCGACTTGGCCGGTTCTGGTGCAGTGGGTTCCGGCGCAGGCCTCAACGTCCCAGTCGTCAATCTTGATGATTCGCAGTTCGCGGCCTGGGACGACGCCTCCTTGATACAGCCTGAATCCGTACGCTTGCTCCGCCTTTTCCCGCGGCATCCATTCTGACTCGACGGGTACGTCGGTTAACGCGAATTCTGTGGCTTTTCTTTCGATCTCCCTGGCTTGGTCGTCTGTGATCTTTTCATAGTGTGAGATGTCGACTCGGCTTGAATCAACTCCCTTTTGTGCACCAGCTTGCCAGACATGCTGTCCCAAGACTCTTCGCGCGGCGCCGAGCAGTAGATGCGTCCCGGTATGGTGGCGCATTAGGCTGATCCGGCGGTCCCAATCGATTGCGCCCCGGACGGTTTCTCCCACACGGGGCGCTGTGCCTTGTATCTCGTGTACTATTACAAGTCCTACTTTCTGTGTGCTAACGACCTTTACGGGGCTGTCTGTGCTTTGCAAGACCCCTATGTCGCCGGGTTGTCCGCCGCCTTCGGGGTAGAAGCAGGTCTGGTCTAGAACGACGAATTTATTCTCGACGACGGCCAGGACTTTCCCTGGGAATTCTTTTTGGAATGGCTCCTTGTAGTATAGTCGTGCGGTTTCGGGCAGGTGCAGGCGCTCGACGCTCTGGCTGAGCGCGGACGATATCTGTGAATCCTCTTCGTCGGAGGCCTTCTTGCACGACAGGTGTTTTTGCAGGACCATTGCGTAGAAGTTGCCGGGTGCGTTTACCGCTACGCCGGCCGGTTCAGCTACTTCCCTCACGAGGTCGGGCACCATGCCGTGTGAGTCGTACAATTCGACTAGGGTTCCCAATGGAATCTCATTCTGGCCCTTACTCTTTAGGTCGGTGCTGATCTTCTTGACGAGGTCGGAGCCGCGTTCCAACGTTTTTCTGTACTTGGACTCTTCGGATATGATGGCTTCCGCTATCTCACGGCGCATGTCTCTCAGTTGCGGGAAATCATCTCCCCAATAGTCGACTTGGGCCTCGAGGATTTCGGGCATTCTGTCTTCTATGCCAAGTTGCCGAAGCATTCTGTAAGTTCGCCGAATTAGCAGGCGGGTGAGGTAGCCTTCTTCGACGTTTGATGGAACCACTCCTTCTGAGAGTAGGAATGCGATGGCTTTCGTATGGTCCGCTACCGCCATTGCGCTCTCGATGGGCGTGAGTGCTTTGTCTAGGTCCCGCCAATCCATTCCAATGCTAGCGGCCTCCTTCTTGCGCGCCTCGAGTCGACTGTCGCCGCGTTCGATGTTCATGATGCTTGAGAATGGAACAACCTTCGCGACCATGTTCCTATCGTAGTTGACCCCGCCCAAGCTGAAGATCTTGTCTAGGACGGGGCCGTAGAGGACTTCGAATGCGCTGGCTGTGCCCTGGCTGAGCCAAGCCCAACGTTCAATTCCATAACCCGTGTCTACCGTGCGGATTGGCAGTTTGCTCAGCTGGTCGCCCTGCACCTTGTACTGCATGAAGACTAGGGTGGATATTTCCAGTCCGCTGGTAAGGCATTCAACGTCGGGGCCCGCGTTTCCGCCACCCGACCAGAAATGTTCCTTGTAGGATAGGGATTCGGATTTCAGTCCGAAATCTTCCGTGGCCAGCTGATGATGGTAGCGGATCGTTTGATCCATCCAGTAAATTTCCTTGTGTGGATAGTTGAATGCGTGATGCCCGCCCATCTCGAAGATTAGCTCATGCCGGCCTAGGGTGGGGCCTACGTTGTCTATGTCGGTGAAACGGATCGAAGGTTGGCTCACTACCAGCGGGTTTGCTGGGGGCGGAATCAGGCCTTCAGTTACGTAGGGTTGGAAGTCGTAGATTGATGCGCCGACTAGGAAGACGTCATCTCGCCAACGGGCAACAACCGGGTACGGCTTAATCCGCTTATGCCCGTTTTTCTCGAAGAAGGATAAGAAGAGTTCTCGCATCTCATGAATCGAGTAGGGCCTCTTCGCTGGCGAGTGGCCGATGAACGAATATTGCACGCAGGGGCTGTCGCCGCAGAATTTCTCATCGGGTTTCTGGGTCCAAAAGTAGCCCTTGCAGCACTCACACTGCTTACGCGTGAATCCGTTCTCTTTGAAGAACGGTACTGCAAACTCTTTCTCGTTAATTTCCATCTCATCTTCACCCTATGCGGTACCCGAGGGCGAGACCTTTGGGCTCTCCGAGACTTCTGGTGGGAAGGGGCACATCGGGCAATCCCGTAAGGTCGGAAAATCCGGCCGTGCACTAAAGAGTTGCTTCTCAGACCGAAACGAGGTTGCGTGCAAAGAATATGAGAAAGCTATCGCCGGGTTCCATCTGTGCTGCCCAAGAGACCAAACTGCAACATTGGCCTAAATTGTTTTGCGGTCAGAACCTTCTCGGCCCGCGTCATGTCCTCTCTCGACGTTTTGAATCCGACCTTCGCCGTTCCGGTTCCTGCGGCATACTGCCCTGCTTCCCACACCAGGGCTGATGCAAATCGTACAACCGCTTCCCCTCCGCATCGTTCGTGAACTTCGCGCCGCACCTACAGATCGTATACTCCTCCGACAACGCCTAGCACCTAGTATTGCAGTAGCGTACCGTAGTCCTTCAGAATTTCCATCCGCCGAGTAGAGTGGGAGAAAAAAGTATCCAAGATCCTTGATTCCGTTGAAGAAGAATACAACAGACTCAGCCTCGGTAGAGGCATTCACGACGCCGCCAGTGTTCTAGCTCAGCTTAAGACAAAGCATAGACCGGGTTCGAAATCAAAATCGCAATTCGAAATTAGCAATTTCGACAGATTAGCCATGAATAAGGCGCAAATCAAGGCGTCTGAGCCAAAAGGGGCTCAAAATCAACCGAAAAGTGCACCGAGCCCGGCTAATGCTTCTTCTGGTTTCTTTTCTTCTTTCTTTTCTTCTTTCTTGGCTTCGGCGGCTGCTGCGGCTGGTGCTGGTGCGGCTGTTTGCATGGTTTGTGCGGCTTTGAGGGCGTCGTCGATTTTGATTTCGGATAGTGCGGCGACTAGGGCTTTGACTCTGGGTTCTTCGACTTTGGCGCCTGCTGCAGTTAGGACTTTTTTGACGCCGTCTTCTGTTACTTTTTCGCCTGCTGAGTGGAGCAGGAGTGCTGCGTAGACGTATTCCATTTTTTATTTCACCGAATTACTGTGAGGTTCTGTGCTTACCCGAGACCCCTTTATTCAACTTTTTTGTTCTGCCGGCGGCGCCTTAGCGAGCTGTTTTGGGGTGAGGGCGTCGGGTTTCACGGTTGAGATGGCGGAGGAGAGTGCGCTCATGTTTGCGTATGCTTTCTGAATTATGCGGTTTGTGGTTTCCTTGGTGAAGAATTCGGCCTCGACGCTTACGGCGACCGCTTGTCGGTACGCTTTCGAGATAATCATGGGTGCGGTTTGCGGTAGCATGATGTTCGCCTCCACGGCGACGCCGAAAGCGAGCCTAGCGGCCGATGAGACGTCGGCCTTCATGTTGTCCAGGTCGAATTCGAGATCGGTGGGGGTGAGAATCAATCCGTGATCGTATGCGTAGGAGAGCGAGAGGCCTGCTTCCATGGGCTTCATTCCGAGTTTCGAGAGTAGTGAGGCGATCTTTACGGGGATTAGGTCTCCCTTACTTACTACCACCGTGTCTTTGGCGACGAAAATGCTGCCGCCCTCGATGCGGGTTTGGACTTTAGCCTCGTTGAATTCGCTAATAACGGGCCCGGGTTGGAGGCCGGTGTTGCCGCCGGGAACCATGATATCGCTTGTGGCCACGTCGCCGCCTTTCGCGGGCACTCGTACCTTGTTCTTGTTCAGGAAGATGATGAGTTCATACGGGTTCATTTGAGTGAAGATTAGAACCTTGGATCCGGTTAGGGACTGCGCGAACCGGTCCACATTCTCCCTACTCGCTGCCGCCTTCTCAGTCGCTTTGCGCAGAATTGTGTTCTTAGCAACGATTAGGTCCGCTTTTCCGCGAAGCTTCTTCCTGATCTCCTGAATCTGCGAGGAGCGAACCTTCTGCAGGTCGGCGACGGCGATTACTGAGTACTTCCCGAGGAGCTCGGTTAGGTCGTCGAAGATTTCCTTCTTCCAAACTGCGACCTGCTGCGTCATCATGGCTATCACTTGGCGAGGCTGATCTTGACCGGTTTACTCATCGTTCCCTTAACGAGTATCTCGCCGATATTCTTGAAACCCCTCTCAAGCTTCTGCTCAATCCTTGAGACCACCGCCTGAATATTCTCGGCAAGCTTGTCGTCCGGCATCGACTCCGTCCCGACTCGGCATTGAAGGACCGGTTGCTCACGCATACGGACCCGAACCATCTTCCGGTGGTTTGCGACCACCTGCTCGATAGGAGCGGTGGGCGGGACGGGTGTGGGCATCTTACCTCGAGGGCCGAGAAATGAACCAAGCGCCCTACCAACTAGAGGCATCAACGGGGCTTCGGCAATGAAGAAATCGTTTTCTTGAGCCAACTTCCTCGCCGCTTTCTTATCTTTCGCGAGGCTGTCTAACTCCTGCCGCCCGATGAGCATGTCGGCGCCCGCGGACTTCGCTCTCGTAGCCAAGTCTCCGGAAGCAATCACGCAGACCTTCAACGCCTTCTCAGGCGGGTTTGGGAGGGTGATGGTTTCATTGATTCGATTCTCGGGCTTCTTCAAGTCGACCTCGCGGAGCCTTACGACAAGGTCGATGGATTGCGTGAATTTCTTCTTCGTCAGAGTCTTACGTAACTCACCGAGTGCCCTAGATATGTCATCCTTCGCAAGCGGCAAAGATTAGCCCAACTAGACAATTTTCAAGTCACGATTTCCCCTGCCCAATAAAAACATTTCAGGACTGCAGAACCGCACACAACAAATCAAGGCAAAATCATCTCATACTCAGATGCGTAGGGTTGGCGCACTCATCCGTTCCGGTAAAGCTCGCTGCTTAGATACCTGAGTCCTGAGTCTACCATGATTGTGGCCACTGTCAAGGAGGCGGGAATCCGCTCCGCAACTCGAACCGCCGCGACCATGTTAGCCCCAGAAGACACACCCGCGAACAAGCCCTCAAAATCAAACACACGAAAAAACGAGAAAACCGCATGAAACTTGTACCCTTTAGCCGCACAGGCCAGAGCGAGAGATATCCCCGTCGTGCCTGATGTATACTCGACTAGCGTATCGCCCGGCCGAATACGCCCATCCGCCTCTGCATGCTCGATCACACTCTTTGCCATTCGGTCCTTCATGCTCCCAGTGGGATTAGCCCGCTCGAGTTTAGCGACGATTCGACCGCAGTTAGGTGGAACAACTCTCCGAAGTTGAACGATTGGCGTGTTGCCGACTGCATCTAGAATGTTGCTGGAGAGGTTCACGGCAACTCACCTGCAACTTATTGTTAGGCACGAACCGATTTCGTGTTCAGAAAATAGATTCCGTGGACGTTCGGATTTTTGTCCGGATTTACGGCTTGTACCTGTCTAACCACCATTTCGCTATGTCAACCCTACGTGCTATCCAGACCTTGCGTTTCGTTTTGATGTACTTGAAGAAACGGTCGACCGCTGCAGTTCTCCCGGGCCTTCCCGAGATTCTTACATGCAGTCCAACGTTCATCAGTTTGGGGTTTCTGATCCCCTCGGCGTACATCACGTCGAACGTGTCCTTCAGGTATTGATAGAATTCCTCTGAGTTGCTGAACCGGTTCGAAAAGTAGTGGAAGTCGTTTGTGTCGGGTGTGTAGGGGATTAGCAAGAAATTCTTGCCCGCCGCTTTCACGTAGTAAGGTAGGTCATCGTTGTAGACATCCGAGCCGTAGAGAAAACCTCCCTCTTCAGCAAGGAGCTCAATCGTATTCTCACTCGGTTCACGGCAGTACCATCCGACTGGCCGAACCCCCGTAATCGATTGAATGACTTCAATCGCCCTGCGAATTGCTTCCCGTTCCTCATCTCGGTTGTAAGTAAAGTGTTCAACCCAACGATATCCGTGACTACAAATCTCGTGGCCTCTTCCAACGATCTCCTTCGCGGCTTCAGGGTTCGTTTCTAATGTCTTGGCGGTGGCGAAGAAAGTCGTCTTTACCTTGTGCTTCTGAAAGAGGTCTAGTATCCGCCAGATCGCTACGCGGGTTTCGTACTCGAAAATAGATTCAATCGCCAAGTCACGTTTTGGCGGTGTGCCGTAAGCTGGAAATTCACCATACGTCTCTGGTCCAGCGTCTCCGAAACCAATTGCTCGTTCGCCGCCTGCCTCGTAGTTCACCGCAAACGTTAGCGCTAACCTAGCTCCATCGGGCCACCTAACCTCTGGAACCTTTCTTCCATAACCGATGAAATCTCGGCTCAGGGGTGCCATCTCATAATGACCTCACATGTTCAGGGGTGTGGTTTACGCAGTGGCTTAGTGAGTATTGCGGTTTCCTAAACTGTTGGGCTCAAACGTAGCAAGGGGTTCTTATGCCTTATTTGGTTGGTGTCTCACGCAAAGCACAGGACGAATGCTAGGACGCTAAGATCTATTGTCAAACCCACTCCGAATTCAGTTGTAACTATACCGCAAGCGCAGGCGGCCGGAGTTACGTAACCGATGTATCCTATCCCAACAAACCCTATCAAGCACACTACTGAACTTTACGCTAGTCCTACGCTGTAAAGCTCATTGGCGTTCTGGTGTAGGATCAAATCGGCTTGCCGGTAGGCCTCAGTCTCATCGAACACCTTCTCCTGTAGGAATTGGTTGAAACATTTCTCGAGAACTCTCTTTCCAAGTCTAGCGCTGAACCAGAAAACTTCGGGAACGCCGAAGCCATCCGACCCATACATGACTTTAGAACTCGGCGTCACTTCCAGAATTTCCATCAACCTCTGATCGCTTACGGGGTTGAGAAAGGGAATGGTGAGAGAAAAGTCGAGGAAAACGTTCGGCAGAACCGAAGCCATGTAGGCCGCATTCTGGTTGTTCGGAAAACCCGAGTGAACTAGAGTGATGGTCGCATGCCTTAACTTATCATCCGTAAGAAGCCCGAACAACAATCCGGGATCACATTGATCCAGAACAATTTGATAATCACCCACTCCAGTATGAATTTGCACTGGAACGTCTAGGTCGATGGAAAGCTCCAAGGCTCGGACGGTGAGAAAATCGCGCAGCCGTTTGACCTTTGGCCCAAACCACGCTCGCTCAGCCCGCCGGTTCTTGGCGGCCTGGAAATCAGTTTCAGCATCATGCTCGTCCACTCGACTAATCTTGAGGCCCGTTCTGTAAGCGATTATAGTCTTCAGTCCCACGTAGCCTTCGTCGTTGATTGCGCGGCGAATCGCTGAATCGAAGGCGGCACAAAACGGTTCGAACGTATCTGACTCGGCTAAGCAGCGATTGATCAACGGTTCAAGCCTGAATATCTTCACTACCTTGGCCGGAAAATGCGTCAAATCGCTTTCCGATAACGGCGGGTACGCGCCGTCCATTACAAGCCCACGAATGTGAACGTTCTCAAATAGCTCGCGCACATATTCATCGAAGTCGTTCGCCCTCTTGCTCCTTGCGTTCGCGACGTCGTCAAAGGTAGGCTTGCAACGGAAAAACTCGGAAAGCGATCGAACCATCAGATTAGAATATGGCTGTTCTCGATCCATCGCAGACAGCCGGCTCTTAGATCGCGTCAACTGGTAATCTGGAGGTTTGAACTCACTCTCCAAGAAACTCGGTGGAGCAGCTAGAAGGTTGGAGTTCCGTGAAAATTCGGTGCCATTCATGACCTTTGGCGATTCGAGGTAGGAATGGCAATGTGCGTCGACAACTGGCATCTTCGAGAAATCTAACATAGTTAGCTCTTCCACCGTTGAATGATTCGTCAACTTCTAATATACCCTCGGAAAGTCCCGGATTTGTACTCAATTGCCTTCGTTCAAGTCCGGCTTAGTGGTGTCAGCGAACCCACTCGCTTCGAGGGCCGGTGCGAATATTCTGAAGAAAGGCGGCAACGCCATCGACGCCGCCATAACAACCGCACATGTCCTCGGCGTAACGGCCCCAGCATTCTCAGGGGTAGGCGGCGGAGGATTCGCATTAATCTGGCTGGCCAAGGAACGGAAATCAGTTTTCGTTGATTTCCGTGAGAAAGCCCCCTTAGCGGCCAGGGAAGACATGTACGAGCTTACGCCGTCAAGAAAAGTTCGAAGAGAAGAAAACGCGGTCGGCTACAAGGCCGTGGCTGTGCCGGGCGCAATCTCCGGCCACGCTACGATCCTAGAAAAATACGGGACTTTGAGATTCGGAGAGACATTTGATCAGGCGATTAGAATAGCCCGACAAGGGTTCCATGTCGGGAGAACGTTAGCATTCACGTGGAAGAAAGGTACCGGGAAGCTCCGACGCTTCAAGGAATCTAGGACTACGTTTCTCAAGAACGGACGACCGATAGGGGAAGGTTCCAGCATCACCTTCCCGTTACTTGCGAAGACTTTGAGCGCCATAAGCCGGGAAGGCCCCGAAGAATGTTATCGCGGGGGACTCGCTCGAAAGATAGTAGAGGACATGAGAGCCAACCGAGGCCTCATCGCTATGGGGGATTTAGAAGAATACAAGCCGATCATTCGAGAACCGTTGCGCGGAACTTACCAGGACTACGAAATACTATCGGCTCCACCCCCTAGTTGTGGCGGAGCAATCATTTTGGAATCCCTCAACATGCTCGAGAACTTTCCTCTCAAGAATTACGGCAACCGATCAACTCATGCTCTGCATATCCTTGCAGAAGTTCTGGGACGGGGCAACATTAACTGTCGATCAACAATCTCGGACCCCGCCTTCTCCAACCCGCCGATGGAACGTCTGATTTCGAAAGCATTCGCAAAGGAGATGGCTTCAACTATCCGCCCGGACATAAGCTCACTTCGACCTTCGTCGGACACAATGCCTCCGATGCCATCCTCGAACACCACGCATCTGGTCGCCATAGACGGTGAGCGCAATATTGTTTCATTAACGGAGAGTTTGGAATGCTATTTCGGTTCGGGAATCACCGTCCCCGGGACAGGAGTTCTCCTGAATGATACGATGCACGACTTTGAACCTCGTCCTGAAACGACAAATTCAGTGGCCGCCGGGAAGATTCCGACAAGCAGCATGAGCCCTACAATAGTTCTGAAAGCCGGGCGGCCGGTTCTTGCTCTAGGTGCTGCTGGCGGGCCAAGAATCGTTTCGGCAACGTTCGAAGTGCTGCTGAACGTGATTGAATATGGATTAGGATTGCAGGATGCAGTAGCCGAGCCACGAATACACCTTAACGGCTCTGACGTCCAGCTGGAAGAACCCCTAAGATCAGCCGCTAGGGAATTGAGGAAAATGGGCCACTCAGTAGAAGTCAAGAAACGGATGGGTCCCGGCGATACGGGATTGTATTTTGGCGGTGTGCATGCGGCTCAGATCGCAGAAGACGATTCACTAACGGGCGCAGCGGATCCGAGAAGAGATGGCTTTGCAGCCGGTTTCTAAGTCTATGAGAAGAGGACGCCTGGGAACCTTCAGTTTAATAGCGGACAATGTTGCCATAGGGCTTGGCCATTCACATGTCAGAAGTGAAGAAGTTCAAAATAACGGGTGAGATCAAGAAGGGACTAACGAAGGTTCCTTTCTCAGTTGAATTTAACGCTCTGAAGAAAGAGCATGCCCTCCAACGCCTCTACGCTGAGATGGGAAGCAGACACAGGGCACGCCACTTCGAGATCAAGATAAAGGACGTCCAAGAGTCCAAACAACAGCCGGAAACCAAGGCATAGTGAAATGGCATCGACGAAGGTCAAAGAGGAGGACATAATCCGCCAACTAGCCGCGGAAATCCGTGTCCTCGAAGGCTCAATAAGTCTACTTCAGTCGCGGCTTGACATCGTCCGAGCTGCAATCAATGAAGTGACTCTAGCCCACAATACGCTTGAGGGCGTCACGAAACTGCAGAAGGGAGAATCAACCCTCGTCCCGATTGGGGCAGGGTCATACCTCAGAATGCAATTAGAGGATTCAAAGAAACTTGTGATGGGGCTAGGGGCAGGTGTAGCTGTGGAGAAGGACATTGAGTCGTCAGTAACGGAATTGAAGGACAGAATGGATGAATTGGATAAGGCACGCACATCAGTAACGCAACAGCTCGAGCAAACCGCCGCCCGCTACAACCAGGACCGCGAAGCCCTCGAAGACATACTCCGCCAGCAACAAGGCCCTTCGACTCGCGCTAAATAGCCGAGCCCCGAGCCACAATGGCTCGTTGAGGATAGAGAATTCTAGCTTGGCGTTAGGCCTTGTTTGAGAGGTTAAGATCAGGCGTTAACGGCCTGGTTCAAAAGATATCGCAGAAGGAACTCTCGGCCAAGGATATTGACCAAGTGCTTGACGAGTTCCTTCTAGTATTGGTGCAAAACGACGTGGCATACGATGTTGCAAAGAAAATATGTGATAGCCTACGAGCGAAACTTGAAACAACGCAGGTTCGTCGATTCTCAGACGCAAGCGTACCCGCGAAGACCATCCTTCGCGACGTGTTATTGGATCTCTTAAAGGGAAGCGGCGGAGAGCCACTCTTCAAACTACTAGACGAAAGCAAGAAGCAACAAAAAGCAGCAATAATCCTATTCGTAGGCGTTAATGGAACGGGAAAGACAAGCACGGTTGCAAAAGTGGCTTTCCTCCTCCAGCGAAAGGGTTACTCCGTCGTCATCGCTGCCGCAGACACTTACCGGACCGGCTCCATAGAGCAAATAGAGGAACACGCACGCCGGATTGGGGTACGAACGATTAAACATGAATACGGCGGAGACGCGGCCGCAGTTGCTTTCGATGCAGCAAACTATGCAAGCGCCCACGGAACTAACGCCGTACTAATCGACACCGCCGGAAGAATGCAGACAAACAAGAACCTCTTAGAAGAGATGAAGAAAATCTCACGCGTAGCCAATCCTAACCTCACAATCCTCATAGTGGATGCTTTGACTGGGAATGATGCCGTCGAGCAGGGACGCAGTTTCTCGGAGGCAGTGAAGATCGACGGCGTAATCCTCACAAAACTCGACGCCGACGCCAAAGGCGGAAGCGCCATCTCAATGGCGACAATCATCGGCAAACCAATCCTCTTTGCAACCGTCGGGCAAAACTACGAGGACATAATTTCCTTCGAACCCGAAGCGATGGTTGAGAAGATCGTAGGCTAAGCGACACTAACTGTGACTTCCCTAATCGTAGCCTCAAAAGTTGACCCCGCGGCCCAAAACATTTCCGCCCAACTAAGACTGCTGAAGGGTTTTCAGGAAACAGACTCTCAGGACCTCTTTCGCTCAGAAGGAGTCTACTTGAAACATGTTGACACGGAGGGCATTTACACGGACAGTATCGATATCCAACCTAGGCCGGACACAATTATTTTCGCGTCTAAACACCGAAGCGAGCGCAATGAGCCCGCTCTGACAGTGCACTGGACAGGAAATCCCACGGCCCGAGCTGATCTGGGAGGAAAACCCAAGAGCCTGTCGCTAACAGAGCCCGTGCGACTGCGGAATGCACTGTTGACGTTAGATAGATTTAGCAAGGGAAAAGATGACCTTAACTACACCGTCACCCTAGAAGCGACTCACCATGGGCCAACCGAACTCGGAGTCCCAACTCTATTCGTCGAAGTAGGGAGCACGGAAAGAGAATGGAATGACAAAGCCGCCGGAGCTGCGGCGGCTGAAGCAATTTGGGCAGCCGCAACGGGTCCACAAGGAAATGGGAAGGCGGCGGTTGGATTTGGAGGAGGGCATTACTGCAACAAGCAGTTGACCGCGGTGAGGCGTGATGGATATGCTTTCAGCCACATTTTCTCGAAATATTTCTTCGATGATTACGACCCTTTCATTGTGCAAATGGCATACGACCGCACCGTGGGCGGTTGTAAGACCGCCGTCGTAGATTGGAAGGGAATTCGCAGTCCGGAAAGAACACGGCTTCTAGAGGACCTGAAACGCATGAACATCGAAGTCGTTCGGGTATGAACTTCAAAGGTTAAAATAGAGGGCTTCCTCTGAAATTTCTATCGAACCAAGCAAACCCAGAGGAAGACTAGGTTGAACTTTAATGAATTCATAGACGCCGTTAAACGCCTTCTCCACGTGACGACTAAACCTTCGAGAGATGAGGTGTCGCTTATGATTAAGATCAGTTTCTTGGGAGTTGCTATCGTCGGTTCGCTTGGGTTCATCATCAGAGTTCTCTTCCTGTTCTTCAACCTGCTCCCACAGACCAGTACTGGCACTGCGGGAGCCGCGCCCTGATGAGCACCGAACGTAAGATGCTCATCTACGCTGTGAGAACAACCAGCGGACAGGAAAGAACAGTCGTCGACCTCATAACCTCAAGAGTAGGCCTGAAGAAACTCCCTATCGCAAGCATCCTCGCTCCCGACATGGTCAAGGGATACATTTTCGTCGAATCCGCCGGCCCTCACTACGTTGACGACCTAATCGCCGGTGTGCGTCATGCCAGAGCCCGAACGAAAGGAGTCATATCACTCGAAGCGCTTGACCGATTCATCGTCACCAAACCTGTCATCGAGGACCTGAAGAAAGGAGACTCTGTCGAGGTCATCAGTGGCCCATTCAGAGGCCTAAAGGCTAGGATCACGAACGTGGACAAACTCAAAGAAGAAGTGACGATAGAACTGCTTGAGGAAGGTTTCGCTACGCTGCCGATCACCGTGCATGCTGACTATGTGAAGCTGACTGCAAGAGGAAGCGCATCTGAAGTTGGGCGAGAAGAAGCAAGTTGAAGCGTTACTGAACGGCGGAGAAGCAAACGCCGGCCCGCCTCTTGGCCCTTCGCTGGGACCGCTAGGCGTCAACGTGCTGCAGATTGTCAACAGAATAAATGAGTTAACCAAGGCCTATGCGGGCATGAAGGTGCCCGTGAGGGTTGTCGTCGATGTCGACACGAAAGAATTTGAAGTCGAGATTGGGACACCGACTACTTCGGCGCTTATCGTTAAGGAACTCGGAATCGCAAAGGGATCCGGAAACCCCAAGGTCGAGAAAGCGGGCAACCTTACGATGGCTCAAGTCGCCAAGATAGGGGAGATGAAAATGCCCAGCAGTTATGCGAAATCTATGAAGACCGCGGCGAAAGAGGTCATGGGCACATGCGTCAGCCTAGGAATAACGATCGAAGGCCGAGATCCGCGCGAACTTCAGAAAGAGTTAGAGCAGGGCAAATGGGACGAGCTCTTTGAAAAAGCGAAGGCTAGTTAAAGCCCTAACGTCCTGCTGACCTGCATCAATTCGGCTCCGCGTGTAAGCGGGCCGACAACCGCGCCTTTAGAGTTCGCAAGTATTCCCGACTTCACAAAAGGAACACCTCCATTCGTTGAGCTCAGATCGGCATCAACGTGCAATGCACTTCCCGCTACAGCCCGCTCCTGCTCCGACGTCTTTGGACTCAACAGTGCACCCTTTTTCGTTGCTATTCCCAGCGCACCAACAAAGGGCAGCGAACCCAAAGTACCACGCACCGGCTGCAACTTCAGTTCGTCGCTCACAGCCCTTACAATCTCCTCACTCGCATCCGGATGAATAAGCGCACCATTATCATTTACTAGAACCACGTTCCCAAGCGCAGTCCATTTTGAATCAACGACCACGACTTTCCGAAATGCCTGAATCCGATTCAATTCGTAATCTCGAATTGTGTGTGGAACTAACACAGCGTTCGAGTTGCCAGTTACGAGAGCCCCAACCAGCGTGGAACCCCCCACTGTCGTGCTGCAGACATTTACGCCAAGCGTGTCGGCGAATTGGCTGATTTTATGTTGTGTAAGCCCGGGTGGGACAATGGCGATGGTTTCGTCTGCAAAACAGTAAACGCCGATGTTCGGACTGCCGAAGACATCTGCTAGTATGATAGGCATTCGGGGTTTACCGTCGCTCAAGCCGGCGCTCTATGTGGTATTCTATGCGCCTTTGGACTGGTATATGATCACTTTGCCTTCCTTGTCCTTGACAGCGCGAACCGTAATCTTCCTTGGAGGTTTGTTGATGCTTCGACTCCAGATTTCTGAGTTGACCTCGTTGCTCACGGCAACCTCGTCCGACTTCATGTGGCGGGCAACGAAGTTTCGCACGTCCCGAACCGCCCTGGGAGCACGCCTTCCTCTGGGAGTGACGACCCATACGTGTCGAAGCGGAATCGTGTAGATCTTTTCCTCCACAACTTCGATCTCTTCCTCTCCTTCTGCAGCTTCTTTCTCAGCTGCCGGAGGTGCTTCCGCCGTCTCGGGTTCTTCGGGTTCTTCAGCCTCTTCGGCCTCTTCGGTTTCCGGCGCTACCTCTTGTTCCGTTTCGACTTCCTCAGCGGCTGCGGGAGCCTCCTCAACTTCTTCTGCCGATTCGGTTTCGGCTTCTTCTTTGGGTTCCGGTTCTGGATTACTCATTTCTGTTTCCTCTCTATGCCTTCAGCTTGGTTCGGCGCCAGTGCCGTTTTTTCGGATGTGTTCGAGTATGTCCGTCAGTCTTAGCCATTACCCAAGTTGGCACGGGTTTACGGGTTTTTAGAGCTGCAGCAAGCCGTCGCTTACGTGCCGTGGGCTTATTTCTCGCCAAAGTTAAGCTCTCCTAATTCTAATTTCCTTTCGTGTGCCCTGCAATTTCGCCAATGCGTCCTTCAATTGATCATCGGTTATTGGAACTTTCACTCTTCCGGCCTGCGCTAATTGTATGAGTTGCATTTCGATCTGCTCGGCAAATTCCGGTTTTACCATTCGAATATTCGTCAACCTTTGTCTCGCCTCGGGAGTCATGATAAGTTTAAGTGCCGCTTGCTTTTGCGCCTCAAATTGTCTCCGCGACTCTGACTGTCTTTGCTCCTCGACCGCCGCACGTTGAAGGTCTGAATATCTTCTCCGCCTTAGCTCATCTAATTCTTCGTCGGAGTATTCATCATCCTGGCTCAACGTTACTGGCCTTCCGTCTTCCTGGCCCCTTTGAGAACTTCGGCCGCGATTCGGTTGAGAAGGCTTATTCCTTCGGTAGTGAGCTTCCTGCCTTGTTTCGCTTCGGTGGATATGAGCCCAGCCTTCTGCAGCTGCTGAAGTGGCTCCCGAATAGCTGAACCACCAGCCGCCCGTGAATGTTCAATGTGAGTTCCCTTGCGCAGGCGGCCGCCGTACTCAACGCGGAGACGGGCTATGCCGACCGGTCCGTGGATGTACAGTTTTCGAAGCAATGAGGCTGATCGCGTGTACCACCAATCTGGGTTCGCCGGCGGACGATCCCGGTGCGACCCGGTTTTTGCGTTCATGGCCCAAGCGGGCGGGGCAACTTCTCCCACGTTCTCCTTCAGAAATCTCGACAGTCGGTCGATCAATGCATCTGAAGGAACATCCAGTGGTGTTGGCATGGAATTTTCCGTCCGATTTCTAATTCGTGAGCTTACCCAGACTTAGAGCACCATATAAATCTAGTTTAGCTTTAAGGCTCGTCTGGGTTGAGTTTCATTCTTTCTTTCCGCGATTGGAATCACACGTTTCTTGTACACACTGAAAGTGTGACCGATTACCTCGATTACAGTCGAACCAGTCGACGCCGCGACTTTCGCGGCGAAATCACCCGTCTCAACTTCACTCAGCGCAGCCCGCTGTATCTTCACCTTGACTAGCTCGCGGGTCTTGAGTTGATTCTCGACCTGTGAGAGCAAGGCTTCCGAAGCTCCTTCCTTCCCCAACCAAACCGTCGGTTCAGTGCTCCTCGAACGGGACTTTAGCGCTCTCAGTTTCTTTTTTTCGAAAGGCGTTCCCTCACTGTTGGATATCTTTTCTTAGCTCCACATTCCAGGCAGGTAATTAATACGATAGTTCCAAACTCGGACCTAGTCCTCACCCGGCAGTTCACTCCCGGAACCAAGAAACTACCGCATCTCTTGCAGATTCTTGACTTTTGCTCCCTCGTCAATCGGACGCCGGCTTTCATCCCGATTCTTCGTGCCAGTTCCACGTACCGTTTCGAAAGCTCAGGATTGTTTCCAAATACGCTTTCAGCTTGGGCCAGAAGGATATCGATACGCTCACGGGCAATATCCCTCGCACCTCCTGCCCTTTTCCAAGCCAACGAAGAGACCTAGAATCCGTCTCCTGCTAATGGCCTTGTAATCTTTTTGTGGGCATAGGAGAATGTTGCTGGCATGCCTTCCACGCTGAACTTAGCGATTGTCGAGTCATCGCTTCAATTAATCCCGCCGGAGATCCAATCCGATCCTCAAATCAAACGGTACGCCGAACGCCGCATGAAAAGACCCTCGGAAGTCTTACTGGATAGAGCTTTCCATCACAGCGCGATGCAGAGACTTGCACGAAAACGGTTCCGCCTACCGGTCGAAAAAATGGGCCGCCCAGACATCGTCCACAACACGCTGCTGCAGGTGCTCGAGACGCCGCTGAACTGGGAAAATCGACTCAGAGTCTTCATCCACACCCAAGATGATTACGTTATTTCAGTGAATCCGGAAATTCGATTGCCAAAGAACTACACACGCTTCATCGGCCTGATTGAACAGTTGTTCGCGAAGAAACAGGTACCCGAACGAGGTGCCCACCTTATGAAGATCGAGAAAGGACCCGTTGGAAGCCTCATCACCCGGATCCAGCCAAGCCAAGTAATCGGATTCACCATACTAGGACAACCGAAACTGATGCGTGCAACCGCGGAAGCCGCAAGCAAAACGGATGAACCACTCGTCCTCATCGGGGGGTTCCCGCGAGGACACTTTTCAAATGAAACACGCCAGACACTAAACTCGATGTTCAAGGTGGATCGGCAATCCTTGGATGCATGGGTTGTCGCAGGGCGTTTTGTTTATGACTTCGAATGGGCCATAGGCGTCGCACAACAACGAGTCAAAATCAAGAATGAACAACCATGAGCGACGATTCAGAACTTGAGAAGTTAAAGCGACAACGCCTCGCAGAAATGCAGAGAAAAATGACGGCCAAACAGCAAGCGGAAGCTCCGCCCGCCAAGCTTGAACCGCGGCGGATCTTGGAAAGAGTATTCGTCGGCAGAGCCTGGGAGGTATACCACGCTGCACGCGCCCAATATCCCGGCATAGCCGACCAAGTCTTCCAAGAATTAGCTGAACTGGTGCAGTCTGGGAGGTTGCGGACAAAGATAACCGGGGAACAATTATTCGGCCTGCTCCGCCAAATAGGCCTGGACGTTCGGTTAGACACTAAGATTCAAGTTCTGGAGCATGGAGAATTGAAGCCGATAGCCGACAAGTTCCGGGGACCCTAAGGAAGCGTATCCTTAGGAAGCCTATCGGTTTCGTGCGGCCGCCCGTCACCCGGGTCCACGAACAATTTACCACATCTATCACACCGCCAGGCCTCAAAGTCTTTCACATGCCCAGGCGCGGCACTCTCCAAACGCACATCCATTAGATACCTACCCACAAAGTCCATCGGCAACACGCAGTAAGGGCACTTCAACCCATTCGACAACCCTGAACACATGAGATATGCATCAAGCCTTACGCACCTGACCTCGCACCATCACCAGAGGGCACTCAGCTCGTAGTTTGAGGGAACCGGATATATAGTCTGACCCAGGCCAGCCCGCCATGCCTACTTTGTGATATATTGTGACACTTCGCGGACGTACGGATGATTAAGCCGTTTTCAGTTCAACTCGGTACGCTGGTAAAAAGGAGAAATTCGCGATGAAGAGAATGTTAACCGCAGTCTTTGGTGACGAATCAAAAACCTCTCTCTTACGGCTACAATCTGGAACTCCGGCAAGTTTCCAAAAGTGGAATTATTCCACTAGAACTGAAAAAGTTGTATCGACAAGTAAACTCGAGGCTGAATGAAGATTGAGTAAACTCATCGTCCGAGGTAAAGTCCCGAGATCTGTTACGGAGCTTGAGCCATCCGAGACATGCCAGCACGCCCGCATCAATGAGATCGGGGTAGACTTCGACAAGGACGAAATGTTGCTCAGACTGGTTAGATGTCAGAGATGCGGCCTTTTAATGCGTCAGTACCTTTCAATGATCTGAGTTGCAGAATCAAAGGCTGAGCTGGAGACGGGTCTTTGCCGGCTGTAATCTATACGAGTCACATGACTCACATTGATGCGATTAGTTTCCATCCACTCAATTCTTAACTTGTTTATGCCAATCTGAAGGCAGATTCAGAGTCGAAATTACTGAGTCTGGTGTTTGGGTTGGACAAGACGCCTGGCAACTTCTGCCCGAGATGCGGAGCGCAAACACTCAACATATTCTACGAAGACGGGATCGACTTAGAACTCGGTGCTACCTGTGACGAGTGCGGCCTCAGAGGACTCTTCGTGCACGGAAAATTGGTCCAACTCGCCACCGCTTGACCGAATGATGATGAACCACTAATGGTATCCGAAATCATAAGAAGGAATCAGGCAATCTACCACTGCGAGTTCTGCGGGTTCGGCTATAAGGACATCGGGACAGCTGAATCATGTGAGCAATTCTGCGATAGCCATGGATACTCATCGCCGGAAATCCTGCGAAAAGCCATCTACCGCCCAATCGACCCCGTACTCTCCCTAGCGGCTTAAACAGCCGAGCATCATACCCGACGCCTATCCTTCACCGCTCTTCTTTTTCAATAACCAAGCTCCCGGACAGATTCACGACAACCGGAGACTTTCCCTCAACCACGGCTACCTCAGGCCCTGAGAAGGTGATGGGTGGTGCCTCAGACGACTTCGTTGAATATCGACCGGAAGAGCTTAGAGGGCCGCGAAGGCTGGATAGAGATGGTCGATTTTGGCGAACCCGAAAGAATCACGAGATAAAGTTCTGGAATTGCTACAAGAACATCACAAATGGTTCTCGGAATCAATTCCGCTGATAGCCTCGGAAAACGTTCCAAGCCCAGCAGTTCGTGAAGCAATCTTAACCGACTTCGGAAATCGGTACGCCGAGGGATGGGTTGGTGAACGAGTCTACGCGGGTTGCATATACATTGACCAAGTCGAGAGGCTTTGCATCGACTTAGCCAAGCAACTTTTCCAGGCTGAGTTTGTAGACATCAGACCGGTCTCCGGTGTCTGCGCGAACCTAGTCGTCTACACTGCCTTCACAAACCCCGGAGACCGAATTTTGACATTGGCTATTCCTAATGGAGGACACATATCCTCGGGACGAAAGGACTTCAACGGAACAGCCGGATCCGTACATGGTTTGGATGTGGACTACTTTGCTTTCGATAGAGAAGAAATGAACATTGATGTTGACAAGACGAAGCAAAAAGTCGAGAAGATGAAACAGGAGGGCAAGCCACCAAAACTGGCGATGTTCGGCGGCAGCCTCTTCCTATTCCCCCACCCAATGAAAGAACTAGTCGACACCTTCCACGATGTCGGGGCTAAGGTCATCTATGACGCCGCCCACGTCGCGGGCCTCATCGCAGGCGGCAAGTTTCAAGACCCATTACGGGAAGGGGCGGATGCTGTTTGCATGAGTACGCACAAGACACTCTTCGGCCCTCAGGGAGGAGCCGTCCTTTCATTGAACATATACAGCGAAGAGATTAAGAAAGCCACATTCCCCTCAAACACGAGCAACCATCATCTTCATCACCTGGCCGGTAAAGCGGTCGCCTTTGCGGAGATGCTTGAGTTCGGAAAAGAATACGCCGAACAAGTCGTAACAAATGCGAAAGCACTCGGCCAAGCGTTGCATGAGCGTGACCTCACTGTACTCGGCGAAGGGAAAGGTTTCACGGAATCTCACCAAATCGTCGTTGACGTATCAAAACACGGCCTGGGCGGCGACATGGAGAGAGCGCTTGAATCCGCGAACGTTATCCTAAACAGGCAATTGATACCAGGCGACATACAGGCGGGGAGACACTACCAGAACCCGGGAGGCCTACGTATTGGGACACCGGAAGTAACCCGGCTGGGAATGAAGAAGAACGAAATGGTCGAGATAGCCGAATTTATCAAGCGAATCGTCGTCAGCAAAGAGGATCCAAAGAAAGTGAAACAAGATGTGACCGATTTCCGGAAGAACTTTCAGAACGTGCACTACTGCTTCGAAAGCACTAGGAAAGCCTACGAATACATCAAATTGCGATGAGAACGCTTCTCTCTAACGAACTCGTGCACCTCATTCAATGTAAGTTTCGGTTTAGCAGCCACAGGACATAGCTCCTTTGATAGAGTATGATGTAGGTTATGCCCTTGAACGCCTTATGCATTCTCATGAAAGACATCTGCAAATTAAAGAATTTGAGGTGCGAGCAACCCCACCGCCAGCCCAGTGAAGAATCCGGTTACATGGCAAAACGGTTGAGGCGCAATGAAACCAATTACTTGAAACTGAAGTCTTAAGAAGATAGAAACCTAAACCCACATAGCTTGAAGCTTGAAACCCGCAGTCGTTTCAGTAATTCTACTTGCAGTCGGAATCATCGGTCTGGCCGTACCTTGGTATCCAGTGACAACAAGCCAAATGGGCGCTCAAATTCAGACCTATACAAACCTGTTCGAAGTGCCAACTACGAGTTACCAATCGGTGACTGCTTACGCTCTACCAAGTCCAGTCACGATTCAAACAGCGAACCAAGGCGGTCAGTGTGAAGCTGCGTGGCACTACTGCAATGTGGCAGCATTTTTCAGATCGCAGAATTTCAGCTTGCAACTTGGCGGGATCTACTCAGTAAGCGTTGTTCAATGTCAAGAATGCGGCCTTTCAATCTTTGAGCAGTCCTTCGGCCCTACTACTGTTGACATTCGAGGTTCAGGAACAACGAGCTTCACCGCATCGAATTCAGGAATTTATTGGATCTATGTTGCCAATCTGGGAAATAACACCGATACGGTTAGTTCAATTTCGATAACTGGAAACATACCTCAGAGCGTAGAAATAGTGCAAACACACATCGCATACGCCACAACAAACCTAACGCAATACTCGCAAACTATGGTTTCGCCTTACAGAGCTTTTGGACTGACAACATCCGCCACCGTTCTTGTTCTGTTAGCGATAATCGTCGTGCTTTCCATTCTTCTTGATCGAGGGCTAATCTCAGCATCCATTAGACACCGTCGCAAACGACGCAAATCCTCTAGGCGGAGCCGATAACCCCTCCTCTAGCAACTGAACGGTAACAGCGCCAAGAATTTAGCTTGTCAACCGAAGAGGTAACGTTATCGACGCAAGGATAACTGAAGTTGATGCTGTCGGAACTGGGTCCGTGAACCTTTTCTGCCTTATTCACGCTAGCGAACTATCGCGTTAAAGGGGTGGGACTATCCCTGGGATACGTGGAAATGGTTGAACTTCCGCAACGTGCTTGATGCCACAAAGATAAGCGACAAACCTCTCTAATCCTAACCCTGCCCCCGCGGACGGTTTCAACTTTCCATCTTTCGCTAGGTTCAGCAAGAAGGCGTAATCATCCTTCTTCACACCGTCCCTCTCAAGCTTCCTCACAATCTTCGAATACTCGTGCTCCCGTTCGGCTCCTGAGATCACCTCCCCATATCCTTCGGGCAGAAACAGGTCATAATTGCGCCATGCACCAGTCGTCTCATCCTGGTAGTCGTAGAATTCACGCGGAATATCCGTTAACCAGAACGGGTCCGAGGCCTTCTCCGAGGCGATCTTCTCCCACTCCTTGCCATACTTCTCTTCAACCTCTTTCCGAGAATGAACCTCGAAGGGAGTTTGAGGGACGCTCAGTTCAGTCTTCCGTAATTCGGACGCGTCGTCTCGAACAGCATTTACTGTAGCTTCGATCAAGTCCTCGTATACTCTAAACACATCCTGTGTCTTGCCACCTGATATTTCGGTCTCCAGCTGGGTGAACTCGTAGAGGTGGGAACCAGTTTGTGCGCGTTTTCTAGTCTCGATGCGGATGTTTGGAGATATAATGAAGAATTTCTCGGGGCCGAGAGAGGCTAGAACAAGCTTGTGAATTATCATGCTCTGCATGGTCCTAACGTTCTCTCCATAAATCTCAAACTCTACCCTCTTCTCTATACTAGCGCCGGGATCAGGCCACAAAGGGTCAGTGGACTTCGCCAGAGTGACAGGAAGAATCCACTCAAATCCGCTGCGAATAAGCTCACTTGTCATGACGCTCAGAGCCTTGGTTTGCACACTCAAGATGGCTCTCTTCCTGGGACTGTCCAGGTCGTGAATCATTCGTAACGGGTCCAAGCACTGGTCGATGTCATGCCGAAGGCAATAACGAGGCAGCAAGGTTACACGCAACTAGAAGTGACGGAGAGTAGGGCGGCTTCTCTAGCACCAGTTGACGAGACAATTAGGGTCTATCTTAGAGCAATTCCAAGCACAGCCGGTACAGCGCCGTCTTGGTTTGTTTTTCGGCTCCATTCGTAACAGGTCCGATCCAGCTTTGATCTCCATGATGCAAACTCAACCTTGTAGGTGCGTAGGGGCAGGATAACTTAAATTAATTGCAGCATTTTTCGCAAATTTTGCGATAAGAGGACAGTTTTAAGTCTAGGATTCGTAATAATTACATCATGGTCTCACTCGATTCCGGGGATGTCAAAGTTCTAAGAATAATCCAAGAGAATTGCCGTCTCACCGCACGAGAGATTTCTGACCGAACTGGTTTACCTGTGACAACTGTGTTCGCTAAGATAAAGCGCATAGAACGACTGGGATTGGTCAAATGGTATCAAGCTGTGCTAAACGCTAGAGAGTTAGGTGCTGGTACAACGGCGTTTGTTCTCGCTTCCTTTGCCTCCAAGGGTGAGGAAAGAATCGTCTCCCAGCGCAAAGTTGCCAAGGAGATCGCAAGCTTTCCCGAAGTTCAGGAAGTCCACATAATCTCTGGAGAATGGGACATTTTAATCAAGGTGAAAGCAAAAGATGTGGACACAGTCGGCAAGTACGTAGTTGACAAACTCCGATTAGTGAAGGGAATCGAGAAGACGTTGACTTGCCTGGTTTTCGAATCGGAGAAGGAATCAGCAGCAATTCCTCTGTAAGAAGCAGAAGGTATCGGTACCTCTACGGCACGGTTTTCGTGGTGCTGGAAAAAACGCAAGGCGCAACTCGTAAATGGTCAACTCAAGTGGTCCAATGTATGACCGATAATCCATGCCCGCTAGAAGCAATTATCAAAGGCAGTGTGAATTTCAAATTTAGGGATTTGAAGATTGAAAATTCTGACGATGGGAAACCCGTGGATCGTTTGGAACAATTAAAGCCCAAGATGATGCTCAGAATAGGTTTCACTTCTGAAATTAGTAGAAATAGGGCCATTACCGTTACCACGAGAGTGAGGATAGACGAGCAAATGACTATGACCAGACTTGGGCTTCCAGTTCTCGTCTTGCCCAAGGTACAGGCTATGGAGGACCTTACTCAATACATGCCAGAAGCTATCGGATTTGCAGTTGAAATGGTTGAAGCCCTTAATCGTGCGCTGAAAAAGAAACAGGAAAAGTCAAAACCATAGCCTTTTGCCGTAAAATGTTCCGACCTGAAACAGCCAAAATCAAGACCTATAGGGTAACTTATGGGGTCTACGGATCAACCAGATTTTCATAGGGTATTCTATCAACGGTTCTGTTGCATCTTAGGGTTATCCAAGCAGAGTGTTGCGTTGTCGGGGCACAGGATTAGAGTTTGAAATGATTAATGCTTAATCCTATCTTGCACTGGAAAGAAGGGCGTCTTAGCTTAGAGAATCAGAAGTAACATCAATGTGACTGAATCGCTTCGAATATTGCCGATTCTTTGTCAATCTCTAAACGCAGAGTAAGCCACGGCTAAATATCCGACTTCCTCACTCAACGGAAGCCCATATGTACGAAGTCTACTCTCCGCCTCTTCCTGCGACAGCCCAGCAAACGCATCCTCGGAGAGTTGGCTCAAGGTCGCAACAGTCCCCTAAAACTTCTGAGAGCGCCAGGAATTTACGGCTTTCAGCCATCAACCAATACGGGAGCCGAGAAAGAAAGAGATCTAGGTGGTCCAAGAACCGGAATTTACAGAGCTTAGCAAGAGAGAGAGCGAGACCTCGCTTGAGAAAGCCTTCGAAGCCTACACAATGAGGCCCTTCTTGACCAGACTTCTGCCAGTATTTGACGAACTAGCTTCTGATCCCAGATTTGATGAGGCGTGCGTTCGAACGCTCACGTTCACGAAAACCATGCTGAGTAATCAAAATCCAATTTCGGAGACGTTGAAAGAGCCCATTGTCTAAAGCAGAAAGATCGGATGCATCTCTCACGTTGAGAAATATGGATTCCTCGGTGGATTTAGTCGTTCAATACTATGATGGATTTGACGCGGAAACTAAGGTGATCATCCCACGGTTTCCGTTAGGGCTGCCGTCGTCACCAGGACGTCAATGTCGATACCTGCCTCGATCTACGTAGTAGAAGAGAGGCGATGGAGGAACTATTCTGACCCCTGTTGCAAAAGTGCTGCTCAAGGAGTTTAGAGATGTGGAACAACTTACGGGACGATTGTCATCTAAGAGAAGAAACCCGCGGTGAGTTGCTCAGACTTACCGTCGTCGTTTCTAAAAGTGTGTGTGTGGTTAGGTTGGTGCGGCCGCCGGGATTTGAACCCGGGCGTCTTCTCGCCTTGTCGAGAGGCGATCAGAAGCGTGGCAGGCTTCCGTCGGCGAAT
>CAZHKA010000064.1:0-14848 GCA_964533505.1 uncultured Candidatus Bathyarchaeia archaeon | reverse complement strand
GTCGATCTAACTAGAGCATCTGCTTGACTGAGAGTCCATAGGATACGGCATACAGCATAAATATGCGAAGTCGTAATCCTATTAGAGGATAGTCGATGAAAGGTCTTCGTATCGTAGCGGTTACGCTAGTTATGTTTCTCGTGTTAGGAGTTGCCTCGGTATACGCGAATACTGGGGAAGCTAACGTTGGGTTGCCAATTCTCGGGACAACAGGCTCGCCGGCTTTGGGAGCACCGAGCCTCTACAGCGGCGTCATCAGTGTCCTCTACGCCGATGGAACTCCAGTCGTTCTAGAGTCAAATACTGTAACTCTTCTCCTCTGCAGCGGTGGTTGCGACGGTGTCGCTACGGTTACTGCTACGCTGAGGCAGACATCGCCGGGCACATACACGTACTCGTTCACGCCACCATCGTCAGTGACGGGGACAGTAACGATCTACGTCAAAGCCTACGCTCTAGCGGATGACAATGGAAAGATTTTCCCGCAAGTTGACACAACAATTGGAACATACGCATACGCACCCTCAACAATGACGGGTTCAAGTGTACCCCCAGCCACGAGTCCGCCTCCTGCAGGAACCCCCGTAGCTCCACCCTTAACCAGCCAAGCAGTCAACACGCAACCAACTCAGCCTGCAACACAAGCATCACCAATCGAACCCTTGCTAATCATCCTAAGTGCACTGGCCGTCGCAGGATCTCTGCTCACCGTCTCGAAGCGACACTAAACCATTCAGCCGAACAATTCAGCGCAGCCAGCGCGCGCCCTCTGCCTGAACCTTTCCTCTCATTCACTCCTGTGCCCGAATCGTTTTCACACCCGTTTACACACCCACAATTCTAAGGATGCGAAAGTCTCTCCGACTCTTGCGAGGACCGCGGGACCGGTTGTCGTGCGCTAGCTGAAGGTCGCTCTAAAGCTGACATCTGTGTGAGAAAATAGGCGGTGAATCCGAACGTCAATGTATCAGAACATGACTCTTCCTGTGTGCGGTTCCTACGTCGACTTTCTGCAAGAAGTCTATGTCCGGAATCAACTGTCTATTTTATATATGTACACTGGAAAATTCAGCGTTTAGCTCCGAAATTCGAATCAGAAGGAAAAATCGGGGTTAACTTCCATGGAAGGCGGGTATGACTGACTAGGATTAGGTCACTTTTTCTAATTTCATTATTCATTGTAGGAATACTCGCGGTAAGTGTTCCGGTTCAAGCCAGTTTCACTCTCGGCGACCTAACCGGCACCAGCCCATACGACATTAACAACTTCGACCCACATGTTCCCGGCGTCATTGGTTACGTTTGGCCTGGTAGTGGTCAATGTGCCTACGACGGATTCCCGAACCAGGCTAGCGTTAATTGCGCTCCGGGTTATCAATCACCGTACCCGAACGGTAATCCCCCCGGCGCGCCAAGCAATTCTTGGTACCAGCTCCAAGGCGACACCTACGCACCCTTCGGAGCTATCCTCACCGGATCGTATGGTGACATGATATTCGCCCTCAACGCGACGGCATGCGCTGGAGTAGTACCTGCTGGCGGACCTGGAGTAGACTGCGATAACGTACCGGCTGGTCCTTTCACGGGTAGGTGGCAGGGCGTAGATATCCTTATTCCGCCGGGCTTCGCCGTGCCTGGAACTCCTCAGATCGTCTCAACAATTACGAATGATTATTCCGCAATCGCCGTATATCGGATCAGTTCCAACGACCGATACGCACCCGGGTGGACGTTGGTCAAGATTCTAGCTGACGCGGGGATGGACTCTTCAAGCCCCTCTCCTCTGCCATATTATGATCATCAGGGGATCGACTTCACCACCGCCGGCGAATGGTACTACGTTCGCATCAACGGCGTGCTCGCGCCCTCTGTTGCGGGGAGGTACTTCTTCAAAATCCTACTTGAGGGCGGAACCCCATCAATCTGCGGAGAAGAAGGCACTGGGACAGGGGTAGGCGGTCTTCCCGGTGGAAATTGCTCAGAATTTATTCCGACCGAGAATTGGCCTGTTTTACTTGTCAAAGGCGAAGTTGATCCCGCTATTCTGACGGGTACGCTTCGGTACGCGGGTTACAATTCAACATTGTATGGTCAACCGATTCGGGAGGCGGGGAAGGTTTGGGCGAAGATGACCATGCGCATCGACCCGTACACGGGCCAGCAGCGGCCTGATCTCCCAACAATCGATGCGATCGGTTACCTGAACGCCACAGCCACAGGCCACTACGAGGTCGAAGGCATGGCGCCAGGCATCTACGACTTGTACGCTTCCGCAGCGGGATATCCGCAGACTTTGTGCGAAAGCGGAATAACCATCCTGAAGGGTCAATCGTTGCACTTCGACTGCTACCTGCAGCCGGGACCAGTGATTCATGGTAACTTGTTTTCGAAGCATCAGTTCGGCGACGAACCGTGGCCGCTAGGAGATACAGGAGTACCCGGCGGACAAAACGGAGTTGCAGGTACCGGGTCTAACGTTACTGGGGAGTATGCGAAGGTCGAACTCTACGATGGCCCAACGCTTAACAACATTCCCGATCCCAGTGCTAACCTCGTTTCATGGTCACCTCTTCCTTGCATCGCGGGTGGCCAAGAATTTTACACTGGATCTTACACTGCCGGATTCTGTAACGATCCTCGGCTTGGCAGTGAGATAGCGTTCCCGTGGCATGAGTATACGCCAAGCAACGGCTATGGTGTTCCGAGTTCGGCCGCGCCCTCTTACTATCAGGTTTCTGCTGGTGACGGTGTGGGTAGTGGAGTGTACTTCAACAACCTAATGCAAGATCCTCAAGGCGTCGGCCCACCCCAGCACTGGTTCGTGCAGGGCGGTACGACAACTCCATTCCACTTCGAGTTCGGCGTGAAGGGTGAGTATGGTGCGCCGAGGGATCTTGACGGGATGGTTCCACAGGTTTACGCAACATGGGTGAACGGTTTGACGCCGGGGAGGTACTACGTCCGTGCTTGGGTATTTCGCTACGTTCAGACCGCGTTGGACGGAGCCACGTTCCAGGAATACTATTTCGACGTTACACCGAACGAGTGGGCTGGGGACGTAACGCTCCCCATAGACCTTCGCCTCTCAAGTTGGATCAACAAGACGGTTTACTTCCACGATACGTCTACCGATACGATCACAACTAGCCCGATCGACACGGGTGCAGGCGCCATGAGCGGCGTCTTGGTTGATGCGAACGGCTTTGTCTGGTCGTACAACCAAACACTGTTGGGTTATCAAGGCTTATACACGTTCGGTGAGAGATCTGGGTGGGGCGCTGGAGCCTTCTCAACGCCGACGACTCTGCGTACTAGGAATGATCTGGACAAGGCGAAGCTGAACGCCCACGCCGTCGAAAGTGGCCGGGCGAATATTCAGTTCTGGGGTTGGAATGATACTTGGGGTGGGGAGAATTACGGTATCCCAAGTGGAACATACACACCACACGTGTACGTTCTCGGATACATTGAGCGCGGTCCCCCGGAGCAGGTGTCGGTAACGTTGAGCGGTAGCCCGACTTTAGTGAGCGATCATATGTACCGCGGTGTTGGCTTGAACATCACGGTGTACAGCATCGATTGGGAGCGGCCGAGGGTCAGCAGGAATTGGGTCTGGGGAAACCCGGTCGGTTACACAGACTCAGGAATGCCGACCAGCCTAGGAGACACCCCGAACTTCCCGGGGGATCCGCGATATGCTGGCCCTGCTGGAGTGGTCTGTACGTTCACGACTACGGGCTGCGTCTACATGGTTGGGGAAGAGATCGACATTGGCCTTTATGCGAATGGCACTCTGATCGACTTCATCGGAGATGAGCCCTCTGACCTGCAGGACACGGTTCTGAGTAGCTGTCTCTTCCAGAGCAACTGGAACGCGACTGTCCAGTTGTGTGGCGGAGGATGGGATGCCCAGTATCTGCAGGATGGCGTATTGGGACCGTATGAGGGCAATTCGAATGACGCGTACTTCGGACAGGAGCTTAGTGATCTTGGCTTTGTCGGCGGCTATACGGGCGGTACATCCTACTTCACAACAAGGACTGTCTTGTTCGCTCCAGCCCATTGGAGTCCGACGACTCTATCGGATGGAGGAACGTACGAGCAGGCTGTAACAGGCTACTTGCCACTTTACCCCTCAGCTATCCCCGCGGGCCAGTACAAGCTGAAAGGGTACACGTACGGCTACATACAAGACAAGGACTTCACCCTTTACGCTGAACCCGGTCAGGTGGCTGATATGAAGCTCAACTTGATCATAGGCGTCAACGTCACGCTCAGTATACTCTTCAAGAAGGAGAGCATCATCACTGCGACCGCCGGTAACATGTCCGCTAGGGTTAGGCTCTTCGACGATTCGGGTAGCTTGGTTGCGGAGTGGATGTCGAGCGAGGGAACCTACACGACCGGGAACGGGTTCGCTAGCGCGGCCGATGGAACTGATCAGTTCCCGTTCGGGCCACTCCACCCGGCCGTGCCGGTGCCGAATCCTCTGAACACCTACAACTATCTTCCGGGGGGCGTCACGCTGTTACATGTCTTGATGGCTGGGCTACCGCAGGTGCCGGCGGCGGGAAGCGATGACGGCGTTGTCTCACGATTCGTTCCGGAGGAAACGTACATGAACGACCCGTTGTTCGCGACGACTATCTGCGGCTTCCAGGTTAACTGTTACACGTCCCCAGGCACCGGTCTTGGTGTAGGCGTGCCGGGGTACTTCGCGAACACTGGAATCGCTGGCGCCTCCGACTATACGGGTGGTTGGACGGCGGAGGTTGATTTCGTCCCATGGTACGCCAACAACACACAATCCACTACGTGGACCGCTCTACCCTTCCCAACTGGCGGCACAGTCATCACAGACGGTGCTCAATACTACCCGCCCTCTAACGTCCCTGGTCTCCTGATGGGTGAATCCTACCACATCATACCCGGCACAACGGCCACGTCTGGCATCAGCCTCACGGAGGATACTGCGCTGAAGCCGGAGCTAGTCGGTCACAGCCTCGCCGCAAACCACCTCGGCCCGTACTCGCAGGAGGGTGTCTGGCAAATCTCGGGCACACACAACAGCGGTGAAGCCAGCGCAATCTTCGAGGTTGACCTGAACGGTTTCATCAGCGGCAACGTGCTCGCTTTCACGTGGAGCAACGAGTTCCGCACCCTAAGCTGGGGTGGAGTCTCAGTTACGGGTGCGACGGGGGCAACGTTCCCATCAATGTACACGTACGACGGACGCTACGAAGGCTTCCTACCTCCAGGCCAATACAGCTTCACCATCAGCAGCCCAGGCTACGCACCCCAAACCTGGTCCGTCTCAATCACACCCGGCGAAACCGGCACGGGCCAGAACGTCTACCTAGAACAAACCAACATACCCATCCCAGAATTCAGCGCCGCAGCCGTAGTCGCCTTCTCAGCCCTAGCAGCGTCACTGTACCTGCTCAAACGGAGACGCAAGTAAGCACTCAAGCGCTCTATCCTTTCCTCCGCCTTCTCCATGTCTTCCATGAGTATCCTGCCTGCGTGTATCGCAGCGAGGCTCGAAGATGGCAAGCCTAAAAAGTAAGACTTTGGTTCTTACCAACCAGCCCTGGAATCAGAATTGCCGTCGAGAGTCAAATCGCTCAATTCTAAAGGTCGAGGCATGGAAGAAAATGCGACCGAGCTGGAAAGAGGATTTAGGAGGATTACTTCTAAGGGCCAGGTCACCATTCCCGAAGTGATGAGAAAGCGCTACAACATAACAATGCGAACGAGGCTTGAGTTCGTGCCCAGTTCGGGCGGAATCCTACTGAGGCCCGCGAAAGAAGAGGGGAGTTTCAAGGAACTGGCGGGATCGGCTTCTAGGAACTGGACTGTGGATGAGATGCTGAAACGTTTGAGTGAACTGAGAAAGGAAAATGTCTAGCGCGGTCTTCGAGACTCGTTTCTTCATCTATTTTTTTGCTTCACCTGATTCGGATACACATCGGGGATTGCTGCGGCTAATGGAGCGATATCGACCAAGGCTCGTTTCGACGATTACGCTCTACGAAATCTACAAGCTCTCTCTAGAAAGGGAGGGTAAGGAAACCGCAGAGACTAGGATCGCAAGAATGAGAAAGGAATTTGGAGTCATCCCCGTGGATGATTCAATATCCATTCGTGGAGCACAACTCAAGCATGCCGCGAAAGTTCGAAGCAACGAGGACGTGCCCATGGCTGACAGCCTGATCGCAGCAACGAGTATCGTAAGCAAAGCGATCTGCATTACAGACTCGCCGCATTTTGATAAGATTCCTCTAGTTAGGCGAAAATGGATATGAGTCTCAACCTATTACCCTAGCCTTCTCAGCCCTAGCCGCCTCGGTCTACTTGCTCAAACGAAGACGTAGATAACCGTCCGAGCGCTCACACTTTCTCCACTCAAGCCTACACTGGGTTCAGTGTGGTGGAGAGCGTTGCCGACGAACTCCTCACCAAGGAAGAAGTGAAAGACTACTTCGATAGGCTGATCTACGGAACCGCGGCAGATCGAGGATGCGCTCTCCTAACAGAGGGCGAAAGATTCTCGAAGTTAAAGAAACGCCGAGGCCCAACAAACCTCCTCCACGTGCTGATGGCCGGCCTCCCACAGCAGGGACCGCTTGGAAACAATGCTATTTTGGGCTCATATTTCGCCGATCCATTAATGAGCGGAGCTACAGAGCGGGTGAAGCGAAATACGTTGATCGTCTGGGCGCCGCTAGAGATCTCTTAATTGTACGGTCGTGACCTCTTTTGAGGCTTTTTCGTAGAGTGTTCTGTCGGCCGTCAGTAGTGGTGCCCCTATCTTCTTAGAAGCTATCACGTATACGCTATCATAGTAGGTTGCATCGTTTTTCACACCCCAGGCGAGCGCATCTTGACATTCGTCTTCGTTTAGCTGAATCGAACTCAATCTGAGCTTCATCAAGTCGGATAGTTTCTCCGAAGCCTCTTCGATCGTCAATAGTTTTCGTCTCACGGCTTTCCAGAGTGTGTTGCCAACCTCGTAATTGACGAGTTCGGGGGCTTGGAGGTCCACGGTTCCACTCGCAAAGTTCCTCAGAAGCGAGGTTGCCTTATCTGACCATTCTTCAATCAAAAGGAACCTCGATGCCACAGAGGCGTCTACGACGTAGACGGTCACCGAGTTCGCCTTGTTTCCCGTATGGTTTCGTTGACGAATCCTTTCGGAACGGCGTGCTTTTGCGCCTGTAGGCTTTCGAGCAGCTTCTCGGCGGTCTTTCTTCTTTCTTCCATCTTAATTCGTTCCGCGATCGCCTTCCGGATGTACTCGGACCAGTTGATGGGAAGCGAACTCATCTTCCTCCTCAGCTTATCATCGACCTTTACTGTAACGGACCGCAACGTCTGTACCCGAGGCATTACTGTGATGCAGCTGTATATGCCTTACTCTAGTATGTATCAGACGAGTTATCTGAGTATCAAACGAGTTATCTGAGTCTTCGAACAGAAGCCAAGCGTCTACCTGGAGGAAACCATCCATCCCATCCCAGAATTCAACACGAGAGTATTCGTCTCAGATCCGTTAACGGCAACTATCTATCGTCAACCGACGGATTGGAATGGCTCCTCTGGGCGAGTTTCTTCCTTGCGAGTTCAACGTAATCCATGAGGTTGAGGTTCAGTGAACTGTAGAATTCTAGGCCAAATTTCTGGTAGAGGCGGCGAACTATCATTCGCCAATTGTCTCTGCGCCGTATCGAAAGAAGATTCCACCTTTCACCGAAACCTGCCACGTGGACCTCTCCACGCTCCTGGCCAAGGTTAGGGGCAAGTGGCTGCTGACAACGATCATCCCCGCATCCGAGAGCTGTACAAGGGCTACAAGATCTCTGAGGTTGTAACCCGGCTAAATACGGATAAGATGCCTACGGCCAAAACTTACCACTCGCCTAAACCCCCCACTTTACTTACCAGAACCTGGTCCCGGGTACCGGCGCGCGAGCGATTTGAAGCGTCCAAATTAGGCATGGACATGCAGCGAACTCTTCTAAGAAACGGACACGTCGTATCGTCCTAGCAGCACGTTTACTTCTTTTCGGTTTTGCCTCGCTTCGTTTTGGCAAGGTATAGTGCGGCTGCGATTATTATGATCACTACGATTACGGCGGCTATCGTCGTTATGTCCGATCCTCCGCTGCTGGTGCTGGTGGTTTGGAGGGTTTGAATGGAGGTCTGCATTAGGGTCTGAACCATCGGCTGGGTTATGGTTGAGTAGGCGATGACCGTGACGGCGATTGGTGCGGCTGTGGCGAGGTTCGCGGTGATCTGGGCTGTGACGGTTGATTCCGATAGGTTGTTGACGACGAGGTCGTAGGTTCCGGTTGCGGGTATTGTCGCGCTGAGGGCGTAGGATGTTGTGCTCTTCTGGCTTGCAACCAGGCTTGACGGGGTACAATCTCCGCCGGCAACAACTTGGTGTTGCCATGCTTCGAATACGGTGGAGGTCATTACGTAGACATCTACCGCACTGCTCGCGCTCACCGAACCCATGAGAACTTCTCCCATCGTCCCATTAAACGCTTGAACGAAGTATTCGCCGCATACGCCGTGCGTCCCAGGAATCGTCTCGGGCCCAGAAAAGACCGGCGTTACTTGGCCGGTTGGGGTCGTCAGCTGAGTTCCAACGGTAACTGTGCTAACCTGGTTGCTGGTGACGAGGGTTGTGACGGTCGTGGTCGCGTACTGTTGGCTTTGGACGGTTTGGGTGGCGGCTAGGAGAGAGACGAGCAGGAGAAACCCGGTGACCGAATACTTCCAACCAATCATTCTGACCGTAAGGAACTGGGTCTTCTTCCTTTTTATCATTACCTGATGATGAAAGGAATCGAAGTTCGGGGCGAAAACAGGTGGGTTACTCTAATCCAGAGCGCAGGTAAACTCAGAAGCTCCGGAACCAATCCGCAAGGAGTCCGACAGTTGGACCAACCAACAGCACCGCACCCAGACCAAGCATACTTAGCGGCAACATATCGACCATTAAGATCAAACCTTCAAGCCATACAATGCGCATGGAGAAGCGAAAGGAGATGCGTCACCCGGGAAAACTAACTATGCTACCAACGAGAAAAGCTGTCGTGTCCCGCCTCGCAAAGACAGAATCCAAGGAAACAGGTGTTCCTCAAATGCAAAAGAGCCCTTGGCGCACACTGGCATTTACTTAGAATAAGCTTAGCATATGCTTAGCTCTCAAATACCTGCACCCAATCAACCTACTTGACCTTAATGGTTGACCTACTTCCAGTCGCCATGCTCACTCTAGGGCTTGTGCTGCTAGTGGGGCCAGGCGTTGTGTTTGTTCTAGATTGGTTTCGGAACTCTTGACCTTCTAGGGTTAAGTCAAGTTGCCCGAAAGACCAGAGAGGGCTACTTCAAAGAGCCCTAATTGACCAAAGCGACCATGTCGCCATAATGCTTTCCTGAGTAATCGAAGGAGGCGCTATGGGCTCACGGGCCTATTTGTTTGCAATGCATTTCAGTAGTTTCATCGACTCGCTCGGGGATAGAACTACCGACGACCTCGTGTACAACGGTTCAGCTGTTCCTAATCGTTTGACGAAACCGTAAGCCGTCAAGAACTTCACCACGTCTGTTACGGCGATCCCCGGCTGGCTGGAAAGGTTGGCTAGATCCCGAATGGAATAGTATTTGCCTTGTACCATTAACGTCCATAAGGTGTCGGCCCAAAAAGTCTGCATAATTCATCGAATCTACGACGTGTGCATGGCACGTGTAAACGAAGTGTAACTCAGAACGTAAACTGTCCGTGACGGGCGATGCGAAACGGAAAATCTCCCGCCGACACGGCTCATCCTGAGCTGCGTGCCAGACGATTACGTACCAATGTTTTGTTCGAGTTTAGAGTTTGTCTGGTTTAGACTGTGCCTTTTTCATTGTTACCTCAATCGAATCAAGCTTGTGACGAGTTGTGGAAAATCTTCATGGATGATTAGGGTATCGTGCATCCGCCACGCTCGGCGGTGTTGCAGAAGTGTTACCTTGCAGGCGGTGGAGTCGTATCACTCGCGCCTTCTAGGCAGCGGGTGACGATATTATCCGATGAGGTATGGGGAGACGAGTCGGCGCAATAATCCTCCCGATGGTGCTTGCGGTCATGGTCACCCTAACCCCAGTACACGCGGCGGCCCAGCCGTCGATTCCGATTGAAGGGCGGTACTCGGTTCTCGCGATTAAGATCTACATTCCGCTCACTCCGAAATGGGCGCATGATGTGGTTCTCAACGCCGCGATTGCTTGGAATGAGGCTCAACTCTGGTATCTTCAAGGCAACCCCACGGCAACGGTCTACACTTTCGCGGAGGCCGATGACGGCAGTGCGACCTCGACTGTAAGTTTCTCGATGCCCGCCGCGTTCGCTGTCATCGCCGTTGGTTGGACAACCTACCATTACGCGCCGGGCTCGCGGACGTCGATCATCTCAACCCAAACCTACCTAACCCCAACGGTCTTCAACGAGGTGCAGGGCAACAACGTGACTGCGGTGGCATATGCGTCCTGGCTTGCTCTGCATGAACTGGGCAGAATTCTAGGTCTAGGCAGCGTCTTGGATGGAAGGGATATCATGGAGCCCAGATACGTCCCTGAAAGGGTAAGTGAAGTGCCGAGGCTTTCGACACTCGACCTCTACGCCGTACACGTCCTCGCGCAAGGAGACGCTCCAACCTTCGTAACCTTACCTAACGGCGTCCAGGATCAATTCACCCCCGCAACCGCCTTCCTAAACCCCCACCAGATCGTAATGGCTCCAACACTCGGCCCCGCCCAATCCACGACAACCGCAATACAAATGCCTCAACCAACCGCTGCGCCCCCCCGCTCCGTCCGCTTCTGCAGAACGTTCCCGGTCTAGTTGTCGAACCCGAGGCAAAACATCCCGCCCTGAGACTGAGAATTTACCCGCCACCGCGGGTTAGCTCTGTGGGAACCGTATTCCTCATATCCCACGAAGAAATCGAGTTGGCTATGTCAGATCGGGTTACGGTTGAGCGGAAAGAGTTCGAGAACTTCCTAGCTGAGAATCAGAAGCTCATAGACCGCTCGCAGGCACTCATGGGTACAATCGACAAGTTGGAGAAAGAGAACAAGCAACTGCGAGATGAACTTGATAGCTCAAGGTCGAGGCTGCGAGCCCTCGAACGAGACATGACCGATACGCGCCAATCGGATGATGCGCTGAAGAAAGCTAGGAATAACATCGCCCGCTTAATCGAAGAGACGGATAAACGAATCTCAAAGTAGCAACCTGTTCACGGAAAACTAGGCTGCTTCATTCTGAAGTTCCACAATATGTCCGCAGTGATAACAGAACTTATCCGAGCGGGAAAGTTCGCGTCCGCAGGAACAGACCCACTTTCTGAAATCAGCACCGCATCGCTGACAAAACCGTGTCGCCTGCATGATTTTATTTCTGCAACGGCTACAGGATGCATAGTTCCGGGGTGCGTTTGGAATCGTTAGGCTCCGGCGGGCGCGCACGGCTGGGGGAGTTCGAAGGGATTGCAATTTGGTCTCCAATGCAATTAGGAGGCCGCGTTTCTTCGGTCCTGTCGGCGTCTGCGTGGGTTGCTGTTCCGCGGGCGTCGCTGGGTGTGGCGGGGTCTGTTCCTGCTGCCTCGGCGATGTGTCTAAGGCTAGAAGTTTGCGATGCGCCTCGTCAAGTTCACGGAGGACCAACTGGTACTTCTTCTCGAGTTCCGAGAGTTTCTCGAGAAACGCCTCCCATTCCTTCTTATCCAACTGTACGATAGAATCCAAGAAGAAGTTCCGCTCACTTTCGCCTTAGATCGCTCTTACAAAAGCATCGCGCTATCGGCGGTCGTTGGATGGGAGTTAGCTACAACGATTCAAACGTGAGCAAGTTAACTGTATGTGAAGAAGTACGTTAAACCTGACCTTGATAAGCGGCGCCCACTAGTGGGAGAAAGTCATCGTGGTGCTCGCGGACTTGAGGTCTTCAGGTCGAAATAGGCATTCCGCAAAAACAGCTCCCTGATAAGCTGTCCCCTAAACCTGAGCCTCCCACCCCTCGGAGCTTTTTTGGTGCGGGAGAGTAGATTTAGACTACCGTTTAGAACTACCGAAATGCAAGAAACTTGCCTAAACGTTGCATTCTAGGAATTCAATAGTTCTGTTCTGACTTCGGGAGCGACATGAGGCTTTTGCGAGGTCATCTCATAGTAGGGCCTTGATGGCATCAGTTATGGACCATACTTCGATTATGCGTTCCTTTGCTATTCGTTTGAAATGTTGATCGTTTGTTATTAGGGCGGCCTCTGTTTGGAGACAAGCAGCTGCGTGTAGTATGTCACCTTTGTTTGGAGTCTTGATATGGGTCTTGCAGATGGACTGATATTTCTCTGACACATTCACGACTGAGGTTTTTCGTGTCAGTGCGGCTATGAGTGTGGCAGTTGTTGGAGACTTCAAGAGTTCCGCGTACCGTATCATCTCCTCCAGCAGGAGCTCATCTGCCACGAGCCTTAGGGTGGGGTCTTTGATGATTTTCGTGAGCAGTTTGAGTGTATCGGTCTCTTTGCTAGGATTCTTTATCGCAGCGATGAGAACGTTGGTGTCAAGCAAGAAGGTCCGGGTATCGCGCCTTAATTTTTCTGTTGACTTCTTTTCTGACGGACTTAACGATGGCATCGATATCTCTTCCAACCAGCTCGGCTTCCAATCTGCGCGCGATCTCATCCACATCTAGTTTCTGCAGCAGCAGCTGCCCTTCGCCGCGTTTGGCTAGTATGAACTTCGTTCCACCCTTAATCTTGAGTTCCTCTCGCATGTTTTTTGGGATTACAATTCGCCCGGAAACATCCACTTCGACCACCTCTGCCATTCATACCATCTGCAAGCAGTAATGGTAAAATGGCATATAATGATTTCACCTTGACAGATGATTGGAGTTTTCGAAGAGAAAAATTGAAACAGGCGGGTCAGAAATACTCGGACCAACAATAACTCAATGTTCAAGAAGTGTTGAATGGTGCGGGGGAGGGATTCGAAGCCCGGAACCCCTACGGGGCATGGCTCTAAGCTTTCCAAATTGGCCGGTCACGGTTTTTGACGAGCTGCCAATTCCTCGTGAGGGGGTTTTCAGCGTGAATGAAATCTAATTGCTTGAAGTCGGATACGTTTTCTGTCCAGATGTGATCAACTTGATTGTCTCGGGCGGTTAATGCGATTGTGCAGTCGAAAATCTGAGCGCCCTTTAGGCCATTTGCAGCAGCTATTTTCATGGCTTCGATCGTTGTCTTCTCGTTGGGAAAGATCTTCCTGATTTTGTGGCTGTCCCAGAGGTCAATGCAGATCTCTTGAACTTCGCGAAGTGGTGGGGAGAGGGTTAGTTTGCGGGGTTTCGTCATGACCGAATAGAACTCTAGGAGGTTCTGGTGGCTGATGTATGCGTTTATGGAGCCTTGGGTTGCAGCGATTAGTATGCAGGAAGCTTGGTGGTGTTTGGGTGACGATTTGTTGTGGGCGTAGACTAGAACGTTGGTATCAAGGAGTATCGTTTCAGTGGCGTACGGCGTTTTCTCAACGTCTTGACCGTCGACCGTGATTCTCATAGTAGTCCTCCCGTTTGATGGGCGTCTTTACGGCGAACGAGAAGGACTGGTTCAAGATTCTTTGTGCGATGCGTTCTTCGGGGGCCGAGGTACGCTTGACAGTGACGGTAAAGGAGTTGTCGTCGAGAACACGTATTTCAGCCTCATCGCCGTCGGCCAGTCCCAATCTTTCTTGCACTTCCTTAGGGATGTACAGTTTTCGCCGGTGGTAAGTCCCGTTGGCCATTGACCATTCACCACCAACCAATTTGGCAAGGCAGGCTATAAAGCCTCTTCCACGCGTTGTCCTCCCCGTTGCGGCGAGCTACGGTTGCTCGTTCTTGCGTCCCGAATCTGACCGTGCAGCCGCGGCTTGAGAACATGCTCTTCACTTGTGGGGGCCGGTTGATGGCTCAATAGGATCTCGTTCACATCATCCGGCGCTACCGGGGGGTTGTATCTTGGTGTTGGGTGTAGCTCCACTGGCACATTCTTGCGGGCGAAGGGTTGGAGCCGTAGAGTGGAGAGGTCATCTTTGAGGTAGGGCCTCTTGCCGCAGTGGTCGGCCTCGCAACGTCTTATGCCGGGCGCGCATTCTTTGTATGGGCATATCCTGCCCAGGTATTCGCCGGTCTCATTATCGTAGATGAACATGTCTGCCCCCTTTCCAATCTGTGACATTCTGCCGACGATTTTTCTGAAGAGTGTCGCAAGCGGCGACAGGTCGGCGGAAGGGGTCACACGGATCACGAGATCAATGTCCTTGGGTTTAAGGGAATCCCTAGTTATGGAACCGATCAGTCCGATGAATTTCACTCCGTTAGTTTTTTTGATTGCCGGAAGGAATTCCTTCACGGCGTTGAGCATCCTCAATCGCTTCTCTTTCTCCTCTTCTGCTTCGTTCGACAGAAATGACATATCGTCTGCTCACCTCGTCACAATTTCACCACAACATTGAACGCCTCAGGAGATAAGAAGCATCATGGTTTCGCCCGCCGGTAGCGCGGCGACCTACGACTGAAGTTGATTGGTGAAGACGCCCAGTGTAGGCACGGGATGGTGTCGACAAGAAAATTCTCGGCGCCTTCAATCGAGAATGACAGAAGAAAATTTTCATTGGTGTCGACATGAAAATTCTCGACGCCACGAAGCGTTCTTGTAGCTAATTTCTCGAAAATGAATGTGTGGCCGGCCAAGCCCGCTTCCCCGCTGAGTCAAGGAAGACTCGTGTGGTGAATGGGCTACGACTGAGC
>CAZHKA010000063.1:0-36204 GCA_964533505.1 uncultured Candidatus Bathyarchaeia archaeon | reverse complement strand
AGGCTATGCACCTCAGACCTGGAGCGTCTCGGTCTCACCAGGCCAGACAGGCACAGGCCAGAACGTCTACCTAGAACAAAGCAACATACCAGTCCCCGAATTCAGTGGAGTAGCGGTTGTCGCCTTCTCAGCGTTAGCAGCTTCAGTATACCTACTAAAACGAAGACGCAAATAAGCGTCCGAGCGCTTTCGAAAGCGCTCGCATCCTCCTATTTTCCAGTAATCGCTAGGACACACGCTATAGCGCGGATATGAAACTGGGTAGAATTCCTACCGGGCTGATCTGAATGTATGTCGATGACAGTTCACTAAACCGCCAACGCCCGAAGACTTGATGGTACTCGATTCCCTCCCCTAACTTTACGAAGAAGAATTCGATTCTTGCTTCAGAAATGTTAACCTACGCAACGATCACCTTCGAACGTAACCTATGAGACTGGGATTGCGCTTGGAGTTTCGTGAGCCATACGATTTAGTGAGGGAAAGCTGCCCCCTAAACCGCTTTCGCGTTCGGGCCTATGGAATACTTGTGTAGGAGTCCTTGGTGGTTAACGAAGGCTATTGCTCTTTCAGAAGTTCCTCAAACCACCCTAGGGTGGCCTCTATTGCCAAGCCCTCTGCCCCCTTGAATGTGTGGCCTGTATTGGCTAGGGTTAGGCTTCGCGCACTTCCGCCTATAGCCTTCTCGAACTCTTGGATTTCCTGGAGAGCCACATACTCATCCTTATCACCCAAAAGCAGGAAGACTGGTCCGTGCTCAATCTCGGAAAGCAGCTCGGCACTGTGGAGCGCCATCATCCTTCGCCGCAAATCTCTCAAACGCAGCCGAAGGCCGAACAGTTCAATCCTCGTCGCATTGCCGAGGTCACGGAGACTGTCGAGGTAGGAGAGGACAAGGAATATTGCGTAACGGAGCCTTCCGTACCTTTTCACGATGAAGTTTTTGATATTCTTGTGATGATCAGGGGGCGTTGCCCAGAGCGCGAAGCCCCTTACCCTACGGTCGCGTGCCAGCGCATAGAGGGCGATTGTTCCGCCGAGGCTCCTGCCCACCACAAACGCCCCAGTAGAATCCACTTCTGTGCGATTCAGCAGGAATTTAAACGCCGCACGCGCGTCCTCCTGCTCCCCCCACCCATACTCGAACTGCCCTTCACTTCTGCCGCAGCCGCGGAAATCGAAGAGTAAACATGCAAAGCCATGTTCTGAAGCCTCCTCTGCAAATGATCGGTAGAGTGGAAGCCACCTGAACCCTTCCGCATGCATCGCGTGGCAAACAAGAATTCCTGGTGCTCGTTGCCGGTCGGGGAGATAGAGTTCGCCCCGGAGAACAAGGCTTCCGGAAGGAAACTCAACTTCCAGCTTCTTCATGAATCTAATCTCGGTAGCAGATGCTGCTGCACCAGCAGTACTGGAAGCTACCGCGACAGTCGGGGATGGTCGAACCCCGCAAAACGATTGGGGTCGGTTGTGAAGGGTTACGTATTCGTTTTCTTGTTCTTATGGTCCAAGCTCGCAATGCCGCCCAACGTGATGAGCACTGCTACTACGAGTACTGAGATGTAGTTTGGATATTCAGGCGTGGCCGAACTCGTGCTCCCCGCGAACTGACCGGAACCTGGCGCCGAGATGTTTGCGCCGAGAGGCATGCCATTGTAGGTGACTTGCGTCACAGTAAGTGTGCCCGTCCATGTTCCCGTCAATTGACCTGACTGTGACTCCTGTCCTTGAAAGGTGAGTTTGATTTGTCCGGTGAAGTCACCCGATAGCGGAATAGTGCTTGTACCCGTTACTGCTCCAGAGGAGGATACGCTCATGACGTAAGTACCTGTGATCGCGCTTGAAACCTGTCCTTTTGTGCTCAGGTCCGGCACCGTATAGTTGGTACTGATTTTTCCTACCCAATTTCCATGAGTTGTGTCGCCAGTAAACGTGCCGGCCACAATTGAGCTCGTTTGGATATTATGGTTCGTTAGAAAAACGTTGACTGTACCGGTCCCGGGTCCCATAGTGCCATTCCAACTACCTGTGCAAGGAGACGCTGATTGAGCGGAAGCATAGGCTGGTAGCGTTGCAACCAAAATAACTGCCACAAACAGTAGAAACGTTATGCTCATCTGCCACTTTCGAATCACACCCATCAAAATACCACCGTGCTCTAATTACCGGAAGTCAGAATTAGCCTTTGCGTAGAGAAGTAATCCTTTCTTCGGAAGATTTCGGCGTCTAAAAAATCATGCCGACACTTCTGTTCTGTTGTTCGCTAGAGCAGTCGTCTTGTAGAGAGAACATACGTCGCAGTCGGCTGGACCACTTGACACGTTGCGCGGCACGTTGCTCCTAGGTCGCTGATGTAGTTCTGGGAAATGCTATACGCCGGATAGAGGGCTTCGGCCACGGTCAACGCGATGACAAACTGCGCCGAGCCCACGAATAGCAGAGCACCCGATATTTTTCCGTAGTTCAATTTCATTCCCAACTCGCTTCCGATTCTTGACAAATACCCCTTTTTACTTGCGCCATTAGCTTTTTGTTCATGCGTATCGTCGAGAAAACGGTCAGTTTCATCGCAAACCTGCGCGAAAAAGAGTAAGAGCATCGGAACTCTGGAGATCACGGTCATGAAGAGATTGGGAGTAGCGTTCGGCTGGAGGGAAAGCTCCCTTGAAAGTATCCTCGCTTGCGCGCGTTGCGCCGAAGACGTCGGCGTCGAATCCGTTTGGATTCCCGAGGCGTGGGGCAGAGATGCGTTCTTGGCTCTCGCGGCAGTCGCCCAAGTGACCGAACGTGTAAAGCTGGGAACCGGAATAGTCAACGTGTATTCTCGGAGTCCCGCAACTCTTGCCATGGGCGCCGCCACCCTTGACGAACTCTCTAAAGGGAGAGCAATCCTAGGTGTCGGATCAAGCGGACCGGGGGTTGTGGAACGCTGGCATGGGATTCGTTACGAACGACCTCTAACTAGGGTTCGGGAAACCGTGGGAATAGTCCGTCTAGCATTGTCTGGAACGACGACCGATTTTCAGGGCTCCTTCTTTCATGTGAGCGGCTTCAAATTGGCTATGGGCCACCGGAAATCGATACCGATCTATATCGCCGCACTTGGTCCAAGAATGCTGCGGCTGGCAGGTGAGATTGCTGATGGGGTGCTACTCTACCTGTGTTCGCTATCTGTGATTCCCAACGCGATCAACGAAATACGAAAGGGAGCCAGCGAAGCCGGAAGGTCGCTCGACGATTTCGAGATCGCAGCTCTGTTGCCAACTGCCGTCTCTGAGAATCGCAAGGTTGCACAAGCTATCGTAGCGAGAGCAATCGCCTACTACGTAGGAGGCATGGGAACATACTACCGCCGAGTAATCGGTAAATCTGGGTTTGAATCGGAAGCAAGCAAGATCAATGAGGCGTGGCAACGCGGCGACAGACTGTCCGCTACGAATGCGGTAAGCGAGCAACTCATAGATTCTGTTGCGCTGGCAGGTTCGCCCGATGAATGCCGCCGGAAACTGGAAGATTTCAGAAACTCGGGGGTGATTCTTCCGATCTTGTCATTCTCCACCCAAGAGGCTCATGGGACCATCGACTTTTGTGAAACAATAAAGACGCTGATTGCAGATTAGGAAAAAATTAGACTGCAAGAATCGTCCACTTTTTTCCGCCTGAAAAACACAACCGTCAAGATGATTAGGACGTGCGACCCATATACCGTAACGATGTTTTTCTTGGAAAATCCTTGGCTCAGCTCCTGGCCGAAGGATGTCCCCGTGCACATAGAGTATCCTGTGATCTCTCTGGGTGAACTTCTTCGGAATTCTGCTGTAGCTTCGCCTGACCAAGTTGCAATCGACTACTTCGGCACTTGCATCACATTCAAGGAACTCGACGGCCTAGTCGACAGGTTCGGTGCGGCCTTGCAAAATATGGGGGTCGAGAAGGGCGATCGGGTCGCGATCTACCTCCCGAACCTTCCCCAATTCGTTATTGCATACTATGGCGCGTTAAGAGTCGGTGCCGTTGTTGTGGCCTGCAGTCCCTTATACAAGGAAAGGGAGGTTGGCTACATTCTCAAAGATTCGGAGGCGAAGGTTATCGTTGCTTGGGACAAACTCTATCCTTTTGTTCAAGCGGTCAGAAGCGAGACTAAACTGACTGAGGTTGTGACCACAAGCGTTCGTGACTATCTTCCGCCGGCTCTGAGGCTTCTATCGCCTTTGAAGGGCGTCAAGTCCTACCCATGCCCTGGCGCCAGAGACATGAAGACGCTCATTGAGAAAACGCGGGAACCGCTCAAGCCGGTTCAGATAGAACCCAGAAAGGATCTGGCCCTTCTCCAATACACCGGAGGAACTACAGGAATTCCAAAAGGAGCAATGCTCACCCACTACAACTTGATTGCGAACACGGAGCAAGTGAAGGCTTGGGGAGCGTTACACCCGGGAGATACCCACTTGTCGGTCCTACCGCTGTTCCATATCTTTGGAATGACGGTGGCCATGAACTCACCAATCTACATGAAGTCAACTATGGTAATGCTGCCAGACCCGCGCGATATCCCTGGCATTATCAAGACGATTGAAAAAAATCGGCCATCGATTTTCTGCGGCGTACCAACGATGTATATCGCACTCATCAACACACCGGGTATTGAAAAGCACAACCTGCGGTCGATTAGGCTTTGCATATCGGGCGCCTCCGCGCTTCCGCTTGAGGTTCAGAGAAAGTTCGAAGCACTCACGGGCGGGCGTCTGGTTGAAGGCTACGGATTAACCGAGACCAGTCCGGTCACACACGTGAATCCACTGGACGACCCCCAGAAGAACCGCCCCGGCTCAATTGGCATCCCGGTCTCGGATACGCAAGCTAAGATCGTCGACTTGGAGAGCGGGGAACATGACCTTCCGTCAGGCGAGGCGGGAGAGTTGGTTATCCACGGTCCGCAGGTTATGATGGGTTACTGGAATAAGCCTGACGACAATAAGGTGGCGATTCGGGAAGGATGGTTCCACACGGGCGACATTGCAACCATGGACACGGATGGGTACTTCAGGATAGTTGATCGTAAGAAGGACATGATCGATGTTTCAGGGTTCAAGGTGTGGCCGAGGGAAGTCGAAGAGACACTGTTTGAGCACCCGGCCGTTCAGGAAGCGGCCGTGATTGGCATACCGGACGCAAGAAGCGGAGAAGCGGTGAAAGCGTTCGTCGTGCTGAAGAAGGGAAGCGAGGGAAAGGTGACGGCTGAGGAAATCTCGAAGTTCTGCAAAGAAAGAATCGCGTCGTTCAAGGCTCCTAGGTTCGTGGAGTTCAAAGGTGAGCTTCCGAAAACTGCCGTGGGGAAAGTGTTAAGGCGGGAACTGAAAAAAGAGCAAAATAAGGAGCTGCAGGTAGCTAGCTGAGTTACTGGTAATGAGGAATTACGTATGAAAAAAGTGGCAATAGTCGGCGTAGGTCACTCGAAGTTCGGTGACAGACGCGACGTGAACCTACCCGAACTGGCATTCGAAGCGGCCAAACCGGCCTTCGAAGATGCAAACCTGACCCCGACGGACGTGGACTTTCTAAGCGTCGGAACCGCAGGCGGCTGGTACGAAGAATTCCTACCCGCCGTCGTGGTTTCTGAATACCTTGGCTTAAGCGGGAAGGGGTTAGTGAGGTGCGAGGCTGCGTGCGCTTCCGGAAGCGCCGCTGTGACGACGGCCTACAATACGATCGCAAGCGGCCAAAATGACGTGGCGATGGCCGTTGGGATCGAAAAGATGACCGAGATAGATACGTTGACCGCAGTCGAACTAATCGGCCGAGCGGGCTACTACATGTGGGAGTTTCACAATTTCGGCATGACATTCCCCGGGTACTACGCGCTCCATGCTACGGCGCACATGAAGAAATTCGGAACAACAGAGGAGCAACTCGCTGAGGTCGCAGTGAAGAACCATAAGTACGGCTCAATGAACCCAAACGCTCATCTTCAACGCGCCATCAAGATCGACGATGTCTTATCATCCCGCATGGTTGCGTGGCCGCTGAAATTGTACGATTGCTCCCCGATCAGCGACGGAGCCGCGGCTTTAATCTTAGCCTCCGAGGAGAAGGCCAAGTCATTGACCGACAGCCCAGTTTGGATTGAAGCCATTGGGACTTCGTCGGACACGGCGAACATGAGCAAACGCTCTACGTATACTGGGCTTGAGGCCACAGTAATTGCCTCCGAGAAAGCCTTCAAGAAAGCGAACGTGGGGCCGGACCAGTTTGATGTTGCGGACGTGCACGACTGTTTCACAATCGCTGAACTACTAGCCTACGAGGACTTGGGATTCTGCAAGAAAGGCGAAGCGGGGAAGATGATTGACGAAGGACAGACTGAGATTGGGGGGAAGATCCCGGTGAATGTTGATGGTGGGCTGAAGGCTAAGGGTCATCCAATCGGTGCCACAGGCGTCTCGATGATGGTTGGATTAACTCGCCAACTACGTAAGCAGGGCGGCAAGACGCAGGTGCCAATAAAGAACGGGCTAGCGTTGGCACATAATGTAGGGGGCACGGGGCATTACTGTTACGTGACGGTTCTTAGGAGTTGATAGAGAATGGCACTTAGCCCTCCGGTAAAAAGACTCAAGTCAAGACCAATCACTTTCATCTTCGAACTTCCAACCGAGAAACTTACGGAGTTCTGGGATGGGCTAGAGAAAGGAAAAGTGTATGCTTCGAAATGCAAGAAGTGCGGCAACGTTACCTTCCCACCCACGGCCGACTGCTCACACTGCCGCAACCAAGAAATGGAATGGGTCGACATCCAAGGGGATGGAGAGATCGAAACCTTCACCCACATCGTAATCAGACCGACGAGCTTCCAGAACCATCCAACCTACACGGTCGCCGTCGCAAAGATGGATGCAGGCGTCAAAGTCCTAGCATGGTTAACAAGCCCCAAACTTGGCGATGTGAAGGTTGGCGCAAGAGTAAGGCTTGCCGCAGTGCAGTCTCAGGATGGACCTAGCTACGGGTTCACTCTGGTTAATTGAGCCTCAGATCAAATCACGGTTAAGGTGAACTTCAGAATTGTCAGAAAAAGGAGTAAACCAGGTCGCAGTGATCGGAGCCGGCTCCATGGGCCACGCGATAACTCAGATAATGGCGATGGCCGGTTTAGAGGTTTCAATGACCGATGTCAACCGAGAATTCATGCAGAAAGGATACGACCGCATCAAGTGGAGTATGGAAAAATTCGTTGAGAAAAGAACCATACGCCAAGAGGAGATGGACGCCGCACTCGCAAGAATCAAACTAGTTGATGGCTACGCGAACACCGTCTCCAACGCCGACTTCGTGATTGAAGCAGCCCCAGAAGATCTGGATCTCAAAAAGAAGATCTTCCACGAGATAGACGAACACGCCCCGCCACGTGCGATAATCGCATCCAACACGTCCACGCTCAGCATAACGGCCCTAGGCTCAGCAACGAAACGACCAGAGAAAGTGGTTGGAATGCACTTCTTCAACCCGCCGCAACTCATGCCGCTTGTGGAGGTAGTGAAGGGCGCCGCCACCAGCGACGAAACAGCCCACACGACGGTCGAACTAGCAAAGAAACTGGGAAAGACACCTGTCTTGGTTAGGAAGGATGTGCGGGGCTTCATAGTCAACAGCGTTCTGGGCTACGTATTCAACGAAGCCTTTTGGGCACTGCACCGGGGCGAGGCTACGAGGGACCAAATTGATTCCGCAGTCAAATACAAGGCAGGGTTTCCGATGGGCATTTTCGAACTCGCAGACTTCGTGGGACTCGACATCGTTGACAGCGCTTCGAAGCAGATGTCTTCCGAATACGCTGACAGAGTGAAAGTGCCCCCAGTCGTTGAACCTATGGTTAAGGCTGGAAAACTCGGGCAGAAATCAGGAGAAGGATTCTACAACTGGAAGACCGGCCGACCAAGAATTCCATTCGAACTAGCGGACGAGTTCGACGTCGATCGAATCTACGTCACAGCGATCAACGGAGCCGCTTGGCTAGTTCACGAGGGCGTAGCGGTTCCAGAAGACATTGACACGGCGATGAAATTCGGAGCCGGTTGGTCATCGGGCCCCTGTGAACTCGGCGACCGGATGGGGTTGGACACAGTGGTTGCAAAACTCAAAGAATTGCAGACAAAACTCAACGATCCCAGCTACAAGCCTTGTCCACTCCTTGAGGAATACGTGAGCAAGGGTTGGACAGGCCGTCAGAGCAAGCGAGGGTTCTATACCTACGCCTAAACCTGCGTAGGTATTTCCGAAGCAAGTAGTGTGCGTCCAGAGTTCAGACGCTAAGTGCTCTATATTCGCGGATTTCTTATAGATGAACAGATGTTTTTGTCACCCGCTAATTGAAGAATGATTTTGAGAGTGATAGATGTATGAGTGCGCCGAAACATTACGAATCGGTCATAGTAAAGAAGGAAGAAGGCATCGGCTGGATAACCCTCAACCGGCCGCACAGACTCAACACGCTCACCGCTGAAATGATTGACGAGATCAATTCAGTTCTGAACGATTTCGAAGCAGATAAAGAGGTCAAATGTATCGTCTTCACGGGAGCTGGCGACCGAGCTTTCAGCGCGGGAGCAGACGTCACGGCATTTACCGGACTAACGCCCGCGACTGCTGTGGAAGCATCCTCCAAAGGACAAGCCCTCTTCACACGGCTTGAGAAAATCAGTAAACCCGTTATCGCCTCCCTAAACGGCTACGCTCTGGGCGGAGGATTAGAGATGGCGATAGCCTGTGATTTTCGGTTGGCAGCTGAAAGTGCGGAAATGGGTCAGACCGAGTCGAATCTAGGGCTGATTCCCGGCTGGGGTGGGACACAACGCCTTGCGAGAATTGTTGGACTAGCTAAGGCGAAGGAGATGATAATGTTTGGAAACCGCATTTCTGCCGAGGAAGCGGCGAAGATAGGTTTGGTGACTAAAGTCGTTCCAAAGGCAAAGTTGCAGGAAGAGACAGTTGCCCTAGCGAGGAAACTCGCTGACGGCCCTCCCGTTGCACTCAAACTTGCCAAGGAATTGTTGAATTTGGGCACACAGGTGCCCTTGGACATTGGGCTGAAAATGGAAGCAGAGGCCTTCGGCATCGTTCTCTCCACCAAAGACGTCATGGAGGGCGTTTCAGCGTTTATGTCGAAGAGAAAACCCGAATTCAAAGGAAAGTGAGGAGATAGCAAGAGATGCCTTTAGATTTCACTTTCACTGAAGAACAGGACCTCTTCCGAAGGTCCATTCGCGAACTAATGGCTAAGGCGGTTGCTCCAAGAGCCAAGGAATTGAACCAGGCTAGGGTTCTCACCCCGGAAGTGCACAAGGCTCTGACGGACGCCGGCCTATTCGGTCTGCTTCTTCCCCCGGAGTACGGAGGTTCCAATTCCGACTACGTCACGTTCATCATAGCTGTTGAAGAGATGACGCTTGGCGATCCGACGGGATTCGGATCCCTGCCAGTGATCTATGGAGCCACCTGCGCACGACTCCTCTCGGTATATGGTTCGGCGGAATTGAAGGATGAAGTGCTTCCTAAGGTTGTAAAAGACGGGTGGGTTACTCCACTCCATTCAACTGAACCGAGCTGTGGGACGGACTTCACGGGAATAACCACGACCGCGAAGAAGGGTGAGAATGAGTACGTAGTGAACGGTGAGAAGATCTGTCTTACCGGCGTGCCGGAGGTTGTGAAGTTTGGAGGCGGATACATTACCTCAGTGAAGACGCGACCAGAACTCGGAAGCAAGGGCATGAGCCTTCTTTACATTCCATCGACTTCTAAGGGGATTACGACCTCCACCTTCACGGGAATGGGAGTAGACATCGGTGGAGTCCGCTATGAGAACACGCACGTGCCGGAACGATACCTCGTCGGTTTCGAGGGCACAGGATATCAGATGACCTACGAGTCATTCGTTCACGCTCGAGTTCCCACAACCATGGGGATTGTAGCCGCGGCCGAGGGAGCGCTTGAGAAAGGCATCGAGTACATAAAACAGAGGAAAGCTTTCGGCAAACCGGTCGGTGCCCACGAAGGCATCCAATTTGAGCTCGCAGAAAACTACGCAAACATTCAAGCATGCAAGTGGCTGTGTTACCGCGCCGCATGGCTTGTTGACCAATATCATAAAGGGAAAGCATCTTTCTTCGATGCGATGACCGCTGCTTCAATAGCTAAACTCGCTGCTTCCGAACACTGCGTAAAGGCTGTGAGTGATATTCTCGAATGGTACGGTGGGCTCGGAACCACGACGGAGTACGATATCCAGCAGGTCTTTCGCTTCTGTAGGCAATTCGTTATAGCTGAGGGAACCAGGCACGCGCAGAAAATCGTAATATCAATGCAACTACTCGGCAGAGAATTCTCAACCTTGTAAAGACCTCCAAAGACGGTAAGGAGACGTCGCATAGGTTCAAGCGGTAAGCTAGGCTCATGAATTAATCGGGCAAGAAGACCGCGGAAGAGCTTACTTTTGGCTATGCAAAACCCGTTAAATGTTTATGCCAAAGGGCGTGTGGCGCTTAAGCGAAAGTAGGTGGGGTTTGAATTGCCTTTGGATTTCACTTTTACTGAGGAGCAGGAACTCTTCCGTAGAACAATTCGCGAACTAATGGCGAAATCGGTAGCTCCGAGATCGAAGGAACTCATGCAGGCGAGAGCGCTGGTTCCCGACGTTCATAAGGCCCTTACCGAAGCCGGCCTTTTCGGTTTACTGGTTCCCACCGAATTTGGTGGCACCGCGTCTGACTACGTTACATTCATCATCGCAGTCGAGGAGTTGACGAAAGGCGACACGACCGGGTTCGCGGGTCTCCCTGCTTGGTACGGGGCGGCTTGTGCTCGCCTAATTTCCGTCTACGGCAACGCCGAACTGAAGGAGGAGGTTTTGCCTAAAGTGGTGAAGGAAGGTTGGGTAACACCGCTTCACTCAACCGAACCAAGCTGCGGGACGGATTTCACGGCCATAACAACTAGCGCCAAGAAATCTGACGGTGGATATCTGATCAATGGAGAAAAGACATGCGTCAGTTGCGTGCCGGAAGTAGTCAAGTTTGGCGGAGGATACATCACGTCAGTTAAGACCCGCCCAGAGCTAGGCAGCAAAGGGATGAGTTTGTTCTACATACCAGCGAACTCGAAGGGCATCAACACATCCATGTACACGGGCATGGGGATCGACATCAGCAGCGTTCGATATGAGAACACCCCGGTTCCTGAACATTACATGATAGGTTTCGAAGGAACGGGTTACCAGATGACATACGAATCTTTCGTTCACGCGAGGGTCCCAACAACAATGAGCATCGTTGCTGCCGCAGAAGGCACCATCGAGAAGGGAATCGAATACCTCAAACAGCGAAAGGCCTTTGGCAAGGAAATCGGCAAGCACGAAGGCCTCCAATTTGAACTCGCCGAGAGCTACTCAAACGTACTCGCCGCAAAATGGCTAACTTACCGGGCTGCGTGGCTCCTTGACCAGTACCATAATGGCAAGGCCTCATTCTTCGACGCCATGACCGCGGCGTCAACCGCCAAACTCGTCGCCTCTGAACTATGCGTCAAGGCGGTGAGCGATGTCCTCGAATGGTACGGTGGCCTGGGCACAACAACCGAGTACGACATACAACATGTCTTCCGGATAGTTAGGCAGGCCGTCATAGCTGAAGGAACCAAGAACGCGCAGAAAATAGTAATAGCAATGCAACTGCTGGGCAGAGGATTCTCAGCCTGGTGAACAAGAGAAGAACAGAAACTCACCAAAAGTTAGCGGTAGATAAGTTCTCGCAGTGGACCCCCATTGTAATGGGGCTTCAACTTGACGAAGAAAGTTCTCTGACCCTTACTCATATGGGCAACAGTAGGGCAGCTACTACTATCCTAGGCGCAAAAACAAACAGAGCGGAAGATCCACAAACGCTGAGCAGTCACTGAAAATGTGAAAGATCTTCGCCCAGTATCCAATTAGGCTGTCAACTTGACAAGTACGGGTTCAGCGACGCTTTGGGCGCGATCGCATACCGCTGCCTGCGTAGCGTCTTTGAAGCAGAAAGTTGGGTGTTGCCATAACCTGATTAATCAATTGGTTCCAAGAGGTGTTGGTAGCAATCAATCGACTCTTAGGGTGTTTTCATGTTCGAGGCGATGTTGAGCGAACGACAACGTGCGTTGCGAGACGAAGTGCGGGATTTTGTGAGATGGGTTCCGCGTCAGTTGATTCTGGACATGGATGCCGAGCGGGTGCAGTATCCGCACGATTTCGTTATGGAAGCTGGACGGCGTAAGCTCCTGGGTCTCCGTTTTCCGGCAGACTACGGAGGACGGGGGCTGAGGTGGGAAGATGAGATTCTCGCTATAGAGGAGGTGGGTGTGCTGGGTACGGCACTTGCATGTGCGTATGTGATGCCAAGCATCGTCGGCGAGGCTCTGAATGTTTTCGGCACAGGGCAGCAGAAGGAGCGATGGCTTGCTCCGATCGTGGCGGGGCGGAAGGTGGCCGCTGAGGCTCTGACTGAGCCACGGGGCGGATCAGATTTCTTCGGCACGACGACCCATGCGCGTCGTGAGGACGACTACTACGTCTTGCGCGGACAGAAGAGATTCATCGTCGGCGCAGCGAAGTGTGACTTCTTCCTGGTCTATGCCCGTACTGACCTGAACAACCCAGCGCACAAATCGATCAGCGCCTTTATCGTGGAACGCGGCCCAGGAGTGGAAGCTGAATATCTCTACGGCTTGCTGGGCACGAGAGGAGGCGGTACAGGCCGACTTGTGCTGCGAGATGTTCGAGTACCAGCGGAAAACCTCATAGGCTCCGAGAATGGCGCAGCGGAGATCTTCTACCGAATGATGATCCCTGAAAGGATGACGAGCGCCGCCGGGGCAATCGGCATGGGAAGAGCTGCGTTACAGATTGCTACTCGCTATTCCAATCAGCGCAAAGCCTTTGGCGAAAAGATCCGTCGATTCGAAGCTGTAAGTTTCAAGGTCGCGGACTCCATTACCATGCTGGATGCCGCTCGCGGTTTGGTCTACGCTGCCGCCCGTTGCGTAGACGCAGGGGACAGCCCGAACCGCTCTCGACGGCTAGTCTCGGAGGCGAAGAAATTCGCCACGGAGACAGCTTGGCAAGTGATTAACAACTCGATGCAGATCGTGGGCGGCATCGGCTACACCAACGTCTACCCAATAGAGCGCCTGCTGCGAGATGCGCGTCTGATAATGATCTGGACCGGCACAAATGACATAATGGATCTCATCATCCAACATGAATACTACAATGAGGCTCTGGTCTCACAACCAGAGTCACGAGACGTAGAAACCGACGCGCAGGAAGCGAAGCGGACCGAAGAAAAGGTCTACGACTAGCCGACTTTGGTTTGGATACAGGTATGCGCATCATCCTCGTCGGTTACTGTTGTGCGTAGCGCCTCAGATCCTGATGGTCGATGTAGGCCTGTCAAGTCGCAAAGCAAAGACTTGACAGGGCAGAGAAAAGACAGACTATAGACTATACAGAATACGACTATCTTTGGACGCACGATGATGACTCTTGTGTCGCTCATCCAATGTCCATCCTGCGGAAAGGACAGTTACTATCTCTGCGATTGCTGTGGCAAGTGTCCATATTGCTGCAATTGCAGCACGGACACTAATCCAGCCTTTACCCTTGGCGGCTAAGCCTGTTTCAGCTTCTGAAAATGTCTCATAATTTCATCCATGCAATGAAAGGAGTTGCCCAGTTTCGTGAAATCGCAGAAGTAAGTGCAGTTCCAAAGCACTATATGCTGTAACCCAAGTTCTGCATACTCCTCGATCTTTCGACTCACTTGCTCAGGTGTGCCGAAGAGAAAAGCCCTTTCGCACACTTCTCGGGGCACTTTCCCAAGCGCGAACATCGCCTCGACACGGTTGTAGTTGTTTGGGATGTAGTCAGTTAATCCGTAGAATTTCTTGCCTAGAGGATGCTCGTAGCCGAGTTCTTCGAACGTCTCCGAAGGAAGTATGAGGGCGGTCGCTTTTGCGAAGGGGCTGTCAAGCATTCTTCTGGCCGTCTCCTCATCTTGATCCAATATAGTCCAAGCCCACATTCCACGTGCGATCACGGACGGATCCCGGCCGACCGCCTTTGCCTCCTTTTCGATAATTTCAATCGCCCTTTGATATTCTGTCTTTGTCATCTGGGTGGGCAACCAACCGTCTCCAAGTCTGCCTACCGCCTGGAGCATTCGCCTCCTGTGAGCTGCTATCCATATCGGCGGAGGCTTTTCCCCATAGGGAGGTAAGTGAAGTACTGCGTTCTTGAGTTTCCAGAACTTCCCATCATAGTTCACTTCACTGCCGTTGCTTTTCCAGAGCAGATGCATTATGTGGATAGCTTCTTCAACACGCTCAACCAGTCTATCATAGGGGAGCCCGTAGGGTGAAATGTTCTCGCGCTCGCCGGTCCCGATTCCAATAATCAGCCGGCCTCTGGCGATATGATCAAGAGTCATAATTGTTTGCGCTAGAACCGCTGGATGCCTTCTAATCGCGTCGATTACCGCCGTGCCTAAGGTGACTCGCTTAGTTCGTGAGGCCACGGCAGCTATGGTCGTTGTCGCTTCGAGGAAGAGGTTGGGGCTCTGGATGTATGAGGCAATTCCGAACAGGTCCGGCGTCCATATGGACTGGGGAATCCAACCCATGAGATGGTCGGGCCACCAAATCGAATCGTATCCTTTCTCTTCATTTCTAACAGCCTGAGAGATCACGTTATCCATTGGAGGAATTGTTACGCCGGGGGAACCGATGCTAATTCTGTTATTCATGCTGACTCCACTCAACGCTCGTCATTTCAAACAAGTCGAGGCACCGGGCCCAGAAGTATTTGAGAATATGGCCGTCAGGTCTTCCACAGTCTGGCAAAAAGGACTAGAAACAGACAAAGAGTTCGCGCTACGGACAAGCCAATAACTAGCCACTTACCAGTGCTAATGCTGTGCGGAACATATGCCCGGATCGCTGCTGACCAGGTTATTGCCGCGGAGGCTGATGAACCTGTGGCCCTGTTATTGGGGTACGGGTGTACGTCTCAAGTATGTCGCTAAGGACTTCCGCGAGATCCGCCTTGAGGTGCCGCTAAACTGGCGAACCCGGAATTACGTGGGAACCATCTTTGGAGGAAGCATGTATGGGGCGGTAGATCCTGTGTGCATGCTAATGCTGATCAAGAACTTAGGCTCCTCTTACGAGGTATGGGATAAGGCGGCCATCATCCGGTTCAAGAAACCCGGTCGGTCCACTCTACACGCCACGTTCAGATTGGACCAAGAGGAGGTTGATCTAATACAAAAGGAACTCTGCCACACAGATTCCATCGACCGCGTTTACAACATTGAACTCACTGATGAAAAAGGCACGGCATGCGCCACGGTGGAAAAGATAATTCATATTCGCAGAAAAGCAAAAGACACGACGAGAAAAAAGGCAAGCGTGCATGCAGATGTCATGCACTCGACAGAAGTTGGTTAACCCACTGGGACATCTAGGCCAGGAACGAAGTAGCAATCCCCAATCTTGATGGTCAAATCCCGAAGTCAAATCGAAACGGGAACGTTCGATCGAGCGTGTAGTCCGATGCTCAAGAAACTGTTCTAAGCCCGCTCACAGGACAGGCGTTACGATAACTAATTTGTGGACCCAACACTAAGCTCGCGTCAATCATTTGATTGACGCGAACAAAAACAACACGGGTAAGATGTGTCTGTTCGCGGCGTGGGTGGGAGATCTGACCTATCCGATATACGTTGTTATGGGTGGTCCTTGATGCCTGCAAGCTCTTTAGAGAGTTTCTTCTTCGCTTCCAGATTAGCCTGTCTGAGGATAGTTATTCTCTGTGCTTGGGGCGATCCGGCGCCGTGCAATGACTCGACCATGCCTGCGCCGAAAGCCATGTTTTCGATCAGCCTCATCATCCGTACTCTATTCTCCGTTGGAACAGTTGCCAGTCCTTTCAAATACTTCTCAACGTACTTTCCGATCTCAGGGCTTTTGAGGTCTCTCTCAGAGGGTAGGGTGGCAACGAGCCCTCCAGCGATGTCCAAAGCCAATCTGGCCATTTCGAACGGGAACCTTGTGACATTGTGTTTTGTGGCGTTCGCGAGCAGGAGATTCACTGAGTATGTTCCTGACGGGAGTTTGTAGCCTTCGTGTGAGCAAGCTAGCCCGCAAGCGTACATGGTTTCATTTAGGTGCACCATTTCCGTGATCTTCTCCTTGATGTGAGAAGCCTCTTGCACACCGTTGTACTCGGCGATCGTTGCTGCCGCGCCTATCAGAACGTCACCTACCCCAGTCTTGCAGCCGCCGTAATTCTGCCTGTGATACGATGCGAACCGTTCAATCAGTGGGCCGGAGAATTCGTTCTCGCCACACATGTAGACCCTTTCCCAGGGTACGAAAACATCGTCAAACACAACCATGGTCTCATGGCCGGCCACACCGTACCTTGCGTTTCCAACATCTATTTCTCCATCCTCAAGTTTCCTTGTGTCACTCGGTTGTCTGCCGATTATGTGCACTATGCCCTTAGAGTCGCTAGGTGTCGAGAATGAAATCGCATAGTCCTTCTCATCGTCGCGCATCGCGATGGTGGGCATTACGATTATCTCGTGAGAATTGATTCCACCTGTCTGGTGCGCTTTAGCGCCTCTAACTATGATCCCGTCACTTCTCTTTTCCACGACCCTAACGTACAGATCACGGTCCTCCTGCTTGCTCGGCCTAAGTCCTCTATCGCCTTTGACATCTGTCATGGCTCCGTTGCAGACTAAGTCTTCATGTTGTACGTACCTCAGGAAGTTGTTGAATCTGCTATAGTATTGAGTGCCTAATTTCTGATCCATTTCGTAGGTCACGCTCGATAATGCTATGAGCGCGTCCATTCCTACGCATCTCTGAAAACACGCGCCGGTCTTTTGTCCAATCAGCCTGAGCATTTTCACTTTCTTAACAAGGTCTTCGCTGCCCTGGGGAATGTGTGTGAACCTATTGATCTTCTCACCCGTCAGATGTGACGTTGCAGTCATCAGATCCGAGTAACTAGGATCGTGGGCAAGCGAGTAGGTCAAAGCCACAGAGTTCTGCGATGGCTTCGTTAGCGGAAAATCTGTCGGGTTCTCGATTTTCTTGCCAAAGAAGTACACATTAAGTTTCAGCCTTCTCAGGCTTTGTAAATACTCTTCCGCAGTCTTCAACAGGACCTTCCCTTTCCATTCACGAGTGACTCTTCCCTCGCCGAATTCTTATCCTTACCTTCTCGTTATCCACCCTGACGAGTCAAATGGCGTTCCAATGCCTGCGAGAATATCCCGGAGGGCCCGCTCATGAGTTGTGGGCTATTCGCGAAAGGCACACGGCGGCTTTTTTTGTCCGCGTAACCTGGTACGGCGGCTGCCAACGCCGCTGGTGAACCGGTGCAACGCATCTTCTATCCGCGCAGTGTCGTTGTGGTCGGTGTTTCAGAACGGCCAGAAAACTTGGCTCGCCTCATAATCGCGAATTTGCAAGCCTTTGGCTACAAGGGACGGGTATACGCGGTAGGAAGAAAGAAAGGAATTGTTGGCGGAATTCCGATCGCGAGTTCGTTAGATGAAGTTCCTGATGGGCTTGATTTGGCGGTGATTCTTACGCCCGCAGCCACCGTGCCTGAATTGATGGAGTCATGTGGCCGCAAGGGTATCCATCGGGTCGTCGTCGAGTCTGGGGGCTTCAGCGAGTTCTCCGAAGAGGGACGCATATTGGAACAGCAACTTCTGGAAATCGCTCACCGATGGGACATGCGTTTGGTCGGGCCCAACTGCATCAGCGTCGTAAATCAGGAAATAGGGCTCTGCCTTCCGTTTGCACCTATTTCTCCTGCCACCGCAAGGCTAGGACCAGCGTCGGTCATATCGCAGAGCGGCGGAGTCTCCGTCACGTACATGGATCTTCTGTGCACGGCCGGCATAGGCGTCAACAAGGCGGTCAGCATAGGCAACAAAGCCGACTTGGATGAGACGGATTATCTCAGCTATCTTCTACAGGATCATGGCACACGAATCATCTGCCTCTACCTGGAGTCCATTAGTGACGGGCGAGAACTGCTGCGTTTAGCTAGGTCCTCTTCGAAACCGATAATCATTCACAAGGCGAACCGAGGCAAAGTCAGCCAACGCGTCGCTTTCTCTCATACAGCGGCGTTGGCAGATGACGACAGGATCGTGAGCGCAGCTTTTCGCCAAGCAGGGATCTTTCGTTCGGAAAATTTCCGTCAGTCGGTGGCCATCGCTCAGGGCCTATCGCTTCCCCCTGTCCGAGGGAACAACCTGGTTATCATTTCGCGTTCGGGCGGTCACGCGGTCATCGCTGCCGACGCGGCGGAGCGGTATGGCTTCCGGCTGACCCCGCTACCAAGTGAATTCCTCGAGAGCGCCCGCGCGTTTTTGCGCTCCGACGTTATCACTCTTGCTAATCCGATTGATCTCGGATTGATCTTCGACTTCGACCTCTACGCGCGGATTGTAGAAGAATGTTTGCGCATACTTTCCCCCGACGCAGTTCTTCTCATCAATACGTTTAGTCTTGTTGAGGCTGAAAGAGCGCACAGATTGGCCGGACGAGTCGAAGAGATCGTGAAAGAGTCTGGGCGCCCGATTGCTTTGTGCGTTTATTCGCAAGGTGGTGAAAAACAGGTGACCCAACATCATACGAATCTGCCAGTTTTTGCGGAGATAGAGGACGCGCTGCAGGGACTGGCCGCGTCTAGAGATTGGTACTCTCGACGGATGCACGCCATCGAAACAACTAATGGCGCAACAGAACCGCAACGAAACGAAGAAACTGAGCAATTCCTGACCGGACCAGAGGTACTTACAACGGACCGGGCTCTTTCGCTGTGCCAAGTGTACGGTATCCAAATCGCACCCTTCGAGGTCGCAGATGATTCAGAAGCAGCTGTGCGAGCCGCGGGTCAACTAGGTTATCCGGTGGCTCTCAAAGCGCTGGCATCTGAGATTATTCACAAGTCGGATGTAGGCGGAGTGGTTTTGGGACTATCGGATGAGGCCGCAATCAGACGGGAGGCTCAAGCCATGCTGGCCCGGATTGCCCATCCCGCCAGACTGATGGTGCAACAAATGGCGAGCGGTGGCCTAGAGATCATCCTTGGCGGCAAACGTGACCGCGCCTTCGGCCCGGTTACTATGTTGGGGTTGGGCGGCATATTCGTGGAGGCGTTTGACGATATTGCGTTTCGGGTAGCTCCGATCAGCCGGGCTGATGCGCAGGCGATGGTGGAGGAGATTCGCGGTAAACGGCTGCTTGAGGGAATCCGCGGCAAGCCACCCTTAGATCGAGAAGCACTCATTAAAGCACTCACATCCATTTCAAGCATGCTAACAGAAAACCCAAGCATCGCTGAAATAGATGTCAATCCTCTACTTGTTCTCGAGAACGGAGCTTTAGCGCTAGACGCGCGCGTTTTGGTGAGCAAGAAAAAGATAAGCTAGCGAGCTTCTCTCAGTCGTATGCGCATGCGAGGAGACATGCAATATCATTCGAACTCGCTGGACCCAGCGCAATCAAATGGGTAACCTTCTGCTTCTCATGTGGGCTCTTTCAATACGAATCTGCACTTAGATAGCTGGCGGCGGACCTTCCGCGGCTTTCCTTTGAAGGCCCTTCAACCAATTCTGGTGGTGCTCGCTCATGTTTCGTGGTCTGAGCACGTTGCTAAGCCAAGCCAGCCAGCCGTTCTGAGTCTCCTCGGTGAGAACGTAGCACCCAGACGGACGTTTCTCAATCAGCCAGGCGTGGTAGGCATCGATGCCCGCTGCGCGGGCACTCCATGCCAGACGCTCGCCGGGCACGAATTCCTCGACCTTCGAATCGAGCGCAACCCCGAAGGTCGTCCATCGAAACGTCGACCCCGCACGCAAGTCGGGCCCCCCTCCCTCAATCACCACTCGTTTCGAGTTTGTGTACCATGTCGGCCAGAGCTGCGCGCGGATGAGCCAGGCCCAGACAAACTCTGAAGACGCCTGCATTTCCAACTGATTGCGCACATGAACTTTAGTCCGGTCGGGACTGTACTTCGGTGGCCAGCGGATCAAGGACGTATCGACCCTCTGCTACCTTACTTTAAAGTCTCTCTTTAGTCGAGCGCGATTCGACGAGCGCCTGCTCGCAGTCGAAGTCTATCCGCTGGCAGAGCCCGAATTTTTCTTCCTCGTCAATATTCTCAGTTGATCTCTAAACAACTATTAAATGCCAACTAGCGTGATGTCTGAATAGGCATGAAAATCCTAGTCCTTTCGCCCTTGCCTGAAGGCGTAATTAGGTCGCTGTTTGCGGGAAACCTAGCAAAATACAAACTTGAGGCCGACTTCGTCACAATCAATGAGTATGATCTAGATGCCTTGAAACGTGAACTCGAGGACACGGATATCGTAGTGGGTGACTACACATTCAAGATACCCATTACTGCAGAAATGTGCGATGCCATGACCAAAGTGAAACTCATCCAACAACCCAGCACAGGCTACGACCACATAGACATTAGAGCATGCGCCAAGAAAGGGATTCCCGTTGCCAACATAGGAGGCGCCAACGCGATTTCCGTCGCTGAACACACTATAGCTTTGGCTTTGGTTCTCCTGAAACGAATCACATATGCCCACCAGAAAATGCTGGAAGGCAACTGGACTCAGGAAGAGCTGATGAATGCTGCAACGGAATTGAGTGGGAAGACTTGGGGATTGGTTGGCCTTGGCCGTATTGGTCAAGAAGTGGCAAACCGAGCCAAGTCCTTGGGAGCCCAGATAGTCTACTACGATGTCAAAAGGCTTCCCGAAGATGAAGAAAGCAAACTGGGTTATTCATTTCGTCAACTCCAGAGGCTTCTCTCAGAAAGCGACGTGGTGAGCATACACGTCCCACTCACTCAGGAAACCGAACACATGATTGGAGAAAAGCAGTTACGCATGATGAGATCAACATCCGTGTTCATCAATCCTTCGCGGGGAGAACTTACGGACGAGGTGGCTTTGGGAAAGGCCCTGAGGGAAGGCTGGATCGGAGGTGCGGGGATTGATGTCTTCAGCAAAGAACCACCTGACATAAGTCATCCTCTGATTTCAGCAGCCAAAGAAGGGCTCAACATCGTGCTCACTCCTCACATTGCCGGGGCAACGAGTGACGCACGGATGCGGATAATTCAAATCACAGTTGAGAATGTTTTACGAGTTATGCTCGGACAGAAGCCGCAGAACGTTGTAAACCTATGAACGTCGCCCACGCAGTAGTTGAAAGCCTCGAAAAGCTGCGAGTAAGACGTGCGTATGGCCTGATTGGTACCTCGATTCTTGATCTCGTGGATGCGACGAAGGACACGAAGATCAGGTACATCTCAACGAGGCACGAGCAAGTCGCAGTGAGCATGGCGGACGCAGAGGGCAGGCTCACCGGCAATCCAGGCGTCGCCTATATTCATGGAGGACCAGGTTTTCTTAACTCGTTAATCAGCGTCGCTAACGCGTACAAAGACTCCTCGCCGCTATTCATGATTGCAGGAGCCGTCAAGCGAAGACTCTCCGGCCTAGATTCTTGGCTAGAAGTGCCCCAACTGGACATGATCAAACCAATCGTGAAGACCGCTTTGCGCATCGACAGACCCACACAAGTAGGCAGGGTAATCGGTCAAGCATACTACGCCGCCATGTCGCCCCCGAAAGGGCCGGTCTTTGTCGAAGTGCCCGAAGACGTGTGGCGGCTTGAAGGAGCCATCACCGAAGACGAGAGTGCAGAGCTCAAACCTGCACCCCCAATCGGTCCGGGCGATATTGAAAAAGTAGTCAAGCTTTTGCGCCAATCGACAAAGCCAATGATCCTTGTTGGAGGCGGCCTTAATCACTTAGAGGGAGCACGAATCCTAACGGGATTTGTCGAGAAGTTCCGGATACCTGTCGCCTCAACGGGGAACGGTCGCGGCATACTTCCCGAAGACAACCCGCTGTCGCTGGGCAGAATCGGCTTCGGCGGAGGAAACACTATTGCTGACTCAGCTTTGGAGCACGCCGACCTAGTGATCACGCTTGGTGCAGGGATCTCCGACGTAACAACATACGGATACAACATACTCCCCAAAGGAGACGTTGTCGTTGTGGACCTCGACCCACTCGCGATGAACAAACCTGTCCCATATGCTATGCATCTCGCCGGAGATGCTGCCTTTTTCCTCGAACAACTGAGCAAATCCGAGATTTCGTACGCGCCGAGCAATGAATGGTTTCAGTTCATCGAAAAGAAGCGCGAATCCTGGAACGCTCTATTGGAAGGGGCTTTGGCGTGGAACCCAAAAGGGTATGTGAATGCATCAAAATTTTTCAAAGCGCTTGACGCCAAGTTGCCGAAAGACATTCTAATCACAGCGGGGCAGGGAATCCACATTCTATACACGTTCGCGTTTCTGAAGATCAGACGCTACCGAAGCTTTCTGGCCGCGACGAATCTAGGCGCTATGGGTTTCGCATTTCCTGCGGCGCTCGGAGCAAAAGTGGTTCAGCCGGAGCGAGAGGTGATTGCGGTGCTCGGGGACGGCGAGTTCCTGATGACGCTGCAGGACCTTGAGACTGCGGTCAGGGAGAAAATCGCTGCCAAGGTCATAGTTGTCAACGACAGCTCATACAGGGTCCTCTTGATGCGCCAGAAGATGCAGAAGATGGGGCGCGTATTCGGAACAGTGCACACTAACCCGGACATGGTTAAACTCGGCGAAGCCTTCGGGGTTACATCACTAGTAGTGGCAGACAATACTCAGGTCGAGGGGGCCATTGATTTCATTCTGGCGAGAACGGAAGGGCCGAGAATATTGGAGCTCAAAGTCAGCCAGGAGGATATGCCTCCCTTCAACATGGAAGCATCCCTCAAATTCTAGCTCGCACGCCCACTTTTGGAGTGAGTTAGGTTTGCGATTCAACTGTTGTGTTAGAGTGGGATCCCATCAGTGCAGATGCAAGCGGCACACTCTTCGTGATCTTCAGTGTTTTGTTTCTCTTCGGGAAGCTGACAACTACGCTCAATCGGGTGCCCGTGTTATTTCTTATGCTAGCGGTAGGGTATGAATTCCCTTCCTAGAATTTCCCTGGCAACTATGATTTTCATTATGTCGGCCGTTCCGTCGGCGAACCACATGCCGCGTACGTCCCGCAGACGTAATTCGTCGGGCGCCTCTGAAGTGTAGCCTACGGCTCCGCGGTTCTGTATGCAATTGTTGATCGCGTTGAATGCTACTACGGGAGCCCACCATTTCGCCATCGCTGATTCCTTCGTGCATTTTTCCCCGCGGCTCGTTAGCCAAAGAGCTTTGTAGCAAAGCAGCCGAGCAGCCTCGACCAGCGTCGAATCTTCAGCAATTCGAAACTGAATTGATTCGAATTTTCCGATCGGTTGGCCAAAGGCCGTACGTTGCTTCACGTATTCAACTGTCTCTTCCAGCGACGCTTCTGCGAGCCCGATGCAATAGAGAGCTATTAGTATGCGGAGCGAATCGAAGGTCTTCATGAGCGCGTAGAACCCCGTGTTCTCCTGGCCGAGCAAATTCTCCTTCCGGATTCGAACGTCCTTCATCACGAAACCGCCGAACGAAGATACTCGTGGCCCCATGGTGGGGAATCGATATCGATTGATTCCAGGCGAATCCATCGGAACAAGAAACGCACTTATGCCATGAGATCCCACTTCAGTCTGTGTCTTGGCGAAGACGACGAAAGCGGAGGCCTCCATAGGAATAGTGACCATCTGCTTTTCCCCATTGAGAACGTAACCTTCCTCACTCTTCACAGCCGATGTTCTCATGGCGGCGGCATCTGAGCCGCCGTGAGGTTCTGTTGAACCGATACCGATCAGAATCTCGCCGCGCGATAGGGAAGGCAGCAATTTCGACTTTAGGGAATCCTGCCCAAATAGAGCCACGAATCCTCCGGCAGCGTACTGTAAGACGGGAGTCGGTGCTCCTTCTTTAGCCAGTTCTTCGATCGCGATGCCGGCAGTGATTGCGTCGGCCTCTTGGCCGCCATACTGCCTGGGTAGGGGAAGTCCGATCAGACCCATCTCTCCCATCTTTCTCTGCAGCTCCCAAGGGTACTCTCCCTTCTTCTCGAAGGCATGAATTTTCGGCGCAATCTCGCTCTTTGCAAAATCACGAACCGTCTTGCGGAATAGTCCCTGTTCCTCACTGAACGCGAAGTCCAAGACCAATCAACCCACTCTCCGTAAAGCATCATGAAGGCATAAGAGACCTGCTGCTGTAGCTCGCATGGAGTAGTTTAACATGAAGCCTTTACGAGGAGTCAGGATACTGGACCTTTCAAGGCTCGTACCTGGTCCCTACTGCACACGGCTACTTTGTGACATGGGGGCGGAAGTAATCAAAGTCGAGGAACCCGGTCGAGGAGATTACATTAGATCACTGCCTCCCTATGAGAACGGCGTCAGTGTAGCCTTCGAAATGCTGAATCGCGGGAAGAAAAGCATAACACTTAACCTTGAAACAAAGCAGGGCCAAGAAGTGCTGAACAGGCTGATCACCAAAGCCGACGTCTTCCTCGAAAGCTTTCGACCTGGAACCACCAAAAAACTTGGGTGCGATTTTGAGAGCCTCCGAAAATCAAATCCACGAATCATCTATTGTTCGCTGACCGGATTCGGGCAGAACGGACCTTACAAGGACCTGCCTGGGCATGACATCAACGTTCTCGCCCTCTCAGGATTTCTGAGCCTCAACGGCCCCGAACCAACTGTTCCGAGTCTTCAAGTGGGCGACCTAGCGAGTGGGATGCTGGCCGCCCTCACCATTACAACCGCACTTTTCGCTAGACAGAGAACAAAGCAGGCCCAGTACATAGACGCATCAATTTTTGACGTAATGCTTTCCTGGCTAGTCATCCCCTTGGCGCTGCAACTCGGAGGCTATCCGAGAATGCTTGGAGGAGATTCGCCCTTCTACCGACTTTATCGCGCGCGCGACTCGAAGCTACTCGCGGTTGGCGCCATAGAATCGAAGTTTTGGGAGGGGCTCTGCAACCTCATCAAGAGACCCGACCTTCTACCGGACCAGTACAGCCCTGAGCCTCGCCGCACCGAGGTCATCAAAGCTATAGAATCTGCTTTCCTCACGAAGACAGCCGACGAATGGTTCCGCATAATGTCGGAGCACGACATTCCCTGCACCCCAATCCTTAGCTTGGAAGAAGCTATCAGAGACCCGCAGGCCAGGTCAAGGCAGATGATACTCGAGAAGGACCCGACAGGATCAAGTAAGGTTTCTTATGTCGGCAACCCATGCAAGATTTCAGATATCGGTGTAGTTGACCTCTCTCCTTCACCGAGACTCGGGGAACACTCGGCTGAACTCTTGCACGAAATCGGATACTCCGACTCCACAATCCAGAGTTTCATTGAAGTCGGAGTCATATAGGAATCAATTGCTGACTTCTATGGATCGAGGCACACTCCGCGTGGCCGATATCGAATACGAACTGTAGAAGATTTTTCGCGGGATAAGAGTTGCGGGTCATATCTCGCTAATCGGAACCTCCTACCCCAGTTTTTTGATGCATCGGCGTCCGAAAACACGACCCAGTGTGGCGACGGTAGAGCTTTTCTATGTCCTGCGACGAAACACTTGTATTGAAGATCACATCATTGGCAAGATTTCCTTCAGAAGAATGGGCCAAGCTCTTCATGGAGCAAGTGAACACAAACAAGAAATACGAAGATGCCGCAAAGACTTGGGAAGGCGACTTCCTGTTCGTCGTCAACGCCGATGCCGACCTGAAAGAACCCGCAACCATGTACATGGACTTGTGGCATGGAAAGTGCCGAAGCGCGGCACTTCTGAAGCCCGGAGAGGAGAAGAAAGCCGCCTACGTTTACTCGGGACCATACGGGAACTGGAAGAAACTGATAAACAAACAGATTGACCCGATCCAAGGCCTGTTGACCGGGAAGTTCAAGCTACACGGAGACATGGCCAAGGTACTGCGCGCGGTTAGAGCTGCAAAGGAACTTGTCGAAACCGCGGGAAACGTTCCCACAGAGTTCGCGTGACCCGTAAGTCCCGTAGGCGACTTCGATTGTGGTGGTTCACCAGTCCCAGGATCGTATTTGGCGAGGACTCTCTAGAACAATTGAACACGATCGAAGGGAAGCGCGTACTGATAGTCACCGACCCAGTCGTCAGAAGACTCGGAATGGTTGACGTCGTCGTAGCTGAACTGAAGAAGGAACCTCGTTCCATAGAGGTCTTTGACCAGGTCGAGCCCGAGCCTTCTTTCGAGAACGTAGAGAAGGCTGCAGCTTTTGCGCGTGGTTTTCAGCCAGATCTCATTGTGGCCTTAGGTGGGGGGTCATGCATTGACGCTGCGAAGGCCGCGTGGGTTCTCTATGAGAGACCGGATCTCGCGGTTGACGCCGTCAGCCCTCTAACCAAGCTTGATCTGCGCAAGAAAGCAAGACTTGTGGCTATTCCGACAACAGCCGGGACCGGTTCCGATGCAACATGGGTTGCCGTGCTGACCGACAAAGCTCAGAACATGAAGCTCGACTACTTTGCTTCAAGAGAGCTGGTGCCGGACTTCTCAATACTGGATCCTAGGTTCGTGCTGAAGCTGCCCAAGGAAGCGACAGCATACACCGGCTTAGACGCGATCGGGCATGGGATCGAAGCCTACGTAAACCAGTGGCGAAACGATTTCTCAGATGCCCTTGCACTGCGGTCAATCCAAATCATGTTCGAGTACTTGCCGAAGGCGTTTGACAATCCTGACGACCTATATGCTCGAGAGAAAACTCAGAACGGCGCTACGATGTCAGGGCTCGCTTTCAGCAACTCACAGGTTGGCCTAATACACGGGATGGGCCACGCACTGGGCGCAATATTCCATATGCCACACGGCCTTGCGATCGCCGTTTCGACCCCCTATGTTATTCAGTTCTCAAGCCCTAACGCAGCACAACGCTACGCTGACATCGCTCGTGTAATTGGAATTAGAGAGGAATCGGCCCAGAAAGCGACAGAAATGCTTGTCGAATCTCTCAGGAGACTCATGGTTCACCTCAAGATTCCCTTGTCCCTGCGTGACGCAGGCATATCTGAAAGTATCTTTAAACAGAATATCGACAGCCTAATTGAGCAAACGACCAGATCGACGTGTACATTCGTCAACCCGAGAGTACCGGATGTTGAAGAGATACGTAAGGTGTTTGATTGCATGTACGAGAGAAAACCGGTCGACTTCTAGCGTCGGGTGAAGGAATTGATTGGTGGATACACGGGCAAAACGCTCCTTGTCGACCTGAGCCGCGAAAAGGTCGTCATAGAGCCGACGAACGAGGAATTTGCGGCAACATACATAGGCGGGAGCGGGTATGCCTGCAGGCTCGCTCTTGACTATCTCACATCATCGACAGAACCCTTGGGCTCCGAGAATGTGCTGATCTTCGCGGCTGGTCCGCTCGTCGGTACTGCTGCCCCGGATACAGGTAGGCACGTGGTGTGCGCAAGATCGCCTCTGACGCGGTTGTGGGGAGAATCCTTCTCGGGCGGAGTCTTCGGGGCGAAGATGAAGTTCGCGGGCTTCGACATAATCGTTGTCAAAGGAAGAGCCAAGAAACCGACCTACGTCTCAGCGAGAGATGGCCAAGCCGAACTAAGAGACGCCAGACAGATGATAAATGAGGACACACAGTCGACCCAAGCGCTCATCAAAGAGGAACTCCGCGACCGGGCGGCAAGCGTTTCTTGTATCGGCAAAGCCGGAGAGAACCTCGTCAAGTACGCTGCGATCGTCAACGACTGGAATCGTGTTGCAGGAAGAACTGGGCTTGGCGCCGTGATGGGCAGCAAGAACCTGAAGGCGGTCGCAGTTTCCGGGCAAAGTAAAGTCCCGGTCGCGGAGCCTGAAGAATTCATGAAGGCCTCCGCCAGCGCTTCCAAGTTCTTGAGGGAATCCAGCGGCTGTGAGGCGTTCCGTGACGCGGGGACGGCAGCAGCAGCGACATACTTCAACGAAATTGGAGATTTGCCAAGCAAGTATTTCACGAGCGGAGGGTTCGAAGAAATTTACAAGATCGACGGGACGGAGATGAAGCAGACGATTCTTACCGGAACTAGCGCATGTTTCGGGTGTCCAATCCGCTGCGGACGAATCATAACGATCAACGAGGGCAACTACGCGGTAGGCAAGACCGACGGCCCAGAGTACGAAACCCTTTGTGGCTTTGGTTCAAACCTGATGTGCACATCGTTAGAAGGGATTTCGTATGCAAACGAGCTCTGCAACAGGTTCGGAATCGATACAATCAGCTGCTCTGTCACTATAGGCCTCGCATACTACTTGTACGAGAAAGGCGTGCTGACGAAGAGAGATACGGGTGGTCTCGCACTTGAGTGGGGTCAGATTGATACGGCAATTGAGTTAGTCAGGATGATTGCAGAAAGACGAGGGCTCGGCGACCTCCTCGCTGAGGGAACCCGTGAGGTGGCCAAGAAGTTCAGAGCTGAAGATGCTGCTATGCATGTCAAGGGCCTGGAGATGCCCTTTCATGACTTGAGAGGGATCAGTGGGCTCGCGGTCTCCTACGCGGTTTCCCCCCGAGGCGCCTGCCACAACTTCTCGACGCTCTACATGGTCGAGATAGGTCAGTTCGTTCCAGAGCTCGGGATCGTATCGACGGATAGGATGTCAAACGACGGAAAGGCTGAACTCGCCTTCAACAGTGAAAACTTTCGAGCGGTCTACAACGCGGTGCAGATGTGCATATTTGCCAATCCGCCAGTGCAGGATATCACGGACATGTTGTCGCACTGCACCGGCCTCGAACTTCTCCCAGAAGACTTGCTCAAGATCGGCGAAAGGATCACCATGGCGAAACGAGTCATGAACTTGCGCCTAGGTGCGACCGTTCAGGATGATCGATTACCGAAACATGCGCTGATGCCATTAGCGGACGGGCCTACTGGAGGAAACGTTCCGGACCTGAAACGTCAGCTGAAGGAGTACTACGCGCTCAGGGGATGGGATCCCGTAACTGGACATCCATCGCAGGAACGACTTCGCTCCCTTGGGGTTGAATCGCTATCCGCATACCTGCCGACTGGAAGCTGATTTTGACCGCCCGAACCATCCCTGGAAGAACCTCACCGCTTGGCCGTTAACACGGGGCGCGGTTACCGAGCTGACTGTGAATCATGGTTTCCGCAATCGGACCTATGCGCGTATTCTGATCGCTGCAGGGAGGAGGGTGAAGGTAGCGGGTAGTCTGCCGATTACTTCTCCGTCCGCCTCAATGAGGACGCGTTCGGCGCATCGTGCGGAAACCGACTTTCCTCTCTGCAAGCTGACATACGGAAGCTTGAGGTAGCTTCCGTCGCGAAGCTTCCCCAAATTTCTAGCTCCCTTGACGAATCCAATGTCGCCCATTACGACTACGTCAAAGAGGCCGTCGTCTATTTGTGCTTCTGGCGCGGGCTGCAGGCCTGCTCCGAAGAACCTTCCGTTGGCCACAATTAGGTTGCTTATGCAGACTTCGGTTTCTTGGCTTTTGTCAATGGTGTAGGACACGGTCTTGTTACGGTAAAAGGGCATGGTTCTTAGAATGCTCCATGTGAACGATGCCCTTCCCCTGAACATCTTTGTTGTTCTGTTAACCCTGTCAACGACCTCCGCACCGAACCCGCACTCGGCGACGTTGATGAAATATCGAACAACTGGCTGGCCGTCTAAGCCATCTGAGGATATCAACCCGACATCGCACAACCTCGCAGAGAAACCGCTTAGGTGCCTCACCGCCTCCCTGAAATCCCGTGGGATCCCCACCGTCTTGACGAAGTCTGAGCCGGTTGCGAAAGGCAAGATTCCTAGAATCGCTTGAGGGTTTACGGGTCTTCCTTCTTCAAAGAAGCCGTTGACGACCTCGTTGATGATACCGTCACCCCCAAGGGCCACTATGAGTTCGTAGCCTTCCCTTAGGGCCTGCCTAGTTAGAGAGATGGCATGGAGGGAGGCGGTTGTAAATTCCGCATGGAACTGGCCATGATATTCTTCCTTGATCACTTGTTCAAGCTCGGGCCATTCTTTTCCGGCTTTGCCGTTCTTCGCTTTCGGATTAACAACTATGAAAGCGCGTTCCGATTTGTGGATTGCCAAATCAGCCACCTCGTGGCACTTCTATGAGCGCGCATGCCCTTTGAAAATCTATCAATTCGTTCTCAAGAGTTTCGGCGGGCCATCCCAATTCGTTTGCCATTTCGTTAGCCATGTTCCGTGCAACCGAACGCCCATGGTCCTTCAAGCGGATGGCGAGCTGAGTTCTACGGAACATGAAGTCCACGAGCTTCGTCGCCATCTGGTGCTTTGCTGCGTAGCGTGCCTCAGCAATGAGATAGGGTTCTCCAGCTGCAATCCTCGACGACAAACCTACATTCTCACGGGCGATTTCCAGGACCTTGGTTGCGTCAGGTCCGTAGGCTTCCACGAGGTGAGTGGCCACATCGTGCTCAACACTTGATTCTTGCATCAAATCGTCAACTGCGCGTGCCACCTCAGTCTCATCGTAATCCAGAGGTAGTCGGTCGGTTTCGCACGCATGCTGCGGGTGCGTTGCGAATTCTCGAGCAAGTTTACGCGTCACGTAGTCGACTAGGGTCTCTGCCATTGAGCGGTGGGTGGTCAGCTTGCCCCCGATTATGGACACAAGGCCAGAAGTGCTCTCGAGAATGAGCTGGTCCCTTGAAACGTCGTCCTCCGTGACTCCAAGTTCGGTTGCCAGAGGGCGTACTGCTGCGTAGCCTGAGACGATGTCCTCCTTCGTTACTTTGTTATCTGGAAAATACTCATGTAAGGAGTCTAGAAGATATTCCACGTCTTCCCCTGATGGCGCAATATGGTTGAGGTCTCCACGGTAATCTGTGTCAGTTGTTCCGACGAGGCAGAGGTCCCCATATGGGACTACGAACAGGTTTCTCCCATCTCGACGTGACTCAAGCACTACCGCCTCTCTGTTTCCTATCAACTCCCTAGGCAGAAGGAGATGGGCCCCCTTCGCGGGGCGAAGTTTGGGTTCCGATGAGAAGTCGTCGAGTTTTCTCACCTCGTCGCTCCATGGTCCGGTGGCGTTCACCACAATCTTTCCGTAAACATTAAGCTGGGTGCCAGAAATCAGATCCACAACTTGAACGCCGATGGTCCTTCCGTGATTCTTCTCGAAGCCGACAACTTCAGTGTAGTTCGCCACCAGAGCTCCGCGGCTCCAAGAGTCTTTGACAATGGCCAGCACGAGGAGTGCGTCGTCGGTCAGGAAATCGGAGTAGAGGCCGCCCCCAATCAATCTGTCCCTTCTGACCGTGGGTTCTCGGGCTTTGACTTGCTCAGGGCGAAGCCATTCATGCCTCTTCTCAGTTCGGAAGAGGGCCAATATATCGTACAACCAAAGGCCTAGCGATAGTGGTAATTTGCCCGTCTTTGAGTCTTCATAGACTGGTATAAGGAACGTTAGGGGTTTGGTAAATCGCGGAGCATTTCTTCTGAGTACCCAACGCTCGCGAAGGGCCCCGAAGACGAGCCCGAACTTTGCGTGCCTCAAGTAGCGGAGACCGCCGTGAATAAGCTTTGAAGACCGACTGCTAGTTCCGCTTGCAAAGTCTCCTTTCTCTAAGAGAGCTACGTTGAACCCTCGAACAGTGGCATCCCTCGCGATGGCAGCTCCGGTGATTCCGCCTCCTATAATGATCAGGTCAAAGCCTCTGTCGCGCATCTTGTCGAGGTTTTCCTGTCGAGTGCGTGATGAGAACTCTCGTGAACTCATCAACCATCTACCCTGGGGGCAAAAGCTTGCCCGGGTTCATGATTCCTTTGGGATCCAGTTCGTGTTTGATGGACTTTAGAACCCGAATTCCAAGAGGGCCCCAGTACTGCCGCATCCACTTCACGTGCTCTAACCCAATGCCATGATGATGACTCAACGACGCCCCTGAAGTCACAATCACGTCTGTTACCTTGTTCTTGATAAGATGCCATTCTTCCTCCTCGTGGCCTATTAGCTGCTGCGCCATGAAAGTGAAGTACAATGAGGCCCCCGTGCGGTACACGTGAGACATATGCGCCATCGCGAACCCTGAAACGCGTAGTTCCTCAAACGCTTCGCGGAAAGCTGCCATAATCTGCAAATGTAACGTGCTCAGGCGGCTCCAGGATGTGGCCGTCTCTAGTGTATCTACCAGGACCCCCATTTTCATCAACTCATCACGAAGATAGGGAAGCTCAAAACGCTGTTTGTACCACATTCGCCCTGGCCCTTCGCCCAAAGAAAACCCGCCAAAGGGCTTACAACTAGCAAGAGCGAGCCTCCGCTCGAACCTGACCCGTTCAGGTGAACCCTCGAAACCTAGGATCATTAGAGCACCATCGGTGCCTAAGTAGCCGCGCTTCTTCAGGAACCATGCGCCAACCTTTTCTACGTATGAACCGCCATTCCGACGGCTCAAGGCGATAGAGACCTCCGTTTCGCTCGGGTTCGATAGCCTGATTACGTTGGGAACGATATCTTTCTGGATCATGGTACGCACCGCCTCAACGCCGTCTTCGAAATCTCTGAAGATAACCCCCCGATACGACTTTGATGCAGGCGCCTTCCGCAGCTTTAGGCTCACGCTTGTTATGAGCCCGACCGCCCCCTCTGAGCCGACGAGTATTTGGCGAATATCAGGACCTGCCGCTGATGCAGGCACGTGGGGGGTTTCAATCGTGCCCTGAGGTGTAACCAGTCGAACACTCTCTACCAGGTCCTCGATCTTTCCGTACCTAGTGGATTCGTATCCTGCACCTCTTGTGGCAACCCATCCGCCGACGCTCGAGAACTCGAATGATTGAGGGAAATGACCCAGCGTCAGTCCAACTGAACTCAGGGCTCGCTCGACTTCAGGGCCAAGGCAACCTGGTTGCACATCAGCAAGAAGCGATTTTTCATCTATGCTTAGGATTTTATTCATGAATCTGAAGTCGAGGCACACCGCGACTTGACCGTCACTAATTCGCGTGCTAACCCCTCCGACTACGGTCGTGGCCCCGCCGTAAGGTACCACCACGAAATCCCAATTCGCTGATTCGTCGAACAATTGTGCAATCTGCGACTCGTTCGTAGGGTACAGAACTACATCCGGCAGGAGCTGTGGCGTTCCCCTCCAAGCCCGAATGAGATCCAAGTAACCCTTCCCGAAACTATGCAGGAACCTGTCCATGTCGTCTACACGTACGTTCTCACCGCCAAAAATACCGTTGAGACTATTCACGAACGCCGCATCAGCTTTCATAGGAGGAAATTTCATCGAGTCTACCCTTGCCGGTTGCTGCACTACGTCACCGGAGCACTGCAGCTTATCTTCAAGGAACTTGAGAAACATCTTGCGGCCTTCGAGGTCGTACGACCTGGAGAGGTCTCCCCAACCCCACCACTTTACGTTCAATTTAAGGACCGACCCGAGGGAGAACTCAACATTGAATGCGAAGCGTAAATTGTTTTTCCCCATCGCGAACACGGATGATCGGCTTTTGACGAAACCTAAATGCGCAGTATCATAATTCTCCGGATCTCCACGAACGTACACGCATGCAAGAGGCCGGATCTGGAAAGGACGATATCCATAGCTGAAGATGAATTGTCGCTTGGAGAAATTCAGCGTGAGATCGAGGCCTCACCAGCAGGGCCTGCTCATCATTGAAGCCTCGGCTGAATCTCGATCCAACACATTGTCAGAATTTTGCGTCTCGCAACTCTAGGAGGCCAGAATTCACTTTGTAAAGTTCGTAATGGTCGGGCTTAGGAGGCCATCCTTCTGTCATGTATTTGATGAACTCGTCTCTTGTCTTCGCTTGTAGCGCGGAATTGGTTTGGCGTTCTCGTCCTATTGTGGACGAGGTACCGGCTGACACGAAGTGGGCTTTTCCTACATGCCCAGGCATTACTTCGACGTGATCCTCGATCGCAAGAAGCTTGCGAAAGAGCGAATCATATAACTTACTTGCGTCGCCTCTTCCAAGATCAATGCGGCCCACGTCTCCAATCAGAAGAGTATCTCCGGTCAGGACGTTCCTACCATCAACGAGAAGGGAGACATGTTGATACTGCGCACACCCGAATAAAATACGGGTGAGTGGTTAGTGGGTCGTTGTTTGTGGTTCAGTGGTTTGCGAAACCGCTTTAAGAATCGACTTTTGTCCAATATTGGTGAACGTTTTGAATTCTCAGACTCGAAGCTGGAAGGGGCTTAGAATCCTGCTAGCAATTACCTTGGTTCTCGTAACGCTGCAGGGAAGCACAGGCGGCTATATCGCCGGGTCAAGTAACTTCCCCACGGCCGTCGGTGGGACAGCTACAGCCGTTGCCTCGTCATTGGCGGCTGGACCGCCCGTCGTTACGTGGCACGGGTTTGAAGCGGTGCTGATAATCTTACTCGCTCTTGCTGTGACAGCTCTTTCGTTTCGGTATCCGAAAAGGAGTGTCAGGATATTTGCCGTTCTAAGCGTAATAAGCGCGGTCGTTGCCGCGACGGGGGGATACCTCATTGTGTCCGCCGGTGATCCGGTGGGTGATGCCCTGATGGGAAACGGTTTCATTGGAACCTACGCGTTCCTCTTCCTGACCCTCTACTTCACGAAATGATTGGTCCCTACACGCTAGGGAGAAGTAATTTCAAGAACCTTGAATGCGGTTCTTGGTAACCGGGTTCTGCAGGAGACGCAAGAGCGAACTCAGTGATACTTTTTGCCCATCAATGTGAGTATTAATGACGTTCTAAGTAGTGTTTCTGCGGTAGAGACACCCTCTAATATCTCTTCAACTTCTGGCGGACCGTCGGACGCTTTCTGTTGGCCCTCGTTTCGCGTAAATATGCATCAGCCCGTCAATAACGGGCTAATACACTGTAGGTGCCCTCACTCCTGAGGGAGTGGCGCAATGGCTGGTTACAGGTCTAAGAGAATGGCGAATATTACAAGTACGCTACCGATCCCAATGCTTGAAAGCATCGACGAACTCGTTGCCCAAGGCAAGGCTTCATCGCGCTCGCATGCTATACGTGAGGCGGTTAGGAATTACCTGAAAACCTTTGAGTAAACACATCTCGGAATTTTCGATATGCTCGTCAATCTTCTCCGAAGGACTTGCACTCTACTAGTGGCGGGCCCGCCGGGAATTGAATCGCCAGCGGTGACTCTCAGAGGGCCCGGCAGATCTACAGGTATTGATCCTGAGTTTAATTTTGCCTAAGGTTGAGTATGGTCACCCGAAGAACTCTTTCGGGGTCACCGCGACTTCGTACGTGCTCGGGACGAAGGGTAGTTTGAGGTTGGCGACTTCCGCGTAGAAGATCCTGCCGGCCTCGTTAAGCCTCTCGTACTTGTCAACGTGAAAGATGTAGAGAAGAGTGCTTGATTGGGGAAAGTACGGCCCGTCTATCTTTCCCTCGACCGCCTTCTCAATCTTGGAGTTGATCTTGCTCATTTTCGCTAGGTCGTTTTGAAGGTCTTCGCCTTCGTAGTCTAATCTGACGAGAATTATCAAAGGATCGAACCACTCTGCTTTACTCACTTGGTTTGTTTCGCGTAATCTATCATGCCTTGGAAATCAAAATAAGAGTACGAGTTAGACTTTGTCTTTGGTGGCTACTTCCATTCCCAAACCTTCAAGTGGAAGTTACCGGCTTCGTCGATGTCCAACTCCCACACTCCCGGTACGCTATTTAGCCTTGCAAATTTTGGCGAAGAAGCCTGCCAGATAACTCCACCTCGCCAGCTCGCCTTGAGGCCACTTCCGGTGGGTCGTCCCCTTCCATGAGCCTTCACACCTACACTGTCCCCGTCTTTGGTTATGCAGATTCCGTTGAACTCTGCAATCATGGTTCCTCCCTGCGGAGTTGCGACGCCAGTATATACAGACGAATAGTCTACACCGAACAATTTGCCCGTACCCTGATATGTCGCTTCCACATTCCCGTCGGGGAGTACCCTTATTCCTGCGAACTTACCAGTCTCTTCGAAAGCTAAATCTCCTACAGCCATATGAATCGACGCGGGCTTATGGGGCTGCATAATTAAGGTTATGGCTTATCGTAGTCGC
>CAZHKA010000062.1:0-11441 GCA_964533505.1 uncultured Candidatus Bathyarchaeia archaeon | reverse complement strand
AACGTCTCCACGATCGAAATCAAAGTCCGCAAGAAGGATTAGACGACGTAAGAATCGTGGTTTGAAACCAAAACCCCCTTTTTCCAAGCTTCTTTTTCTGTTTCTGCTTAGCCATAATGCACGTCGCGTTTTCGCTACGTCTTCGCTCGCTCCCACTCCTTTCTCATCAAGGTAATTTGTTTTGCAGTGTCCATACTGTAGAGGACTCGTTCAGTTGTACAGACACTAGGCAGACTTGATCGTGGCAGATCTAGACCAGGGAACGCACATTTGAAGACAAAAAAAAGACGAAGAAATTTCGGTCAATATCGGTTCTAGGCTGTTTGCCTAGTAGCTTCGGTGTTTCTGGTAGCAGTCTCTACAGTAGACCGGTCTGCCCGCCGTTGGCACAAACGGCACTTCCGTATCCGCGCCGCACTCGGAGCATTTGACTTTCGTCATTTGCCTCGGGGCACCGTAACGTCTATTCTCATAACCCATTTCGTTTTCCACCGTCCCATTTTCTAGTTATACGAAAGATAGTACTTGCCGCGATAATCGGCACGACCTTGACGGTCCTCCCATCATCCACGCAGGTAGGATCTCCAGTATACCGTTTGCGCAAACGGCAAGACCACTATAAAAGGTGACCCAATACCCGCGACTGTGGCCCCAGAAAATTCCCAGAAAACTAGCCCCCAAAAGAATCCCCTTCTCCACTTCAGAAGAATCGAGTTTTCCTGCGAATTATGCGGGCTTGTACCCGTTAGGGAATCTCATAGCACCGGAAAACCAACTGGCTCAAATCCCAGCCGTTCGGGCAAAAAACGGATGAAAATCGGGAAAAGCAAGGCATAACATAACATAACATAAATTTGGTGGACCGGGCGGGATTTGAACCCGCGGCCTTCCGGTATTTCTCTCGGTCGATGCGAACCGGACGTTCTTCGGCCTCACGCAATATTCGCAGTTGAGTATACCAGGCTGAACTACCGGCCCCCGGCGTGCTAGAAAACAAACGTACACTTAAACGGTTTAGGTTCCTGACAACTTCATTGGGATTGCGTACGTATGTTGAACGATGTAGGGTAAGGTCGGACATGCTACTCATTGGCGAGCTGCTTTCGCAAGAAGGTGTTCGCCCGTGAGTAGCATAGCCTTTCGTACGGCGAGTTCATTCTATCGCTTTGAAAACAGCGTATCCTGTGATAATCAGCGTCCTACTTCCGTGTAGGTCAATCTCCACCCAGGATTAGGCTAGGCGGACAGTGAGCGCAGACTTCGTTCACTCCGGCTCCGCAGATTGTGCATGGCGTGCAGCCGTTTCCGTAGCAGTCATGGCATTCGGCGCAGCGGCCGGTCGTACCCAAGCAATTCACCTCCGTTTAATGCGGGCCTATGTTTCGCTAGTTCACCAGGTCGGATGTTTTCCTTGGCAGAGGTCTTGGAGAGCGAGCCACCGTTGCTGCACTTCGCTCTTCAAAGCGTTCAACTCCTCTGCATACTCGGGTCTGAATAGGTGATTGAATCGGCCTTGCAATCGTAGGAAATCTTCAAGCGGTGTTTCATGCGGGTTCATGCTAAGTTTGTACTTCCCTCTCTCCACCTCATACAGTGGGAAGTAGCGGCTTTGAACGGCCAGACGCCCCATCTGGATGGTCTGCTCGGTCTTAAATCGCCAACCGAGCGGGCAGGGGGCGATGACATGTAGGAGTGCGGGTCCTTCCACATCGGCGGCCTTCTGAACCTTAGTAATGAAGTCACTCCAGTATGACGGGCAGGCCGTCGCCGCGTAATCAATATGATGCGCCAGAGCAAAGGCGATCAGATCCTTCTTCGGCCCGACTTTTCCGGACGACGCTTTACCCACAGGCGTCGTTGTTGTCCACGCACCTTCCGGGGTTGCACTGGACCGCTGAATTCCCGTGTTCATGTAAGCTTCGTTATCGTAGCAAATGTACGTGAAGTCGTGCCGTCTCTCGAAGGCCCCGGAGAGAGCTTGTAATCCAATATCGAATGTTCCACCGTCCCCGCCCAAGATTATGAGGTCGAAATTCTTCTTTTCCCCATTTGGTCTAGACTTGAGGTAGGTTTCGATGCCACTTGCTATGGCAGGGGCGTTCTCGAACAGGCCGTGAGCCCAGGGTACCTTCCACGCAGTGTACGGGTAGATGGTCGTTGCGACCTCCATGCACCCAGTGGATTGTACGACGTACGTCGGACGCTTCATAGCTTTCAGGGCCATTCTCGCGGTTATGGCTCCTCCGCATCCAGCGCACATCCGATGGCCTGGCCCGTAAAGTTCTTCGACCTGCAGGTCAGCTAGCTTTGGCATTTACTCTCGCACCCCCACAAACTCCATCTCAACATCCATAGGCCTAGTCGCAGCCTCCAATCCTGTTCGGAAGACCTTCTCTATGCTGTCAGGTGAAAGATCGCGGCCGCCCAACCCGGCTACAACGTCCAAGACTTTCGGTTGTTGTCGATGGTTGTACAGGGAGCACACGACGTCGCTAGCCAGCGGGCCGGTGTGCGATCCAAGGCTGAGCGCCCGTTCAAGTACGATCACCACATCTAGATTTTCTAGTAGCCGACCCACCTCTTCATGTGGAAACGGCCTGTAGGCGGCTATCTTCAACGCGCCAACGGGAAGCCCCTTCTTTCGAAGGTTTCTGGCGACCCATCTGATTGTACCCGAAGCGCTTCCGAGGGAAACGATCCCAACCTTCGCGTCTTCAAGCCCAAATGGTATGATTCGAGCGTAGCTTCGGCCTACAACGTTTGCGAATTCCCGGGTGACCTCATCGAAAACCTCGGGTACGTTACGCATCGCCTCTTCCTGCTGTCTCTTGAATTCACTGTAGTAATCCGGTAGAGTCAGAGTTCCGAAAGTGAGGGGTCTCTCCACGTCGAGTTTGAGCGAGGCCTGTCGAGCAGGAAGGAACTTATTTGTAATCTCAGGATCGATTAGTGCGATTGGTTCGACGGAGTGCGTGATAACATAGCCATCCATGCACACGGCGAAGGGCAATGATACACGTTCGTCTTCCGCGATCCTGTAAGCCTGTAGAACCCAATCGTATGCTTCTTGCGCGTTTTCCACATAGAGTTGAATCCAGCCCGAATCCCTTGACCCCATCATGTCGGAGTGGTCACCGTGTATGTTTATTGGGGCGGAAAGGGCTCGATTCGCGACGGCCATAACAATCGGGCATCTTAAACCCGAAGCCAAGTAGAGGACTTCATGCATGAGGGCTAAGCCTTGGCTTGAGGTTGCGGTGAACGCTCTGCCTCCGGCTAAGCATGCGCCGACGCATGCAGACATGGCTGAGTGCTCGGATTCGACGTTTACGAAACTTGCCTTCGTCTCCCCCGTTGCCACTAGGTCGGCCAACCGTTCAACTATGATTGTTTGTGGCGTTATGGGGTAGGCGGATACAAAATCGATGTTCGATTGTATAGCAGCTTTCGCTATTGCCTCGGACCCACTCATGGGTACGAGTTCAATCTTCTTCGTGGTTGACATTCTCAGTGCTCCTCCACCATTGTGATTGCCTTGACCGGACATTCGGTTGCACATATGCCGCAGCCTTTGCAGTAGTCGTAGTCGAATGAGATCTTCTTTGGCCCTCGGAGAATTGCTGGCTCCGGACACCAGATCCAGCAGAAGAGACAATTGGTACATTTGGACTCTTGCAGGACAGGCCGTTGGGTTCGCCAATCACCGGTGTGAAACTCCCTCGCTGACCCTGGAGTTGTAATTATTCCGCCGCGAGTGAGGTGCCTCCAGCCCGGCTTCTCGGCTGTACTCATAGTGCGTGGACCTCCTTGAAACCTGACCGGATCATCTTCGCGTTCGTTTCACCCATCGCTCCGTGGAAACGTTCTTTCACTACGGATTCCAAGGATTCGACGGTAACGAATCCCGATGCACCCGCCAGGGCGCCTAACATGATGGTGCTAACCGTTGGCGTCCCAATCAGTTCGACCGCGATTTTCGAGGCGTCTATCGCATATGGGGTTACTCTAGCCTCGTCGCCGATCTTCTTCACTGCTGCAGAGGTTTTCTCACCCGAATTGACTACCAAGAATCCATTTGAAACGAGGCCTCGGGTGATAGGGACAGTTTCGAGCAAGCTTGGCTCGAACACCGCGACCGCGTTAGGTGTATAGACTTGGCTTCGGATCTCTATGGGTTCCGTATCTATGCGGACAAAAGCAGAGACCGGTGCCCCTAGTCTCTCTGGGCCAAAATCAGGGAAGGCCTGCGAGTACTTACCATCTGAAACCGCCGCTTGGGCAAACAGCCGGCTTGCCGTCAAAATGCCCTGGCCGGCGCGTCCGTGAAGCCTAATTTCCTCCATCGTTCCTTGAACTCCTCATATTTAGGCTGCAACGCAAGGTAAATGCTAATTATACTGCCGCATTGTTTCTATATTCGGAAAATAGAACGCGTGTCTTGAGCCTCGCGCTACGACCAGCCTAGGCTAAGGGCACAAACCCTTAAACAAAGCTGACGGAACACCGAACGAAATGCTAGGGCCTGTAGCTCAGCATGGAAACAATACGTGTTTGTGCAACTGGAGCACACGACTGATAGGGTTTCCTCCGAGATCGTGGGGTCGCCGGTTCGAATCCGGCCAGGCCCACCAATTACCACCGAAAATCCCTTACGCTAAGGAGCCTCTGGAATCACAGGTTCTTTACTGCAACAATAACCGCGCCAACGATATTCTGAATCCCGTCTTTCACGAGATGAAACCCGATTCGGTTATAAGAACTACCAATGACGCTTAGAGGCAAACCGGTGACGGAGTTGAAGTTGGCTTTCCAAGTAGCCATTGCGGTCATTCTCGCCGTCGGGTTAGGTTTGGCTCTGGCCTTGCTCTCGTTCGGTCCATCGCAGCCCTTTCCGTTCTCGCAATGCTCGGATTATCAACCGAACTCGGCACCTGGATCCTGCGGACCACTAGCACCAATCCTGCTGGTGCTCGCAGGATGCTTGCTGCTCATTGCCGTGATGAGCGTATTTCGCGGTAGGTCTAAGAAAAAGTAATAGTCGGACGGTTCCCGCCAACAGCGGGTTAGAACTTTCTTCGGCCCTCCGTGTACCGGCCGGTTAAGTTCCAGGTAGAACGTGCGACCGCGCTGTTCAATATTGATGAACGAAAGCGTTAAGCCTACTTCGCATGCTTAGCAAAGTTCGATTAGAATTGGTTTTGCTTCTTTCGAAGAGTCAAGTAACTCCACTCCTTTCGATGAGGGAGTGCATTGACGCAGTCGAAGGGGCTTTCAGAGAATTTGCACTTGGAACCGCGAAGATGCCTCAAAGGGTCTCTTTACCTATGCCCGAGCAAGCAGGCTGGTTTGCGCTGATGCCCGCATTCCTCGCGCATGCTCAATCATTAACAACAAAAATAGTGACCGTGTACACCCACAATTTGACGAAACACAATCTTCCTAACGTGCTAGCCGTAATAGTACTAAACAATGTAGAGACCGGTCAAGTTGAGGCAGTAATGGATGGGTCTCAGATCACGGCTATGAGAACTGGAGCGGCTTCAGGGGTGGCCACGAAATATCTCGCCAGAGAAAACGCAAGCCGAGTGGGGTTATTCGGAGCAGGAGTCCAAGGCCGTCGGCAGCTTCAAGCAATTAGAGAAGTCAGGAAGATCGATTCCGTGAAGATATATGACACATACAAAGAAATGGCGAAGAACTTAGCCGAGGACGTATCGGCCGAGGGCGATGCCACCGTCTCTGTCGCAGACACTCCAAGTGAAGTAGTTCAAAATGCCGATATCATCCTGACGGCCACAACTTCATCGACCCCGCTCTTCGATGGCAAACTCCTACGCCCAGGAATCCACATCAACGCCATCGGAGCATACACTCCCTCGATGCGCGAATTGGACACCGAGACCGTCTCAGCGTCAAAGATCGTAGTCGACTCCGTCGAAGCAGCCCTTACGGAGGCGGGGGACATCATAATTCCCTTAAACGAGGGCGCGATTAGCCGTCAAAACATCTGGGCGGATCTCGGAGAAATCGTAACAGGCAAGAAACAGGGCCGGACTTCGGAAGGGGAAAAGACACTTTTCAAATCCTTAGGTTTAGGTATTCAAGACGCTGCCGTCGCGAAGTTAGTGTTCAGAAAAGCTCAGAGCTTAGGGGTTGGGACCCAATTTGACCTTGCAAATTGAACGACACCGCATTTCCTTTGACATTCCGATCGTTAGGATAGCAACGCCCTAATCAGCTCCGAGTAAAACGAGGCAGTTAGTTTGACGGATTCAAGTTCGACGAATTCATCTGATTCATGGAGCCTGCCTCCTGAAGGCCCGAACTCCAACGTCGGAACCCTTCCTTGATTAGTAAGAATACACGAATCGCAGGGGCCCTCGTGGAAGCCGAGCTTCGGGTTCTTCCCGAGAACTCTCGATGCAACTTGAACCACCTTTGTGACCGCCTCATGGTTTTCAGCTATTTCGAATGGGTCGCAGAACGGGGTTTCACGAGCGATGAACTGTGCCTCGGCGTCTAAGCCAAGTTCCTTCATCAACCCTCTAAGATCGTTAAGGGCAGCTTCGGAATTGTAGCCGGGCACCAGGCATCTGTCGATTACAATCCTGCATCGGTCTGGCACTAGCATAACCTCCTCCTGCCCTCCTTCAATCTTCAGCACGTTTACGGTCGACTGCCCCATTCGCGGGTGTGTGGGGCTGTGTAGTTTAGGTAGGGCGCTGATAAGAGTCGCTGAGTTAGTTATGGCACTCACTCCGTGTTCCGGCCACATTGAATGCGCCGCTTTACCATGAACCATCACATCGAAAACAGTTCGCCCGCGGTGCGCGTTCACCACGCTTAGATCAGTCGCTTCAGAGACCATGGCAAAATCCAAGCCTTCAGTTAACCCCCCCTGAACCAACGCGTATGAGCCCAGATCGATGGATTCTTCATCTACCACTGCGGCAAGCACTACCTCACCTTTTCGCGGCAATCCCTCCGCCCTGCACTCCGCGACTGCCGACAGCATAGCGGCCAAACCAGATTTCATATCTACCGTTCCCCGACCGTACATTCTTCCGCCCTCTATCTCCGCGCCGAACGGATCATGCTCCCAGCCAGCCCCGGCGGCAACTGTGTCCATATGCCCGTTAAGCATGAAACGCGGACCATCGCGCGAGCCCTTTAGTCGGCTTATCACATTCGGTCGCCCCGGTTTAACATCCATCATCTCTACCGGCAATTGGTTGTCCCTGAGCCATTTCGCAATGAAATCAGCCACTCTACTCTCTTCTCCGCATACACTCGGAATCCTCACAAGGTCAGCAAGAAGGGATATGACATCGTTTGACAAAGACGCACACGTGCGAGGACTTCTTACCGGGAGAAGGATTTAGCTTACGCCCTTCGAAAAAGAGAGCTGTTTAGAGGTTTATCAGTTCGCAGAGAGAGTAACTCCCTATGCTCGACCACATTTCATTCATCGGCGGGGGCGTCATGGCTGAGGCCATGTTACAAGGGCTATTGTCAAGGAAACTGGTCAACCCTTCGGAGGTGACCGTAAGTGAACCCCGAAAGGAACGCCGCGAAGAGATGAAAGCGAAGTACCAAATTCTCATCACAGAACGAAACATCAGCGCCGTGGAGGCGTCAAGAATTATAGTTTTATGCGTAAAACCTCAAGACGTCGACAATCTCCTGGGTGAACTCAAAGGCCACCTGAAGCCGGGCCAGTTGATCATCTCAATCGTCGCCGGGACGAGATTAGCGACGTTGAGCGAAGGTCTAGCACACGAAGCGATCGTGCGCGTTATGCCGAATACACCCGCGCAGTACGGAGAAGGAATGAGTGTATGGACGGCTACGCCGGCGGTAACCAAATCACAGCTTGAAGACGCAAAGACGATCTTGGGCGCTTTCGGAAAAGAATTGTTTATGCACGAAGAGAAATTCCTGGACATGGCCACAGCTGTGAGCGGAACTGGACCAACCTACGTCTTCCTTGTGATGGAGGCTATGATCGACGCCGCTGTCCATCTTGGTTTCCCTCGTCATATCGCCTATGAATTGGTTACAGAAACAATACGCGGTTCCATCGTCTACGCCGTGAAATCCGGAAAGCACCCCGCCGAGTTACGCAATCTGGTCACGTCTCCAGGTGGAACGAGCGCCGCGGCGCTTTACCAACTTGAGAAAGGGGGATTACGGACCGTCATCTCAAAGGCGATCTTGGCGGCGTACGAACGAAGCCGCTCACTTGGCGAGCGGCATGTGAGCGTTCATGGGAAGCAGAGGTCGGGGTAATCTGTTTGAAGAGGTCTCACCGGACAAAGTCTATTTAGTCGACTAATTTGGAATCTGGTAGGTCTGATTTTGCAAGTGGCGTCTCGCACACGACCGTTTGGGATAACTCTCCTAGCCGTCCTTCATACCTTACAAGCGATTCTCTTTTTCGTCGGCGGCATAGCCTTGATTGCGCTCGGCACTATGATCAGGCGCGGATTTATCCATCGACTCCTAGGCGGGGTCGCATCTTTGTCCGGAGTAGTCGTAGTGATTATTGGACTGCTGTATTTGGGATTGGCTTGGGGGTTATGGAGTGGTAGGCTATGGGCGTGGGCGATTTCACTTGTGTTGGCCGGCCTTGGAATAATCTTCTCTCTAATCTCTCTTCTTAGAGGACGATTTCTCATATTGATAGTGCTGATACTCGACATCATAATCATCTACTACCTTCTTACACCCCACGTGCGGACTTTCTTTCGGGAATATAATCGCCCTACCCAACCTCAGTCTATGCCTCAACCAGCTCAGTCAACTCCTCCATCGACCACTACCGCTAGGACCTGCCAGAATTGTGGAGCACCGACTCAAGGGAATGAGAATTTCTGCGCACATTGCGGGAAGCCCATCAAATAGGCGACACCTGGACGCCGTTTATGGATCTCGTCGTCCATTTCGGAACCCCTGCAACACGATGCAGACACATCCCATAGAAGAAATCAACGCAGATCAAAGATAGAGACTCCTCTATAGTCGGCCGCTTTCAGAGGGGCAAACATCCGCCGTAAGTAGGTCTCGTCATGGAGACGTACCCAGTCTTGCGCTTTCCAACGCTTTTATGATGTCGTTCTTGGAGATTATCCCAACCAACCGTCTGGGCTTGGGTCTGTCGACGATGACGATTCTGCCCAACCCTGTCTTATACATAAGGTCCAAGACTTCTTGAACCTGCGAATCCTGATAGGCGGGGTGAACGTCTCTGTCGCAGATATCGGAGACCTTAGTCTCGAACCACTTTTCATGAGGCACCGACTTAACTTCCTGTAACGAAAGACGACCGATAAGTCCTTCGCGATCGACAACCGGAAATGTCTTGTATTGATAGACATAGAGGTACTCTTCGACAAAATCGAGTACCGATAGTTCAGCGGGCACTGCTACGACTTGCTTTGTCATTATGTCACTCGCCTTTAGGTGTGCGATTTGAGCGATGTCTATTTCATCGTGCAGCTTTTGCTGGTCGGAGACCGAATACTCGCCCGATACTAAGTAGCTTATGGCGGCGGCGATTAAGCTAGGAATCAGATATGCTGGGCCCGCCGTTGTCTCAGCGACGAAGACCACTGCGGCGAGCGGAGTCTTGTAACCTGCCGCCAAGAATGACGCCATACCTACGGCAACGAAGAGGCTCACGTTTGATGGAAAGAGGAGTTCTCCGAAAAGCCCGCCAACAGACGCACCCATCACGATTTGGGGGATGAAGATACCGCCTACACCCGTGGTGCCTAAAGTAAACGATGTCGCAATCAGTTTCATTATGAAGAGAGTCAGGAGTGCGAGCGGTGATACTCCCGGCGTTAACGATAGGCTTACAATATCATAAGAAAGCCCAAGGGGGTATGGCTTGTGGAACATGACAACACTGAGTACTCCTATGGCGGACACAACACAGGCGCCGAGCAGCCCCTTGTAATAGAGTGGCCCAGGAATAGTCTTCACGAATTTACTTACGCCCTTATAGACTGCTATGAAGCCGAGTGCCGCCGCGCCGATAATCAGACCAAGGACCGCTGAGCCGATCAGGTCCATCGCTGAAGGCCCAAAAGGCAGGAAGCTGGAGAAGGCCATTCTAGGAAATTGAAAGAGCGGTTGCGAGCCGTCAATTGATATCAAGCTCAGGTATGATGTAACGGCCGCAAAGAGAGATGGTATAAGGGCGTTGTGAGCCAAGTCGTCTTTGAACGGCGCCTCCAAAGCGAAAATGATTCCCGTCAAAGGGGCCTTGAATATGGCTCCTATTCCTGCAGCCGCACCGGCAAGCATGAGCGTCCGCCTGTCCTCATCCGTAATTCCCATGCGGCCGAACTTGCTAGAGATCCATGACCCCACCACACCGCCTGCATAAATCGACGGCCCCTCCTGTCCGGCACTTCCCCCAAGGCCTATGGTTGCCGCGGCCGCTAGCATTTTCAGAGGGAATGATCGGATGTCTATCTGGGCATTAGGGTTATTGTAAGCTTCCACAACTTCTTCGGTGCCGGAGTTAATTGGGCTTCGTGATTTGGATAAGAGGAGTGCGCTTAAGAGAAACGCAAAAAGAACGGATGGAAAAATGAGCAGGTAGTTCATTGAGAAATACGTCGAAAAGTTGGACCACAGAGTTAGGTTGGCAACGAAATCGAAGAGAGCGACAATAATCCCGGTAAGCAAACCCAGCACGGTGGAGAGGATAACCCACTTCTTGACGTAGCTCAGAAAAGGCTCATGCGTGCGTAGCGTAGGTTTCGGTAGATACTTCTGTAAGCGTTTCAAGCGGATACCTTTGCTTTGAGTTAGAGGAGATTCCACTTATACATGATGGGTCATCTCGGTAACTTGGAAGGCCCCATTGCACGACGCTATCCAAATCTGTTAAGAGCCAGCGGGACGCATAGACGTTGCGATGTCAAGTTGGCAACTGTACCGGAAATAGCCGAAAAAATCCTAACTGTTTTTCGCGAGAAGACGAAAAGCAAGGGCTCGGCGGAGGTTTCCGCCACCGAGTTATATCATATGTTTCAGGGCGTGTCCCACGATATGATTCAGGCGGCGGTCCGATACTTGTCAGATAGGGATTTCATTGCACCTCACAGTTACAGCTTGACTGCCAAAGGTATGGTAAAACAAGTGCGGCCCGATGAATGGAAGATAGAGTAAGCTCTCAACGACCCGCATGATACGAGGCTTACCTGTTAAGTTCCGTGTCCGCTGGCATGTTTGCCCAACGTAAGCGGGGAACCTCCGGTAAGTTATCGAGTGAAAATGTTAGAGGTGTGGTGTTGGTTCACACCATGCATAGGCCTCGTGGCGTTAACAGACGGTGGATTCCATTTTCAGTTCAACACCTTGAGCGATTGGGGGCAGCGCGCTAAACGCGTCGACCGAAGTCTTCGTGCTTACACGCCTGCTCCATC
>CAZHKA010000061.1:0-32755 GCA_964533505.1 uncultured Candidatus Bathyarchaeia archaeon | reverse complement strand
AGAACTAACAATCCAATCACACCACCAAACAGGATCAGCCAGAAGAGGTTGAATGAAAAGCCAGAACAAGCAGCTACAGCTACGGCTAAGGCAGTTTGGCTTACGAGATTGCCGCTTGCTCCCTGAATAACCACTCCATATGAGCCTGGGGCAACGCTACATGACGTTGTGATGGTGAGGATTGAAGTCACGACGCCATCCGGAGGCGAGGTTGGATCGGAGAACGAATAACTCATACCATTCGGCAAGCCTGAAGCAGAAAGCACAACGGAATTGTCGAACCCGTTGAAGGATTGCACCGTCAAAGTGGTTGAGTTAATTCGATCCCCCTCTGACTGTGCGGGCACGAACAGGGAGTTCGGTGCGACGGATATTTGGAAGTAGGGACCAGTTACTACCATGCTGACCGTCACGGAATGGGTTACATTCGCGCTGCTGCCGACGATGTTGATCGTGTAAGTTCCCTGCGGGGTAGATGCGGAAGTCTGCCCCAGTAAGGTTGATGTGAAAGGCGTATTCCCTGAGGTCACATTCAGAGTCCAAGTAACTCCCTGCGGCTGAGGCGTGGAGATTGATAGGCTAACGTTTACTGGGACACCGCAGGCTGCGGCAGCAGAGCCTACAGTCACATTGTATGACGCGCTGCTTGCTGGATTGACATTTTCGGTTGCGGGACTAGCTGATAGAGTAAAGTCGTAGTTCGGCCTCAATGAGACGCTTGCCGTGGCAACGTTTCCTCCGCTGTCGTACGCTGTAACGGTGACACAGTAGTTTTCTTGGGATGCATATTGGTGAGCTCGTATGTCGCTCACTTGGCTTTGCGCCGAGAACGGAACGCTCAGCGTTGAGCCGTCGCCGAAGTTCCAGAATAGGGTGGTTATGAAGAGACCTGGAGCGGTTTTGGCGGCCACATTGAAGATGTATGCTGGCGGGTAAAGCGTGGTCAATTGGGGAGTTGCATCGAACCATACCTGTAATACCTGACTGCTCTCAGGGGTAACCTCAAGACCAGAATGCATGGGTGCCTGAAGGGCTGCGGCGCCTGGGATACATACCCCAGCCGAGGCCATGAGCAATAATGACAGAATCAGCATTCGTCTCAAGGCTAACCCCTACGAACGCAAGAAACACGAAACTCATTTCGTGTTAAGCCATCTTTACGCAAGAAAGTGCAATATCACGCCGTTTAGGACACCTTGTTGATTCACCTATGAGCCGAGATCAAGAAAATAGGCAAGAATTACGCATAGCTCACGCTAATTGGTTAGGTTCTGCCAAATGGCATTTTGGTATATCCGATAACACCCTTATCCGTGATGAGCTGGCACGCTTCAACCATGTTCAGGCGTGTGATAACTTTGGACAACTTGAGGAACTCGAAGACCCGGAAGCCAAGACGAAGCCGCTTCTGCGTTGCTTATTCATAGAATTAGTTGCGTCGCTGTCCTTTGTTTCGTCGATGGGCGTCCGTTCCCTAAATTGTAGACACAACTGGCTGAGAATTGTGGACACAACCCGTGATCACAACGCAGCCTCTAGAATCGCGGCCCTTGAACTATGTGACCCGAATCAGGACGCATGCCCGCTCCATTCTCAAACCTTGATCCTACTAGCCTTGCGGAGATATTCAACCAGACCCGCGCCTTCGATTGGAACAAAATTCAGGTTTAACTTGGCGTACAGGCGCCGGGCAATTGTTCGTTGAATTGCTGGGCTGGTATCTCCAAATGCAGCATCAAGGGCTGAACATAGGATTTGCACCTTGGTAGCGAGGTTGGTCCTTGAGACGCCTCTTTCTAGTAAGTATGCGTGCAATGCTTCTATGACCGGTTTGCCGAGCAGATCTTCTATGACCTCGTCGAGTGCGGCTGCAATGTGCTCCTTTACAGTGTCTTCTTGTTGCTCTCGCATCGATAAGGCTTCGTGCGCATCCAAGGTCAATGAGCCTAGCCTTCGATTTCCACCCGGTCTCTGGCTTTTCTTAGCTCAAGTTTGAGGCGGGCAAGGCTGGGCGTTTCGTGCATTTCGCGGATTTGTTCTATTGCCTCTCTAAACGCGCGGGGAAGAAATATCGGTCGTTCCTTGGCTCCCTGAAGTGCATATCCCTTTCGCAAGCTACTGCCGAATATTGCCAGTCCGACTATCAACGGAAGAACGCCGACTACTAGTAGTCTGATCGGGTTAGCCCTAGCCAGGGGGAGCAGTAAGTTTACCTCAGCTATGATGAACGGTTGCATGAATGGGGTGGTAAGCACAGCTGCGGAAAGAATCGCTCCAACTATCAGTGCCACCCAGCTGTAGTGTCTCACATGTTCGATTGAGCTAATGTTCGAGTAAGGCACCTCTATGGTTGACCTTGAAACTCGTCCTTTCTCGACGAATATTCTCTTGTTGGTTGCAACTACTTTCCTGTTACCGTGGGACCAAGTGCCGACAACCAATTCGGGTTCGGTGAGAGTTGACTTGACCTCCGAAGGAAGCGGCGATAGTCCGCTCTCCTTTTCCAGTTCCCGAGTTAACGCTTCATCTAATTCCTTAACGATTCTGGTTAGGGTGAAATCGGCGGCTCGCAGCCGCGCGCTTTCGGATAGTTTCTTCCACTTGGATTCATCGTCAACGAGTTCGGTAACCGCGTTCGCCGCGCCTTCGATGTCGTCAGGTCCGTTGACATGCAGTCCGTCTTTTCCGTTTCTGACTATCCAACTTTGGCCACCTACTCCGGAAGTTATCACCGGCACGCCTTTAAACATGAATTCAAGCTGAACTAGGCCGAGAGCTTCCAGCCTGCTCAGCAGGATGTTGAGGTGCGATATCTCAATCAACTGGAACTTCTGCTTCTCACCGATGTCGCCGAGAAGAGTAACGTTTGCCAGTTCACCAGCCCATGCTTTCACAGCCTCGGCGTACTCTGAATCGCCTCTGCCGGCTATCACGAAACGAACGTCCCTCCGTTCTTTCAGCTTCTCAGCAACCTGCAGAACAGCTTTCGGGTTCTTGCGCTCCTCAATGGTTCCGACGTACGACACTATCTTCATGCCTAGGTCGAGGCCCAGTTTGTGGTACAGATCTCGACCATCCGATGTCCCATATCTGATGAATGCTTGATCGTCAATGCCTCCCGGGAAGAGCACGCATTTTTCCGGTTTGGCACCCATCCTGACTTTAGATTGCTGCTCAAATGGTGTGACGACGAGCACAAGATTGGCCACGCTTAGGATGGTCTTCAGCGATAGCCTGTTCCAGGCTAATCTGAACGAGCGTTCAACAAGTGAATACCGCTGTGGAGACGGTTCCTGGAAGTGGGACATGTGGCAGTAGACTAACGGATCCTCGTATCCGCCAGACTCCTTGACGTTTCTTCTCCAATCAACGAACTTCGCGACGTCCTCAGGACCATTCCAGAGTGTGCTGTGCGTAATCAGAACATTGAGTTTGAATCTGTTGAGAATTTTTTCCAAAGTGTAAATTGAGTCCTGAAAGAGAACGCGTCGACGCGGCCATCTTGACAGGACACTTCCTACTCGAATAACGGGGATATGGAGCGTGGCATCTTCAATTAGGAGATAGCCGTCGTCTCCTAGGGACGCTTCACTAATCGACTCCTTTCCATCATGGAAAACGCTTGTGATCAGGTATGCTTCATGCCCGAGCTTTCTAAAGTACCAAACCATCCTCTGCGCTACGAGCTCTTGCCCCTTACTCGTACTCGTTTGGTACATTACGACGCCAATTCTCTTCTTCAACCAGCACGCACCCGGGTGAGCCATTGCAGATCATGACAGATGTTATTGCATATATTGTTCTTCTTCGTTCGTAACCGCCGAACGGTGAAACGCCATAAAGACAGGGATGTGGAAAGTAGCCTATTTTGAGCTCAGGTATCACCTGCCTAAGGAAGGACTAGCTTGAACGCAGTCATAAACGATCTAAGTGTATGGTTCTATCACGAAGGCAATGCTAGAGACCTGCCACTGGTTCTGATTCACGGATTCCCCTTCAGCCACGAGATGTGGCGTCCTCAAATCGGAGTGCTCAGCGAACGCTTCTGGGTGATAGATTATGATTTGCGAGGACACGGTCGGACGAGCGCCGGCGATGGACAGTATCCGTTTGAATTCTACATCGACGATCTCATCGCTCTCTTGGACCACCTGAAGGTCAAGAAGGCGGTCCTATGCGGACTTTCGATGGGCGGCTACATTGCACTGAGGACCGTTGAGAGAAATCCGGAACGGGTTTTAGGACTAGTCCTTGCGGACACTCAGGCGAAAGCAGATTCCAACGAGGCAAAATTGAAGCGAGCCGCTTCGGTTAAAGCGATTAAAGCAAGAGGGATGAAGCCGTTTGCAGAAGGCTTTATGAAAACGGCGGTGACGGAGCAAACCCTGGCTGCGCGGTCCGAATCTATCATGGCGATTCAGAGAATTATAGAATCTAATTCACCAATAGGTATTTGCGGCGCCCTCATCGCCCTCGCGACTAGGACCGAAACCCTTCAATCACTTCAAGCTATACAAGTTCCAACACTTATTCTCGTGGGCGAGAAGGACACACTAACACCCTTTTCGGCATCGCAAGAGATGCGCGCCAGGATAGAGGGATCACAACTTCAAGTCATTAAGAACGCTGCCCATTTAAGCAACGTCGAGAACGCGCTTCAATTCAATGCGTATGTTAACAATTTTCTAACCAATATCCACCACATTAAGCCGGAACGCTAGCGCTATGGCTATTCCGGTGGGACGGGCAGAGGGATGAAAATTACAATGTCAATTCTTGTGTGAGGATTTACTCTGTCTTTATCGGATGGCCGCCGAATTTGTTTCCAGCCCGATAATTGCTATCTCCATTTTCACCCACCTTCTCCTTTTCCTTAGTCTGACAGTGTCACGCAAGGGGTTGATGTTCTATGCAACTGTACCAGCCTAATTGAAAATGCTTGATCCAAGCGCAATGAGCTGCGCTCCTCCCCGTAGGGCTTTAGAGCCGATTGATTGATCTATTCCTCCGTCCACAACTGCTCGTCTAAGGCGGAGCAATGTCGTCGGAACCAAGCCGTAGTTTGAAAAGGCTGTGAAGCGGAGATTATCGATTCTATCGATTCAGTATATCGTTGGATTCAGGTGACCTGAATTACGTTCATTATCTCTTCGACTATTGTTTCCGGTGGCACGCCGGCTTCTTTGTTGGAGATGTTTCTGACGAGATTCTTTGCATGGTAGTATTCGAGCAGGGGCTGTGTTTGTTTTCGGTATAGCTGAAGCCTTTGTTGGATCACGTTGGGCTGATCATCTTCGCGTTGGTACAATCGTCCGTCACATTTGTCGCATTGGCCCTCGATTTTGGGTTTGAGAAATTGTTTGTTGTATATGGCCCCGCAGTTTCTGCAGGTCAATCTAGAAGTGAGCCTCTCGGTTATCACCGCATCGGGCACTTGGAGATTGATCACCATGTCTGTGGTGGTACTCTTTTCGAGTTCTTGGGCTTGAGGAATTGTGCGTGGAAAGCCATCCAAAATGAACCCGTTGGCACAGTCGGGTTGGGAGATTCTGTTCTGCAAGAGTTTGCATATCACATTGTCCGGGACGAGCAGACCGTGAGACGAATATTCATTGATCTTTCTGCCCAAATCGGACTGATTCTTAATTTCGTCTCTGACAAGGTCCCCAGTGGAGATGTGTGGTATGCTAAGCTTTGCAGAGAGCCTGGAAGCATACGTCCCTTTGCCTGAACCCGGAGGCCCAAACATCAAAATCTTCAAGGCACCATCCCATCCCTGCGCAGGGTCAGCGTTGTAAGGCGTTATTGAGGTCGTCGTTCGTTTTTCCGTATTGGGTTGGGAAGTATCTCAGCAGGATTAGTCGTCGCGCTGAATGGGGCAGATGGGCATTTGAGGAGTAACGACTTCGCCGTGGCGCTTCAACGAAAATGCTCGTCGGACATACTCCAAGTTACATGGAAAGGATTATTTTGTCATTGAAGGTGGTTAGGATGGATATAGGACGATCTATGATAACCTCGAACCGCACAGAAACAGCGCGACGCGTATTGGAACGGTCACTTTGAGTGGAGGGTTATTGTCGCGGATACCGGAGCAAAGATTAGCCTTGCTGTTACGATTATCCTAATTGCGACAGCTTTCGTGAATCTGAGAATCGCTGCGGCGTTGGCGACTGCATACCTGATTGGTTACGGCTTCGCTAGGATGAGGAAGGATAGGAAGCGAAAGGAGCTTGCATCTCGAGACTAGGAAGCCAGCCTCCGCTTGGAACAGAGTAAATCATTCGCCGGTCTTGGGCTGACCCAAGGCGGCAGCCCCTTTTTGAATTAGCTGCCAAGTTTCAAACACGTCCCGCCAGCTGGTCTTGAGATTGCCGATGGCTAGCTTGATTCCGAAATTGCCCCGAAGTTTTGTGTGGGAAAGAAATGCTCTTCCCGTTTGATTTACCGCGTTTAGCAATCGCTCATTGGCCTCGTTGACTTCCGACTGAGACCATGTTCCGTCACCCTTGACTAAGATCTTAGGCCGGAATTGGAATACCACCGTGCTGAACGGCACTGGAGCCAGCAAGCGAAAATTGCCGTCGGCTTGGACCATATCTGCTAGTTTCCGGGCATAGGAAACGTGTTCACTGATGGCGTTGGCGATTCCTTCGCGCCCTAACGACCTAATGATCATCCACAGCTTTAGACCGCGGAAACGACGGCCGAGAGAAATGCCGTAATCCATGTAGTTCGTGATATCTCCTTCTTCAAAGGTCCGCAGATATTCTGGGACCAGGCTGAAAGCTTGCTTAAGCATCTCGGGGCGCCGAGAGTAGAGGACGCTGCAGTCGAGTTGCGTAAACATCCATTTATGTGGATTCATTACAATCGAGTCCGCTTTCTCCCATCCACGAAACAGATGACGCATTTCCGGCACGATGGCTGCGGACCCTCCGTAAGCGGCGTCAACGTGCATCCAGATTCCATTATCCTTGCAGACCTCGGAAATCTCACTTACCGGGTCGACGCTTGTAGTGGAGGTGGTTCCTATTGTAGGAATTACGCAAATAGGTTTGACTCCACTGTCAAGGTCGCTCTGAATGGTTTTTTGCAAGAGGTCGACATCCATCCGGAAAGCCTCATCCGTAGGAATTTTCCGCACCCCTGCCTGCCCGAAGCCGAGGACTATGGCCGCTTTCTCGATTGATGAGTGTGCTTCCTCAGATGTGTAGATTCTTAATCGAGGCAATTCGTTTCGACCAGTCATACCTCTTTCGCGAATCTGTAGCCCAGCGGCCTCTCGGGCCGCAGCGATTGCGTTCAGGCTGGAGACGGAGGCCGTGTCATTTATGATGCCTTCGAATTGCTCCGGTAAGCCTACCATTTGACGTAACCAATCGAGCACGGTTTCTTCTAGCTCGGTTGCCGCGGGCGAGGCTCGCCAGAGCATGGCGTTGACGTTAAGAGCGCTCGACAGCATCTCTCCAATTACTCCCGCGTATGAACCCGTTATTGCGAAGTAGGCGAAGAATCGGGGGTGATTCCAATGCGTTATTCCCGGTAAAACTATCTTCTCGAAATCAGACTTCACTAAGTCGAAACTCTCCGGTTTCTCAGGGGGACTCTTGGGCAGTTTGGACTTAATCTCGCCAGGTTTCACGTGCGGCGAGACCGGGAACCGGTTAATGTTTTCCAAGTAGTCAGTTATCCAATCCACCGCGTAGTAAGCAGATTCTTTGAACACGTTTGGCGGTATATCCCTATGTTTTGAATTGACTTCGGTAGATTCGACCGTGGCCATTTGTCTAATCCTGGCTCGCTTAGACCAACATCCAGCGTTAAGGGTTTGCTAGAGCAAATCGAATTAGATAGTGAACGCACCACCCAGCACGAATTCGAGAAAAGGCGGACCCAGTCCCACTCACGCTCATGAGATGCGAAGGTTAGATATGGGCTCAGTTGACGTCCCAGCAAGGAGAATCACTAAGAATCGTCCTGCATTGGATGGAACATGTCCTTGAACTTCTACGTGACACTTGCGACAAATTGCAACATGAAATGCAGTTACTGTTACGGAAAATCTTGCGAAGACTTCAACAGCGATTTTCACGGCCTGCAAATTGATTATTCGTTACCGCCATCAATATCGTACAATGTTGAGACTCTGAGGCGTTTTCTCAAGGACGAGCCTCACCCGTTACTTGTGTTCTATGGTGGCGAGCCTCTACTGCAGATGCATCAGATGGAGGCGGTAATGGATGCAGTGCCTAGGGCAAAATTCGTAATCCAGACCAATGGTCTGTTGCTCGATAAAGTGGAGACGGGATACCTCGAGAGATTTAGCACGATATACGCTTCCCTTGATGGCGACGAAACCCTAACAGATCATTACAGGGGAAAGGGAACTTTTACGCGGGTTGCACGAAATCTCAACGCCGTCCGAGAGAGAGGCTTCAAAAGCGAAATTGTTGCGCGAATGACGGTAGGGGAGGAGACTGAGATTGACCGACAGGTCATGGCACTCTTGGAAGAGGAAGACCTCCCTATTTCGTCGGTTCATTGGCAGCTTGACGCTCTATTCTGGCAGAACGATTTTGCCAGACGCGACTTCGCCAATTGGGCGACCGACAGCTACAACCCGAAGGTGAGAAGACTAATCGGCATCTGGATGGAGCATATGAGGGAAGAAGGTAAGGTGTTACGACTTTACCCATTTATTGGAGTAATGGAATCGATGCTCCTTGGAGAAAACAGTCGCCTTCGCTGTGGGGCGGGTTGGAGTCTCTTCAATATTCAAACCGACGGAAACATTACCCCTTGCCCCGTCATGGCCGGCCTGAAGGATTTCTACGTAGGCAACATACAAGACACACGTCCTAATGGCCTACGCGAAATCATGCACCTCTCCGAACCATGTAAGGATTGCAACGTCCGCTACTTATGTGGAGGTCGATGCCTATACGCAAACGTCACAAAGCTCTGGGGCATCCAAGGGTTTGATCTAGTCTGCGTCACCGTTCGAAATATGATAAGTGCACTTCATGACGTCCTCTCTGAAGTCAGGAAGCTCATAATCGATGGGAAAATAGGGCTTAGCGACTTTCAATATGAGAAGTACGATGGGTGTGAGATAATTCCGTGAACCACAAGATGAATCGCACCGATAATGCCTGGCGATCGTGCGACGGACCGCTTGACTATGACTAGCCCACGTCCAGCACTGTCTGTGCAGAATCGCCCTGATTGCCAGTAATCTGAATCACATAATCACCAGGGGGAACGTTTCCAATCGTGAAGCTTCCGATTGCCACCGTGCTTCCGCCCTGTATAACGCACGCCTCGGTACCGGGCAGGATAGGATTGGGTGAGGATGGGCTGGAGATATTGCACGTCGTGTCCGTTGGTAGGAAACCCGAGCCTTGTACTGAAACATCCACCCCGGGCGCCCCGGATACGAGGCTGAGCTGAACTTGAGCACCGCCACTAATGTCTAGAATCGTTTGCGCGAAGTCGCCGAAGTTTCCAGTTGCCTGAATAAGGTAGTCACCTGACTGGACGTCGCCCACGGTGAAACCTCCCGATAACGATCCCCCTCGTATAACGCAGGCGGACGAGATCATCAATTGTGGTGAGGATGGGCTGGAAAACTTGCAGGTCGAATCGACCGGAAGAAAGCCAGTCCCAGTGACTGAGATGTCCGAACCCGCGCGAGCTGTTGAGGGGCTTAAGACCAACACGGGCTGTGCCTGGATCGGCGGCAGATGTAGGCTTTCCGAAAGGCTTGCCGACACGCTCAGGAGAATGAATAACGCAAGAGCGAGCCCTATGAGGAGTTTAATCGTTCGCGGCAAATGACGCAGCCTCACACTTAACAAAATGTAACGGAAGTGACAGATTTACGGTTTGTCTATCAGTTTCATTTCCACTTTATTGAGCATCCAACCGGCTTTGTCTCAGCCGTCTTGGGTTGTGTTCCTGATAGAATGGCTTCGAGTGCGTTTCGAAGATACGTCTTTTTAACCGCCGAAGGATCGTCGTAGTTGTCGTCAATGGCTCCGTGATAGCGTAGACTTCTGCTCTTGTCGAAGAGGAAGACTTCCGGGGTTCGCTCCGCGCCGTAAGCTCGTGCTATTTCCTGGCTCTCGTCTCTTAAGTATGGGAAGTTGAAGTGCTTCTCGCGCGCACGTTCTTGCATTTTCTGGAAACTGTCTTCTGGATATTTCCCGGCGTCGTTGGCGTTTATGGCGATCAGCTGCACTCCCTTGGAAGAGTAGTCTTTCTGGAGCTGAACCATGCGTTCTTCCCAGGCTTGGACGTATGGGCAGTGGTTGCAGCTGAAGATCACAGCGACAACGTTATTTTTGGAAAACTCCGCTAAGCTGTGATTCGTCCCATCTATGCCCGGGAGGTTGAATGGAATCGCTTTATCGCCAATTTTCAGGCTCGCCATCGCTGTACACTGTGCCTCCGATGGTTCCTTTGGGAGTTCTTAAGATTCGCTCTTGGCGGTCCGCACCGCCTTGCGAATCATTTGGGCAGAGGGTAAGGGTGATACGCGGCCGTCTTCCAGTACGTACGCTCTGCATGCCGCAGCATAACGCACATCCTTCGTTGGGCATATGTCATTTCCGTTGATCATGATTGTCGGTGAACCCGGAAAAAGCTCCTTCTGTGCTTGCTCGAGAGTGTCCACCCGCACGATTTCTAAATCAGCCACGACACCTTCCTCCTGCAAGATGCTTCGAAGGCGACGCAGCGCCTCCTCATGCGAAGGGCAATCTTCAGAGTAAAGAAAACGAACTTTCGTCAACCCACAATCCACGGCAAAGTCCAGCACCTGACTCGCTTATAATATCGTGAGCCTCTCAAATGGGCTTCATGGCCGCTCACATGAAGCCTCCTCAGCCCGTCGCCGAGAGAACCAAGCATCCGTTCTTGACTTATGATATGATACAGGAAATTCCGGACGCCATAAAAATTACGATGGAATCCTCGTCAACTCGGCTTGAAGCAATTGCGGGACGCATTCAAAGAAAATCGAGTTACTACTTTACGGGTTGCGGAACCGCCTTCTTCTCGGCAATGCTGGGTTCAAATGTTCTCTCGTTAACTTGTGGGGATCTGAATTTTGCAAGTGTCCAAGCTCTAGAGCTGGCCAACCACCATCCGATCAGTGAGAACAGCGCGGTATTCGGTGTATCCCACAGTGGAATCACGAAGGCTACACTCGACTCATTGCGTGCCGTCAAGGCAAAAGGCGGGTATGCTATCGGTATCACGCATTTCAGCGACCGTCCCATTAGCAAGGTGGCCGACGAAACGCTAGTTGTTGGGAATGGGCCCGACAAATCAAGATGTCACACGAAATGCTATCCGGCCGGAGCCTTGCCGCTCACATCTATAGAAGTCGAACTTTTAGAACAACGTCGGGCGGTACCTTCCGATCGCCTCCAAGCAATCAGAAGCGAACTCGCAGAGCTCCCCCGACTGGCTAAGAAAGTTCTAGCTTCAACCGAGTCCGCCATGAAAGAACTCGCCGAGGAAAGTGCAGGAAAGCGGACGATTTACTTCGCCGGCACCGGCGGAAGTTACCCCAATTCCTTGGAAGCCGCGCTGAAGGTCATGGAAACCAGTTACTTACCGGCACAAGGTTTTGAGACTGAACAACTCCTACATGGGCCATGGGTTTCATTGGATGATGCCGTTCTAGTGTTCGTTATGGCAACTGAGAATCGCACTTACGCTCGGAGCCTCGATTGCATTAAGGCCGCACTTAGCCTAGGTTCAAAGGTCATACCCCTCGTATTCGAAGATGACCGAGATGCCAAATCGATTTGCGAGAACGCTGTTGAACTGCCCCGCATTGACGAACAGCTAGCTCCATACCTAAGCATAATCCCACTCTACCTATTCTCGTACTACCTATCGCTCCAGTTAGGCAACAACCCGGACTACCTACGCTACTTAACGCCGGCGTACTGGAACGCCAGAACAATTATCTTCCCGCCCGGGACACACTGAAACTATTTACGACCAGTTGAATATTGGGTCGTATGCAGCAGAGCGGAGGCCTACAGGGCGTTAAGCGATCCCGATCCTGACGATGCGCTGTGCTACGAAGGTATGGGCACGAAGTTAGCTGTGACTTCGTCCTCAGTCCATTGAGTTGCTGAGGGTTGGCCAAATTAGAAAAGGCCCAGGCGAGTTCAGTACCAAGGTTATGTCCGTGCTGTGGCTTACCGAACCGCTCGTGCCAGCAACCTGCACGATGTAGGTTCCGGTCGACGCTGTTGCCGTAGTTGTAAATGAGATTGGAGACGCGGCCTGGCCGCCGGCTGGCGGCGTTATAGCCTGCGGGATGTTGATCGCGACGCCGGTGGGCGCATTGCCAACCCAGGAGATAAAGAAGGTAACTGGGCCGCTGAAGCTTCCGAGAGAGTTCACCACTACGCTGGTGCCGCCGGAAAGGCCTGGGATGGTGGAAACGGTATCTGTTGACGGATGCAATGAAAAGTCTGGGATTGGAAAAGCTGCGGGAGTCACTGGAGCCAAAATGACTATTGTGCCTGAGATTATCACCGGAATCTCCGTTGAGTGAGAAATTGCACCGTTAGACGCCGTGACTAGGAGCGTGTATGTGCCGGTCGACGGAGTATTATCGGCGGTCAAGGTGAGGGTTGATGATGCGCTACCTACGGAAGGAACGGTAATCGGACTCGGAAGGCTCACAGTAACCCCGTCAGGTGCAGCCCCATTCCAACCGGCGGTAAGGCTTACAATGGAACTGAAACCGTCAACGGATGCAAGCACGATTATTGCAGATTGTGTCAGGCCAGGCGATACGACTGCGGGAGACGGCTGAGTGATGGTCGATGTGATCGCAAAGTCCGCAGCGACAGGGGCCAGAACTGAAGGTGTGCCCAGAATCGTGACTCCGATATCTGACGAATGAGAGATTGCCCCATTTGTGGCTGTTACGACGAGTGTGTAGTAACCCGTGGAGGGCGAACTGTCTGCGGTGAGGGTTAGGATTGAAGATGCGCTGCCGCCGGCGGGGACAGTCACGGGACTTGGAAGGCTCACGCTTACGCCGCTAGGAGCTACTCCCGTCCACGCACCGGATACGCTCAATGATGAAGCGAACCCGTTCACCGAAGCAAACACGATTGTAGTGGACTTAGAGGCTCGGCGACAAAGTCAATACTCCCGGCGAGGGCTGGGTTAGGAAGTCGGCACTGGGAGTAGTTAGTACAGTACCTGACGGTATCACTGTCAACTCAAGCGCGGCGGTGTGGGACAGGCCGCTCGGACTCGTTGCAGTTATGATGAACGGATACGAACCTGTGGCTACTGTTGGGTCTACGTAGATCGTTAGCGCGGTGGAAGTGGTGCCGCCAGCGGACGCAACCATTTGGCTCGGTCCATTTCCATTAAAGTACGCAGTCACACCGGGCGGCGGGCCTGAGTATGCTAACGATACGGCTTGGTCGAAGTTGTTCACTGACGACAGGTACAGGTTTACGGTACGCGATGATCCTTGCGGAACAGCAATGCTTGTGTTCGAAAGCCCTATCGAGAAGTCTCCCGTTGTCGCTTGCACTGCAGCGCCATTGAACGACACGGCAACAAGTGAGGCTATCAAAACTACGGATAGTATGGATAAAGCTAGTCGTCCTTGAGGTTTGAACATCTCAACTCATCCAAACCCCATTAGTATCGCGAATTCTATTAGATGCATTTACAACATTTCCACTTTAGGCGGTGAATTTCCACCTGCCCACTTAACGACTGCTCAGAAGTGTGCGTTGAAAATCGAGGAACACAGTACTGGAATTCATGCACTAAGGGTGCGTTGTCGTGGGATGACGTTTCTTAAATCGAAGCACCCCATATTTTGAGCGATGAAAATGGTGCATGTATCAGACGAGGGCGTCTTCGACGAACCACTCGATAAGATTTGGCGCTTCCTCAACGACGACAAAGGCCACCAACACAGCATGGTAAAGACATCAAAAGTCATGGAACAATCGGACAAAGGCATGACGGCGGAGGTTGAAGTAAAGAACCAAGACGGAACATGGCGTAAGGAAACGTGGAGCTTCAGCTTCAACCCGCCATCGGGTTTTGGCATCGAAGTAAAAAGCGGCCCAATGAAAGGCACGAAGCATAAACACACATACACGTCAATGGGCCCGAAGACAAAGGTTGTAGTCGAAGGAGAATTCGTCGCACAAGGCATGGACGACGCAGCACTGAAGAAAGCTGCATTGGCTCTGTTCGACCAAGTCTTCAACGAGGACGTTGCACACCTGAAGAACTTCAAGTAAACCTTAGAGAGTACCCCCGAAAGCTCGAACAAACCCCCACTTTTTTCGCCAAAACGTACGTTCAGAAGGGCCCTCTCGTCGTCACACGCCGAAGGCCGCTTCGATAAGCAAAACCCTGGTCTTTCGCGACTTTCAGGAAACGGGTCACGTCACTCAAGTTCGGCGGACTAAATCTTCCAGACGACAGGTAGATGTATGCACAGGCATTCGCAAAACGCAACCTCTCATCCATGGTAAAACGCAATAAGTGTCCGATCACATCTCCCGCATCCCACAGGTCACCGGCGCCGGTTACGAACCCTCTCACGAACCCCGGCGCCACTGCCCAAGCATGTTGCCCATCGCAGGTAGACGCCGATCCCGCGGGTGTATGAATGTCCACTGCCACGTCGAGCGCATCGTGGAGGCTGGCGGATGCCTTGAGAATATCCCTTGGGCGGTACCGACGGGGCGTTATGCCAACCCTGAGGACCTTCGCGAGAATTCTGGCCTCATTTTCGTTTAGGCTGATAACGTCGATCAGGCCTGTGTCGAGTATTTTCTTCAGGGGCTTGATGCGTTTCTCTGCGCCGGAGAGGTCGGCGGGGTCAAGAAAGTTCAACCTGGCTTTCCGTCCCTTAAGTGAGAAGACCCGTTTCGCAAGCTGGTTACCTTTCTCATTTGCTGACCAATTTACGAGAGCTATGCAGTCGGACCGTTCCAACGCCGAGATATCGCTACTCGTAAGCTCGTGTCCGTCGAAATCCACGAGATCCCCAACGTCGCTGACCATTATGTTGGCCGTGCGCCCTTTGAAAGGAACCTCTAACGCAGCCGTGAAGCCGGGTCGACCTTTGATAACTCGCACCTGAAGACTCGGCGGATGATTCATGGTGGTGGCACGGACGAATTCATCACCAATGCAAAAGAGGCGGGTCCTAGCCGAGAGCGACGCCAGCGCGTATGCCAGGTTTGTGGCGTTTCCACCGCGAACCTCAGTCTGAGAATACCCTCTAAGACTCCCACCACCCGCGGCCGCCTTGGCATTAGCCTGCTTGCACAGCGTGGTTAGGGATTGGACAGAGATTATTCGATCTAGGAAAAAGTCTGGAAGCACGGAGACTCTCAGCTTCGCCACGCTCTCTACGAGCTCCGAAAGACTTAGATTATTTTCACGTTCAATCCGTCGTGCGGTGGGCATAATGGTCAACTATGTTATCGTGGTGGCCGTCTTGACTCTTGTGTGGGCATTCTACGCGGCGGTACGTTTGACTCCGTGGCTGGCTCGGCGCTGGAAGGCTTGGGGTGAAGTGGCCGCACTTTTGGTCTTCACCTTCGCCACTGTATGTCTACTTGTCGCTTTCTTGAAGCCCTCGTGATTCCACCTGACTACATAGCCAAACTTATGCCCCTTTTGGAGGCTGATACTCATGGAATACGTGCGGTTAGGTCGAGCGGGAGTTAGAGTTTCGCGCATCTGTCTAGGTTGCATGTCATTCGGCAACGAAACCGAATGGAAGCTCGAGATTGATCAAGCTCGCCCGATTGTGAAGCGCGCGCTGGATTTGGGCATCAACTTCTACGACACGGCAAACGTCTACTCAAACGGCCGGTCTGAAGAAATCACGGGCGAATTGCTCCAGGGCTTCCGAGACGATGTCGTCTTAGCGACGAAAGTGTACTTTCCAATGGGCGAAAGACCCAATCAACAAGGCCTCTCCCGCTTTCACATACTCAAGCAAATTGAAGGTTCACTGAGGCGGCTTCGCACGGACCACGTGGACCTTTACCAAATCCACAGGTGGGACCACGAAACGCCGATTGAAGAGACGCTTCGAACGCTTGACGATCTAGTTCGTCAAGGAAAAGTAAGGTATGTTGGCGCGTCAAGTATGTGGGCCTGGCAATTTGCCAAAGCCCTGTGGACCAGTGACCATCTCGGCCTCGAGCGTTTCGTTAGCATGCAAAACCATTACAACCTCTGCTACCGAGAAGAGGAGCGAGAAATGATCCCTCTCTGCCGGGAGGAGGGCATAGGCATCCTGCCTTGGAGCCCCCTCGCTAAAGGGTTCCTCTCGGGAAGATACAAACGCGGAGAGAAACCGAATTCAAAACGGTTCAAATCGGACGACCTCCTCAATGAACGATTCTTCAGGCCGGAGGACTTCGATGTGGTTGAACGCTTACAAGAGGTGGCAAACGAGAAGGGTGTATCCCCGGCGCAAGTGGCCATCTCATGGCTCATTCACAAGGGCGTGACAGCCCCGCTCGTAGGCCCAACTAAGATTGAACATGTCGAGGAAGCTGCCTCCGCGGTCGATGTAAAGTTGACCGAAGATGACGTGCGTCGACTTGAAGAACCGTACAAGCCTCATCGAGTCCTGGGGCACAATTAGCCAATTCAGGCGGCTCGATTACTTCCGACCTCTTAGTCTTGACTAGCTATACCGAAGCTTGTACGCCCGGAAATGCGCTCTCTTAGTTCTTTATTCAGGGAATGAGAACAATCTTCCCGTGTGCTCCCGACCGCATAATCTCTTTGTGCGCCCGTGCCGCCTCGGCCAGCGGTAGCTCTCGTGCGACTACCGGACGCAGGGTTCCGTTCTCCAGCCCCGCGTACAGGCCGCTATGAATTACCCTGAAGTCATGTTCGGACGCATTGGAAAGCAGCATTCCCAGTATTGCCGCGTCTCGTACCATTGTGTCGCGTGGGTCAATCTCTACCGGTTCCCTGCTCCCGATGACAACGACGCGCCCTCCCAGCGCGAGTGCTTTCAGATCCTTAGAGAGGTTTACGTTTGCCAGCATCTCCAAAACCACATCAACGCCCCGTCCACCGGTGAACTTCATCACTTCTTCCATGTGATCCGCGGTATTGTGGTCTAGGGCCGCATGTGCTCCTTGCTGCAGCTCAAGCTCCCTCCCTTCCGGCGAACTCGCGGTTGCTATAACACGCATTCCGGCTGCACGTGCGATTTGTATCGCGGCAACTCCGACACCTCCACTGCCGCCATGAACCAAAACTGTCTCGCCAGCAACTGCGTGTGCTCGTTGGAATAGAGCTCTGTAGGCGGTTCCGTAGGGCACGCCGATCGCTGCGCCTTGAGAAAAAGACACATTTGACGGCAACTCATGCACATCGGCCTCTCGGCAGATAGCTTTCTCAGCGTAGACGCCGGTCTGACTGCCGGAGGTGTAGATACGAGTTCCGGGTTTTACCGAGACCCCTGCGCCCACGGAGTCAACGACGCCTGCAGAATCGCTGCCCGGCGTGTAAGGAAGGCTCGGCTTCTTCGCGTAAGCACCGGAACGGACATAGGCTTCCACCGGATTTACCCCGACCGCACGAATCTGAACAACAATCTCCCCAGACCCAGCTGTTGGATCGGGAACGTTTTCAAGGTGCATCACTTCAGGGGGCCCGAACTCGTGGACCCGAATAGCTTTCATCCTGCTTGACCTCTGTCAGTTTATTTTGGATCCCCTGTGGATTACGAAGTGATTTAACTTTATGATTCAAATATATTGGCTATCGTTGGCTTGTCTCTGTCCGATTCGATACACCGTATCGAGTCGCCTCCTTCAATCTCTCCTTCTCTTGAGACTGCCAGATAGAAGCCGCTTCTCCCGCTTTCTTGAAACCGTTTCACCATTCCCATTGTCCCAAATTTGATACCCAGCTTATAGCAGGGAAAGCGAGGGGAAGTCACGACGAACTCAGCGGATCCCGCTTCAAGACGATCTCCAACACGCACGCCTTCCTCCAGCAGACCCTGCGTTGTCAGATTCTCTCCGAACATACCCCAATCCAAACCCGTTTGCAATGCCTCTTTCCAAAAGCGATAGTGCTCGCTCGGGTATGCATAGGCCGCTTTCTGTGGTCCGCCGTGAACTGTAAGATCCGCCTGCGCGTCACCCTCCAAACCAAGCATTCCAACCTTGACTTTGCCCTTGACGGGGCGCTTGAAGATACCTGTAAGGTACGTTTGGTGCTCCCACTCGACACTACGTGGAATACCAACATTGACAGAGACAATCTTAGGGTTCAAGCCTAGTGTTCCGCAACTTGCCCGTATTCGAGCCCTTTAGCATTACTTTGAAATTTGGGCTGATGAAACAGACTGAGTCATGACCGTGACTGGCATAGACACCGTGGCGGTCCTCGTTTCTGATCGGCACACGGCCCTAAAGTGGTATCATAGCATCCTAGGTTTACCACTAGCCTAATCCGGCCCTGCGCACCCAGGAACCGTGAACGGCTCAGGCGATGTAGTCTGATTTTCGTATGAAGTTCTCTGAGATAGATCTTAGGCTTGCAACTTGATCAGCAACCTGCGTTGTTCCGGTTGGGCTGGAGGTTACGAGCATGTATGAGATGCCCAGCTTTGTAAGTTCGGAAATAGTTTTCTCGTTCTCCGCCATGTTCTTGGAAAGGATTAGTCGTCGGTCACCTTGAGGCCCGACGAATATCGGATCCTCAACCTTAGTGTTAAGACCGATTCTTACCGCGATCGGCTTCTCCTTTCCGCCCGGCAGAGCTCTGAAACTTTCCACTAGAGGCTTGAACGTTTCAAGAGGCGACACGTTTGGGTGCCAGGCATCACCCAGTTTAATAGCCCTCCTCATCGCGGCTACGCTCGCTCCTGCAATCCAGATCGTCAAATGCTTCTGAACTGGTTTGGGTTGGAACACGCCTTGCGTGATCTTGTTTGGTAGGATTCGTCCTTGAAAGTCCACTGTCCTTTCGGATTCCCAAACCCTTCGAAGAACCTCAATCGACTCGTCCAGTCTCTTGCCTCTCCTGTGGAAGTCAGAACCTAGGTTGGCGAACTCTTGTTCGTTCCATCCTGCGCTCGTGGCGAGCATGACGCGCCCTCTGCTGACTTGATCGACCGTTGCGAGTTGTTTGATGGCGGCGATGGGTTCGCGCATTGCTAGTATAAGTGATGAGATTCCAAGCTTCACAACACTCGTGTGCGCCGCCAGATACGCCAGGGTCGTGATGCTGTCAATTATCGTCTCGTAAGGTGTGCCACTTTGCTGGGGCATAAGGAGATGGTCGGTTGTCCAGACGGATTCGTAACCCATCTTCTCAGCCTCAATAGCCACCGTCCGCATCCCGTCTACTGAGAAGGTTTCACCGTAGTTAGGTATGCATACTCCAAATTTCATGTTGAACGTCTACCTTTGCTGCAAGGAACCGAGTACGTATTCTATGGCCTTAGGCGTTTCCTTCTCTCGCAGGGATCGCGTCCTAACGCTTATAGTCCTTGAACATGTATTGCCAAAGGGATTTGATCTTGTTAATGTGACCTCGTCTGCAATCAACGGGGACACCGGTGAGCAAGAGGCGTTCGGCGAATTCGCATTCTAGGCAAAGCATTTCCCTGAATGGGCACGCGGACTCCTGCGGTTCGTATTCACTTAACCACAGAGGGCTTGGCATGACGCTACCCCTGGATAGTGTTCCGCGCGAAACGGCTTAACTCTTTTGGTTGCCGACTAGATCGGTGAGACATCCTTGTGTGGGTTTATTCTTACTTTAGCTTCTTCGGGACGCCAACGACGTAGACCTTAGCTCCATCGACTTTGATCTTCAACCCAAATCGGGCACCGTCCGTCGCTTCTATGCGCGGGGCCCGCATACGGAGGCTATACGCTAGATTACTGGCGGCTCTTTCTGATCTACATTTGACTTTGAAACCGTGAAGTATGCCGCGGGCCACCAGCATGAGTTTCCTTTCCCTCTGCCCATACGCAACGCGTTTATCGAATGTTCCAGGTCGATACTCCCGAATTCTTGTCCGACTTTGCGACATGATGGTTCAAGGCCGTGATCGCTGGATTTAATGCGTTACCGTAGGCCGGTCCAGAGTATAATCCCCAACCCTGCGGTCTGAACCACGGTGATTGTTAAGACTATCCAAGTAACACCCGGTGCATAATACATGAACATCGTGAGGAAAGAGTACAGTGAAATCAGATTTTGCACCAGAAACAACGCGGCGAAGAACAGTAGACCGACCGTAAACTGAGCCCGAACCTTCATGAAACTTCCCGCATAGATCCAGATTAGCCCAATGAGTAGAAGCACGTTCACTGTGGAAAACAGCGCAGCTAATTGCGCCATCGTCTCATCCAAGTTACTTCATCTCCAACCTTAACGCATTATGTTATCTACTTTGGCCCCATTCTTCCCCAAATCTTAACGAACTCGTCATAATCCTGCTCGAGTTCAGGTGAGACGAAGTACATGGCACCATAACCCTCGCCTACGGAGATTAGCATATGATTCTTCACTAGGACGCTCAAATGGTGACGAACTGTCTTGTAATCCATTCCAAGATTGGTGGCAATTTGATTCGCATTCATGGGCTTTTCCTTCAGCGCCACAACAAGCCGAGCGCGGTTCGGTCCTCCTCGGCTTCCGGTGAAGACCCACCAGATAATTCGCCTAACCGCGCTTGACAAACCAACCCACTCCAATGCGATAGAGCTGGATCCCAGCTCAGTCAGCATGCTTCAGTTAGCCTAATATCGGATTCGGCTGGAGCGAACAGAGCCACAATCGCGGCCGGGACTTTGAAGGCGGGTGAGATTCTGGTGGCAAGTTGGCAAGCGCTAATATGCCGAAGCAGAATGCTCTAGGTTCGATGGCTAATGATTACAGAATTTGTCGGCACTTATATGTGCCCGGCCAGCGAAAGGTTTCTAAGAAATCGCAGCGAGCTTGGACAAGGCGCGAATGAGGCGCCATCTCAACTGTAGCCCGCATTCACCATCCGCGTGCACCTTTAAGGCGCGGTTATTGGGGTACGAATTGGGCCTCTTCTTGGCGTATGGCTATATCGCATGTACCTGAAACTTTTTCAGTTTGGGTAGGTCAAAATTTGGATGGCGACAGTATGAGTTCTTTTCCTTCACGAAAAAGATTGTTCTTCATCGGAGTAATTGTCGGCGTTTTAGCTACTTTCGTGTTCTACGTCGTGACTGAACTGACGACCCTCCCGTATCCGCCGGAATCAATCTATCAAGTCTTGATCAATCCTGTACCGGGTTCCATTCAATCGGTCGCGGTGGATAATCTCCGTCAATATGCGAAGTATAGCGCTCTCACATTTGCCTCAGCGGTCTTCGCAGGGTTATATGGCGTAGTCGCGGTGGGATTAGGGGCGCTGTCAAGACACAAGATCGGAAAGTGGCCATTGATTGCGGCGGGCACGCTCGTCATGACTGTCCTAGGCCTGGCGCTTGAAGCTCCGTCTGCTTCGAGCATTTCACTGTTATCCACTTTGTGGGGCTGGGGGTTGGTGGCGGCGCTTGCGATTGTAATCAATCTGGGCTATGCCGCTTTTGTGGTTTCAAATCTGAAAGCGAGCGTCCCCGTGACCGTTCAGCCTACGGCGAAAATGGAGCCGGCGAGGCGAACGTTGCTCAAGAAAGTTGCATTGGGCGCGGTGGGAATCGTGGCCGTCTATTTGGCTGCTCGACTAGGGCTTTCCCTCTTTTCTGGCGAACCGATTATTCAGAGTAATACACCGATCCCCGTAAACAACCAGCAGACCACGGTTGCTGTCACTGGCGCCCCTAATGTGTTCAGCGACCCTCGTATCGCCGATCTAGTCGCTTCCGAGGTGACAGATACCCGCATCTTCTACAGAGTCGATATCGACGGGATTCCACCCCAACTTGATTTCGATTCTTGGACCCTGAACGTGACGGGAAGAGTGTTGAAGGAAATTACGTTGACGAAAAGCGATCTCCTCGCGATGCCACCCACAACTGAGTACGCGACTCTGGAATGTGTAAGCAACACAATAAACCCGCCTGGAGCATTGATCAGCAACGGCAAGTGGACGGGTGTTCCGCTCTCAACGGTTCTTAACCAGGCTGGGCTTACCTCCGATGCCGTCTACATCATATTTCACTGCGCGGAGGGATACACGGTCGGGATTCCCGTACAAAGAGCTCTCGAATCCGGGGCCTTACTGGCTTACATGCTAAACGACCAACCGCTTCCGGCGGAACATGGGTTCCCACTTCGAGCGATAATCCCCGGCTTATACGGAATGATGAACGCAAAATGGGTTACGGGCATCGAAGCCTCTAACAGCGTATATCTCGGCTACTGGCAAGAGCGCGGCTGGACTAACGATGCTCGGATAAACACTACTTCAATAATCTACTACCCCTCGGCAGGTGCACAAGTGAGTGGCCCCACACCCATCGCCGGTGTAGCGTTTGCAGGAGACCGCGGCATCAGCAAAGTCGAAGTCAGCACCGACGGCGGCAACACCTGGAACACGGCGGAGCTCAAACCGCCAAAATCACCGTACTCCTGGGTGCTATGGGCTTACATGTGGACGCCGACAACCAGCGGAACCCAAACAATCATAGTTCGAGCGACGGACGGAAGCGGTCAGCTACAAGACTCCACCGCCAACCAACCATTTCCGAACGGCGCAACGGGATACGACCAAGCGGAAGTTACCGTGTCCTGATCCGTCGAAGGCCAGGAAAGACCGGCACCGGCGCGCCAATCGGAGCCCTCTACACGCGTGTTGCCATAATATTGTGAAAGCCGCCATCTAAGTGCGTACGATTTTGAGCCTATAGCAGCGTAAAGCAACATATCATTTTCATTCACGCTTAACCGTAAAACGGGGGCTAGGGCTATCACCGTGACTGAGAACCTTCAACAGCAGAAACGATTCTTCTGTGAGAACTGCAAACGTGAAGTCTTCCTCAACAGCAAATTCTGCGATGGCTGCGGCGGAGAAATCCAGTGGCCAGATCAAATCCGCAAGGTTCTATCCACGTGGACAAAGCAAAAGAAAGGAAAGTTAGCACTCCTAACCCGCCCCTCGATATTCCGTCGAAAAGAACAGTAAAGCAAACTTAACCCGACGTCACATTTAGGGCGGTCCGACAGATCCGTATCTGCTGTCCAATGAGTCTCTCGCACACGCTCGCGCATAAACTTACCAAATGAGATTTCTGATAAAGGTTTAAGCACGCCGCAAACAACTACGATCATCGACTTCAGTACTGCGTGAGTTGAACCGGTGAATTACAAGTTGGAAGCATATTTCGTTGAAACACCGGTCGGCGTATTCATACTTGATGCGAATGGAAAAGTAATCGAGAAGAACCTCTTCTCGACCAATCCCCGGAACGCCGCCTTAGAGTTGAAAGATGTTCAGGAAGGCAGGATCACACCCCCCATCCTAGAGATCATAAACCGTGCAGGCGGCACTTACTCTCCAATTGTATTCCAAAGCGAACCGATAGGTAAAGCAGCTGAGCGCGAATCAAAGATACCCGTTGAAGTCAAAGAAACACAAATCCCCGAACAGTTCCGTAATATTCTACGGTCTGAAGAGAAGAATCGAGAGTCATGGTTGAAAGAACAATCACTCGAGATTACAACGGTCAAAACTGCTCGCGCATATAATGAGTTTGCGCGCCGAGTTACCTTGGAACTAGCCCGTGCGGGCATTGCCACCGCAGCCTCAAGACGCGATCTCAGCGCGGTGCAAGCCGTTCGTGCCATGGATGATTTAGACAAGACATTGAATCTGCTTGCTGGCCGAGTCAGAGAATGGTACGGCCTCCACTTTCCTGAAATGGACAGAATCGTCGAACGTCATGACACGTACGCTCGGCTCGTATCGAAACTGGGCAATAGACGCAACTACACGCAGGACGCGTTAGTAAGTGAAGGACTGCCGAAAGAAACAACTGAGCAGCTGGCTAAAGCGGCGTCACGATCAATGGGCGCAAATATCGACGATTCGGATTTGACTATCCTACAATCCTTCTGCGGCCTCATGTTGGACTTGTACAAATTTAGGGAGAAGACGGAAAGCTATGTTGAGGATTGCCTTAAGCAAGTCGCTCCGAACATGACTGCGATCGTTGGCGCATCCCTCTCAGCGAGGCTCATGTCCATTGCCGGGAGCCTCGAGAACTTAGCGAAGATGCCCGCAAGCACGTTGCAAGTGCTCGGCGCAGAGAAAGCTCTCTTTCGATCGCTGAAGACGGGAGCCAGACCACCCAAGCACGGAGTGATCTTCCAACACACAGCCATTCACCAATCCCCCCGCTGGCAGAGAGGCAAAATCGCTAGGACATTATCAGGCAAACTCAGCATTGCGGCACGCGTCGACGCGTTTAGAGGGGAATTTGTCGGGGACCAGCTGAGAGCTAGCGTTGACAAGAAGATTGCTGAGATAAAGGAGCGTTACAAGACAGCCCCTCAGCCGAAGAAGAAAGAAAATGCACGCCCACACAGACGTTAAGAGGCACGAGAAGTTCGAGGGCGTCTACTGGGCCCTGCTCGAGGATCATTCCAGACGCTTAGCGACGAAAAACCTCGCGCCCACCGTCAGTGTGTACGGTGAAAGGCTCGTTTCCGATGGCGAAGTGGAGTATCGAACTTGGGACGCTTACCGTAGCAAACTGGCAGCCGCCATACTTCGTCATCTCGACGCACTTCCAATTCGGCACGGAACAAGCGTACTTTACTTGGGTTCAGCATCGGGGACTACGGTTAGCCATGTGAGCGATATCGTGGAGGACGAGGGGCGCGTCTACTGTGTAGAATTTGCGCAGAGAAGCATGCGTGAGCTCATCGACACTCTCTGCGAAAGTCGCAATAACATCTACCCAATATTAGCAGACGCCCGCATGCCAGAAAAATATAGAACAACCGTGGACCAAGTTGATGTGATCTACTCCGACGTAGCACAGCCCGAACAGGCGAAGATAGTAGCGGACAACGCCGACCTGTTCTTGAAAAAGGATGGAACCGCGCTAATGGTCATCAAGTCGAGAAGTGTGGATGTTACGATGGAACCTACGGACGTCTTTAAGCAAGAAACGGATATCCTCCGCAAGAGAGGCTTTCAAGTGGTTCAAACAGTTAGACTCGAACCATATGAGAAGGACCATGCACTTGTTCATCTAACCAGGAAGTGAATTCTACGTTCAACTCAAAGAGCACGCTGGAGAGAACATTTGACGCATTGCTGGGGAGAGAGATCGGGAAACTCAACGCCCACTTGCCCAAGCAGAGACGAACATTAAAGCAAGTGCTCGCTGACACCGACTTGACACTTCCTACCGTTGACGGCTCGACGCTACTTTTTCAAAAGAATGAGATTGAAGAACTCGCTCAGATCGTCCCACCGGAGTACCATGACTTACTTAGACTGCCGATAGTAGTTTTGCGAAGAATGGAGCTTGGAAAATCGGTCTACACCCTTTCCGGAGATAAGGTCGAAGAATTTACCGTGAAGACGATATTAGGAAAGACGAATGCTGAATACCATACGATGTACTTAGATGATAAACCGCTCTACTTGTACAGGCCTGATGTTAGCGAGCTACTCCGAAAATTTCACAGCCTCATAGTCATAGGTTTCGGGATACCTAAGGAACTCTCAGACTACGTTCCCAACCGCGTCTGACCAACTTCGGCCTCGAGCTCTCTTATGGTCTTCCAAGACATGCGAACAATCGGTGGGTAATCGTGGTGCTTTCGCCGCCAGCCTCTAAGGAAATCCATAGTTTTCGGATCCGTTAGGTACCCTGAGCCAAAGTCGCCGTATTCATTATGCAATTCCTCAACAAGGGCGTCCCTTCTTACTTTCGCGATTATGCTCGCGGCGGAAACGACCGGGAACGTACGGTCGGCATGATGCTCGGAGATGATCCTCATTTTCTTCAGGTTCTGAGGTAGGCAGTCACGTATGCCCTCTCCGTATCTGGCCTCGTTTACGTCCGAGGCGTCCACGTAGGCTTCGGGAGGCGCCAAATCGGTAAGAACATTAGCCATCATCCTCGCCTCCAACTGGTTGAGTCTCCAGAATCGCCTACCGTGCAGCACGCAATCGTCGATTTCCTTGGGCTGCGCTTCGACTAAACTAACCTTCAATGCGCTGGCTCGGATCTTGGCGTCCAGTTGAGTACGAACATCTGGGGTTAGCAGTTTTGAGTCACGAACCCCGAGCGCCCTCAGCTCAGGTTGTTGCTCATCTGGAACCAAGACGCCGGCCACAACCAAGGGCCCTATTATTGGTCCTCTTCCGGCGTCGTCAACTCCGCCTACTAGCTTGCCCAAGGCGTTGAATAGCCCCGAAGTAGTAGGAGAATCAGCTAGAGGTTATTAGGGTTGGCAGACCTGCCCCGCACATCGAGTCCACGGCGTATCTTCCTTACGGGTGAGCCTGGTAGCGGAAAAACAACAGTCGTGAAAAAGACTGCCGAACTGTTGGTGGCTCGGGGGTTCAAGGTCGGCGGCATGATGTCCAAGGAGATGCGAGAGAAGGGAAACCGGAAGGGGTTCTTCATTGAAGACTACATGACGCATAAAGAAGGAGTGCTTGCAGCCGTCGGGTTCATTGAAGGTCCTCGCGCCGGCAAATACACCATAAATCTCCGCGATTTAAGCACGATCGGCGCCGGAGCCATCCGAAGATCAATCGATGTCGCAGACGTAATTCTTGTAGATGAAATAGGCCCAATGGAACTTCACTCCATCCCCTTCATCGAATCGGTCAAAGCGGCGCTTAGCTCTCAAAGACACGTGTTGGGAACGATTCATAAACGGACGAAACATCCGTTGGTGACGGCAGTGAAGTCCACCCCGCAATACACGCTGATAGAGGTTACACTTCAAAATCGAGAGGCTTTACCAGCTGAGATCTTGAGAACAATAAGCCGCCGGGAATGACGCCATTGCCAATGTTACAGCATGACACCAGCAGTGAAGTGACGGAAGGGCTCGCCAAGCTGCAGCTCCCGCCAGAACCTCGGAACGTTTTCTACAACCCGAAAATGAGCATGAACCGTGACCTCGCCATGCTTTTCGTAAATTCGTATTTTCCATCGTCAGAACGAGTACAACTTTGCGACCCCATGACCGGCTCGGGAGTTCGTGCTGTGCGTTACCTTCTCGAGACCCCTAACGTGAACCATGTGGTTGCGGCGGACAGAGACCTCTCTGCGGTGCAGCTTGCCCAAGAGACCGTGCTTCGGAACGGGTTGAAGGACAGGGTTGCAGTGGTTCAAAGCGATGCGTACACGCTTTTGTCCAATCATTCTACGGATCGGTTCGATATGATTGATCTCGACCCGTTCGGCTCTCCCGCTCCCTTCTTCGAATCCGCCCTTCGTGCGACAACCGATGAAGGAGTGATCGCTGCAACCGCGACCGACATGGGACCGCTTTCGGGCGCACGCCCTAGAGCATGTATGCGCAAGTACGGCATCTCGCCCGTCAGAGCTGAGTTTGGAAAAGAGTTGGCGATTAGGACGCTGGCCAGCTGCCTCTCGACTGCAGCGTGCCGCATGGAACTCGGCCTCCAGATCCAGTTCTCCCACTCGACAGATCACTACGCCAGGCTGTACGCGGTCGCACGAAAGGGAAGAAAAGTCGCAAATCAAACACTTCAAAATCTGGGCTACTTGATCTATTGTCCAACTTGTCTTCTCCGCAGTGAAGCCCAGTCCATTTCCTTCGTTCAGGGTGGGTGCGTCAACTGTGGCGCACCAGCGCGCGTTGGCGGACCATTATGGTTCGGTCCATTGTGGGATAGGGAAACCGTCGAATCTATGGTTCGACACACCCCTCACCTCGACTCGTCACAATTATCTCGTATTCAGAGACTCCTCGGCCTAGTGCAGGGCGAGGTAGGCGCGCCTAGTTTCTATTATACGACGGCGGCAATGGCATCGGCTTACGGCGTAAACCCTCCTTCGCTAAATTTACTCATCGAATCACTAAGAGAATGCGGCAATCAAGCTGCGGGCACACATTTTAGCTCGACCGGCTTTCGAACGGACGCATCACTGCAGACTATCGTTGCGTGTTTCCGGAAGATTGCCCAGAAATCCTAGGCCTAAGAAGTAGAGTTCAGCACTTTCCGGTCTGCTTGCAGACGGTTTTACGATTCGGAATTCACGAAATAGCCTCTGCATCTCGGTCTGGAAATCCTTCGTCTCCGATCCTTGAAACACCTTAACCAGCATATTTCCCGACTGGCGGAGCAAGCTACATCCCACTCTTAGTGCGCATCTGGCTAGCTCTATCTGGCGTGCATTGTCTACCTCCCAAACTCCAGAAACGTTGGGTGCAAGGTCGGAGACAACCACATGGAAAGTTCCGCCTGCCTTTCCTTTGATTTCTTCCGCAACCCTAGGCTGGGCGATATCCGCGACAATAGTCGTCACGTTGTCTTGTGGTAGAGGCTCGATCGGCTGTTTGTCGACGCCGAGAACGAAACCAGATTTGCCAACTGCTTGGTGGGCGGCCTGTAGCCATCCGCCGGGTGCTGCTCCTAAGTCCAGAACCCGTTGGCCGGTTTTTATGAATCGATATCGTCTATTGATTTCCAGTAGCTTGAAAGATGCCCTACTGCGGAAGCCTCTCGCTTTTGCAAGACGATGGAACTGGTCCTTCTTGCGTTGACGGAGCCATTCACTGGGCACTGTTCGCTACCGCTTTCGCAGACTCAGCGAGGCCTTGCATCCATTTGGTCAGGTTTTCACATTTGTTGGGGTTCATAATCCAGGTCTGAGAGCAATTTCCGACTAGATCGCAGAACGCGCAAGGAATGTCCACGATGGAATCTATGGTCGAATAGCGTCGCTTAGCGAAAACCCGGTAGGTCCATCTACCCTCATGCAGTTCCTTCTTTCGAGCAATGAGTCCTTTCTTCTCAAGTCGTAAAATAGCTCGAGACCCTTCCCGGCTGTCGGCAGTTAGTTTTCTCCAAAGTTCAGACTGCAAGATGCCCATGTCGCCGAGTTCCATCACTATCCGCAAAACATCCTGCTCTGTTGGACCCTTCCTCGGCAAACCAAAAACTTCCAGAAATCAACCAAATGCGATGAATTGTATTCGAATTTGTGCACTATCGCATTTAAGGATTGAAGGCGATTCCCAAAACTGGCCGGCTGCTGGGAAAGACGCTTCTGCAAAGGCTAGGTGATTCTGCTACCGTTGGGAATCTCCCGATCGGTGGTTAGTAGAGCCAGTTTACTATCTTGTTCCGCCGCTAGGAGCATGCCTTGAGAAACCTCGCCTGAGAATTTCGTAGGTTTGAGGTTGTAGAGGAATATTACCCGACGTCCGATTAACTCGTTTGGTTCATAGTAGCCGACAAGGCTTGATAACGTCTGGCGAGTTCCCAGCGGACCAAGGTCCACAAGAATCCTGTACAACTTCTCGGTCCTTGGCACGCGTTCGACTTGCGTAACGGTCCCAACTCTAGCGTCGAGTTTCTTGAATTCGTCAAAGGTGATTTCAGCAGTGATATTCGGATTTGCACTCATCTGCTTGTCACTGCTCACACATGTTCCAATGCTTGAGATAAATCGGTTACTAGATCCTACACATCCTCAATACCCACCGAGAAGTTGTTGAGCGACCTCGGCGGCCGTAGCTATGTCAACAATTTGGTGCAATGGATTTGTCGGGTCCTCGACCCAAACAATCCTCCTCTCGGCCCTAATCGCCTCCTCGAAGGCACCAGTGGCTGAGCCTTGGGCCTAAGTGAAACTGATTCAAAGTTACGCGTTATACGGTCAAACAGGCACCTGCTTCCTCCACGTAGGTCCTCGACTGCGACGATATGGTCGCCCTGATTCAGTAGCCCAAGGGCGAGGGACGTTATTGCCCATACCCGATCCGAAAGCTAACCCGTGCTTCCCTTCCTCCAGTGCCGCGGGAGCTGTCAAGCGCCTTTCGCTTTGGGTTTCCCGTTAGTAGATTGGAACGGTAACTGTCCCAGTACCGTCCTCCGTGTCACCACTATGTATTGCACGCGTCGCAAAACGCACCATTCTCAGCCCAATGGCTCGCCGTGACTCTGCTTAACGGTTCGACACGTGTGCAGATCCAACTGTAGCCGTCACAATTCTGATTCTCGACAAATCATCCGTTCAAATCATTTTGAATAGTGAAGGTGGATGCAAACGCGGGCATCCGTGCCGCAACCAAGTGCACATCTTAGTTGCGCGTGAGAGCAGTTAGTTGTGGTTGTTAGAGAGAGAATTTTCCTGCAAGCTTTATTACCATTCCAGCCTCGACAATAGGGCGGTGCTATTGTTTGCCTGTTATGCGCAAAGCGAAGAAAGGCGCGAAGAAGAAAGCCAAGAGAACGGTAAAACGCAAGACGAAGGCTAAGAAGAAGAAAATTCCAGCTCGTGAAGCGGTGATGACACCGGAACCAGTGCAGCCTACCGAAACGGCCCCTCCACCCATGACTGAAACCAAACCCCCAGCCCAAGCTCCGGAAACGCAACCTCCCGTGGGACAAAGCCCAGCGAGCACTTCCGAAACGGGACAACCGAGCAACTAGCGTAACCCATCCGTTTTTCTCGTGCAATGTTACGCGAGGCTCTGAACCCGGCCCACCAAAATCAGGGAGCCGGAACTTCCAACGCTATCTAACTTTGGCTTGTTGGGTTATTTCGAGTCCTGCCTAGCGTTTGACTACCGGTTCTATAATGATCTTAGTTCCCTCTAGGGAGATGAAGAGCGGTTGGCCTTTTTGCCACCTGAGCTTTTCAATCATTTCGCGAGGGATCGTTATTCTGAACTGACCCCGAAAACCCTGAAGCCGCACTATTTCTAGGTTCTGCGACATTTATCGTACCTTAATAGACCTGAGCAGGTACATTAGGCTTAATGAGCATTACGAAAACTTATATATACTAGGAAGATACTTAGTACTCCGGAGGACTTATCAGCCTTGGATACTTCAGATTACTACAGAGACGCTTCAGGTTTCTGGAAGATGAAATCTCCAAAACGCCGCCGCATAGTCCATCTCTAGAGCAAGCATCGGTTTTGATGGGTTCACTGTAGTCCTACGTTTCGGTTTCTATCTGCTTGAGCTGTTTCTTGTACATTTCCAGCGTTTCGCGCGATGTAGTAGCATTCTCAGCCGACTTATCTTTCCTCCACTTGCCCGTAAATCGCGGAAAACGGAGAGCCAAGCCACTCTCATGTCTAATGGCTCCCTTAGCGCAGGTATGCAAAGGAGACAGAGTTATCTCGTCGGCCGCAACTTCCAGCACAAGTGAAGGCGTGAACCATGTATCTGGTTCCATAAGCGAGTTCACGCGCGGATTCCGGTGAGGGATTCGGTACGGGTCAAGCGTGCGTGGGAGGCTTGCCAAGTCTTCGTCGGTAAATCCTGAACCCAACTTGCAGACGGTTTCGAAAGTGTCTTCTTTGTCGTTGTATACGGCCATCAAAAGCGCCCCGTAACTTCCTGCGCGCCTGCCCCGACCGGCGAATGCTCCGACTGGGACCAGATCGAACGTATCTTGGACTTCGGACTTGTAGGAACGCTTGTATTTTATCCACAACCAACCGCGGGCTCCCGCTTGGTAAATGGATTGGTCCGATACATTCTTGACCACAATTCCCTCGCATCCTGCTGCCACTGCTTCCTCCATAAGCTGCTCTAACTTTTCGGGATCCTTCACTAAGGTTTGATTGGTAAGAGACACGTGTTCCGAGGGGTTTACGACGCTGGACAGTAGCTTACGCCGATCAGGGTAGGGTAGGCGTGTAAGGTCGCGCCCGTTGAGGTACAATATGTCGAAAAGGAACGCAGTAACGGGTATCTCGTGCGTAACCCTTGTGAGCTCGTACTTTCTTCCGCGCCTCTGTGAGATGACCTGGAATGGCAGCATGTCTCCGGTGTTTGGATCGACGGCGACACATTCTCCTTCAACAATAGCTTCCTTCGCTTTGATACTGCTGCGAAGGTTTTGAGCTATGTCGGGAAATTGATCTGTAATATTTTCCAACCTTCGAGAAAATAAGCGAGGTTTCCCGGCGCCCAAATGCGCCTGAAGCCTTAGGCCATCATATTTGTATTCAGCCGCTGCCACTCCGCCCATTTTCTCAAGAATGGACATGGCATCGGGCAGGCGCTCGCATAGCATTGGCCTAATCGGACAACCGACACTAATCTTGAACTTTCTAATCCCATCCAATCCCTCCCGCGCTGCCACCTCGGCAACGGATCCTAGGTCGGATGCCAGGTTATACGCTCGTTCCAAGGGTTCCCGCGCGGCCTTATCTCCGCCATGTGCGACGGCAAGGGCGTCCAGAACCGTCATGTCCGCCACACCCAAACGCAGTTTCCCAACCGCCATACGTGCAATGTATTTGGCTTCCAAAGGGCTCGCGTCGTTCAGAAGACTAGTCAGCAGCCTTACCTTAGTCTCGACCGAGCCGCCCCCCGACGCATGAGCGATCTTGTCAAAGGTTCCGTACACCAAACTGACGGTCAACGGGCGTCTGCTCAGGGTCATCTGTGATTTCCTCTGAAGTAACTTCTCTACCGTAGTACCCAAGTCGCCGCTCTTCTTGTAATCCGCCTCAACGATTTTCTCGGTTCGGCCCGTAACCGCTGACACCGCTTTTATCAACAGCTTCT
>CAZHKA010000060.1:0-5225 GCA_964533505.1 uncultured Candidatus Bathyarchaeia archaeon | reverse complement strand
CATGAAGATCGGCACCGCCGGGGAGTGTGTACATCCGATTCTCATTAGCCTCCACTTTGAGTTCGGATGGGACCTTCGGACGGAAAGTTATGATCTTGACGGGAAGCCTGTGCGAGTTTGTGATGACTACATCGAATGTGAAACTGTCAGCCACCAAGGCTTGTACGTGAGTTTGAGCGATCCTAACGCTCAACCCGTACGCAATAGATGTGATGAACCTTCTGAACCGGACAGCTTGAAACCCGAGGTAAGCAAGGGAAATGAAAGCCGCTAGCAGAGCGAACGGATTCTGCAAGAATATGCCGACGCAGAAGGCCGCCCCAGCAAACCAAGCAATCACAGCTCCGCAGGGCGACAGATTCAGCTTTCAAACCTCAACTAATCGGACCGCTCTGGTATAGGTGTCTCCTTCAGAATACTTCCAACAACATCATCCATAGAAGGAGCACCAACAGCCGCCGACGGCACCAGCCTGTGTCTCAACACCGATGGCGCATATTGCTTCACATCGTCTGGAGTCACGAACATTCTGCCCCGTAGGAGAGCAGCGGCGCGTGCCGCCTTCGAAAGTGCGATGGAGGCTCGCGGGCTCGCACCAAGTGAAACGCCCGATACCCGCCTCGTACGCTGCACGATACCAACAATGTACGATTGGACATGAGAGCCCATGTAAACCTGCCTTGTCAATTCGATCAACTCCAACAGTTGCTCCTTGGCCATGACACGTTCGACGGCCCCAGTGACAGATGAGCCAACCTGACCCGCAATCAACACCTCCTCCTCTTCAGACGGATAACTAACGTTGAAGCTCAAGAGGAACCTATCCACAAGGACCTCCGGCAGAGGAAACACACCGTGGAACTCCACAGGACTTTGTGTCGCGATAATCATGAATGGACGCGGCAAGTCCATCGTATCTCCACTAATTGTTACCTGCCGCTCTTGCATGGCCTCGAGTACGGCGCTGTTGGTTTTCGGGGAATTACGATTTATCTCATCAATCAACAACAAGTTAGTGAAGACCGGCCCCCTCTGTAGCCTGAACGAGCTTTTTGACGGATCAAAGATGTACGTACCGACGACATCGGCCGGTAACGTGTCCACAGATCCCTGAACGCGTTTGAACCCCAGGTCGATTGCGTTGGAGAAACTTTTGGCAAGAGTCGTCTTAGCAACTCCAGGGACGCCCTCCAGAAGAATATGGCCTTCGGAAAGCAACCCGACTAGTAATCCTTCGACGACCTCGGTCTTTCCGACGACTGTCTTGTGGCATGTAGAGATGACATTCTGGAGAATTGATAGGGTCTCATCTGGCAGACGCTTGTCATGGCCGGCATCCACCCTTACCACCCTCCGAAGTGTTTCACCCCATTGGTATGTAAGGTTGATTCCGCAGCTACTGAGCCTGCAGAACGCTTTTCGACGCGCCTCTCCCGAATGAAAACTCCGCAAAAAACTGCCAACAAAACTGCTGTAACCGCGCCCTGACTGATCGTGGAATGTAGAACGGATACCGAACTATCGAATTCGTCTCGAAACTTTATTCGTGCTTCGGTCAACGGTGCTTGCTTTAGGTGTGCGACGTCAAAATATGCGGTCTCATTTGACGCTTTGAGTATTTCACTGAACAGAACCCGATTGCTGAATAACCCTACTATTTCATTTGTGAAAACGTATGAGTTGGCGATTAGCACAAGCGAACCTTTCCCAACTTTTGTCTCAGCGATGACTGGATACGACTGAGTGTTCTCGTTCGTTGGAAGCGTGCCATTATTGAACAAGTCAACGAACGAGAAGGGAGATGAAAGTGCAAGGATGGTTACTGCGGTCGCGTTGGTCAGCTCTAGGTAGGATGGACGGTCCATTACTACCGTGGTCACGTTCATGGTCATTGAGTTTGATTTGATGTCTGAAATTATTGGGAAAGACGGTGTCTTGCTGTAGAAATATAAGTCAGCTAGAGGCTGCCCGGCGAACCGTACACTGACGTTGAGGTTCTCCAGTAAACTATTCCCTGTGCCATAATCATCCGCTAAGAGAACTGTCCCGCCTTCTTCCAAGAAGGAGAATTTCTTCATACTCTCCGCCTTTCCGAATGAAATCCTTGGGCCAATGATTGCTATCAGAGAGGGAACGATTTGTGGAGTGTTTGAATACGACTCTAGTAGATATCTTCGTTGCGCCATACCGTAGATTTGACTGCACCCGTTCCATCCGACATTGAGTGGGTAGTATGAATCGATGATAGGCACGTAGTATGAGAGGTAGCCCACGAGGACAAGCCCCACTAGGACGGCGCTAACCGCTGCCCTCACCCATACTCTGGTCATGAAGACCAATCCGCATCTCTAATCTTCAGCAGCCTCTCCAGGGCCTCGTTGCCCTCATAGACGGAGGCTTTGAACTGACTATATTCGGCGAACTCGAACAGTTCGACCAACCGTTTGAGATCAGGCCCTAAAAGTGGCTTCAAGGTAACTACCCGACTGCAGAACTCCAAATGTGTTTCACTATCATCAATGCTCTCGTTGAACTTGTTAGCAATGAGATTTCGTCCAAGCCGGTAGCACATCACTACTTTCCTAGACGGGTCTCTTTCGACTTGCGCAATCCACAGCGCGGAATCCCACTCTATAGTCGTCATAGGCGGTTTGAGTTCTCGGAAAACGGTTAGCGGTTCCTCCGGCACTTCAATGACTTCAGACTTAAGTCGACGCGCGCGACGCCGTTTCCTCCCGGCTATGACCAATTCGGGTGCAAGAACAGCTGCGATTACGGCAACGGCGACGAATTCACTATTGTAGACATATACCTGAATCGTTTGGGTTGAAGTGTCGATTTGAGGATCCACAGGCACATAGACCACCTCAACTGAGTGAGGGCCGAAACTTGCGCCCAAAGGAATGGGAACATTAAGGGAGAAGACACCGTCATCCCCGACCGTAGAGCTACCGTATCGGACTCCGTCAAAGAGGACCGTTGCGTTGCCACGAAACGTACCTTGGTTAACCGCGGTTTTGGCGAAAGAGACAGCTCCCGTTACTCTAAGAGTCGTACCCGAGAGTGGGACACTCGCCGCGAGGACCGCCGTAATTGCTATCGGTTCTCGTTGAACTGCCAGGGGTAGGCTTGCGATTGCGGGTGCATAGATTTCAGCGGCAGGAACGAAGGACACCGCAAGCGTGTGATTACCATCTGGGATGGAGGGAGGAACGTGAAGAGTGAATACATAAGTCCCATTAGTTGTTGTGTCAATGTCTCCCACAACGTCGTTGTCGAGCAGAATGTGGAGAGTCCGATTCTCAAGCGGTGTCCCAGTAGCCGTTGTTAGAGTTCCGATCACACTAACTGATTCTAGAGGGAGCGCTAACTGAGACGAGGCTTGCGCCGTGATCTCCGTTGGGTAATACTCGAGTTGAGTCAACGCGCTTGCGTCTGTTGTGACGAAAAGATTTGCATCAGGCCCGACAGGATGAAAGGATGCGCCCACGATTGCCGTTCCATTCGGGTAACCTAGAGGAAAGGCAACGGTTGCCTTGTAAGTGCCGTTGGAATCGGTAGGCACGGTCAGGTGAATCCCGGCCCAAGTGATCGTTATGTTGCGCTGTGCCATAGCGGTTCCATTACGAGTCAGCAGACTTCCAGTCACAACGAGCGGCTCGGTAACGTAGACTGTGGCGTTTGAAAGCGAAATGTCCAAGGACACCGTCTTTGGAGTGATCTCCGACTTGAGCTGGTCTATCTCAATGGCGTATTCTACGTAGATTCGTCCGAGCCCTTCGAGCCGTTGTTTAATGGTTTGGATTCGACTTAGGTCCACCTTTGGCTCTGATTGAATTTGATTTAACAAGCTATATAGCGTATCGAGCAGTGTGCCCGTCTGATTCTCGAGACCAGCGAGATGATCAACGATGGGGAGAGCTTCATTCTGATTTCCGGACGAGGCTAAGGCTTCAGCGGTCTGTAAACCTGATTTGATCTGCTGGATGTTCGACGCGAAATTCGAAAGCGCCTGTAGATATTTCGTTACAGGATCTTGCGACGGGAGATTCGACGTTCCTAAGACGATCGGTAAGCTCTGGGAAGCTATTATCTCGTTTGGGCTCGTCAACTGCTCGATTGCTGCTATCGCGGCGTTTCGTGATGGGCTGGACACTTGAATAGCTGAGTACTGTGCAGCGGGTGCACTTGCGGTTGGGCCGTGTGAGGCCCCAAATGGCCCAATTTGTCCCGAATTGACCGTCTCCAGATTGGTTGCTGCCAACATCGTCCCACCCACCAGCAATACCAGCACCATAAGAGCAGTCTCATGCCCCGTGATCTTTACTCCTTTCATCCAGTCGTTCATCTCAATAGAGCAATCATGTGGACGATTAGAATCTCAGAGAAGACCACAATCAACATCGCTCCTATGATTCTCTCCCGCTTCGTCTCAACCGGGTAATGGGGTGCCGTGGCAAGTACTACGACAAAATACCCTATCGTGAAAGCAGCGAGATAAACGTCGATCGTTGATATCGACAACGTGCTAAACGCGACTACCGTGCAAAGAATCAGACATGCATAAGCGAACAGAAATACCTCGATTCTTTCCAAACGCAGGCTCATATTGAAACGTCCTCGAGGAGCTCCAGAGCGCCAGCTAGGCTCGAACCATCTATGTTGGAATTTAGAATCCTCACGAATTTCCCGGTCACTTTCGCAACCGACGACGCGACCGCGCTTGTTAGAGGAGAGCCAATTTGTTCCACAAGCCTAGGCGTCTCTGATCTCAACCGCTCCTCCAAATCAACCATCGACACGAGATTCATTTGAAACCTAACAGTGGACTCCTCCTGCCGTATCGACACCGACCGGTTTGAAAACCCCAACGTTTCAAACCCGTAACCCATTCGGGCCGCAAGTTCATCGAGTTTAATGGTTCCGAGATCAAGCTCAAGACAACTCTCAAGCGCATGAACGATTTCCCCACCCGGAGCGTAAAGGAGAACGCCTCTCTCGTACAACCCAGTTCCCAGGGTTACGAAGACCCTTCGACTTCGCGTTAGCCTTGACCTTGGTAAGGTCGACAAAGCCTCAATGGCTGAATCCCTTAGGGGAACCAGCACCTTGGGCGACACGCCGAAACCCGTGGTCGGAATGTAAATTCCACGAGAGCTAATATCAAGATCTACGATCAACGCTTCCATATCCAACAGTGCTGGCAGACTGGCGACCGTTGCCAA
>CAZHKA010000059.1:0-20358 GCA_964533505.1 uncultured Candidatus Bathyarchaeia archaeon | reverse complement strand
CTGACCAGAGAGCGGCCGCCTTGTAACAACACGCAGGAAAGCGGCAGGTCGCGGGATCGAATCCCGCCCGAGGCTCCAACGCATAAAAGTCCGAGGCTTACGAGTAACTCCAGGGCTGGAGCCCTCTCTAACCTTGGAATGTGGCTTTGTAGGTAGTTGGAGAACTCGGCACGGTTATTGCATGTGATTGAGCGCCGCCGTCGCTCCATGCGGTGAAGACGTACTGGCATCCGGTTCCGCACCCTACAGGCGAAACCGCTGCGATTGTATGCATCGACCCAATAGCCCAAGCAAACGTATGCGGAGTGTTCACGGCGACGAGGGCATAGCGCATAGCGCAGAAGTGATGCATCCGTTACATTTCGGTACTTCTGGTTGCTTTTCTCGTTCTGCGCTTTATTGCTGGGTATCCGAGTACCATGAAGAGTGCGAGTATTGGTAGGCCGAAGGGGTACTCGGGGATTGGAGCCGTCGTACTTGTCATCGTAGCCGCGGAGGTAATTGTAACTAAACTCGTTGAGGCCGTGTCGTAGTCGAAGGTAACCAGTCCGACGCAGTGTGTACCCACTCGAAGGCTGCTGCTAGAAAAGGTAACTGCGGCAACGTTACCCGAATTGTCCGAATGAACATTCTGGAATAGTAGGGGGTTCCCCACGCAGCTGCCAGAGATGTCAGCCCAGACCTCGGCTAGGCCGGCACTGGAAGGGTCGAATCCGGTTCCGGAGACTTGAAACGAGGCGCCCTGAGTAACGGTGCTAGGTGTGACCGTAACGGTTTGAGCGTATACATCTCTGACACCGACCAAGACAAATAGAATCGTAACTACAAACACAATCAATATCAACGCGCCAGCAGTCTGTTCCTGACTCAAACCCTCCGAGCCCAGAAGCAAACGCTCTTCACGTCGTTCTTATCTTTTCGCAGCTTGTTTCTTACTTGCGTTTTGAAGATGCCGCAACACTCGGGTTGTGGTTCGTGTAAGGGCTCATGGGATCTTCCACGTTCACGGAATCTGTCAGCAGGGCTCATCCTTCCGTGGGCAGGCATGGCTTCTTCATCGAAGGCATAATGGACACACCCGCATGGCGCAGAAGGAACGAATCTTAGGGATGTTGAAACTTCAAGTGGCTCGCATGAAACATCAATTCTATTCCTCGTACATTTCCGTTCACTTCGCCTATTCCTTGGTTTGATCTTTATCCGAGAATCGATTGTAGGAGTACCGGTCAATTGGCAGAGATGTACGATCTTTGGTTATCAATTCGGCGACCAGTCTCCCGGTTATCGGCGAGAGCGCCATTCCCTCTCCGTGATGGCCGGTGGCGATTACGAGGCCTTTAATTTCATCTACTTTGGATATTATGGGAAGTCCGTCGCTGCAGAAAGGTCGAAGTCCAGCCATCGCTCTGATTATGTTTGCATGCTTTAGCTTCGGAAAGAACTTGATTGCCCGTTTTGCAATTTGAGTCAAGATTTCGAGGGTTGTTCGTTTGTCGTAGCCAGGAAAATCTCTGCTTCCGCCAATCAGCCAATTGCCGTGGCTCGGTTGTGTCAGCACCGATGATACGCCAAGCTTGATTCTTGGGTCTTGTGACTTCTTGACGGCTTCCAGGTCGAAACCTGTAACCAAGTAATCAGCGTCAATCATGTAGCGTATCTTCCCCATCTTGAAGGGTTCAGTTATCAGAATTTGGCCGCGCCTGGGCACTACGGGAATCCGAAGATTCAACTTCTCACCAAGGATTGATGACCACGATCCCGTGGCAATGACTACGGTTTTTGTTTCTATCTCTTCTTTGCTTGTCACAACGGACTTGATCTTACCATTCTCGGTCCGGACGCCGCTCACATCGGTGTACGTGTCTATTACAGTGCCCAACTTGCGAGCGGCAGTAGCGTAACCGTAGACGAGTTTCATTGGGTTAACGATCATGCCATCGGTGCATCGCGAGCCCCCGATCACATCTGAAGAGATGTCCGGGTCTATTTCTCTGACCTCCTTGCCGCTTAGCATGTCGGCATGTATTCCGAATTTGGACATCTCTTTTGCATTCGCTTCAATCATCGGACGAGTGTTTTCGTTATCCATCAGAAGGTACGATCCTGTGTGCTCAAGTTCGAAGTCACATTCCAGCTCTTCAGCCAGATTTTCGAACATTTGTGCGCTTTCTATTGTTAAGTCGGGGCATTCCGTTGTTTGCATTGGGGCTCCTCCGAAATTTGCGGATGAGGCTTCAGACGCAAGCTCCCTCCTCTCGAAGAGTCGTACCTTCCTATTCTCTTTGCTTAGGAAGTATGCGACGGAAGTTCCGATGGATCCGCCGCCCACGACAACGACGTCAACGGAATTCGTCAGTGACCATCGGCTCCAAAATTTCAGTCCATGTAGTCTCATGTTCTGTTGCGAGATTACTCAAGGAATGCCGATATCGGAACGGGCTTAACCGGCGACCTTGCTTTCATGAACGATATGTGCTCAGGGTTTGACCCAGTTTCCCGGCTAGCGATTGCCGTTATTGACGGGACGCACATTCGTCCTTGACAGTATCCCATTCCAGCGCGAGTTCTTCGCTTGATGTCATCGGTATTGTCTGCGCCGGATTCAATTGCTTTCCTAATCGTACCTAGGCTGATTTCCTCGCAACGGCAAATCAAGGTGTCATCTGTTGGAAGCCCGTAAATTCCGGCTTTCAGGGAATACAGTTCGCCGAGGGCCGTTGCGAACTTTCGAAGGTTTTTCAGTTTTTTGTGGATTGGTTCTGTTAATCTTTCGGCCGCTGCCTTGTCAGTTAAGCCCAGGTTTTGCGCGGCATATATACCGGCTAGCCTTCCTTGCTGGATGGCCGTCTTCACGCCCATAACTCCGCATCCGTCTCCGGCCACGAATATTCCCGGTACGCTTGTCTCCATGTGTTCATTGTACTCCGGCATCCAACCGCCGAATGGGTTGCTGTATCTATGAGCGCATCCGCACAGGCGTGTAAGGTCTGTATTTGGAACTAGCCCGTACCCCAGACAGATTGCGTCGACATCAAAGGTCGTTTCCGTTCCGGGTACGGGGTTCCAATTCCCGTCTAGCATTGCAACCACTGCGTGTTCAACCTCCTCAGTGCCTGAGGCTTTTACTATGGTGTGAGATTGAATGTAGGGTACGCCGTGTAGCTTCAAGTTAGTCAAATACTTGAATCCGTCAAACATGAGGCTTGGTTGACTCAAAAGGTTGGGTATGTGGCGTAGCATTCGGGCTGTTGAACTAGCCTCAACTACTGCCGTGATCTTCACCTTCGCCCTTAGAAGTTGGTCAGCGACGGCCAATTGCAATGGGCCGCATCCAGCTAACAAGAATCTGGTTCCAGGTACTACTCCTTGGCTCTTGATCATTACTTGAACGCACCCTGCGGTAAAAACTCCCGGCAGAGTCCAGCCGGGAAACGGAAGAGCACGATCATATGCTCCTGAAGCGATAACGATCTGATCGGCTTTGAGAACCTCGGATTTGCCGTTTCTGAGGATGGCCAATTCTTTATCTCCGAAATATCCCCAGGCAAGAGAGTCATTCCAAATTTCGATTTGCGGCGGAAACTTAGCTACTTCTTCCAATAGCTTCTTGCCTTCTTCGTGCTGTTTCCCGAGTCGCTGCTCGCTGATTATCTGAAATTCCGGCGGCCGTTGTCGGTATATCTGGCCGCCCGGTTGAGTGTTCTCGTCGAGTACAATGGAGTGGGCTCCCAATTTTGCTGCTTCAATCGCAGCCGATAATCCAGCAGGCCCTGCCCCGACAATTACCAGCGGCGTTGTCTTCATTTAAAACTCACATCGTCCTCGATGATTCCCGTTTGGCTCGTCACGACTAGCCCTAGTTGAACTGGAGTCATGCAGGCGCGTTGATTTGGAACACCGTTCACAGTGACTAGACAGTCGTAGCATATGCCAATTCCGCAGAAGATGCTTCTGGGTTCACGTCGTTTCGCCGTGTGCCTTAGGACTCTTATTCCTGCGGCGAGGAGGGCTGACGCCACGGTTTCGCCAGGGTACGCGGTGACTGATTTTCCGTCAACGGTTATCTGTAAAGCCTTTCCTCGTTCTAGTGCATAGTTAATTCTTCTCTCTTCGCCGCCCATTTCCATCATCTTGACTATCTACGGCTGAGGTTACATGCACCGAAACGAGTGCGTATCCACTCGTTAATGGGCATTATCAGTAGGCTACTGCGCCATCGAAGTGAGCTCCCTTAACTCGACGGCTAGGCTCTTCCTGATGTTCGGATCCAAAGGAGTATATGGTGCTCGAGGCGGTCCGGCTTTTAATCCTCCAAGTTCGGCACACGCCTTAAGCCACGCCACTTCGTTCTCGGCAGTGATGTTCCTGAATAGTTCTGTGAACTTCACGTGAAAAGGGACGGCTCTATCGAAGTTCCGATCTATGCAAGCTTTGTAAAACGCTAATGTTGCCTTTGGTGTTCCAGGGCCCACAACAGATACGATACCATTAGCGCCGACGAGTGTATCTGCTAGTAGCCAGTTTTCTCCGCCCGAGAATACGTTGATGCGATTCGCGATGTGACTTACTACTCTTGTTCGGTGTACGACTTCGCCGTTCGACTCCTTCACAGCCTTGATCCTATCTAGCTCCATTAATTTGTCCCAGAACTCAGGCGTCATGTTAAAGTGAAATGAGCCAGGGTTATTGTAGGCAACGATCTGAACATCGCCTGCGGCGTTGTTGACCTGTGTGTAGTGCTCGAGTGCGGCTTCGGGTGTGCAAGGAACTAAGTAGGGTGGTCCGACCATGACTCCGTCACCGCCAGCGTCTTCGACGTACCTTGTTCGTCGCACGCATTCAGCCGTGTTATGAAAAGTTGTACCAAAAACGCAAGCAATCTCTTTTGTTGCGTCCACGGCGGTGTCGACAACTTTCTTGAATTCTTCTTCGCTTGGCGCATAGAATTCTCCCATGCATCCGAAGGCTACGTAACCATCGAACCCTGCCTCTTCATAAGCTCTGATGTTGCTCTTGAGCCCTTCCAAGTCCAACTCTTGATTCCTATCTACGACAAAGGGCATGAGCGGAAAAACTCCCTTCAACGTTTTTCTCGGCATGGCAAGTCACAAGCAACGTTGTCGCGGCTAGGGTCGGCTGATTGACCTCAGTTTCGTTTCCATTGTGGCAGGCTTGTCTCGTCTGTCGTCAATCTTCAGAGTCGTAACTACTCTTTTGGCGCCTTTCTCGACAACCGCCATATGCGCTGATTTCACCGCGCTGAGAATCTCGTCAAGAGTCGTTGCCTCAATTGAAGTGCTATTTGGGCCGGAGAGCGTTTTCAGGCCGGATTTCTTCAAGGCCTCAACCGCTGCTTGAACGAATTGACCGATACTCGTACCTTCACCCAGAACGCTAACGGTGACCTCAGCAACAATCATCGTAATCGGGGGCTTTATGCGAACGCTGTCAAATATGTCCGCCTATTTTCCATCCAGTAACCGTCCAAAGTCCAGAATTCATCCCTGGGAATGTATCGGATCAGAGACTTCATTCGATTAGTCTGTTGAATCCCGCTCAGACTTTGGGGCTCTCCTTGTCATACCTGGAATTCTTTCACCAGAGTGAGAGTCGCATCGTCGAGGGTTTTCGTTTTGCCAAGAATGTCGGCTAGCGGTATCTTCGAGAGTGCGTTATTATGAAAGCAAACCATGATGGCGTATTCTTCGTTCTTAAGGGTGTCTACGGCAGCAACACCTAGGCGGGTCGCTAGAATGCGATCCGCGGCTGAAGGGGAGCCGCCTCTAACAACATGTCCTAACACCACGGCCCGCGTTTCGATGCCCACCCTTCTCTCGATTTCCCTTGCAAGAAGGTCGCCGATCCCGCCCAGACGAGTGTGACCAAATTCATCCAAGTTACTGGCATCTCTTGGAGGGGAGACAGATATGCTACACCCTTCGCCCACCACGACAACTGATGCTGTTTCTCCAGAATCATGTCGCATCTTGAGAAACGCCGAAACCTCTTCCAAATCCACTGGGACTTCTGGCACTAGCACCAAGTTAGCGCCGCTCGCGACGCCGGCATATGCAGCGATCCAACCTGAATTTCGGCCCATGACCTCGACAACCATAATTCTATCGTGCGATTCGCCGGTAGTCAGAATCCTGTCGATGGCTTCGACCGTCACGTTAACGGCCGAATCGAATCCGAACGTCATGTCGGTTTCCACGATGTCATTGTCAATCGTCTTAGGAACACCAATAACCCTCAACCCCATCTGGGATAATTTTGCGGCAACGCTGAGAGTATCCTCTCCTCCCACGGCGATTACGGCATCCAGCCCGAGTTTCTTGACGTTCGTCAGCACGGTTTCCGGCCCGTTCGGACGACTGAAAGGGTTAGTCCTCGTCGTGTGGAGTATGGTCCCTCCTGCGTTGACTATATGGGATACGACCTCCCATCTCAGCGGCACTGTGTCAACGTTGATCAGGCCTGACCAGCCGTGTCTAATCCCAACAACCTCGTATCCGAAATGTTCGCATCTCCTAACTACGGCTCTCGTGACGGCGTTTAGGCCAGCGCAATCTCCTCCGCCGTTCAATATACCAACCTTCAACAGTCTTCCCGCCGCTGTTGCGTGAAGGTGAACTGTGATTTGAATGCTGTTGGAAAGTCCGAAAGTAAGGCATGTTCTTGTTTGCTATGGGCATCTTGCTTCGTCCCGGCGCTAAGCACAAGGGTGTAGCTTTAATTCTCGCAGTCTAACCGCCTAAGAAAATCGGCGGGTGAAGCATGCAGTACAAATGGACGGTTCTAATGAACACGACGATGGGTGTCATTCTTGCCTCCGCTGACATTAACATCCTGATAATTGCTTTGCCCGCAATCTTTCGCGGTATCAGCGTTGACCCGATGGCGCCGGGTGCGTTCGGATACATGCTGTGGATAATCTTTGGATATGACGTTGTCACAGCGACCTTGCTTGTCACGTTCGGCCGGCTCTCCGATATGCTCGGCCGAGTTCGAATGTACAATCTCGGCTTCGCCGTCTACACCGTGGGCTCGATTATGCTGTACCTAGTCCCGGATACCGGATTGAGAGGCGCACTGGAGATCTTGATATTCAGGCTGGTTCAAGGCGTAGGTGGAGCCCTAATATTCTCGAACAGCGCGGCCCTGATAGTAGATGCGTTTCCACCAACTGAACGCGGCAAGGCACTGGGCACAAATCAAGCCGCGATACTCGTCGGGAGTCTCTTAGGCTTGGTTCTGGGCGGAGTATTGGCGGTTTATGATTGGCGCTTCGTCTTTCTAATCAGCGTTCCATTCGGGATTCTTGGAACCGCGTGGTCATACTGGAGGCTGCGAGAGCTTGCCGTCATTCAGAAAGGACAGAAGCTGGATCTTTGGGGCAACGCAGCATTTGCCCTTGGACTAACAATCTTCCTAGTTGGAATGACCTACGGCCTGATTCCATTCGGGAGTTCGCCGATGGGTTGGGAAAACCCATTCGTTATCGGGTGCTTAGCCGTTGGGCTCGGGTTGCTCGTTGCGTTTCCGTTCATCGAAGCCCATGCGAAAGATCCAATGTTCCGAATGGATCTCTTCAGGAACCGAGGCTTCGCTGCCGGGAGCTTAGCCGCTTTCATAGCGGCACTTTCACGGGGCGGAGTGATGCTCATGCTAGTGATTCTCCTCCAAGCCGTTTGGCTTCCGCTCCATGGATTCAGCTATCAAGACACTCCGTTTTGGGCTGGTATCTACATTCTTCCAATGAGCCTAGGCTTCGTTACGGCCGGACCAGTCAGTGGATGGCTTTCGGACAAGAAGGGCGCCCGTATCTTCGCCACGTGCGGCATGTGCCTCCTCTGTGCAGTTTTCCTTGCACTGTCTACTCTTCCATACAATTTTCAGTATTCGGAATTCGCTATTTCACTTTTCTTGATGGGCATAGGCTTCGGAATGTTCTCTTCCCCGAACATCTCCTCCATAATGGGTACAGTCCCACCTGATCGCCGAAGCTCCGCCGCCGGTATGCTCCTCACTCTACAAAACACCGGTGGCACAGTGGGCCTGACCGTTCTGTTTACCGAAGTGATCGGCGCCCTCACCGGTAACCTACCAGCTGCTTTGTCGGCGGCGATGACGAGCGCTGGAGCGCCGCAAATCGTAGCCTATTTGTCGAGAATCCCTCCAACATTGGCGCTGTTCGCGGCGTTTCTCGGCTATAATCCGATGGTGACGATGATTTCCGAACTCCCTCCAGCCGTGAGTCGACAAATAAGCCCACAGGCCTCAGCGGTCATTACTTCGACTACCTGGTTCCCCAGAACGATCGCCCTTCCCTTCATGAATGCGATTCATCTCGCATTCTACTTCAATGCCGGCCTCGCGGTCGTTGCTGCCCTAGCCTCTTTGATGAAGGGAAAGAAACTGCAATACGAATACCAAGTTAGCAAGCGCGAAATACCAATGCCACTTCCAGTGCAAAGATCGGCACGAGCCGGGCCTGTCGACCGACAAAAGCCGCAGAGGGAGCATCCTGCGCACGAAACCAGAATCAGCAAGACGCCGAAACGTTCCAACGCCCGCATGAACGAACCTGCCCGAGTCCACCGCTGACAGCTTCGGAATGCCCTTCTGAGAATACTTTCTTCAGTCTCAGGCGGGAAGTTACCCAACTCATCACTATAATCCAGATCTAGATCTCACATCAAAGCATGGATTGCCCAAATTGCCGTAACGTGCTTGAAATCTATTCGGTTGAATACAAACGGAACGGCTCCATAATGGAACCAAGAACCTGGCACTATTGCAAACATTGCCACCAAATATGGATTCTTAACGAGGCAGAACCTCACAAAACATCCGCTGGCTCCCTCCTGCACATTACCAGACGCTCTTGGTCGTACAGTCGATTTGTACGCGCGCTCTTACACCCGGAAGTACAGATCGCGAGGTACTCGTTCGAACATGTTCATGATCGTAGTCGGATATGTTGCCTGGGATCGGCGTTGAACGAGAGAGGTATAACCTGCTTACTTTACGAGCACGTAACCATGCCTAACGGCCGTCGCGGAAACTGTCTAGTTTTTTGTTTGTTCTTCATGCGAGAACAAGCCGAAGGAGTTTAATGCGAACCCCAGTCGTCGATGGTGGGGAAGGCTTCTGTTCGATCGACGTGGGCAGTTTCTGAAGCCGAAGCAGTTGGCTCGAATACAAGAGAGTAAACTTCGGAAGATCGTTCGTTACGCGTATGCGAACGTTCCGATGTATCGAAAAAGGTTTGACGAAGCTGATGTGAAGCCTGAATCCATTCGAACCCTCGATGACCTTGGGAAGATACCTTTCACCGTCAAGATCGATCTAAGGGACAATTACCCGTTAGGGCTGCTCGCGGTTCCTGCAAACCGCCTTTACTCCTTACACGCATCATCCGGCACTACCGGAAAGCCGATTGTTGTCGCATATACGCGAAGTGATTTGGAGCGTTGGGCGAGGCTCATGGGTCGAGCCCTTGATACGACTGGTGTAAGACGGGGGGACGTCGTTCAGAACATGTACGGGTATGGGCTGTTCACTGGTGGGCTCGGTATCCATTATGGGGCCAGGGCCATCGGAGCAAATGTTGTCCCGGCTAGTTCCGGAAATACGAAACGGCAGCTCATGCTCATGAAGGATCTTCGGACAAGCGTGGTAACGTGCACTCCATCATACATGGTCTACCTAATCGAAGCGAGCAAGGCTGAGGGGTATGATGCGAAAACTGATTTTGCGGTCAGGATCGGCGTATTCGGAGCTGAACCATGGAGCGAAGAGGCCCGCAAACGCATTCAGGACGCATTCGGCCTCCGTGCGCACGACATTTTTGGAATGTCCGAGCTTTACGGACCTGGGGTCGGAATCGAATGTGAACAGCAAAACGGTCTGCACATTTGGGAAGATGAATTCATAACCGAAACAATCGATCCGAGCACTGGAGAGGTAGTCGAGCGGGGTAAAGAAGGCGAGCTTGTCTTCACTATGCTATCGCGAGAAGCGATGCCCCTCCTCCGTTACAGGTCAAGAGACTTGTCCACAATCTACGAGGAAGAGTGCGGGTGCGGCAGGTATCACAATCGTATAAAGCGGATAAAGGGTCGAAGCGACGACATGCTCATAATTGGCGGAGTGAACGTCTTCCCAAGCCAAGTGGAGCATGTCCTCATGAACATCCGCGACCTTGGCGATCAGTATCAGATTATCGTCTCACACACGGACCTCGACCACCTAGCCGTCAAAGTCGAGGTGCCCAAGAACAGGCTAAATGATTCGAACCTTGCGAAGAGAATACGGGACGACCTGTTCGCAGTTCTATCAATACACGCTGAAGTCGAACTCGTTGAATTGGGATCCCTCCCACGCTCAGAAGTTGGGAAAGCCGTGCGTGTCGTCGACCTCCGACCGAAGGAGTGACCGCCGACCCGCCGTAACTCTACCCGCGCCGCCTGTTCAGGGACCCCCGGGGGGCCTTAGATTTCTATAGCAGGGTTGTTTTCTGGGTTTATAGGTGATTCATCTAATGAATCATTAGATGGTGCGGTGTGGATGGGGTACGTTAGCAGGGTGACTTCGGCCGGGCGTTTCAAGCCGCTTGGATGGGCTCGACTCGTCCATGAGTCGCCTAGATCATGTGCGGGTCACGTGGTGCGGGCATCACGCGTTCCAGACTTAAGCGTCCGAGGAAGCCTGGACCGCGATCTGGCCTACGTTCTCTACTGAAAATGGACAGCAAGCGTATAATCTCCCGACACCATCCAGGCAGTCGGTGATTGAATTGGTTACGCGCAAGAAACATGAATGGGTAGAGGAATTTCCGGGCGCGATTACGGTATGCGATTCAGCAGGCATCATACTAGAGTTAAACAAGATCTCGGCCGAATTACTCCGCGACCAGGGAGGGATGAAGCTGGTCGGGACGAATCTGCTGGATTGTCATCCTGCGCCCGCGCTTCGCAAACTCAAAGGGATGATGAAATATCGTCAAACTAACGTGTACACAGTCACAAAGGGACGGAGAAGAAAGGTCGTCCTCCAGACCCCATGGTTCCAGAGAGGTAAGTATCGCGGTTTCGTAGAGATTAGCCTCCCGATAAAGGGCAGAATTCCTAACATCATTCGGAAGCCGTAAGAGTTCGACACAGTGACTGTCGAGATTACGGGGGAACAACCCGTTTGCCGGTTACCTTATCAAACATCACTGTCCATTCGCCCCTTGGAGAAACCCCTCGGATGACATAGAAAGCTGCGTCTTCATACTTGTCAGTGACTGCCACCTGATGCCAAGTATCTCTAGCAAACGCTTCGGCGCGTCTCGTAGCCTCATTCAAGCTAGTGATCTTGTCGGGTTCCATTCGTCTTCTGGGACCCATTCTGTTTCGTCTGCGTGTCCATTCTCGTCTACCCAAGAATAATCCTCATCGGAGTAACGGGTCCGCGTGACTTCAACTTTCGCATTTCAATCCGCCTAAGCGCGATATGGGTGAGAAAGGAAGCGTGAACTTAGGCAAGGCACCGAATTCAGCAACCGCGGCCTCGCCCTCGGAAAGGCATTTGAATAAATCGCGCAGAGGTTAGCTCGGTCGTCATGGATTCTAAAACGAAATCCTATGTTGAATTTGGATCGATTACGATCTCATGAAGAAATAAGTCCAAGGCTAGACCCGCACCGCGACCTCTTCCTTCACGGTTCGCAGTACCACGATCGTCTCTGTCCCGGCTATTCCATCGATCCTGCCTAGGTCGTCCATTATTCTTCCTAGCTCATCTGTTCCGCTTGCGCGAACCTTGAGAATACAGTAGTACTGGCCTGTGACATCGTAAATCTCGTATATGTCGTCAATTTTCCGCAACGCGTCCAACATTCCACTGTATGCTTTCGGGTTGGCCCGAACGAGCACTATGGCCGTGAGAGGCTTGCCTACAGCGGATGGAGACACTAGCGCTGTGAATCCTTTAATCGCTCCACTCTCTTGCATTTTCTTGACCCGTACGAATATCGTTGCTTCGCTGACGCCCACATCTTGAGCTATGGTGTTGAACGAGACCCGAGAGTCGCGTTGAAGTGCACGAAGAATTTTGATGTCCACGTCGTCGAGGTCGGCAATCTGATTAGCTTGCTTCTTTGGCCTTTTAGACGGTTCCAATTGAATCATGATCCCGGAAGTAAGACTTATTAAGGAAACTATAATGTATCGGCCGAATTCATAAGGTTTCCTTAATTCCATGAGTCGATGTTTGATGGCTGAAAAACTCGTCCTAGCATACTCCGGTGGCCTAGACACGTCCGTCATGGTCCACTGGATCAAAGAAAAATACGAATACGACATCATCACGTTAACGGCCGACGTAGGTCAGGCCGACGATCTCGCCGAAGTCGAAAAGAAATCCAAGCTAACCGGTGCGGCTCGACACTACACACTCGACCTCAAAGAAGAATTCCTGCAAGATTACGTTTTCCCGGCCATCAAAGCGAACGCGCTCTACCAATCCAAATATCCCGTCAGCACAGCCCTTGCTCGCCCGTTAATCGCCAAGAAGCTAGTTGAAACAGCCCACAAGGAACATGCAAAAGCCGTCGCACACGGGTGCACAGGAAAAGGAAACGATCAAGTACGATTCGAGGTTACAATAAAAGCTCTCGATCCGAAGCTAAAAATCGTTGCGCCAGTCCGCGAGTGGAACCTACCGCGCGAACAGGAAATTCACTACGCTGAGCAGCACGGCATCCCCGTCCCAGTCGATCTTGAGAAGCCCTACAGTGTGGACCAGAACATATGGGGACGATCAATAGAATGCGGAATCCTTGAGAACCCATGGAACGAACCGCCCGCCGATGTGTTCGAGTGGACGAACGCCCCGGAAAATGCTCCTCAGGCGGCTGAATATGTGACGGTAGAGTTTGAGAGAGGTGCACCCGTAGCTCTTAACGGAAAGCGATTAGATCCAGTCGAACTCGTAAGAAAGCTAAACTACATTGGCGGAAAACACGGTGTAGGCCGCATTGACCATATCGAAGACAGGTTGGTCGGAATCAAATCAAGAGAAGTATACGAGTGCCCAGCAGCGACGATATTGATCGAAGCCCACCACGAGTTGGAAAAGCTCGTGTTAACGCGACATGAGGCCCAATTCAAAGAGCAGGTTGACAGAGAGTGGACCAACCTAGTATACACTGGCCTATGGAACGACCCCCTAAGAGAGGACCTAGATGCATTCATCCAGAAGACTCAGGAACACGTCACCGGAGAGGTCAAAATGAAAGCCTACAAAGGCGGAGCCAAGGTCGTCGGAAGGAGTTCACCATTCTCTCTATACGACACCGGTCTAGCAACCTACGACGCCTCTACAACCTTTAACCAAGTTTGGTCGCAAGGTTTCATAGAAATTTGGGCGATGCCAACCGTCGTGGCTAACGCTCGAAAACGCGAACGCCTCGGCAAACCAATCCCGTACAACGTCGCTGAAAAGGCGACCGCGCAGACGCGGAAGACTAAGTAAAACTCAGCCGCGCTGGCAGCAGAGGTATGTGTTCGCTAGACTATTCGTTACGTTAATGGAGGTGAGCGGATGTCATTTCAAAAATGCGTAGATTGCGACGCTCAAGTCGCAGTTCCAGACGATGCGGTGAACGGGGAAATCGTCAGTTGCCCCGATTGCGGCCTAGACTTTGAAGTAGTAGCAGGACCCCAGGGACAATCAATCAAACCCCTCGTAATCGAAAAAGAGGATTGGGGTGAGTGAGATACGGTCAAGTTAGGTCTCTTATATGATCAGTTAAGGCCGGACGAACGGCTGATCATCGATGCCGCGAAACGAGATGGCATAGCCCTAGAACTCTATGACACGGACCAATTGGCGTGGGACGTAACCTCACAAGATGACGGAATCGAATTAGCCGATGCTTTCCTGCAACGGTGCATGTCATACTTCAGAAGTATCCACATAACGGCGGCGCTGGAGGCAAGAGGTAAGACTGTCATCAACTCATTCAAGGCATCGTCAACTTGCGGAAACAAACTAATCGCTTCCATTGCATTGAGTCGCGCCAAGATCCCGACCCCTAGAACATTTGCCGCGTTCACGCAAGAAGCGTCATTGAAAGCATTAGAACGACTCGGCTACCCGGCTGTGCTAAAACCGGTTGTAGGCAGCTGGGGACGACTAGTCGCACAGCTCAAGGATCCGGAATCTATGTCCGCTATCCTCGAAGCCCGCGAGTACATGCATCCAATTCAGCAAGTATACTATCTTCAGGAGAAGATCAAGAGGCCGGAACGTGACATCCGATGCTATGTTATCGGCGATCGTGCTGTCGCAGCTATCTATCGAAACGCTCCTGCCGGTGAGTGGCGGACGAATACCGCCCGAGGCGGCGTAGCCGAAAACCTTCCCTTGACACCAGAACTTGAAGAGATCAGCATCAGAGCAGCTCAGGCTGTTGGCGGCGGAGCCTTCGGCGTGGACCTTATGGAAACGGAGGCCGGATTAGTCGTGCATGAGGTCAACCACACAACCGAGTTCAAGAACACGGTGCGAGTCACTGGAGTCGACATACCCAAGCTCCTACTCGAATACGCAACCAGGCAGGTAAAGGGATGACTGCCGTTTCGGTCATGGGCGGATCAGGATACGTGGGCGGGGAACTTCTTCGACTCCTAATATCGCATCCTGACTGTCAACTCCAAGCGGTCACCTCGAGAAGAAACGCTGGAGACCCACTGTACCGAGTGCATCCCAATCTTAGAGGCCTTACAAGCCTCACCTTCCAAGAAGAGAACATAGAGACAGTCGCCGCAAAGAGCGAAGTAGTCTTCACGGCCCTACCTCACGGAAAATCAATCGACGTAGTCCCAAAACTCCTGGAACGCGGCCTTCAAGTCGTAGATCTCGCCGCGGATTTTAGGCTCAAAGACCCAATCGCCTACAAGGAATATTACGGGTTCGAACACGGCAGTCGAGCTCTCTTGGCTACATCAGTTTACGGCCTCCCGGAGTTTCACAGAGAAGAGATCAAGACTGCAAAGCTTGTTTCGGTTCCTGGTTGCATGGCGACTGCAGCGATCCTAAGCCTCGGCCCTATTGTAGGAAGCGGTTTGATCAGCCTTGACAGGATCGTGATAGACGCGAAGATCGGCTCGTCCGGTGCGGGAGTCAACCCAACGGCCGCGAGTCATCACTCCGAACGTACTGGCGGTGTCCGCCCCTACAAAACTGTCGGGCATCGTCACATTGCAGAGGTGGAACAAGAGTTGTCCGCCATCGCTTCAAAGAAGGTGGTGGTTTCCTTCACCCCTCACGCCGTGAACATGGTCCGGGGTATCCTATCCACCACGCACGCATTCACCGATCGCGCCGTTGAATCGCGTGAAGTGTTCAAAGCATACCGGGCGAGATACGAAGGCGAACCGTTCATCAGGGTCGTCTCCGACAAGAAGGGTCTTTACGGGTTGCCCAATCCGAAAGTCACTGTTGGGACGAATTACTGTGACATAGGTTTCGATATTGATGCACATGCGCATAGACTGGTGTTATTCGCCGCCCTGGATAACTTGACGAAGGGAGCCGCCGGTGCGGCGGTGCAATGCTTCAACATCATGTCGGGTTTGGATGAGAAAACAGGGCTGAACTTGGTGGGCATGCACCCATAGTGACGGTTCATGACTCTGGTTTTCAAGGTAGGCGGTAGAGCGATGCGAGACGCCTTCAGCGAATCCGCAGTTTCCGACCTCGAGACAGTCACACGACACGCCTCGACCGTTTTGGTCCATGGAGGAGGAGACACTGTCACCGGGATTGCGGAAAAGCTTGGCATCCCGCAAAAATTCGTAACGTCGCCGGAGGGTTTCAGGAGCAGGTATACTGACGCTGAAACCATGCAAATCTATACAATGGTGATGGCGGGGAAAGTGAACAAGCAAATCGTCATGGAACTATTGACCAAGAAGATCCCGGCAATCGGCCTCTCCGGCCTAGATGGTGGGTTGATACGCGCCAAACGGAAAAGTAGGCTCATAGTCAAAGACGAACGGGGGCGTAGGAAAGCAATTGACGGCGGATATACGGGGCTCGTAACACAGACGGATGGTACACTTCTGAGGACACTGCTCGATGCGGGATATGTCCCGGTAATAGCTCCAATCGCGCTAGGCGAGGGAGACGAAGCACTAAACATAGACGGCGACAGGACCGCAGCGCACATCGCCACTGCAATCAAGGCTGACACGCTCTTACTCATGACGGATGTTCCCGGCATCACGTTACAGTCAACGGTGAGTCGAAATTTGAGTTCAGGTGAAGCCAAGAAGATATTGCCAAACCTAGGACCTGGAATGATTACGAAGGTCTATGCTGCAATCGAGGCAATTTCGGGAGGAGTGAATAGAGTGGTTGTGGCTCCGGGCAAAGGCCCAGCACCCTACTCAGCCGCGCTAAATGGGGAAACAGGAACTCTGATCACACAATGATCCCAGCAGAGGCTAAGGAAATTGAGGATTCACACTACGCCAGATACTATGCCAGAAGGCCCGTTACGATTGTTCGTGGAAGAGGCGCGTTATTGTACGATGAGAATGACAACGAATATGTTGATTGTGCCGGTGCATACGGAGCCTGCATCGTAGGCCACGCGCATCCAAAAGTCGCTCAAGCGATTAGCGATCAAGCCAAGAAACTCATCGCATGCCATGCGTCCACTTACAACGATGCACGGGCTCAATTCGTCTCGAAACTAAATGCTATAGTTCCTCGCGAATTGAATAGAGTATTTCTTTCTAACAGCGGAGCTGAAGCGGTCGAATGCGCTCTTAAAGTAGTGAGAAAAGCTACCGGTCGAAGGAAGATCGTAGCCATAAAAGGAGCCTTTCACGGGAAAACACACGGAGCGCTCTCCGCGACATGGGACGCAAAATATCGCAAGGACTTCGAACCCTTGGTGCCAGACTTCTTCCACATTCCATTCAATAACGACGAAATCGCCAAACAGACAATAACAAACGACACTGCAGCAGTTTTCGTGGAGCCTGTCCAAGGCGAGGGAGGTGTTCGTGTCCCCTCCGGAGAATGGGTTACGCTTCTAAGCGATTTGATCCACGATGCCGGAGGGCTCTTAGTCGCAGACGAGATTCAGACTGGTTTCGGTAGAACCGGAAAGATGTTCTCTGGCGAACATTTCGGCCTCAAGCCAGACATACTGTGCCTCGGAAAGGGAATCGCCAGCGGCCTACCAATTGGCATAACCGCCGCAAAAGACGAGACAATGTCCGCTCTTTCAGTCGGTGAACATACTTCGACCTTCGGAGGCAACCCCGTAGTGTGTGCAGCGGCGTCAGCCACGATAGACGTGCTGCTTGAAGAAAGATTGGTGGAGAACGCTGCGAAGGTCGGCGAAAACTTCAGAGGGAGTCTCGTCGGGTTAATGGATGAGCATCATATCGTGAGGGAGGTTCGTGGATTAGGCCTAATGTTAGCCGTCGAAACACGCTTCGATGTACGCGGAATTCTGACAAATGCCCTGAACGAAGGCGTTCTCATGCTTGACGCGGGACGAAACGTCCTTAGATTCCTGCCCCCGCTCTGTATTCAGCCAAGTCAAATCGAGCGTGTCGTCGCGACGCTCGACACAGTGTTAAGGAAAGAGGAGCTTGCAAAACCACTCAGTTCAACTGCTGCAAGAAATGCTTGAGCTCTACAGTCCAAGCGGTTCTGAGGCTAAGCTAGCAAGTTTTCTGCGCGAGGAAATGCACGCGAAAGGCATGAATGCAACCATAGACGGGGCTGGAAACGTGATTGGCGTTCTGGGAGACCAAGGGCCGAGAGTTCTGTTATGTGGCCACATGGACACAGTGTCCGGTCGCATTCCGGTACGACTTGACGGTGATTTGCTCTACGGCCGTGGGGCAGTCGATGCCAAAGCTTCTCTTGCCTCCATGATCGTCGGAGCCACTAGTGCAAAAGAGAGAACCAGAGCCCCAGTTCAGATTACGGTCGCCGGGGTCGTAGAAGAGGAGACCAGTAGCAAAGGGATCCGTGCGCTAATGGCTAGAAATCATCAGTATGATTTGGCTGTCTTCGGGGAACCTAGCGGCGTCTCAAACATCGTGGTGGGTTACAAAGGAAATGTCAAGCTGCAACTCTCCTTCCACACACCCGGAGGACACTCAGCCTCGCCTTGGTTGTCGGCGAGTAGCTTCGACGAAGCCTGCGCGTTTTGGTCAACCTTCGAACACCGTGTGTTGAATAACAGTGCTGAATCAAAGTTCGAGGCGGTCACTGGTTGTGTCACTAGCATGGTTTCGGGCGGTCCTGGAAATAGTGTGCCCGCGAATGCAACGCTGGAAATTGATGTCAGAATACCCGTCGCTATGACGTCAGAAGTTTTGATCGGCCAGGTACGTGAATTTATCAAACAGTATTCAACAAATCGAAAAGGAGTCGTAATCGACTTACGTACTTTGGACCAGACCGGCGCCTTCCTCGGTTCGACAGATTCCAAGGCAATATCAGCATTCAGATGGGCCATCAGGAAAGTTCAGAAAGGCCAAGTTGCTCTCTTGAAGAAAACGGGGACTAGCGACGTCAATCTTTTCGCTCGGACTCAAACCTGCCCAATGTTTGCGTACGGCCCCGGCGACTCACAACTTGATCACACTGAGATGGAGCACGTTAAGGTTTCCGAATACATGGCTACCGTAGAAATATACGCGCTTGCTCTCTCGCGACTCGCCGAACGCGCTCAGGAAGGCGAAATGCTTCCCCCGACCGCCGAGTGATCTTGAATGTCGGCGCTTCTGAAAGGCGGGCGACTCAAGGCAACGCGCCCGGACGTTGTTGACTTCATCTCTTCACTCGAGGCCGACAAGAGAATTGCGCTATCGACCGTTCTGGTGAATGAGGCACACGTCGTAGCTCTTGAGAAATGCGGGGCAATCAATAAGCCGGTAGCTCGGAAAATTCTGAGGGCGCTCCGCACGCTTGAGAGGCATGACTTCACCCACCGCCGAGCGGAGGACGTTCATGTCCTAATCGAGGAGTCTGTAACCCGACGTACCGGGGAGAATGTTGGGGGGCTTCTGCATCTTGGGAAGAGTCGGAACGACCAGGTGGTGACAGCAATCCGGATGACTTTGCGAAGCGAGATGCTCGGCCTCGCCCGTATAATGCTAATGTTCGAACAATCCCTGCTTCAGCTCGCACGCATGTATGTAACCTCCGTCTTTCCAGGTTACACGCACCTTCAACCCGCACAACCGATTAGTTTCGGACACTACCTGATAGCGAACTGCTTCTCATTCATCAGAGACAGTGAACGACTCCTTGAAGCCTATGCTAGGGTTAACCTATCCCCTATGGGCGCGGCTGCGCTCGCCGGCACGAGTTTTCCATTAGACAGGGCCTTGATCGCAAGGCTTCTTGGTTTTGATGGAACCGTTGAGGCGTCTCTTGATGCCGTCGGGGGTCGAGATTTCGCGTTAGAATCCTTGGCGATCTTCGCTCTAATCGCCACCGACCTTTCACGAATGTCGTCCGATATGCTCTTTTACAGTTCTAGCGAGGTCGGGCTAGTTAGGATCCCTGATGAATTTGCTTCCACGAGCAGCATAATGCCCCAGAAGAAGAACCTCGATCCGCTCGAGCTGATACGCGCGAAATCCGGTAGAGTGGCTGCAAATTTCTACACCGCCCTAATTCTCATGCACGGGCTAACTTCCGGTTACAACCTGGATTATCAAGAGCTCACGCCCTTGCTGTGGCGATCAATTGACGAGCTCAACTCATGCCTAGAGGTTCTCGCAGCCCTCCTGCCCGGAATCAAACCGGCTAAAGGTATCGCCGCCAGAGCCTACCTTCAATTCACGGCTGCAACCGAAATCGCCAACCTGCTCGTCAGAGCAGAAAACATGTCCTTCCGAACTGCGCATCAGAAAGTCGGTTCACTCGTCAAGACCGCTATCGGCCAAGGCAAGTCGCTTCATGATGTGGGACAGGCTGACTGGGAAAAGGCCTTGGGAGTTCGATTGAACTCGAAGACTTTCAAAACGATAGCTCGTACGCTCGATTTGGATACTCACATTAACACTTACCGTACCGCAGGCAGCCCGAACCCACGAGAAACTCGCAGCCTCATCGCTCACGCCCAGCGTAGATGCAGAGAACTAGCAAGAGCACACCTGCGAAAGACCGAGAAGCTTGAAGCGAGCAGACGATTGCTTCGGAGAACGATGGCCGCTACTTAAGCTAAGTCAGCGCACTCTCTGCTAAGCTAGTACGGTGCAAATCGACGAGCTACACACTTCGCATGCGATGCGCGACGTAGAACATGTAGATCGAAACAAG
>CAZHKA010000058.1:0-11146 GCA_964533505.1 uncultured Candidatus Bathyarchaeia archaeon | reverse complement strand
GTAGCCGTCCGCCATTGCCCCGACAGCCCACGTCGAGGTCCAGGTGCCCATCTTCTTCATGTGCTCGCACATGGCCCTAGTGCCCATCTCGGGCGTCCGACCCGATGGACCAATGACGCGCAGCGGTTTCCAGCGCCCGTTAAACGGCGCGAATTGCCAAAGGTAGGGGATGTCCCCGTAGTGGTCAATATGCAGATGGGTCAGGAAGATGTCGTTGATCTCCGGCACAGGAACCTGGTTCGCGATGATGTTGCGCAGACAGCCCGGACCAAAGTCGAAGAAGAAGCGCTTCCCGTTGCCCAGCTCCACCATGATGCAAGTGCCAGCTTGGTCGAGCCGGGGCGGCCAGGGTTGACTCCCCATGAAGATGATACGCATCTCGTCCGGACCTAGTGCCTCGCTCTGCGGAAAGTAATTGTTGCGATTCTTAACAGAGGGCGTCGGCAGATAGTAAGGCGGCATTGAAATGCCGGTGCCCGGGGGCGCACCGTAGAAGTTATGCACTTCCGTAATGTTCTTCTTTTCATCTGCTACCCCTCCGGTAGCTTTCGAAAAATCATCTGAAGTCATAATGTATCCTGCTTTCATATTGACGTGAAATCGCTAATACTAACTTTTCTATCTTTGCAATGAACGTCGGTCAAGTGTCGCAGATTTTTTTTCTGATTTTCTGTCTGTGTGGGCACCAGCATACTCACACACAAGAATCCCAAAATCCTTTCGGAGGAGGAGACGCCGGTTTCGGCTCAACAGCCTCCCGAATCTTCCTCAACTGGGTTCAAATTCGATTCTCTATGGCAATGATTAAGACCATTCAACTATGGCTCTAGACGCTATTCAGGGGTGGAATTACGAAGGTTGTTGTCACTTCCGACCATCACTTAGGCTATGCAAATTCTGACAAGGCCGCTTTCAATGCCTTCCTCGACGAACTCGCTAAAGACAATGATGTTACGCATCTGGTTCTGCTTGGCGATGTGGTGGATATGTGGAGGAGAGACGCTTCAGGTGTCTTTCTCGAAGCCCACGATACGGTTGCGAAGCTTCTCGCGCTAAAAGCCAAAGGGGTTCAGATATTCTACGTAGCAGGAAACCATGACTATCACGTCTTGGATCTTCATAACCCAGCATACCCTATTCAGTTCGTCAAAGAACTGAGTTTGGATGATGGCCCGGTCACGTATCGTTTCGTTCACGGTTATGAGTTCGATCCAGAACAGAGAGTGCCTTTCATGGCTTTTCTCTGCCGCGTCATGTCTGACGCGGGTGGTGCTCTCGAGAATCAGTTATGGACGGATTTTAATAGTCTGAACAATATTTTTTCGAAGATAGAGCCTTCCTTTGTCAAGGCGGATATTGCGGCGATAGCTGAAAAACTTCAGCGAGGCCCTGAGGTTAGACTGAAGGGGTCTCTCAATAAAATTAATTTCACGGCATGCAAGCAAGCCAAGCCGGGTGAGGTTCTCATCTTCGGCCATACGCACATTCCATTCATCAACAAAGCAGAAAACGTTGTGAACACCGGTTCGTGGGTCAAGGACTCGAAACCATATGACACCTACGTCGAGCTCGTCGGCGGTAAACCTCGCCTCTTCATCTACGGCCACCCGACACAGGAGATAACGGAAAGGACAGAGATCACGGAAGGGACAGAACAGACAGAGCCGCCCAAACAGTCCAAACCTAAAGTATCCGTACTATCTCGGTTAAAGTCACTGATCCCTGGCTCGTCGTCGTAGCGAGTTACGCCATTCCCCACGTCTACTTGAGTACGCAGAGAGAAGGGATTTTTGTATCTGAAGACTAGGTCCGTCAGTTACAGTAATTTTGCGTGTGTAGGTATAGTAAGGTATAGGTATAGTGATGCGCAGCTACTGCCGTTTCATGATGATTTTGATATCCATCTCCTGAGCTTTGCGGTCTGGGATGAGTTCCCCGGAAACGTCGGCTGTGAGCCGTCGGATTTTGCCGGTGAACTGGAAAGGCGCCTTATAGTCCCTAGTTACGCTTTGGCCTGCGTCGTAGCCGCACGTAAGTCCTTCGCCAGCCACGGCATACTGTCCAGGGGTGGTTGTGGGTATTTCAACCTCGCCCGCTAGTTTGCCGTTGATGTACAGCTGGCCTACGCCGCCCGCGCCCTTGCCCGCACTGAAATCGGGTTCGGTTTTCTTCTCGAACTCAAATCGAAGTGTCGCGGCGCCTTCAGGCACGTCCATGGCTGAAGACACCTTGTACTCGGCCCGTCCGACGTAGTTGTGGACTTAGTGGAGCTTCCGATCTTTCATGTAGAGGGCGTAGCCTCCGAACAATGCGCCGTGGGCGACTAGGATGCCCTCGGCGCCGTCTTTCGGGATCTCCACTTCGGCCGTTATGCTGTGTGAACGATTGCGCACATTCGCAGCAGGCAGGCACAGACTGGGCTCCAGCGTAGTACACGTACTGATTGCGCGGTTTCGCGACCGACGGTCGAGTTGCGCTAAGGCGGGCAGGATCCAAACTGCTCAGAGGAAGAACATTGTATTTCCCTGCTTCCGCCCACCACAGTTTCACCATCTCCTTCAGTTTGTCCGGGTACTGGGCGGCCACGTTATGGCTCTCTGACAAGTCCTCGGTCACGTGATAGAGCTCCCAGCTATGAGCTGCTAAGTCGGTTAAGATGTCCGCCGTGAGTTGGTCAGTGAATTTCCTGCCTTTCGCGGCTGCTTCAGTATAGTTGGGCCCCGGCCATGGGCACGGCGCGGCCATAGAAGACGCCGTCAAAGATTGGTTCAAAAAGAAAACCTAACAAGGCAACAGTGCCTAATGCTTGATGGGGTTGGGCTTATTCACGAATCCGACCTATTGAAAATGGCGCCCACTGCACCGGCCGTGCGCCCGGCAAGTGCGCCGCCTGCGTTTCATCTTCTAGCAAAACCGCGCGGTGCAATTTGCAACCTTGACTGCAAGTATTGTTTCTACCTCTCCAAGGAAGAACTCTACAAGGGCAGCAGCTTTCGGATGACGGATGAAATGCTGGAAACGTACATTCACCAATTAATCGAGTCACACGACGTCCCCGAAGTAACTGTGGCATGGCAGGGCGGCGAACCAACCCTCATGGGCCTCGATTTCTTCAGGCGCTCGATCGTGTTCGAGAAGGAGTATGCGAAACCTGGGATGCAGATACAGAATACTATCCAAACGAATGGGACGTTGATCAATGATGAGTGGGCTGCTTTCTTTAAGGAAAATAATTTTCTAGTTGGACTCAGCATTGATGGTCCTCGCGAGATGCATGATTTTTACAGGGTTGACAGACAAGGCGAACCCACATTTGATAAAGTAATGCGCGGCCTGGACTTCTTACAAAAGCACGGCGTCGAGTGGAACGCGCTCACTACAATTCATCACGCGAACGCGGACCACCCCGTCGAAGTGTACCGTTTCCTGCGTGACGAATGCAAAGCAGAGTTCATCCAATTCATTCCAATCGTCGAACGACTCACGCCTGAGAGCAACATGGTGACGAAACGGTCAACCACTGCGGAGCAATACGGAAAGTTCCTCGTAGACGTCTTCGAAGAATGGGTGAAACGCGACATCGCTAAAGTGTACGTGCAAATGTTTGATGTCGCTCTCGCGAACTGGCATGGCGAGCCGTCAGGGTTATGTGTGCACTCGAAAACATGCGGAGGCGCTCTGGCGATTGAACATAACGGCGACTTGTACTCCTGCGACCATTTCGTTACCCCACAATACAAACTGGGCAATATCAAGGAACGACACATGCTCGAGCTGGTTGGCTCAGACCCGCAAGTGAAGTTTGGAAACGACAAGTTTGACACATTGCCAAAGTACTGCCGCGAATGCGAAGTACGCTTTGCCTGCCACGGCGGTTGCCCGAAAGATCGATTCATCAAGACACCCAGCGGCGAATCTGGCCTAAACTACCTCTGCGCAGGGTACAAGATCTTCTTCAACCATATCGACAAACCTATGCGCATGATGAGCCAGTTGCTCCATCAGAACCGTGCTCCTGCGGAAATCATGCAGACATATGCTGAAAAGAAACTGACCCCAGCCGAATTACCCTAGCATGCTGTGTCTAATCCGCATGTCAAGTTGTGGCGTGGATGATCGCGCAGCTTCAATAACGTGACTTCGCTGGGGCTCAACTCTGGTAGTTGCTCAATAGCATGAACCTGAAATATTTCAGTAGACTAAAAGCGCACATCACAATCGCTGGTTTGCTTCAGAAGTATCCGCGGAATTTTCTACGCGCTGACCTCATTTCTGGAATAACCGTATGGGGAGTCATCGTACCGGCCGCCATGGCCTATGCGGAGTTGGCGGGGTTGCCGCCGCAGGCTGGATTGTATGCGGCTTTCGCTAGCATGGTCGCTTACGCCCTTTTCGCAACGAGTCGGCATCTCAAAGTAACCGCTAGCTCAACGATGGCTATTATGTCCGCAGCGTTAGTTGCAGACTTAGGCTCTGGTGGAAGCTTGGAAAGGTACGCCGCACTGAGCGCGATGCTAGCCATGGTCGTGGGTGGCATGATTCTCCTAGCCGGCATAGCAAAGCTGGGCTTCATCTCCGACTTCCTATCAAAGCCCGTCATAACTGGTTTCCTGTTCGGTGTCTCGGTGAGTATCATTGTTGGTCAGGCGCCGAAACTATTCGGTTTACGAGGTGGAACGGGCGATATATTTCAGCAGCTGAGCCAACTCGTCACTAGGCTCGGCAACACGAATCCGACGACCTTGGCCATAGGCACGGGATCGCTCCTGTTGATCTTTATTCTGAAACGGTACGCCCGGCGGATTCCTGCCGGGTTAGTCGCCCTGTTCGTTGGAATTGTGGTTACAACGGTATTCAAACTCGACCAACGCGGCGTCAGCGTTGTCGGATCGATTCCGGTAAGTCTGCCCGCTCCAACCGTCCCTCTCGTCAATCTTTCCGACGTGGCGCTTCTAATCGCTGGGGCAGGAGGCATTGTGTTCTTGGCGATAGGTGAATCAGTCGGTACGGCTCGTGCCTTCGCAGCAAAGCATCACTACGAGATTGAACCAAACCAAGAATTGATCGCATTAGGTGCAGCGAATCTCAGTGCGGGACTATTTCAAGGGTTCACAGTCGACGCCAGCCTCTCTGCCACTGCTACGGGAGACGAGGCGGGAGCTCAAACACAATTATCTTCGATCATTTCCGCTATTCTGATTCTTGTTACCATTGCGGTCTTGGCAGATCTTTTCACGAATCTTCCGAATGCCGTCCTTGGTGCAGTCGTCATCTACTCAGTCCTAGGCCTCGTGAAGTTAGGACCTCTCAAACGGTTCTACCGCGAATATAGGACTGATTTCTGGTTGTCAGTAATTGCTCTGGTTGGCGTTATTGCTACGGGGGTATTGTCTGGGTTGTTGGTCGCGGTGTTTCTATCAATCATCATAGTCGTATACAGGTCTAGTCGGCCATATCTGGCAGTGTTGGGTAAGGTCCCTTCGCTGCCCGGCAATTACGGCAATCTTGAGCGTCACCCCGAATATGAGCGAATACCGGGGCTTCTGATTTTGCGAGTGGATGCACCACTCTTCTTCGCAAACGCGAACGTAGCTCGCACTCAGGTTCTAAACCTAGTTGCTGCGAGCGAGCCGCCGGCAAAAGCCGTAATCTTAGACATTGGTTCCAGTAACACGCTTGATATTACTAGTCTTGACATGTTGAAAAGTCTCGTCAGTGATCTTGACGATGCACATGTTGAGGTTCTCCTGGCTCAAGTCCGCGGTCCCGTCCGCGATGAGCTAAGCGTTTCAGGACTCATGAACCTGATCGGCGAGAATAACATATACTTGAGCGTTGAGAGCGGGGTGCAGGACTTCCTCAAGCGCCAGCCAGCAGAGAAGGACTAGACGTACATGATGTCTTCGGTTCACTTGAGAAACTTCTGGGATAACGTACGCGCAACTTACTGGTTTGTGCCCGCAGTCATGACTTTGTTGGCAGCCATCTTAGCCCTGATCTTGTTTTGGGTGGACCAATACATACCTAGTTATTTGCTACAAGACAAGTGGTTCATTTTTCCTCCAGCGAGTATAACAGAAGCACGAGCGCTGCTGAACGCGGTCGCGGACACATCGATAGGTGTCGTCGGAGTGGTCTTCTCGATCACTTTGGTCCCACTCAGCATTACCTCAACGCAGTACGGTTCAATCGTTTTGCGCAGTTTCCTGCGTGACCGCGGCACACAATTTGTCCTTGGCGCATACACTTCGACCACTTTCTATTGCTTGTTCCTCCTACTGGCTCTAGCAAACGTGAGTAATCAGACCGTGCAACTCCCGGTGACAATAGCATTCTACATGCTGGCGGCTAGTCTCCTCTTACTGATCTACTTCTTCCACCATGTAGCTGACTCGTTGCAATCCTCCACGGTTGTAGAACAGGTGAGCAGAGAAGTGGAGCAAGTCATCGAACAGGAGTACCCACTTGATAACGCTAGGGCCTCATTTGACCATCAACGTGCTGAAGAACTAATTAGACACACTGCCCTAAATGGTGAAGTAGGCGAGTTGGTTACCTCAAACCAAGAAGGCTATGTGCGCGCGATAGATTACGACCAGCTAATACATATCGCTTCTGAGTATAAATTGATTCTGAGGATCGATTGCCTGCCTGGTGATTTTGTCAGCCGCGGTGACCCATTACTGATTGCATGGCCTCGCCCATTAGACAAACGTATGAGATTACTTGCCAATCGAGCATACATGTTAGGGAAGAACCGTACTCTGTTCCAAGACACAGAATTCGGAATTTATCTCATCGTCATAATTGCGGTTCGCGCTCTCTCCCCTGCAATCAACGATCCGAACACACCAGTATTGTGCCTCAACCGGTTAGGGGCTGTGCTTGGAATGTTGGCTGAGCGACAAAAGCGTTCTCCGTACTACTACGACAAGGATGACCAATTGCGCCTGATAGGCGACTCAGTTAGTTTTGAGAGGTTGGTTGGAGTAGCCCTCGACATGATACGAGAATACGGCCGCACAAATGCGGAGATACTGATCAACATGCTTGAGACCATTAAGTCGGTCACGGCGCACACTCACTCAGATACAGAACGCAGGGTATTGCTAAAGCACGCAGCGTTAATCGAACATGATTCTCACATCGGACTCCCCTCAGACTACGACCAGCAGCGAGTGCACGAAAGCTACGATGAAACCGTACGAGCAATTGGCCTTGGCAACTAGCCTAAGAATTTTCTCAACCGATAATTCATTTCGAAAGGACGCTGACTTTCCGCCCACCACAAAATCAAGCTGTTTTGACGTTAGGTTTTCTCGCCAAACCACGCTTTGTCCTTCATGCGTTCTTTGGCCGTGAAGTTCACAAGAGGGCCGCGGTGGAGGAATGAGTTCGCTACGACAACCAAGTCTCCGCCCTCCGTCTTTATGTAGGTACATCTAGCGGTTACACGCAGAACTCTACCCTTTATGTCTCGAATCATGACCTGATCGTTCTCCCTAAGCACATCTTCACGAATCAATACGTACGCAGCAATCACTTCCTTAACCAGATCGTCGAGATATAGTGCGAGAACTAAGCCTAGGACTCCTGTAATCGAGAGTAACTCAAACTCTGTGCCGATTCCGGTAAATTGCACGACCGCCACAATCCCAATCAGGAAGACCACACCCTGCCCGAATCTTCCTAAGAATCGGACTACGTCAGATTCGGGGCCGCTCTGACGCGCTAGTGTACGCATTAACCGTCGGAGGAGTTTACCTGCTAGAATGCTGACCAGAATGATAGCTACTGAACCCAACACTAACTCAAGAAGAATTGACCCTTGATTCAATTCATTTCAAACCCGGAGGGGCGTGTAAATCTCTTAAAGAGTTTGATTCGATCTACTGCTGGCGACAATCCTGGTCAACGCTTGTTTGTTTGGGTCATCGTACGAAGCCGTTCCAATAGTGGAAATTCTGCGGATTCCAATCTAATTTTGTGATCCTAAAGACCGTACAATTTCTGTAGAGCGTGCTCTGGAGATTCCAAGCGGCCGAGAGAACCAAAAACTTTGAACCTCGTAACTTTAGATACGCCAATAAGTTTTAGCAGAGGAGGCCCGACCGCTTCCAGGTGACGCAATAATGAGGCGGAATCTGGATGCTGCTCGATGATGTAGCACTTGGTCTCATCACGGTTGAAGTACCATCGATACCCAACCGCCTTAGATCTAGCTTTAGCAGCGTCAATTGTCTCCTGCGCGAGTCTCTTGAATTCATCAACCTTTCCGAAAGATACTGCATTCAGCAACAACCTGAACTTGATTCTTTTCCAATCTGACATCCCATTCCAACTTAGTTCGAAGTTGCTATATTTACTACTTCGCTTACCCTTGATCGAATCCCTGCACCCTTCTCTTGCGTGAGGTCGAACGGGAATTCTTTGGGTGTGATATGTTTGGCGCGGTCTACGAGAGGTTACGAGTACGTTTGGCGGTTCAGTTCATCTGTGTCGTATGCCGTGGAAGATCCAAACGACTACGAGAAGAGCAACCTTCAGGTCAATCAATTGACCCTTCGTCTAAGCACTGAGAAAGCACCATTCACCGTTGCAGCAGTGAAGAAAAATGATGATCGAATGCGCCCACACTATCAAGATAAGAGATTGTAACGACAGCGGTCGAAGCCTTGCCGTTACTGCATTGAGATGTTGGAAAACTATCTTATCTCAATTGCCTGGTTTCTTGTTCCTGTCGTCTTGCGGTGGATTGTCGGACATCCTATTTTCACCCGCTTAGTAATGATGCGCCCCTGCTTATATATTTTCGACGAGTGCAAAGCGCTACATCGTTAGTATAATGAAAAAAAATTCAACAGAATGGAAGGAAAGCCACTTTCACCGCGACGTGAAGAATGTGACTGTACATGACTGTATATGGCTCTATGTGAGTAATCGAAGGGAATCAATCGAGAGTCGGGAGCGTCGTTCCGTTGCCGACGGCGAAAATGCATTCGGTCCGCACACCAACTGTATTTGACTCATACAAGTACTTCACAGTTACCGTTGAAGCCCGGAAGCATAGCGAACTGAAACCCGGTGGGCGGGAAGAACCCCATCACCAAGCTGAACTCTCTCAACCACGTTTCTACGACGTGAAGGTGGATCCGAACGGAGTTGTTGTCGGCTTCGTGAGAACTATCAGAGATTCCCATGAGGCGGGAGAAATCGCAAAGGAATACGCCGGCAATACATTTGGCTTCAAGGACTTTAAACCACTCACAACTGCATTTGACGGCACTTACTACACAGTTACTGTGTGGAGAGAGGACAAAGATCGCAGAATAAAGCGTAGTAGTTTAATGCAGGGAATCGTTGAAGGTGACTTGGCAGCTGGAAAAAAATCTTCCGACAAACTCCCCAGGGAAGCTCCCTCAGCCGGCCAGACTTCAGGCGAGAGCGTCAAGGAGGAGTTAGGAGGGGCGTCCAGTAAAGAGCTTGGTCCAACACCCAATAAAGACGCAGAGCCACATTATCGTGAAGTTCATGGATTAATTTACTGTGACGTGAAGGTGGATAAGAATGGGTTTGTTGTTAGTTTGGTTAGAACTGTCAGGACCGCCGATGAGGCGGAGGCGATCGCGAAAGAATATGACCTTGAAACGTAAGGGTTGACGCATTTCTACCCCTACATGACCACGTTTGACGGCTACTACTTCATAGTCTATGCGGGAGTACTATTGGAAAGGGAGTCGTCGATAGTGCAAAACAAATTTACAAATCAAACTTCTATGATGTGAAAGTGGATAAGAATGGGCTTGTCGTCGGCTGGACGACAGAAGGAAAGATAGCGCACTTCACCCAGAAGCTGCAGCGCATACGGTAATTGAAAGTACCGTGTTCCAAAGGGTTGCCAAGAGCCCACGTTGAATCGAGTGTGTGAGAAACGAGCGAAGAGCGTGAGAGCTGTTCTCATAGCCTGCAGTAAGTGTGATGCATCGCATCAGAAGACAATCCGCTCCCAACTGAGCTTGTTGTACCATCAGCTTGGTTTAGGTTCCACTACTTGAAGACCCCCTTCGCGAATTTCGACTTCAATCCAATCGGTTCTGTGTTTCGCGCCCCTCATCGTCCTAATTCTGAAACGCCTCGTCAACCCCTTTGGGGTTTCTTCGACGTCCAATTCTAACTGGCCGTCAAAGAGCGTAGGGAGCAGTTTTTCTTGTTCAGGTGAAAGAACTCCTGGAATCAGGGTGAGAATCCCTGTTGCCTTCTGTGCCTTAAGGCGGGATAGGAGAATCTGAGTGAACTTGAAAGCAACTTGAGGACTTGAAAAAGCTAAGACGGACGCCAAGTCATCTAAAACGAATCGGAACCCGCTTAAGTCCTTGGTTGCTTGGTTGACCGCGTGAGAGAGATCGTTCAGGGTAGCGCCCTGCTGCAGTACGATCTGTGACGTTGACGGGAGTCCGGCCAGACTGGCGTAGACGTCTATGAGAACCAACCTCTGCTTCATGTCCCCCTCGTCAAGCTTCAAACCAAGAGACGAAGCCTGCTCCAGTAACCCCTCAGTCGGCACGCTGGTGTGCACGTAGACCCCCTTCACGCCAGCCAGTAACCCGTCGTGGATAAACTCCAGAGCGAAAACGGACTTACCAACCCCACTCTTCCCCGTCAGCAGAAAACAACCGTTGCTGATTCCTCCGACAACCAGAATTTCTGACAATGGAAAGAGATGTTCAGCCCTCAACTTTTGTCACGCTCCTCGGCTTGATCGGTTGGTCTAAGCTTGTGCTTCTCCAATCAACGTATAGAGCAATGAAGGCAAGCATTAGAAGAATAGACCATACTACTCGGTAAACGTAGTCTGCCGTCTGATAACCTAATAGAGTTGTAAGACCATAATCGGGCAAAACGACATCCACGCGCCCAACGAGAACGACAATGACGGTCAACTTCAACAACAGGAAAAATCTTCTGAAAATCCCTGTACCCATCTCGTGCGCGATGACAAAGACCAAGATCACGGCGGCCAAAGCAGTGCCGAGGAACAGAACATTAAGAGCCGAATCAAACCACGTCGCCAAACCACAAATCCCCTAATGGATAACGCAAAAATCTTGGCTCTTCACGACTCTAATAAATATGGGCCAATGACAAT
>CAZHKA010000057.1:0-45237 GCA_964533505.1 uncultured Candidatus Bathyarchaeia archaeon | reverse complement strand
CTGACACCGCTTTTATCAACAGCTTCTCGGCGAGTCCGAGCTCCACACCCTCATAATCCGGATACAATTTTCCTTGGAGCAGATAGACGACCTTACCAATCTCATCGGCGGGAGTCTCTTCGATGAGGTCGACAAGCAGACTGGTCATCTCCAGTCTCTTGGTGGTTGCGTCGATCTTCTCGAAAGCAGTTGCAAGCTCAAGGAACTTCAGAGACGACACCTCCCGCATAAGCGTGCAGATTTGTCAGCTGGGCTGAGGTGCCACGCCGTATATTAGCGGATTGGAGGGCTTACCCTACTAGGCCCGGAAATACGCCTCAATTTCCCACAATGATGAAATAAACCGCAAGCGAACATGGCACTATCTATGTCATCAACCACCTCAACGCCAACGGCAGACTCGAGGGCACCCGGCCAGTTATACATGGGGTGCGCCGGCTGGTCTTACAAGGAATGGGTGGGGCCACTCTATGTTGCCGGCAAAAGCATGCTTCAACAGTACGCTTCAGTGTTTGATACTGTGGAACTGAACTCTTCTTTCTACAAGGCCCCGGACGAAGGTACGATCTTAGGCCTGACGAGGCACACGAATCGAGGTTTCATGTTCAGTGCAAAAATCAACCGAAAGTTCACCCACGACCTTGGAATGAAACTGAATGAAGATACCGTAACCGAGATTGAGGATTTCGTGCAATTATTCGACCCATTACTGACTCAGGATCGACTCGGTTGCTTTCTCGTGCAACTCCCGCCATCTCTCAAGCGCGATGATAAGCTGCTGGGAGATTTCCTCGCCGCTCTGCCGCACCGTTATGATTACGTCGTAGAGTTTCGGCACAAATCTTGGATGGACCAGGCGACTTGGAGAATCCTGGCTCAGTACCAGGCAGCGTACTGTATTGTTGACGAACCCCTTCTTCCACCCGAAGTGCACATCACGTCCGATATTGGGTACGTCAGATGGCACGGACACGGAGATAGACCCTGGTACAACTATCAATACAGCCAAAACCAGCTGCAAGAGTGGGTACCGAAGGTTAAGACCGTGCAACAGAACACAAAGAAAACCTTCGGCATATTCAACAATCACTTCCACGGATACGCACCTGAAAACTGCCTACAACTCATGAGCATGCTAGGAATCGCAAACGCAAAACAGACGAACACCTTGAAACAAGTTGAGAGGCATATCGAAAGGGAACTGGCGGGGCTCCCCCCCGCCGGTACCCTTGACGCGTACGCAACTACCGAGCTTTGAGTAGAAAGCTGTTGACACGTAGGCCAAGCGCTGGGTTCGCAGAGGGGCGGAAGAGGCCGCCTTAATGGCGTTCGGCAAATGGTTTTTTTAAGTTCGAACGTAACCTGAAGGGTAGGATCTAAGTTTGAAGTGCCCTCTTTGCGGCAAAACGATGTCGACTGTGAACGAGAGTGCGTCCAAGTACCCGGAACAGGCTCCGACGAAGGAAGTCATTTACTTCTGTGAACAACACGGCGCAATGAACAAGCTAACCGACCTTAAGGAAAAAGCAGATCAAATTTCTAAGAAAGCATAAGAATCGACCATCCCCCGATTCCGCCATCTGCTTTCGACTTCTACAGCGAAACGCTTCGGGGAGGCAAAGAGATTAAGCCAACGTAGCGCTGTGTGCCTCAAAATCCCGTAAGTGTGGAGTTCATGCCATCAGAGAAGTCATGCGGAGCGGTAATCTTCAAGCAAGATACTGAGAGGAGATATCTCCTCCTTCACTACGAAGGAGGTCACTGGGACTTCGTCAAGGGACACGTGGAAGGAAACGAGACGGAGAAAGAGACTGTTCTACGGGAGACACAAGAGGAGGTCTCCATTACCGATCTGTCGTTCGTTGAAGGATTCCGTCATCGGATCAATTACTATTACCGTCGAGCCGGTCGCACGGTCTTGAAGGAGGTAATATTCTACTTACTCGAGAGTAAAACGGATACCGTCCGGTTGTCTAGGGAACACGTTGGCTTCGACTGGTTGCCTTACGACAAAGCTTACGCAAGGCTCACGTACAAGAACGCGAAGGACACTATAGAGAAAGCACGAGAGTACCTAAGCAATCTTCACCAAAAGAATCTGTCGGGGGTTACCCAAGAAAGCAGCTAGCACAGCACGGCCGGCATGCAATTTATTCCGGCCCTGTGCTCACCCGCCGCTCTTCGGATCCCCAAGCACCTCGTACGTGATCTCCAATCCCCTAGGCGCCGGCAGGCAATCATGACCGAAACGTTCGGTTTGGCTTTAGCCACAAGTTTAGCATTGATTTGATATGCCCTAACGTCACTCACCGAGAGAAAATCTCGCCCGCCAATCAACAATCGTCAGCCGGCTAGGACTTAGTAGCTATTTGAAAACGCTTCACTTCAATCCCAAAATTCTTACCTAAGGCGACTTCGGCTTAGTGCCGTATCTTGGAGCCTTTTTAGTTGGGTCTATGAGGAACCTGCCGGACTTAAGAATATCCATGCCGATGAGCACTGGGTAACGCATGTCTGACCGGTCGTTCACGGTGACGGCCAACTGAAATCTGACACCAGCGATTTCGACTATTCCACGTACGAGCGGTCTTGTCCTCACTTCGTCTAGAAACGACGATTTGACCTTGGCAACATCCACCGTCGGCCCCAAGCCTATGTTGGCCGCAAGCCAAACATCGACCGACGTTCTAGATGCTCCTGTGTCTACCTTCCCCTTAACACGTGCCTCGCCATGATGGCCCATCACCTTGACATATTCTATTGGCCCGATGACGATTGGCTCTCTCTTCTTCACCACCATCGCCGCCACACGATTTATCAGTACTAAGTATTAAGCCACCGTTGGCTTCCTCCAATGCAAATAGGAATCCTCTCTAAGAACCGCGAGTTCTGGGCCACTACCGAGATCATAAACGCCCTCCGACACAAACGCGTAGAACCGGTTTACGTGAAAACCCCAGAAGTTCACCTAGTCCTTAACTCGGCCGTTGACGCGATCTATGAAAAGCAGTCACTTTCAAGGTTAGACGCCGTAGTGCCAAGGATCGGGAGAAGTTTGACTCAACTTGGAGTAATGTTGCTCAAACAATTCGAGCTCATGAAAATTCCATCAACACTTTCGATACAGGGCCTTACGACCGCCCGAAACAAATACCTGACTTTACAGACGCTCCACGCCTCCGGAGTAAGAATTCCTGAAAGTGTTCTAATAGCCTCGCGAATCAAGAGCGAAGAACCAAACGAATACCTCTCCCCGCCGCTCGTAATGAAACTACTTAGCGGAACGCAGGGCGTCGGCGTAATGCGAGTTCGCGATGTAAAGGAAGCAGGCCCAATAATCGACACCCTCTCTGAACTCGACCAAATGATCTGCCTTCAAAAATTTCTCCCTAACCCAGGGGAGGATGTGCGGGTCTTTCTTGTTGCGGGGCAAGTTGTCGCCGCCATGAAGCGCCGAGCGGCTCCCAATGAATGGCGGAGCAATATTCACATGGGCGGCGTTGGAATCGCCCATAAACTAACTAGTCAAGAGGTTGAAGCAGCGACTAAAGCGGCGGAAGCGGTTGAAGTGGAAATCGCCGGCGTAGATCTCATTGCAGTCGACAACAACCCATACGTGATCGAGGTAAACGCTTCCCCAGGCTTCAGAGGCCTTCTTGAAGCCACGGGAATAAACGCCGCGAACAGCATAGCGGACTATGCCGTTTCAATAGCAAAACGCTAACTTCTTGCCATAACCCTCATTGCGCTGAACATGCTACGCTTACTTTAGCCTGTCGACAATGAAGACAGTCACAAATCAGACGCTCAAATGAAATGAACCTGGGGTATCTGAGTTGGCAGGCGCATATACCCCAACGGTCTTATGGTTAGGTTGGCGAAGGTTGCGTATGGGTTTGCCGCCCTTGAATTATGCCAAAGGCTGTGAGAGTGAGTCGAGTGAATGGGGAAATATTCTCAGATATTGAGAAGGGCGAACTTCGCATCTTCGGGACTCGGCTTGTTGCGATTGATGCCCAATCACTCTGTAATCACCTAGACACCTTAGTGGGAGGTCAAGTTGCGGAAGTCGTAATGCACAACCTTGAATTTCGCGCGGGTAAGTTAGCTGCATCAAGGCAGAAAACCGAAAGACCACAAGCGACTCTGCAAGAGATGATCGAGCATTTCGTTAGAGATGATTGCCTGTCGGGAATGGGCATAACCAAAGTAGTGTTGCCGGAACACGCGACCGGCCCCATAGATATCGAAATCTCAAACCCGAGCGTGAAAGGGGTTGGAGGGGCCGCAAAGGCATTCGCTTTCTCATGGTGGGCTGGAGTGCTGACCGCGCTGCTTGACCAAGAAATGGATGTGAAGAATTTCATTTACTACGAGACAAGGGATATGATGAGATGCCAGATAATTCCCAGGAGCTAACCCACGTGACTAAAGAAAAGCCGGTTCTCAACGCTGACGAGGTCTTTGCCGTAGACGAAAAGGTACGTTGGGTAGGCTTGGCCTCCTCCGATAAGGGGGACGTGTTGCTGAATCAAATGCGTCAAGGCGTGCATTCTTATTCGACTCCAGAGATTGACGACGAATTCGCCGCGCTCGGTCCATTAACCACGCTAGGGGTTTGTGAGAGGTATTCAGAATCTCTAAGGCCTTGATTATGTGGTGGTGTGGTACGGCCTCGCCATACTAGTCTACGCTCGCGTGGGGACTCAAGTATTGGCAGTCTCAATCGAGAGAGATCAACAGGCAATGGCAGCCATCCTACAATGGCTTGAAAGCAAGCAGAAGGACTTCAGGAACGGTAGACTCGAATCGTAACCGACATTCCATTTGAGACTTCTCTTTCAGGCCTTGCGAAATTAAGTCGCATTTAGCATAATCGTCGAGCTATTTGAGTTGAATTGGATAAAGTTGCGACAATCTGATCTTAACCAGCCTACCTCGAAGTTTGAGGATTACATAGGGGTTCCCGAACTCACTGATCATTTGCCGACATTTACCGCACGGCGGGAGAACTGCATTCTTATGTCCGTTAACCGCGACAATAACATCAATCAGCCGTTCACCTGCCGAAATCATAGCACCAATCGCACCGTACTCCGCACACATTGAACAAGGCGGAGAACCTTGAGCTTCGATGTTCACCCCTTGGAATACGCTCCCGTTCCTCGTCCTGAGCACGGAAGCGACACGAGTTATTCGCGACTTTCCGGGCCAATTCAAGTGCTTGCGTGACAAGGAGATGGTCGCCATTCGAAATTCGTTTAAGTTGCATATACCTTCAGGACATAATCTCGCAAGTTGGACTGGAATAAGGTAGTCGGTGCCCAATACGGTCCATCGTTACCTCTATCGACCCAGTTCGCAGAGGTAGCTTGAACAACTAGGGATGGATCACTTTTACTGCGACTGTCTCCGGACGACCTGCTCGCGCATGATTGTTGGTGGTTTCGGGAGGACGGAGTCCCGCAGAACGAAGCAGACGGCGCCCGCAATTAGGATGAGTATAGCACTTCCCGTTCCAAGCCCGGTGTTCAGCCCAGGGTTTGCCCCCACAAGGCCGAGACTGAAGGCCAGTAGGATTGCCCCGAAAATTAATCCTCTCATGCCCGCATTATGCAACATCCGCTTCGACGTGAAGGTAAAGCAGTGTATCGCACCAATCGAACAAATGATGCCAACTATCAGCACCACGGCGTACAGGAAGCTGAAAAATTGCAACTGAAAAGGGTAGAGGCTGTAAATCGGTGCCGCGACCATGCTAACTACCAGGCTCACAACGCCCCCAATGACGAATAACGCAGCGGCGATATCTATGAACGCCGTCTTCAACGAGTTAGAGTTCATCTCGATAACCGTGATGCTAACCGGACCCATCTCATTAAAGGATAGTTGCGGCATTGGCACAATTTCCACCTACCATGCTTGTGGTAGAACGTCTACACATAGATCTTACAGAACAGGCAAAGCCATCGATTGTTCGTCCTTTTAGTGCACCCACCGCAAACGGGACATTTTGGACAGTGCCGCACAACTGATGACGGAGACGGAAACAATCTAACTCAGTTTCGCCGATGGGCGCGCTTACGAAAAAACCTGCCCATCATCCTTAACGACAACAGCGCAATTCGAAGGTTCACCATTTCGATTCTTATCATGAAAGGGCATGGCCATTGGCTGTTCAGAAATAACGTGGGGTGGAGAAATCTACACAGTATAAAGCCGCACTTCTACTCCCAATCTTAATCCGTCACACCAGCACGATATACTCCAAGGTTGTATGCGATGGTTACTCAACACAGGTTCGAGAACCGGGATGTGTACCTTTATGAGATCTGCGGCTACGGGTACCATCAAATGGGTACCGCAGAGAGCTGTGAGGACCATTGTGACACAAGAATGCGTTCTTCTCGGAAGATCGGAGAAAAAGCCATCTATCAACCGCCGGTCGAAGTGCTCTCCACCATCCGCACTCGCAGATGAGATCGGCTTCGGATATTCACGAGCTCCTATCTTCGGCCTTGCTGCCCTGATTAGCTCATTGGCTAGAGCACTAGCTGATCAATTCCGAGTCCGGGGTCGACTTGGCTTTGTAGACACGCTGACAGCACGGTGTTGTACAGCAGCATGGTTGTCGTCATTGGCCCCACACCGCCCGGCACAGGTGTCACATAGGAAGCCGTAGCAAGCGCCGCGTCGAAGTCCACATCTCCAACGATCTTTCCTCCTATGCTGGTCGTACCGACATCAACTACTACGGCGCCCGGTTTGATCATATTCGAACCAACCACAAACTCATCCCGCCGTCCTATTCCCGTGATTAGTACGTCCGCGGTTCTAGAAAGGTCTGTTAGGTGTTGTGTCTTTGAATGGCACACAGTCACTGTAGCGTCTTCGTTTAGGAGAAGTTGAGAAAGCGGCCGGCCAACAGGTCTACTCCTGTTGATCAGTACAACATGTTTCCCGACCAAGCTCTGCCGGTAGTACCTCAGTAGCAAGATGACGCCGTTCGGAGTGCACGGAACGAGGGCAGGTTTTCCATGCATCAACAGGCCGAGGTTGCATGGATTCAAACCATCCACATCTTTTAGCACGGATATTGCTGATAGTGCGGCGGTTTCGTTCAGCCCGGTTGGAAGAGGCAGATGAAGCAGGATTCCTGTCACGGTTTGGTCAGAGTTCAGTTCTCCGATGACACGCTCAAGCTCGCTCTGTGAGGTTTCCGCGCGAAGATGCAGAGTCCGAAACTCGATTCCAACCTCGGCAAAGGCGGCCTCGTTGTTCTTCAGATAAGCGCGAGAGACTGGATCGTCTCCCAAGAGTATGCTAGCGAGGCGAGGCCCGGCAATCGATTCGCCAAGGGCTCTGATTTTTGCTTTGATTCTTAATCGAGCTTCCTTCGCTACCGCCCGTCCGTCCAATATTTTGGCCGTCAAACAAGTCGCCCCAGGTTGCTCGATAATAGACAGTGAACCTAGTTATGGTTGCTGACCGAAACGAAATTAGCCCTGCCAAGCCCTCCTCGACCCAGATTATTCTTGAAATTGGTAGAGTGCGTCCCTAACTTCAGCGAAGGCAGGCGGAAGGATGTGATCGACGCCATCGTTGACGCGACCCGCCTAGCAGACGTGAAGATACTCGACGTAGAATCCGACGCGAGCCACAACAGATCAGTCTTGAGTTTTGTCGGCGACCCAGAGGCGGTGAAGGAGGCTGCATTAGCAATGAGCACAAAGGCGATTCAACTAATCGACCTCAATAAGCACAAGGGCGAGCATCCGAGGATGGGTGCCGTCGATGTGGTGCCGTTCATCCCAATTTCTGATGTCACTATGGATGAATGCGTCCAACTAGCAAAGGGCTTCGCCAAAGAGTACGCATCACGCTTCAACGTTCCAGTCTATCTATATGAGGCCGCCGCGACCCGGCCTGAACGCCGAAACTTGGCAGACGTTAGGAAAGGCGAGTTTGAGGGTCTGCGAGAACAGATAGGACGAGATCCGGCCAAGAAACCGGACTTCGGGCCCGAAGCCATACATCCAACAGCAGGGGCAACCGCCGTTGGCGCGAGGCAGATCCTGATCGCGTACAATGTCAATCTCGCTACCAACAGAATCGATGTGGCGAAACGAATAGCGAAACAGGTACGAGGCAGAGATGGCGGTTTAACTGCCGTAAAAGCTCTGGGCTTCGAGCTAAAGGACCGAGGTTTAGTTCAGGTCTCCATGAACATGGTTGACTACAAACAGAGCCAACTCTTCAAAGCGTTTGAGCTCATTCACTCGCTTGCCAAGAGTGAGGGGGTAGAAATTGCAGAAAGTGAAGTCGTAGGCCTTGTGCCTACCGAGGCTCTAATGGACGCGGCGAAGTTCTATCTGCGCCTTCACGGATTCAAGAATGACCAGATATTGGAACGCAAGCTCTTTGGCGCTGACTCAGACCGTCTTGCCGGAATGAGCCTGACAGGTTTCGCATCGGCCGTGGCTTCCGATAAGCCGGTTCCAGGTGGAGGAAGCGTCTCAGCCTATATCGCCTCGTTGGCGGCGGGTTTGGTTAGTATGGTGGCGAGACTTAGCCTGAAGAAAAGCGAACTCGAGAAGAGCAAACCTAGCGTAGACGCGCTCCTGACTGAAAGCGAAAAGGTCAGAACAGCCCTTCTTACGCTGGTCGATAAAGACGCGCGAAGCTTCGAAGAGTTAATGAAAGCATACAGGCTTCCCAAATCGACCGAAGGCGAGAAGGAAGCGAGGTCGTTGGCAATTCAGTCAAAGTTGCGCATTGCGACTGAAGTGCCGTTGGAGACGGCTGAGCAAGCAGCACGCATACTCTCCGCCGCAAAGAGACTCGTTGAGTGTGCAAATATGAATGCCATCTCCGACCTGGAGACTGCAATAGGTGCAGCGCATGCGGGATTTCTGGGGGCCGCCGCAAACGTCAAGATAAACCTCGCCGGGATCAAGGATCTTGAATACAGCAAACGCATTAAAGACAAGTTGAACTCGTTGCAGAGACAAGTCGACCTAGATCAGGGGGGCGCCTATTCCGGCCTCGCCTCGCGAAGCAAAAGCTAGATTCGCGTTCCTGCGCTCAGGCTAAGTCTTTACTGCGGGCGTTTTCTCATACATTCTTCGAAGGGTCCATCGGATAGCGTTCTTGAGTTCCAGAAGCCGACGATCATCACCATAGTTTCGAACCACGATTGCTCTCAATCTGCCTCCCTCCTGTTCGACATCATAGGTTAGCATATTGTCCGGGGGCAGGGATCCTGATCCTGCCGCTTCTTTGTCTTTAGTGAGCATAGGCTCGAGCACCTTCGCCACCAGGAATGATCGGAGGGGAGGTGAATTCGAATCGAGGTTCACTGTAGCCTCCGGGACAACCTCCAAGGAGTGCGGGCTGACGCTCATCGACGCGATTCGCACGCCGTCGGTCGTCATTATCGAAATACTATCCGGTGCGGTTGTCGACGGTCCAGCTTGTTGCACTGCGGCTTCCGTCGTGGGTTTAATCTCTACTCTTCTGAAGCTTCTCTCGGTGAGAAGGGAGTCCACGACCTCCAAGAAAGATCGCAAATAGCTGACCTCTTCTTCCTGCTGTTTTATTCGCCGCTCTAAGAAAGACTTCATTTCAGCAAGTTTCTTCGTAAGTTGTTGGTCGGGAGTGGACAAAGCCTACCAGACTACTTGCAAGGCTGGAGGCTCATTAAATAGTTGATTCCTCGAAAGTCACTTGCGTTTCGGCAATGGCTCGGATTCTGTGATAACTCTTCGCAATTCGGATTCAGCGTTGTCGGCATTTATGAAGATTGGAACGTTTTCCATTCCCGTTGCTATGTAGCTGGACAGCAACCATTGGCCTGGGGCGAATTCCAATGTCTTCTCGAGGATTCCTTGGTCGATTGTGAATGTGCTGCTTACGAGGGTCCGATCGTATGGCCTAGGCAGAGGTCCCACAAAATAGGTGTGGAGTTGCTGCAAAGCGTTAGTGTTCAGGTACGCGATTCTTTGTGTCGCGACACAGCCGCCAAGTCCATACTTTCTTCCCTGCCTGAGAAGGGTTTCGATTTGGTTCGTGCATGTAGCGTCGACTCCTCTTGCTTTATCGTAAGCGGGGATGAATTCCTGAGCTTCATCGAAGACGAATAGAATCTGCGGATCCAGTTTAAACTCCCGTTTTCGGTTTCGTAACATCTCGGAGGTTAGTCTGATAGCAAGACTCTTGATGGTACTTGGTTCGGCAATTGATAAGCACACAATCCTGGTATCACCGTCGACAAGGTTCAAGAGTTTCTGCGCGGAGTACACATTCTTCCCAGCCGATTTGTCTGCAGGGTTGAGGGACGATTTGAGTTGGCCTCTGGTCGATGCCCAAGCAGCAAGGGAACCACTTTTCCAAACCTTGAACCTCTCGATTGCGTCTGTGGCTGTGGCCTGCAGGTAGTCCAGAAAATCTGGTGTGATGACGGCGGAGCGTTCCGCATGGTTTTCGCTTATCCATGTGAACGCTTTTCCCTCAATTTCTCGAATGGCGTCTGTGTTGACTTGCTTGTCGCCTTCGTTTCTTTCGAGCAGTTTGATTTGTCCAAGGATGTCGTCGTAGGTGAGTGGTGGTCTTGCGGCTTCTTCATAATAGCCCAGCTTTCCCTGTGAGAGTATTTTGTCGAGGTTACCTGTTATGTCGTACTTTTCGAAGTTTCTGGGCGTTACAATGATTTTCCGGAAGCGTTCAGCATCGGAGACTGGAACTTCGGTGATGATCTTGCCACCGATGTTTTTGTCGAGAAACACGTCTTGAAGTAGGAACGGGTATTCCATTGAGATGTCGAAAATCACTACCTTGGTTGTTGAGTGGTAGATGATTCGTCGAAGGATGTTGGACATGAGGTTACTTTTGCCTCCTCCGGTGAACGAGAATACCCCGAAATGGTATCGGACGAGGCGTTCGAGGCTGACGTAAATTGGGACGGCGCCTGCTTCTTCTTCAAACATTTTGATGGTGCCGATTCGTGGATCTTTCCTAGCCTCGCTTGTTGTAGTTATTCGTTCATTCCAGCTGATACCCAGCTCTTCTAGAAGGGCTCGGTTGTACATTCTATGTATCGTGGCTTTGTTGAGGATGAAAACACGTTCACCAATCACCGGGAAAGTGAAGCCTTTCGCATACTTCTGATTTGCACCATCTAATATGAGGTCATAGTTCAATGGGATTGCGTTTAGCTGAATTATCATCGTGGCTTTATCATCTGTATCCCAATCGGCCACACTTTGTTCGATCACCTCGAATTGATATGGGTAGTAGCTTTGGTCGGATAGGCCTCGCAATCCGAAATGTTCGGGGCCGATTCGAGTGACCTCAAGTAGGGTAAATCGTTTCCCAGCATATTTCTTCGCCTTGAAGTTCCGTACGGCAAGAAGCATCCCCTCTTCTAGTAACCCCATGAGATCTTTCTGGTACTGCGCCTTTACCCGACACTCGTACTTTGCTGAGAAGCCAGTGCTTTCGGCCGAGACGTCAGAGCGTTTTATCGCATATACTACAGTAAGCCTTCCGTCGAAGCGCCCGTCGAGGTCGGTAAAGTGGCCGTTAAGCCCTTGTTCTAGCGTTTTCTATCTCGCTCCTTCTCGATCGGAATGAGTTCATGTAGAATGCGTACTTTCTCAGTTTCGGATGTGACACGAGCCAGTGTCCCATCCCTTTAATCATTTGCGACGCATTCCTTTCTTGGGCTTTCGCTACCTTATCGGCGATATAGAGTGGTTCGTTGTGACCGAAAATCTCCGGGACGCTCTGATGAGTCATTGATTTCAGGGTGATCATGACAAGTTCTTGGGTTCGGTTCTCTAACTCGTTGTTCTGCCACAAGATTGGACGTACATCTTCGACGGCTCCTCCGTACTCATGCATGAGTGAAAGGGTAGGAGCGTTCTCAAATGGATGGTATAGACGGTCTATGAATAGGACATTGCTTCTGAATTGATCGTCAGACATCGCTTTGTCTAGCTGAACGTATGATTTTACGAAGAGTTGTTCTTGGATAATTCTGTTCTTGACGGCGCCTGAAACGTCCCCTTTGACTTCTTTGAAACGTCCCACGATCGTTTGGAAGGCGGTGTCATATTCGACTGTCGACCAGGGAACATTTACTTCTTCATGATGGAACATGCTGACGGCTTGGAGCAGCATTCGGTCCGTCGTAGGGACATGATCGATCTTACCGGCCCAGATATGCTGGTTGACGCACAATGGGATAAGGTGCGTAATCATGTCTCGGGCGGTTGTATCTTTTGTTATTCCTATCAAGAGAATCTTATTCAGCCGGCATGTTTCAATCAGCATGTTCATGGTGAAGAGGCATAAGAGGGCTAAGTCGAGAGTGGTCAACCACCTTGGTCCTGCGTCATCATTGATTTGAAGTGGGTTTCCAGCATTGCTTGAAAAGAAACGCTGCCCGAAGTAGTCAACTATCTTCTTTGTTCTCTGCCAAGCTGTATCGAGATTTGGAAGAAGTGAATATTTTCCGTTGGTCTCGGCGAAATATCGGTTGTCCTGTGCAGCCCGTGTAAGATACCTGTGCAATTTCCCAACACGGTCGGCTTCGGATATGTTCAATCGTTTAGCTATTTCGTCCATTGACAAGGATGAGTTGGTCTTCTCGAGAAGGAGCATAGCTGAATGTCGAAGGTAATCTCCACGGGGCGGGAGCAATCCGTCAAGGTTTGGTGTTCGATAACGGCTGTAGGCCAGATCTTGTTCATCGAGTTTCAACCCGTCTGTCTTCATCCCGAGTATGGCACACTCGCGCTTCCAGAGCGCTCGTTTCGACGTGTCTTGCACGAGGCTGGATTGCGTGCCGGAAAGTGAGCGGTCTAACAGGATAATTTGAAAGTCATTCTTGCATGCAAAAGTATAAGCCAAGTATAGCTCTGAAAACAACATGATCCAATTGGCTATGGTTGAATTATCTACGGTCGATTGCTCAGTTACGGGCCCAGAAATTGCCTGGCCGACATAAGTCGCGTTCTGTGGTTCGACTTCCGGAATTGAGTCTATGTAGATGGGCACACAGCTCGCGAGTCCGTGGCCTTTCTCAAGAAAATTGGGATCATACTTCAGCTTGGGGGCTGCATCCGGCTCGTAGTCGATTGTTCCCGTAGCAGCATAGGCTCCGGCCCAGAACACAGCTAAGCCACCTAGCAGAGTCTGATTCATCGATCCGTCGATGGCGGCGAATCTTGCTGCTGGTTTTCCAAACATCTGTCTAGCGGTTTCGGTCGAACGAGTTGATTTGAAGTCTGACACGATTAGTTGGCGTAAGACGGGCCAGTAGAGGGTGCTTGCTCCTTCGAGCCTTTGGCCGCTCTCAGTGACCTGCCCTTCAGCGCCTTCCTTTAGAATCTGCCCCAGTCTCTTAACGTTCAAGCTGAGTGTGGAAGACATAAGTGTTGAAACCCAGCAGTAGAGCAGACGACCATTTAGATAAAGTCTGGAGTGTCCTTCAGATTTAGAGATGAATTTTCCGCGGATTCATTCTCAAACCTAAGTGCTGTGTTCGAGTCGACGAGTTCGCAAATGCAAGTTTTGCTTCAACTTAACGTCGAGATTTAGTCGACTTTCTGAACTCGGCTTAAATACGCATACATAGAGTGTGCTTTCAGGTGCCCTACCCATGAGGGACAGCTTTAACATTCCTTTCCTCTCAGCTTAGCAGACGAACGCAACACACCAGACGCACCTTTGGAAGTTCTAAGCTATGAGCGAGAATCCATTCCGAAGCGTGACGGATATTTTCGAAGGCAAGTATGACGGCCAACACGTCGTTCTCAGAGGTTGGTTACATCACATTCGCAGCAGCGGCGGGATACTATTCCTGCAGCTTAGGGATGGCACAGGCGTGATTCAATGCACACTGAAGAAGGATAAAGTTGACCAAGCCAGCTTCGAAAAACTTAGCGCGATGACTATTGAAAGTACGATCGAAGTATCCGGAGATGTGAGAAAGGACACACGCGCCCCCGGAGGATACGAAATTCAGGCGCAGAAGGTCGAAGTGCTTTTCCCGGCAGAGGACGGTTATCCAATAGCCAAGAAGTATCATGGGCCCGATTTCCTGCTGGATTATCGACATCTATGGATCCGAAACGAGAAGATGCAGGCGACAATTCGAATCCGCAGCAGGTTACTTCAAGAGGCAAGGACGTGGTTGATGGGTCATGACTATCTCGAAGTTCAGGTCCCGATCTTAGTCAACGCTGCGGTTGAAGGCGGGTCGACGCTATTTCCGGTGAAATACTTCGATCAGAACGCATACCTTTCACAAAGCTGGCAGCTCTATGCCGAAGCAATGATAGCGAGCGTGGGAAAGATCTTCACGGTCGCACCATCTTTCAGAGCGGAGAAGTCTAGGACCCGTCGCCATTTGACCGAGTATTGGCACCTGGAAGTTGAAGCGCCTTGGCTTGACTTGGATGGGTTGATGCAGCTCGAGGAGCAGCTGCTTACTCACATGTGCGTTGAAACGGCACAACATATGCCGGAGCAGTTGAAGTTACTCGGCCGCAACATCGACAAAATATCCAATCTAAAACCACCCTTCCCGAGAATTACCTACTCACAGGCCGTCGAGAAAATTAAGCAACAGATGCCAGCTTTCGAGTGGGGGCAAGATCTGGGGTACGAGGAAGAGAAGGTGCTTACGGACGAGTTCGATTCCCCGTTCTTTGTGACGCATTATCCCAAGGGTGTTAAGGCATTCTATCACATGCCCGATCCCAAGGATCCGAGAGTGACTCTATCCGTAGACCTCTTGGCGCCCGAGGGATACGGCGAAATCACCGGTGGCGGACAGCGGATTCACCTAATAGATCAACTCCTCGCAAGAATCCAAGAAGAACACCTCAACCCCGATGATTACAAGTGGTACACGGAGCTTCGACGCTTCGGCACGGTGCCGCATTCAGGGTTCGGCATGGGAGTCGAAAGAGTTGTCGCATGGGTTTGCGGGCTTGAGCACATTCGAGACGCGACACCGTTTCCGCGCCTACTCAATCGTATCTACCCCTAACCGAGAAAGCGGTCCCGAATGTTACGAATTCGAGAAATGCGAACAACAGATATTCCATTCGCTATCCGCCTAACGAACCCAGAAGGCTGGGGTATACCTGCAAGGGACTTTCGCAGAATCATTCGCTTAGACGGCCGAGGGAGCTTCGTGGCAACCGAGGGCAAACAACGCGTCGGACTCGCCACCACAGCCCATTACGGCCGACAGATTGCATGGATTGGAAACGTAGTTGTAGGAAAGAAATACCGGCAGAGACACATAGGCCAAAGACTCGTCGAACATGCAATCAAGTACCTCTCCAGAATGCGCGTAAGACACATCGCACTCTACTCTTTCAAAGAGAATTTTCGATTTTACCGAAATCTAGGATTCGTGCAAGGCGCCGCCTTTGTGCGCTTGCGGCGCGAACCAGAAGCACGCCGCTTCGCGAAAGGAACAACGTTCAAAGCTCTGGCGTTATCGTCCGTGTTATCGATGGATAGGAAAGCATTCGGAGCAGACAGACGCCTCCTCATTACTTCCCTCCTAGACGCAGGAGCTGCATGGTACCTCGGCTTCAGAATTGGACCCTCGGGTTCCTATGTCGTTGTCAAGACCTACCGCGACATGAATGAAATCGGCCCGTGGGTCTCCTTCGCCTCGGATTCAAGAAATTTAGAATCCTTGCTTAGACTCGTCATTGACAGAAGCGACCGGAAACCGATCGAGGCCTCATGCCCGGTCACAAATCGTCAGGCGCTAAGAATTATGAAGAAGAATCATTTTCATACAATCCATAGGGGGCGCGTTATGTTTTACGGGCAAGTGGCCAGAATAGGTCAACCTAGTGCCATCGTTGCGCACGGGTTCCTCGATAAGGGCTGATTATCCTCAGGGTCTCCCTCTAAACCGTGTTCATTTGGCTCTTTCGCGGATTAGTCGACCGAATTCTGGGGCGGGCTTTCCCAGTTTCTTGTCGAGCGCGGCTTTGATCAAGCCGTAGTAAGGCGGCGATGGTCTCGCCGGCCTTGACTTGAACTCTGCGTGGAATTGAGTGCCCATGTAGAAGTATTTGTCCGGCAGCTCGAAGATTTCCATGCGTCGTCCATCTATACTCTTAGCTGAGAAAACTCCTCCTGCCTTGGTGATTTGGTCGATGTGCTCTGGGTTCACTTCGTATCTATGTCGGTGGCGTTCAGTTACTATTTCCTCCCCGTAGAGATAGCTGGCCAAGGTATTGGGGGCTATTCGCACCTCATGCCCTCCTAGCCTCATCGTGGCGCCCTTTGTCTCGACTCCGACCTGTTCGGGCATTAGATCGATCACGGGGTACGGACCGTTGGGTTCAATCTCGGCGCTATTCGCATTCTTCAACCCAAAGTGTCGACAGAACTCAATGATTGCCATCTGAAATCCGAAGCATATTCCCAGAGTAGGGATATCCTTCTCTCGTGCGTAACTCAGTGCCGCTATCTTACCCTCTGTGCCCCTGGAACCGAAGCCGCCTGGGACCAGCACGCCGTTGAACCGTGATAGAATGGAGCAGTTCGATGGATTATCTTCAAAAGCTTCCGTCTCAATCCAATCAATTTCCACTCGGGCATCGCACGCCCCTCCCGCGTGTTTTAGGGCCTCGTTCACGCTCACGTAGGAATCTGCGAGCTCCGCATACTTGCCACAGAGAGCAATGCGAACGACCTCGTGAGGATTAGCGATTGAATTCACGACGCTCTCCCACTGTCCCCAGTTTGCGGTTCGCTTATTGAGAACGAACCTCTCCGTGAGGAAGTCGCCCATTCCTTGAGCGTCCAGCTCTAATGGAGCTTCATAGATTGTTGGAAGATCTGCAGAGGAGAATACCCCGCGTTCCTCCACGTTGCAGAAAAGAGCGATTTTTCTGCGAGGGCCTTCAGCCAGCGTTCCTTTTGTTCTCGCCACAATTATGTCGGGTTGAATGCCGATCCTTCGAAGTTCCTGAACACTGTGCTGAGTTGGTTTCGTCTTCTGTTCTCCAACCACGTCCAGTGAGGGGACGAGCGTAACGTGTACGAATAGAACATGACGCGACCCTTCTTCAAAGCGGAGCTCTCGCGCGGCCTCCAAGTACGGAAGACTTTCGATGTCGCCAACGGTGCCGCCTATTTCGACCAGAAGCACATCGGGTTGAGCTTTCCTTGCAATATTCTTGACGACGTTTTGTATCTCATCGGTTATGTGTGGGATTATCTGAACACACTGTCCGAGAAAGTCGCCACGTCGCTCTTTGTTTATGACCGAGGTGTAAATCTGGCCCGTAGTTGTATTGTTGCTTCTTGATAGATTGATGTTTAGAAATCTTTCGTAGGTTCCGAGGTCCATATCCACCTCGCCGCCGTCTTCTGTAACGAAGACCTCGCCGTGAGTTACGGGGTTCATGGTGCCCGCGTCGACGTTCAGGTAAGGGTCCACTTTCATCGCTGAAACTTCGAAGCCTCGAACCTGTAGAATCTTTGCAATTGACGCAGTGGTGACGCCTTTGCCGATTCCCGACATTACACCGCCGGTGACGAACAAAAAGCGCGTATTAGTCGGCATAACTCACCCGAAGCGCCAGTACAACTTAAAGCTTCTCCGACACTCTCTCGGACAGAAAGACCGAGTAGAAGAAAATTCGTTATGTGAGCCAGTTACTTGACTTGGCCTTTCAGCCTTCTGATCTCTTGGTTGATCAGGTTCAATGCCACTCGTGCGGTCGATATTGCTTGGTCAACGGATTGTGAGCTTTCAGACGACCAAATCTTTGCCGCGCCCTGCGCGGTCTGATTTCCTAGCTGGGTAAGATACAGTTTCCCAGAGTGCTCAAACACCAAACCTGCACTCACAAGCCCCTTTAGGCTCTCCGCTTCAGTCGACGTCAGTTGTAGTTCCGACCGCGATTTCGCGACTTCCGGTGAGTTTGCGTTGGCGGTAAGCAGCTTAACCAGAACGCTTGGGCCTGCTGGCGGAGCTTCGCCGAATTCAGTCTTGGCTGAATCCTGAAGCTTGCGGAGTTGCTCGATCCTTGAGACAGCGTCGGTCACAGTTGTGAGGCTTTTCGTAATATTGAGGAATGATTGAACGACGGGGCTCTGAGCGTTCATTCGATAAAGAGTAACCGCGCCCACATGTCTCGAGGGCGAGATTGCTTTCATCTTTTCAAGGTCTTCCCAAACTCTGTACAGGGTCGTGCGGCCGATGCCGGCTTTCTGGGCGATTTCTGTTTTTGTAAGTTCTTCTTGTGGACGCTCGGCCAGTATCGTGAGTACCTTGAACTGTGGGCTTTTGGATAGAACTTCCATGAATGCAGTGGCTTCGTCTATTGGCATATAATGCTCATACGTAACGAAATGGAGGTTGGTATATTAATGTTCCCTTTGGAACACACTGAAGTTTCATATCTGAGATCGACATATCAGCCGGACAGAATCCGATGCACCCATGCCCTCAGCAAATGGTCTATCCGAACATCAAGAGGCCCTTCTCTTTGCCATATGGAAGTTAAGGGGCATAGGGAACAATTCCGTGACTGAGGACCAATTGAAGACTGAAATGGCAAATGAGCCCGCAGAAATACTACCGCCGACCCTCACACAGCTACAATCACAAGGTTTCGTCCAAATGGCTAGCAACGGAGGCCCCAGAACAATTTCGATAACACCCCTCGGCTTAGCGATTCTCCGGAAGGTTGAGGAAGATAGGCTACAAGAAATCAAGTAGCGAGAATCACGAGAGTCACGTTCAAGGATAATACTATCGTGGGAAGCACCACTGAAGGCGTCGATATAGATGGCAGCGCACCGAACACAACTGTGGCAGGTAACAGCGTTATTGGAAACGTCCTTAGCGACAACGGATCGGACTACGACTTTCCCAAGCCAGGCTCGACAGCGATCGCCGTACTATCGCCCACCGGCGATCCGGTGACGGACACGGTTGTCGGGAAATACGATTCAAAATGAAGTCTACGGAATCGGAGTGTTCAACGCCTCAAGAACCACGATTATGAATAACGCTGTGGACTCATCCGTGAAGGTTCCGATGCTTGGCGCAGTCGAGAACCAGACAATGGCAAGCACACTTAGCGACTAGATGAGTACAAAGCAAGGATCCCTAGGCACTCTTCAGAACCAAATGAAGAGCTCTCCAGCCTTTAGAACCAGATGAGCAACGCATTGAACCTCGGATACGCGGCGCTAGCCATGGCGGTAATCGCAGTTGTGCTTGGCGGAGGCCATAGCCCTTTCGAGAAGAAAACCGTCACCCCCAACTACAACGTGAAGACTTTCCACCCTGGCAATACAGTGAGGCAACCCCAGGGTTTTCGTGAAAGCTACTGAACGGCTAAGGATGCGCTCTAGCCGAAGAACTCTTCAGGTGTTACGGCAACTTCGTACGTGTTCGGCGTGAAGGGTAGCTTGAGTTTCGATACCTCGGAATAGAATATTCTGCCGGCTTCGTTCAGTCTTTCGTACTTGTCAACATGAAAGATGTAAAGTAGCGAACCAGTTTGAGGGAAGTATGGACCTTCAACCTTGCTGTGAGTTGCTTGCTCGATTTTCTTGTGGATGGCGTTGATCCTCTTGAGGTCGCTCTGAAGGTCGTTACCTTCGTAATCTAGCCTTTGGAGGATGATCACGCAAGTTCACTTGGCTTGTTTCGCGTAGTCGATCATGCCTTGAAAGTCGATTACAACAACGGGTTCGTTGCCAACTACCCACGCATCATGACCAGAGGGAAGCAAGGATATGTCTCCAGTCTTACAATCTCTTTCTGTACCGTCATCCATGACTACGTGAAGCACACCAGAAACGTGGTATTGAAAGTGTGGAGCTTCACAACTTTTCGTCTTAGCTATCGGCTTGACTGATGTTGACCACCGCCATCCGGGCTCGAAGACTCCACGCCCAACAACAGCTCCACCAATTTTCACAAGATCAAGCTTCCCTTTGTCGAAGTTGCGAGTCTCATCTGGAGAATCCAAGTTCTTTACTTCCATCTTCGGCATACAAATCAGCACGACTCATAACCGGCAACACATATATGCATTTGCATAATCACAAATCAGAGTTACGAGAGCCAAAATAGCAAGGGAAAACTGTTGGCCGTGATTGTTATCGACCCTCGATTCAATGGATTCCCAAACATCGCGCTGGGTGGCTACGTTGGAGGGGTCCTTGCCCGCGAACATGCAAAGGCCGAAGTGATACTCCATCGTCCCGTGCAAGTCGGCAAGCCATACCAAACGCTCGCCGGACCAGATGGCACCAAAGTGCTCCAAGATGGAAACGATGTCCTTGCCCTGGCTCGTGACGCACCCGTTGATCTTGAGGCGCCGCGACCTGTAGGACTCGAGGCCAGCAGACTCGCGGCTGAGCAGTACGTCGGCCATCGGCGACACTTGGTCTCCACCTGCTTCAACTGCGGTCCGTTGCGTCCCGAGGGAGATGGACTCCGAATCTTTCCAGGAAACGTGGTCGGACGCAATGTAGTCGCCGCCCCTTGGACGCCGTCCTCGTCTCTAGCGGATTCGAGTGGTAGGGTCAAACCGGAATTCATCTGGTCTGCGCTTGACTGTCCGACCATCTGGGCGCTCGTCCTTCTAGGCCGCCCCGACACGGACGAGAAAGCAGTCACAGCTCGTCTGGCGGTCGAACTGATCTCCCAAGTCCTGGCCTGCGAACCTCAGGTTGTGATGGGGTGGAAAGTAAGCGAGACTGGGCGAACCCGAGTCGCCGGTGGTGCAATCTACTCGGCCGATGGACGATTACTCGCAATGGCCAGACACACGCTTGTCACGACGGACTGGGGGGTACCCATGGGGTTAAACCGCTGGCGATAAGCGTACTCCGGGAGATGAGGTTAAGTTCTCGGGTGTGAATGTCGCTTTCTGTATCGCAATCACCGCCTTATCGGACAACTTTGGACTAGGTTGGCTTCGCTAGATGACAGTTCTTCTTCGGTCCAGGAACGGGCACACGAAAAATTCATTTGAGATTGAGCCCTATGAAGCCTTCCTAACACCTAAGTTCGCGAAGTACTCATGGAACACGGTGCTGTGAGCCGAAATTTGCAGTTTCATCTCATCTGAGAAGGTATCTTTCGCTTTGTCTGGTTGTATTCGTTTCTTATGAGGCCAAACATGAGGCCGTCATGATATTTCCCGTTGAAATATACTGTTTCTCGAAGCGTGCCTTCGAGCAGTTCTTGGCAACCTTCACCATGGCCTTATTATCGGGTCTAGTGGTCAACTCGACCTTGTGCATGTTAAGTTGATCGAAGGCTTGGATGACGGAGAGTCTGGTGACTTCCGTCCCGAGACCTTTTCCTTGGAGCTGTTTCTCCGCGATTACTAGACCAATGTCAGCGGTTGTGTCAGTCGGGCTGTGAACCTGCCCACGCTATGATCTCTTCATCGTTCAGCCACTTGTGCAAAAGCTTGAGGTCTTCGCGTTCCAGTCCACGAAGGGCTACTAATTCTCCGGTGATCATGCTTCGAACTCATAGTACCACAATGTTTCACAGAGTAGTCTGGGTTTGCATTTGGTTGGTTGCCTAAATGGTAGGCGAAATCCATTGCCAGGCATCTGTTTCGTGGCTCCCTACTCCCTTTCCGAGTGGGGTAACAATCACGAAGGAGCAGGAATGAAGGTTGAAGTAAATTCCTTGCAAGAAGTGGATTAGCTTTAAGAGGTTCCAAGAGGAAATTACGATCATGAAGATCAAGCTGACCAACGTATTTGTGGATGATCAAGATAGAGCCCTCAAATTCTATACGGAGGTTTTGGGGTTTGTCAAGAAGCTAGATTTTCCAATGGGGAAATTCAAATGGTTGACGGTTGTGTCGGCTGAGGAGCCAGACGGTACCCAGTTACTTCTTGAACCAAACGACAACTCCTTCAACTCTGCTGCTAAGACGTACCAAGAAAACATCTTCAAGCAAGGGATACCTGCAGCCACATTTTTCGTTGACGATGTTCAAAAAGAATATGAAAGACTGAAGAAGCTAGGCGTAAAATTCACAATGACACCGACAAAGGTGACTGGGTCAACAATCGCTGTGTTAGATGATACTTGCGGTAATCTCATCCAGCTCACACAACTCGCCTGGCAGATGTGAAAGGTGTCCGCCTCTCCTCCATAGGAAAGATAGTGGTTTAGAAGATGAAGAAACGCGACATTAATCAAAGCAAATCGCCTTCTCAGCTCATCACAAAGAGAATCGCAGAGCTAGGCGACCCGAAGATTACGGAAGAACGGAAGTGGAGAAAACCCACTATCGTCTGCACAGGCGAGTCCTACAAGAATCACGTAAGGTTCACTTTCCCGAAAGGTGCATCCATCAGAGACCCCGACGGCATCTTCAATTCTAATCCAGAAGGGAACTCATGGCGCGCAATCGTTCTGCATAGGGCGACAAGATAAATGAATCTGCCTTCAAGGTAATAATCCGCGCTGCAGTCAAGCTGAACTCCAAAGGAAAGAAATAGCGATAGCCCGGCTACGGCGTTTCCCGTATCAGATATGAAACCGGGAGATGGGGCAGTCTCCTGATGCTCGCCTGACAGAGGTCAGCGCCGGGCATGTGCAGAATTCCATCGACGCTCGGAAGGGCATGGTAGGGGAGAGCGATAAGGAGGAGGGAGGCACGTCGTCTCTTTGGGAATAGGAAACAATCACTATTCGCTAGTCTACCAAAGCATAAGAATAGTGAGCGATGCGGCGGCCGAAAGTGTAAATAATTCGCAAGCACCTTTATCGCGACGCTGATTAATTTGGTATACTTGTTAGATGAAGGCAGCATCTTTGACGCATCAGTCGAGAAGGTCTGGAAGTATCTTTCGTCTGATGAGCACCGGCATCCGAGCCTCAAGTTGATCAGTAGAGACGTTAGCGGTAATTCGGTAACCATAACAGCCGAGCGGACGATTATGGGAAAACCCGTGCGGGTGAAAATCAAGAACACTCTGTATCCCCCATTCGGAATGGTTCAGGAACACGTGGAGGGCCCGACAGCGGGATCACGCGCATTCCTATACTACATACCGAAGGGTGACAAGACTGGGGTTACGATTGTAGGGGACTTCAAAATTGCAGGACTAGACGACAAGGCGATCAGAGAAACTGTCCTGAGTATGATGCAGATCACCTTCGACGAGGATAACGCCAACCTCAAGCAAGTGAAGTAACACGAACCCAATGTGGTCAAGCCCACTCTAATGGAATACCGAAAAAACCTGGCAGACCATCACCCTTTCGAGCTGATGTCAATTTCGCTGATGTCAAATCCTCGATTGAACAAATCCTTGGCAACGCACGGACACATGACTACCTTTGAGTTAACTGCAAGTTGGAGATTTCGGTCGTCGCCAACCCCATTCGCGGGCACCCCATCGCCGCGTCCCGAGTTCCTCGAATCCCGCACAACTGAAGAATGTGTCTAGAAGAGGTATTCAAGCCGTCCAAACGGGTCGGCTGCGTGAACCTGAAAACAATTCCAAACCACTATACCCTAGCTGGTTGCGCTACTTCCCTTCCTGTTCAATCCTGTTCAATGCCACTCTACCCCAGAGTATCTGTCGCCCGATCATGCGCCAAGAAAAATTTCACTACCCTACGAGTAAGCTGGGATGGAAATGAAATGAGGCTTCGACGAAAGGCTCGCAAGCGAGTTCATCCCTATACGTTTTGATATGGGGATGCTGCCACCGCCTATTCTGTACGTCATGCAATCAAAGTGCAAGAATCCACGCGTCAAAGGCGTGACGTGAAAAACGAAACGCTACGGTGAAGGCGTCCATTAGACTCATTCGCCTATAGGTTCGGGTTGCTTTACTAGGTTGAAGATGGGCCCGAGAACTATCCAGAGAAATGAACCACCTGAAATGAGCCCGCCCACGATGAGGGTGGGTATGATCCCCAAGCTTGTGCTGAAGATTCCCCCGAGAAACGAGCCGGCTGGAATCGTTCCCCATACAACCGTTCTCATAGTAGCGTTCATCCTTCCTTGAAACCTGTTCGGCGTTATCACCTGCCTCAAACTGACTTGGTTGATATTGTATACCGGAATGCCCAAGTCTGCGATGAAGTATGCGACCCCTAACATCAGTACGGCGAGGGTACCTCTCGCGATCGGAGCGATCAATAGACCAAAACCACTTGCCGACGCTAAAGCGATGGTCTTCCCAAAACCAACTTTTTCGATTACTGCTGAAGAGATCAATGCGCCGAGAAGAAAACCAACCGCCCCGATAGAGAAGATGATTCCTATTACGCCTTTGGAAATTCCCAAGATACGGTACGCATAAAGTAGGATAGCTACCCCGAAAATGTTGGTGCCAAGATTGTAAGTGCCGGTACAACCTGCCTGTGTCCAGAGCAACTTGTTACTGGTGATGACTTTGATTCCTTCCTTCATTTCGTCGAAGAAGCGCCGTTCGCCGTCGGAGGAATTGTATTCAGGCTTGGGTTCGGGTTTCCTTATCGACATCAGCGCGAGCACCGCGACCAAGGTTCCTAATGCATCAGATGCGATTGACAGCGCAGTTCCAAAGAACTGCATCATAGCGCTCGCGATGCTGGGGCCCGCGACTTGAGCGGCAGACGCGCTGGTCTGAAGCTTCTGGTTGCCTTCTACGACATCCTCTTTGTTCACTAGGCTTGGAAGATAGGACTGGTAGGCGACGTCGAAGAAGAGAGTGCACGTCCCCATGATTAGGGAAACGGCATACAACTGGTACAGTCCGAGTATGCCGAGTAGGAAAGCAACAGGCACTGTCGCGAGCGTTGCTACCTCGATCAAGTTTACCAAGATCATAACCCTCCTTCGTCTTATCCTGTCGATCCAGACGCCGACGAAGAGACCGAGCGTAGGGAAAGCCATGAACCCCAGCGCGTTGATAACCCCAAGCTGAAATGCCGTCACCTCGATGGTGAGGATGGCCACCGTGGGAAGGGCCAGATCCGTAATCTGGCCAGTGAGTTGTGTGACTGTGTCGCCGATCCAGAATTTGAGGAAGTCTCGCTGATGCCAAAGCTTTCCCTTCACCATCAGTTTTCGCCCTGCTAAGCCAGTTACTTACTTTACTTGAGCGAAAATAAAAGAACGGAACACGTTCGATGTTCACATCAGATAGTCACAATAAGAGAGCACCAGAACCGGTGCCATCGAATAATCATACACGAGAAACCAGGAGCTGCCCCTCAACACGACCACACGGAATTAGCTTCGCAGATGGGTTCATCCCCATTGAATTTTCAACAGGGATGCTGCCCATTCCCACTTGGATTTCTAACTGCGCACACAACTGCGACAGACTGTAATTATTGGCGCCATAGGGCATCGCCGCAGTGACCAGATTTGGCTATTCTGAAAAGACTCGGTCTCGTGTAGCAGACAGGCGCAAAGAAAAAGTAGCGGGAGCCAGCTATTCAGTTCTGAAGCAAGAGAGCGCGGAAGATGATGAACCCTTTAAGTGAGGAGCGCCAATCAGCCGGCGCAGTGAAACCTCGACGGGCAGACTGATCCGCCATCTTTGAACCGCTTTTAGTGTACATTTTTCGTGGAGTGCCATTAAGTGGAGAGCGCCCTCAGCCGGCGCCGTGACGCTCGAAGGGCAGACTGATCCAGCCAATTATCGATAATCATAATCAAGTCAATCATTGTCTTCGCCGAAATCGGGCGTTGAGGTGCCGAGTCTGTCGTTCGCACATTTTCAACTTGTTGCCAAAGCTTAAATTCGATCTTGAACGCCCCAGATGGGGAAATCGAGTGAGGCGCACAGCGTCTTACCAATTTGTTTACCAGGCCCGAACCAGATCTGACAGCCGGAGCATTGGACCTTCCGAATGGAGGTTCTAAGTTTGCCTAGCGTAGTAGTCGTGGGGTGCCAATGGGGAGACGAAGGTAAAGGAAAGATCGTAGACTACCTGGCTTCACAAGCTGATTACGTTGCTCGTTTTCAGGGAGGCAGCAATGCAGGGCACACGATAAACGTTGGAAATGAGACGTACAAGCTTCGACTGCTGCCCTCAGGGGTATTGCACCGAAAGAAACTTGTGATTGCGAACGGCGTCGTCGTCGACCCTACTGTGTTGGTTCAGGAAATTTCAGATCTTACGGCGCGCGGTTACAAACCGGACCTGGCTCTTAGCGACAGGGCGCATGTAACTTTGAGTTATCATCAATCGTTAGATGCCGCCGAAGAGGCATTCAAAGGGGCATTGCGTTCTGGAACAACGATGAGGGGGATCGGCCCAACCTATACCGACAAGGTAGCTAGATACGGCATCAGAGTATGCGACTTGCTTGACGAGGAAATTCTGAGACAGAGGATCGCGCAAAACTCGATACTTAAGGAGAAAACTTTGACCTCAGTTTATGGTTCAGACGCACGTGTAGATGCGGCCAAGCTCTTCAGCACTTACTTCAAGTTCGGGGAGGAATTGAAGGCCTACGTCACCGACACGTCGCTCGTCTTGAACGAAGCACTAGATCATGGCCAGCGTGTTCTATTCGAGGGAGCACAGGGGCTTATGCTTGACATTGACCATGGCGTCTACCCTTTCGGCACATCGTCCAACACCGTAGCCGGCGCCGTCGGCACAGGGGCTGGAGTCGGACCGAAGAAGGTAAACGAAGTACTGGGGGTCGTGAAGGCGTATACGTCTCGGGTTGGCGCGGGGCCGGTACCAACGGAATTGACTGACGAACTAGGTTCGCGGTTACAAGAGAAAGGAAAGGAATTCGGAACCGTGACGGGACGCAGGCGCCGTTGCGGGTGGATAGATGCGGTTACTCTGAGGCTTGCTGCTAGAGTAAACAGCCTGACCGGTGTAGCGCTGACCAAGATGGATACGCTCGGAGGCTTCGACCCAGTTAAGATATGCACAGAGTACGACGCGGGTGGGAAGATAATGAGAGAGCAACCCGCCGGGTTACGTGAATACTCTAACTGTAGACCGATTTACGAAGAGATGGAAGGATGGCCCGATCTATCACCCGCGGAATGGTCTACAGTCGCGAAGAACGGCTATGATTCATTGCCGAAACAGGCAAGAAAGTATGTCGAAAGGGTTGAAGAGATCATGAAGGCCCAAGTGAGGTTAATCTCAGTCGGGGAAGGGCGCGACGCAACGATTTACCGATCGAAGGTTTGGCCTAGTTAGCGGGAGGAATGCGCTTCGAGACTGCGCATCAACCAAGTCTGAACGGAAGTCATGTGCCTAAACGAATTTGTCATCGGCGAAACGATTAGCCCCGCAGGAATAGAGGCCGCGAGAAGATTTACGACGTTGTAGACCGCGGTGAAGACAAGGACCCAAAATAGAACCGCCACGTCGCCGTTGAATTGCCATCCCGTCGTCGCTATGATTGTGCTTCGGGCGAAGCTTAGGTAGTCGACGCCGAAGAAAACTGGGCCGATGTAAACAAGAACCGCATAGTTCATCACAGTCATTGCAGCGACGCGCAGAAGCATTCCCAAACCGAACATTAACGACAGACCTAGACCCGCCCTTCGTCGCACTCGCCCACTAACCTTGGAATAGACTAGGCTGCCAAGCCAAAAGCCCGAAAATGTGGACAGCACTGCAACAAGTTTTATCGCCGGCCCTAAAGGCACGTCAGAACCAGTCTCGTTAAGAAATATCCAATGCACGAGTTCGGTGACTACGCCTGCAAGAGGGCCAAACAGGAAGAACGAAATCATGATTGGTATTTCCGCAAAATCAACCTGGAGGTATGGAATAAGCGGAAACGGCACGGCCGCTCGTGCGAGAGTCAATACCGCTGCTAGAGCTGCAAAGACCGCGGCACCGGCAATGGTCATTGTGAGGTTTCTAGGATTGTTCTTCAAACCTCATCAAGCCAGCCTAGCAAGGTACCAAGAAAAGCGTTTCTACTCGTTTCCAAGTCGTGAGAGAATTCCGACTTCTAGGACACTTTTGCGGAAGCACACGTCGTGGCATCGTGCAAGTGGGCAGCTAATGAACAGTGACCGATTTCGCTAGGTTGCGCGGAAAATCCGGATCATACCCTTTCGTAACTGCCATACGATACGCGAACAGCTGGAGAGGCACAATGAAGACGATTGGAGTGAGCGGGGGTGGAATCCCAACAGGCATCTGGATTGTCTCGTCGGAAAGACTCGCTACCTGGCCGTCATCACCCTCAACCAGAGATACAACATGAGCGCGCCTTGCTTTCATCTCCATCACATTTCCAATTATCTTTGAATAGGCTTCGTCCTTGGGAGCGATGAAGAGCACCGGGTAACCATCTTCAACAACCGAGATGAATCCATGCTTCGACTCACCCGCCGGGTACGCGATAGCCGGGAGATAGGACAATTCAAGAAGTTTCAGCCGGCCCTCGAGTGCAGTGGCAACACTAACACCTCGACCGAGAAAGCAAAAACTCGCTTTGTCAGAGTTCTTCTCAACTATTCGCGTAACGTTATCATTCTGAGTTATCAGCGTCGTTGAAATCCACTCTGGAAGCCGACTCAATCCATCTTCAAGCATTTGAAGGTCCTTGGGCCTTGCAGCTTTTCGTTTTCTTGCAAGAGCGATAGCTATCTTGATTAGCACGCAGTACTGCGCAGTAAATGTCTTGGTCGCGGCGACTCCCATTTCCGGTCCTGAATTTTGACCAATGTAAACGTCAGACAGTCTTGTCAGAGTAGATCCCATCACATTAGTCAAACCAAGGATAGTCGCTCCTCGGTTCTTTGCCTCTCTGACTGCGGTCAGCGTGTCTGCTGTTTCACCGGACTGACTTATCGTCAAAACGACTGTATCCGCATCGATCAAAGCGCCGTAACCGTCGATAAATTCGGACGCGATAACAGGTGTGACTTCGACCTTTGCTAAATTTGCGAATGCATATGCAGCAGCCAGGCAGGCATGGTAGGATGTCCCGCAAGCGAGAAGAAATACCTTCTTCGCACGATTCATTGCTGAAGCCATCAGTTCGAGATATATTGGTTGGACGCGGAGCGCGTTCCTAACTGTGAGGGGCTGCTCATTGATCTCCTTTAGCATGAAATGCGGAAAACCGCCTTTGGTCGCAGTTTCAACGTTCCACTCCACCGTGAACGGTGCCCTTCGCACCTCCTCTCCGCTCTCGACTTTCATCACATGAACTTGATCGGGAGTCAAGACCGCCATCTCATCATCATCAAGCAGCAGGGCGTTTTTTGTTCGAGGAAGGAAAGCTGGGATATCGGAGGCGAGATAGTTCGCTTTTGTTCCGATGCCTATGACAAGCGGGCTCTCCTTTCTGACACATACGATTTTGTCCGGCTCCTCAGCGCAAACAAACGCCAAAGCGTATGCACCGTTGAGCCTCTTCGCGGCCTGGCGAACGGCTTCGACAAAACCGATCTTGAGTTTCAGGTTCTCCTCTACTAGGTGAGCAACCACTTCAGTGTCAGTTCTCGACTTTAGGGTGTGGCCCTTCGCTTCTAGTTCCTGCTTTAGTTCCATGAAGTTCTCTATGATTCCGTTGTGCACGACGGCTATGATTCCGCTACAATCAGTGTGCGGGTGAGCGTTTTTTCGCGAAGGAGTGCCGTGGGTCGCCCATCTCGTGTGGCCGATTCCTATCGTTCCAGGCAGGCTGCTGATGTGAAGCTGCCTTTCAACCTCATCGATCTTTCCGATGTCTTTCTTTACGACGACTCTGCCGTTGATTACTGCGGCCTCTCCCACTGAATCGTATCCTCGGTATTCGAGACGCTTCAACGAATCGTACAGTATGGGGCCAACTTCGCCGGCTTCGAGTACTACGCCCGAAATTCCACACATATGCCTTCATCCGATGAGAATCCGCCGAGGTGTGTGGGAAAGAATGATAAGCATTCCTAAGGCGGTGTTTTGACGATACAATCATTTTTTCCGTAGCGCGTGCGCAGTATTCTCACAAAATAATCAAAATCACCTTTAATAGTCAAATCAGGCCTTCACTATTCAATTCCGAGGACCAAGACATGTCGTACCTACTTCTGAAGGAAAGAAGAACCGACAGACTCCTCCCCGCGAGAATCCTCTCCGACCCGAAAACAGCTCAGCTCGTCCTTCAACCAAGACGATGGAAAATTCTCAACGAACTCTCGAACGAAGGAAAATGCGCTAAAGAGTTAGCTCACACCTTCAAGACCAGCGAACAAGTAATCTGCTATCACCTCAGGGAACTTGAACAAGCCGGCCTTATCACGTTAGAGAAGACGGTCAAGAAACGTGGAGCCATGGCGAAATATTACCGCGCCGAAGAGAAAGCCATCGCAATAGTACCTCGAATAACAAGCAAAACCGATGAGTCCCAAGTCGAGGAAAGCCTTTCTGAAATGTCCGCAAAGATCCTTGAGCCATTCATTTCCCAAGGTCATTTTGACGGCCATATCGTACTCGGTAGCCCCGATGCGCACGGCATCTTTAGTAGCCGAGCGCGTTGCGGCGATAGGGCGACGGATCTAGCACTCTTCCTTGGCTCACTTCTTCCCATAACCCGCGAGAGCGTAGTCAGGCTGGATACCGAGTTATCCGAACAAGAATCAGCGCGCAATCTGATAGTCGTCGGTGGCCCGAGGGTAAACACCGTGACAATGACGCTGAACGAATTCCTACCTATAACCTACGAACTTACAGGTCGCAACATGATGATTTCTCGGCTGTCTGGTCGAAGCTACGCGGGGGAAGAAGAGGGAGCCATTCAGTTGATAGAGAACCCACGGAACAAGCAAAACAAAGCGTTGGTGATCGCAGGCAATAGTTACCTAGGAACCAGAGCTGCTGTGCTCGGCTTCATCAAATACACCGACGATATCGCCAGAGGAAACACTTCCAATAGAAACGTGATTTCTCGTGTCGTAACCGGCATCGACTTGAACAGCGATGGCTTAGTCGACGATGTGCAATTTCTGGAGTGACCTATCTCTGGGTCATCCGTTTCTTCACAATTTCTGTGACTAACTTCGGATCAGCGCGACCGCGAACCTCAGACATGACCGCTCCCATGATCGAAGAAAAAGCAGCTTGGCCTTTCTCCTCGATCATCCTTTTGTTTTTCCCGATGGCACGATCTACGATGGGCGTTAGCTCGTTCTCCGTTAGCATACGCAGTCCAAGGCTGTGTGCGCCCACCTCAGGCTCTTCATCAAGATGAGACACCTGCCACTTCGTCAGATCCGCCAGCGCCTCCTTAGCAATTGAACCAATTTCAATCATACGAAACGTTGCTTCCATCTTTGCATCAGGGACTGTACGGACTGGTATCCCCTCTCGCTCAAGGCTTTTGCAAGTCTCAGTTAGAAAGGTCGCAACGAAAGTTGCCTGAATCTTGCCTGAGGCAACGATCTGTTCGAAGAGGCTCAGATAATCCGAGTCCATCAATTGGCGGGCCAATTTCGAATTGAGTGAATACCCCTCCATCAGCCGGCCAATCAGTTTCTCAGCCGTCTCAGGAAGATGAGCGTTCAGTACGGCTAAGTACTCCTCCGCAATTGGCGTAGGCGGAACGTCGGTCTCCGGATACATTCGGGCCGCGCCTGGCCTGGGGCGCATATAGCGTGTGGTACCGTCAGGCATCGCCGTCCTGGTTTCCTCCGGGACACCGTTTAGAGCTTCCAAGGCGCGATCGATCACGGCGTCCAAAGCGTCTCTCGCTTTGGTGTTCGAGTCGGCGACGATAACAAACGCGTCGTCAGGCAAGAGCCGTAACCTTTTGCTCACAGCGGCAATCTCCTCACTGGAGATTCCATATGCCGGCAGTTCGTCCGAATGGAAGATTCCCCCTACGCCTCCCCAGAACGTTGCCCTACTCGACATTTCGGTCCCGAGCCTTAGTCCCGGCGAAAGCTCCCTTCCTAGCTGGCCTTTGAATTTGGGCAATTTCACTCCCAAGACTATCCCGCCTTTGCTCAGGGATTCTTTGATTACTCGTCCTTTGGAGGTCGTGAAGAGGTCTGTGAGGTCGAGGTAATCTCTCTCGATTTGGTTTGGCTGTAGACCTCTAGCTTTCAGATCATTTCTGATCAACAGAAGGGTCTGCTGCCTTACAACTTCTATTTCGACGGCTTTGCCGATTACTTCAAGCTCCTGAACTCCTTTGATTTCTATTAGGGCTCCATCTGGTATCGAAATGTTCAGATCTTGCCTAATGCTTCCAAGGCCTCGTTTCACTTTCCTTGTCGCCCTAAGTACGGATCCGATTGCATAAGCCACCTTTTCCACTTCGGGCGGCGACCGAAGAACCGGGGCGGTTGTGACTTCGATGAGCGGGATTCCCAACCGATCGATCCTGTACCCTACTGTGCCTTCAGATTGTGACGCCTTACGCGCGGCGTCTTCCTCAAGCGAGATTTGCGTGATAGGAATGATTTTGTCGTCAACCTTTAGCTGACCGCCTAATGCAACTACGGCGGTTCGCTGGAAACCAGTCGTGTTCGAGCCGTCAATTACTAGCTTGCGCATGACTTGAATTTCGTCCACCGGTTTGGCTTGCATTAGCAAAGAAGCGGTAAGGCAGACGTCGATCGCTGCCTTGTTTAGTTCCCTAGGCGGTTCCTCGTCCATCTCGACGAGGCAGGAGGTTTGATTATCGGCTTCGTAAACGACGCTCCGCCCCCTATGAAATTCGAAGAGGGCAGCCTGATCCACCTGTCCGAGTTCGCTTTGAGTTGGTCGAAGTCGGCGCAGAAATTTTTCTTCAGGTTTTTCTTCCGCCAAGTCGGTAGGGCAACCGCAAAAGAGCTTATGTTTTGTATCCAGTTGCCTGTGAATTTCTAGGCCCACCTTCAACGTGGGGGAACTCATTGGATTAGGTCCTCCAATTCTCGTCGCTCTGAGAGTTCATTCGCAATGTTCGTTAACATTATTTCCTTGACTTTTTCGGGGTCTTTCTCGTGGCCGAAAGCCCACATCATTTTCACGAGGGCCGTTTCCGCGAGCATATCTCCCAGCGGGAGAACGCCCATTCTAAGCAGATCCCTGCCGGTTGAGTATACGTTCATGTGGACGCGCCCCCAGATGCATTGCGAGCTCATGGCGACCACTACTCCGTTGTTCACGGCACGTTCAATGGAAGAGAAGAGAACGTCTCCAACATGGCCTAGTCCTGTGCCTTCTAGAATAATGCCCTTGTAACCAGCCGCAGTAGCCCAGTCGACGATCCCTACGGATATACCCGGATGAAATTTTATGAGAGCAACGTTGGGGTCGAATTGAGATTGAAGCTCCGGAGGTGAGTTTTTCCGCCTAGGCCTGTAGGTCTCCTGACCTAGTTCGAGCGTGCGATGAACGAGGTCGTAATGTGCTATGGGCTTGGCGTTCACACTCCTGAATGCGTCTCGTCTGCTCGTGTGGCATTTTCGAACCTTCGTCCCTCTGTGCACGGCGACCTTCTCGTCAGAAATCCAGTCGTGCATTGCCACAACGACTTCAGCGAAAGGAGCTTGAGCCGCTACGGCGGTCGCGGCTATCAGATTCGATGCGGCGTCTGAACTCGGCCGATCAGATGAGCGTTGGGATCCGACCAAGACGACAGGGATGGGAAGAGATGTGAACGCGAAGCTGAGAGCAGCTGCCGTGTATCCGAGCGTATCCGTACCATGCGCGATTACGACTCCGTCGGCCCCCCTAGTAGCTTGGTTTGCGATGTATTCCGCAATTTTCGGCCAATGTTGTGGGCCTATGTTCTCACTGAAGACGCTGTAGAGTATGTGCGCTTCGATATCGGCCAAATCGGCGAGCTCTGGTACGACACTATAGAGATCCTCAGCGTCCAGCGCTGGTTTCACTGCGCCTGTTCGGTAATCGACTTTGCTCGCTATGGTTCCCCCTGTGCTTACCACTGAAACCTTCGGCAGATTCGGTTTCTGCGCAGGTGGCGCAGGCCGCACGAATTGTGGCGCTTGCCCCTTTCCGAGCATATTGATCTTCGTAGCTGAATCGACTCTAACTCCAACATTGTACCCACTCGGAAGCTTGAGGACAACGTAGTTCTCTTCCTTCCGCGTGCGATAGCGCGGCATTAACATCCCCTCTACAACCTCTTGGCCCTCGGGGCGTTTGAGTTCCAGGCAAACGCGGTCGCCCACTTTCGCCCCTACTCGCTTCAAGAGTTCATATGATAATCCGATATAGCCACTGGAGTCTTCTTCGGCCATCCTAAGTACACTCGATGAGCAAGGAAAAGCGGTGCTTCTTAAGACGTTAGTTGGTCATGCATTTACACATGTACGGCCCTAAAGAATCATACCCTTCGCGCCGATAATACTCCCTAGTCCCCAGGGCGCTCAACACAAGTACCCTATTCGCCCCTGCCTGTTTCGCCTTCTCCTCTGACTCCGCCAACAGTCTCCGCCCGAAACCTGAATGTTGCCAAGAGCCGCGCCGATGCTGGCCGATTGGAACTTCGGGGCCATATACGTGAAGCTCGCGCACCAAAGCAGTTGACCCCTCAACCTCCTTACGTGTCGATTTCTTCGATGGAATTCGGAGCCGAACGTACCCGACGAGGGCGTCTGCCTCCGCCTCCTCCGCCGCAATGAAAAACTCAGTTCCTCCCGAGGCTTCGTACTCTCGAGTGATTATTTGTACAGAGCGAGGGTCCACGGTTACGTTCTCCTTCATGACCCTGTGCCCCACCTCTCGACATCTAATGCAATTGCAGGATTTCCCCTCTTCCCGAAGCCGTTGCAATGCGAGTTCTCGAAGATTGCCGTTCTTCACGCCGGCTTTGATCAGGTGAACTGGAAATTCTCTGTGAACACGCATGATTCTTACCCACGGTGGAACAAATTCTTTGACTTGCGCTATGAGCTCGACTGCATCTTCTGTCTCCAAAGGCTTGTAATCCCCACGCTTCCACCACTCAAATAGTTCAGTTCCTTCCATGACTAGGCATGGGTAAATCTTCATCATATCAGGACGAAAACGCGAGTCTGAGAACAGTTGCTGGAATGAAGCCAAATCTTTCCGCATATCTGACCCGGGCAAACCGGGCATCATGTGGGCCACTATCTTCAGACCGGCATCTCGTGCTATCTGAAATGAGTCGACGACATCTTGAACGGAGTGGCCTCGGTTCGTGAGCTTGTAAACGGCATCGTCGATGATTTGTACTCCGATTTCGACTCGGGTACAACCGAACCTCAACATCTGGTCAACATGGCTCTCCTTACACCAGTCTGGTTTCGTCTCGATAGTTAGTCCAACATTTCTGATCGTCCCAATCTTAGCTAGGGCTTTCGCTTCCTCAAGATCCTTCGACTCGGCATCGTTAACCGCGTCGAGACAGCGCTTAACAAACATCTCCTGGTAGTCAAATGGGGCGGCGAGAAACGTTCCCCCTTGGATAACCAGCTCAACCTTCGACGGTACATGTCCAATCGCCCTAAGTTGCTCAATTCTACTCGTTATCTGAACAAATGGATCGTAACCGGCCTGCATGCCACGCATAGCAGCCGGCTCCCCAGATGTGTAACTCATCGGGAACCCCTTTTCCATGGGGCAAAAGACGCATCGCCCGTGGGGGCAGCCACGGGGTGAACTCATAACCCCGATCACATTTACGCCTGAGACACTGCGAACCTTCTTTATCCGCAGGCCTTCGGAAAATTTCTCCTTCACGTCTGGGGGAAGCGCGCTGAGGATATCCGAGTTACGCGGCATCCAGCTCAAGTTATGTTTTCGGCAAAAATCTAGTTTAGCTCGATTCAGGCGCTCCTGGTCGCTTATGCCAAACTCAACAACTTGGGACGCGAGTTCTGCAAGCGACTCTTCCCTCAAAAAAGAATCACTCTGGGCACGCATGTCGGAGGCCTCGCATCGCGTCCGAGCGTATGAGGGACTTGCGTTAGGCCTGCTGTTTGCTCGTGTCAACGCAAATGTACAGTATATTGCTACCGCGCAGGATTACGTTACCATAGTTAGCAGTGGGCGAGTTACCGCGGTATTCGGTGGCCCCCTCAAGTATGATGTTCATGTGGCTGTCGGCGTCAATCATTCTTCCTCTGTACTCAACATCATTCTTTAGTCGAATGTTGACTTCGGCGTTGAGCTTCTTCACAAGCAGATTTAGTGGTTTTCTTGATGGCTCCAAGTGCGTCACACTGTTTTCGTGGAAGTCACTATTTGACGTTAAATAAGGTTGCCGAAAGGTACCTGGCTTTTGAGTTTGTAGATTGTTCAAGAGAGAAACTGGCTCAACTTGGCATCCTTCTGACTCTTGAGGACATTGAAGCATCTTTCGGGGGCGAGCCTCACGAACTCCAGCTTCAGACTTGCAAGCAATGGTTGTGCGTTCCTGCGTAACTCTGGAGCCACAACCAACCCCCTAATCGGCCTGTTTATCCGCTTTCTCAACGTGTCAAGGTACCTTTCGAGCTGCATCACCGCATCTTTCGAAGCTGGCACCCGCTTAAGTTCGATTACGATGAAGTCACCGTCCTTGTCCTCCGCTATGATGTCGGTGAACCCGGCCTCTCCCAGGCTTTTTTCCTCTTGTAAAGGCCTCAAACCATCTTCAACCAAGCTGGGTGCGATGAGGATCGCTTGCTTCATCTGCTCTTCCGTGACGTGTAACGCGAATTCTCCATTATCAGTAAGATCGCCAATTGTAGCCATGGAGATTTCTCTGAATTCTATGGAGACTGATTCCTTAGGTTGTTGGCGGTTGGCGTTAATGACCAGTGACCCGTCTTCCAACCTCACACTCATCATGCACTTGGGCGGTTGCCAGTTGACCGGTTCATAACCTATGGGCCTGTGGACTAGCACGGAGCCATCTTGCTTAATCATGGTGATCCTCTCACCCCACTCCAACGTTGACGACGCTCGCCCTTCGTAGTCGACTCTGCAATTTCCAACCAGAATAACGAGGCGTCTGCCTCGAAAGGCCTGCTCAAGTATTTCAGCTGCTTCCGCGAGCGTAGGATTAACTCTCACTGAGAGAACCAATGCATTCCACCTCTATCATTTCCTCAGCGCACGTGTTCGACAGCTCGTCACCCACCAAGCTCGATTCACTAGAGGCCAATTCATTTAACCCTACCAGATGCACCCAAATGAAGTCTGATTAGATAAGGCAGAATCTGCCTTTGGGCGGGATTTGATTCACTCATCTCTCTCCGTTATATTGGTCCTTACTATTCAGTAACCCAGCGATCTAGTCATCTTGAATAAGCTGGTTGTCAGTGTTGTCGACGACACAAGTCTTGAAAGAGAAAGTCAAGGAAGATAATCCTAAGGAGATTTCCAAAGCTCCTAAAGAAAAAGCGGAGAAATCAGAGGAAGCCAAACCACAGGAACCGGAGGAGGAAGCGGGGGAGGAGAAAACTGAGCAAGCCCAGCCCCCCGTTGAGGCGCATAAGAAATATGAATTCATAGAAGACATCCCGGGCGTCGGCCCCGCTACAGCCGAGAAACTCAGAGAGATGGGATTTCATACCGTCGAATCACTAGCCACGGCGACAATCAAGGAGCTGACCGAAGCGGGCGTAGGCGAAAAGCAAGCCGGGAAGGTGGTTGCGGAAGCTCGCGGTAGCCTAGCGTTAAGCTTCATCAGGGCTGACGAACTGATTAAGATGAGGCAGAACGTAAAACGCCTAAGCACGGGAAGCAAACAGCTCGACGAACTTGTAGGCGGAGGATTAGAAACACAAACAATAACAGAATTCTACGGCGAATACGGCGTCGGAAAAAGCATACTCTGCCACCAGCTGGCAGTCAATGTACAACTACCCGAGGAGCGGGGTGGCTTAAACGGATGCGCCTTGTATATAGACACTGAAAATACTTTCCGCCCCGAGTGGGTAGTACGTATGGCCAAATCGCTCGGCCTGGACCCAATTGAAACTGCGAAGAAGATAATCTATTCAGAAGCGTTCAACAGTGACCATCAGATCCTTCTGCTTGAGAAGGCAGATTCGATCATACAAGAGAATAATGTTAAGCTGATCATAGTTGACTCCCTGACGGCACATTTCAGGAGCGAATATCTCGGCAGAGAGATGCTTGCAGAGAGACAGCAGAAGCTTAACAGTCACCTGCATCGCTTGGTTAGGCTTTCGAGGGCGTTCAATGCATGCGCGGTGGTCACGAACCAAGTCATGTCAAAACCTGACGCATTCTTCGCCATGGCCGTGGAACCAGTCGGAGGACATATAGTATCCCATACCAGCCATACCAGGATATTCCTGAGGCGTACAGCAAGTGGCCCAGTCAGAATTTGCAGGCTCATCTCCAGCCCGTACCTACCCGAAGGAGAACGCATATTCAAAGTAACGGAAGAAGGCATCAAAGATATCACCGAAGAAGACGAAGTCAAACGCCGCCGCTGAAGAACCCAAACCGCCACCTCCTCAAACCATCAACACCGCACCTTTTTTTGATGCTTTAGTCGGGCGCAGAATCGCGGACGCAGAAAAAGAACTGGACACCGCACGCGTTGTACTTCCTTCCACTGAATCCGCTAAGGGATACCTTAAGGCGCTAGAGGGTTTGCTCCTGACGGCGAAGTCTAGCGACGACAAATACCTCTACTTCGCGAAGGTTGAGAAAACTCCGACCAACATTAAGACTCTGCGAAGGGAGTTCGCCCACCAAGCAAAAAATCCGTTACATGGCGACTTCGACCGTGGTTACTTCCAAGCCTTGGAGGCTTACGCGAGAGTTCTGGAACGGTCGAGCCAAGATCAACAATCCTCTGCAGCCAAGAAAGGATAGTAAGTTCGACTATATTCCAATCGTGAAGAAAAGCACGGTGACCATAATCCAGAGCACGATGAAAGTGCCTCCTCCAAGGGTAACGTAGCGATTCTTACCCCGCAGCTCTGCGTCACCATAATGAAGCACATATTTCACCAGAAATATTGAGACCAGATAGAACATTACACCAAGCGAAATACCCAACACAGTCGCAAGATCGCCGAAGTTAGCAGCAGTGATATGCAATAATTGGTTCGTCGCCCCAGCAATGATAGCTAACACCACTCGCATCCAGTAGACCACCGACGACGGCTTAACCCTTGGACTTGGCTGATTCTGTGTCACGGTTGCAGTCAAATCTCTTCCATTCCAATTCAGTGCAGCACTGCCTGCCCCCTACAACACCTCTCTAGATAACACTTGCCCGTCAGGGAGAGGAAGGGAGCAAAGACCTTAAGGCCTCGAAAAAATAGTGCAACCGCGAATAACATTGCCCGAAACAGCCGCCGCAGATGTAAAGGTAGAAGACGTAATGTCAAGCCCGGTCGTAACGATCAAAGACACGGACACGGTCCTTACCGCCTCAAAACTCATGAAGAAGAACGCGATTGGCTGCGTCGTAGTGATCGACAAGAAAGGTAAACCAGTAGGCATCATGACGGAGCGTGATGTGGTGAGGAGAGTGGCTGCGCTAGACCTGCTGCCCAGCAAAGTTCAGGCCGGAAAATCAATGACGAAACCCCCGGCCACAGTTGATGCCAGTTCCGACGTGACCGAGGCGGCCAAGAAGATGCGACAGCTGAAAATCCGAAGGCTCGTCGTCCTTCAAGGCGGAGAACTCAAAGGCATCATAACAAGCAATGATATCGTAGACATAACTCCAGCTCTGATCGATGTGATGGCGGAAAAGTCGCAGATCGCCCCGATTCGACCAACCAAGGAGACTGCTGAATTAAACGGTTACTGCGACCGGTGCGGTTCTTGGGCGGACGAACTGAAGTCGCATGATGGACAGTTCTTATGCGATGAATGCCTCGCGGACGCGGAAGAGCCCGGAGAAGACTGACCTCTCCTGATTCAACTGGCAGCGCCTAAGCCCCGTAGCGGAAGCGGCTACGAAGAGATGTCACCGATAGGAGACGATTAGACTCGTCGACGAAGATTAGCCAAGGCGACACTCCTGTCGAAGACCGTGGGTCGAGTGATGCGCATGAGAGACCGGGAATGCGCTTCCTTCTAGATGGGATGCTTGGAAAACTAACCAGGTGGCTCCGGATGCTGGGATACGATGCCGCCTATCAAAAAGACCGCTCTGATACTGAACTGCTGGAAACGGCTAAATCCGGTTCGCTTATCTTGCTTACGTCAGACGAGGAACTCTACAGGACGGCGACATTTAGAAGAATCGAATCATACTTGGTTCGAGGAAAAACAGAACCAGAAAGGTTAGCCGAGCTGGCAGAACGCTTCACATTAAGACTCAAGATCGACCCCAGCAAATCCCGATGCCCAAATTGCGGGGCCACCATAAAGAAGATCGAAAAAGAAGGTATAGAGAGTTTGATTCCTGCAGCAACTTTTAAAGTATACAAGACTTTTTGGGTTTGCACCAATCCAACCTGCTCCAAAATCTATTGGCAAGGCAGCCATTGGGGTAAGATAGAGCAAACACTTCAAGCGGCGAAAAATATTCTTGAACCCAAGTCAAGCTCCGCAGGCCGCTGAACACCATCTGACCCAAGCAGAGGGGGAACTGCTGATTCGCACCGCGCGGCAAGCAATCACCACCTACCTAGAGGAGCACAGACTCATCCCTTCACCGAATGAAGCAACAGAAAAACTGCGGATGAAATCGGGCGTATTCGTTACGCTAAACACAGTAAAGCCTGCCCATGAGCTACGGGGTTGCATTGGTTTTCCTTACACAGAAGCCCCACTCATCGACTCAACGATTCGCGCCGCCATATATGCAGCCACGGAAGACCCAAGGTTTCCGCCCGTAAAGCTGAATGAATTTAACCACTCCGTAACCGTCGAAGTCACCGCCCTAACCCAACCGAAGCCGTTAGAGACCAAAGATAGAAGGAAACTACCCGACATGGTTCGGGTGGGACGGGATGGCCTGATAGTTGAAGGGATGGGATCGTCAGGCCTACTATTGCCGCAGGTCGCTACGGAATGGAATTGGGATTCGTCCGAATTTCTCACGAATTGTTGCATGAAAGCGGGGCTGCCACCCGACTCATGGCTACTGGATGGCGTCAGAGTGAAGGTTTTCGAAGGCGAAATATTCGAGGAACTAGAACCTGCCGGGAAGGTAAGGAGAAAAGCGATCGGTGAACAATGAAATTGCGCGTATACTTGGCTCCATGTGGCATCGGCCTAGGTCACATTACGCGCCTGAACCCAATTGCAGAGGAGCTCACAAGACGCGGAGACAAGATTGTATTTTCGACATACCTTGATGGTCTCGACTATGCTAGAAAGAAGAAACTCCCAACATTCGCAGCCGTCCCGCTAAATTTCAAGGTCACCACTGACGGCACAATTGATTTCAAATTGACCGCGGCGACCGCGGGGTTCTCTTTAGGCGTTAGAACCTTCCTTAAACAGGTAACGCGCGAGATTCGATTCCTTAAACAGTTTAAACCCGATGTGGTGGTTTCGGATTCCAGAGCATCCTCTCTCGTGGCCGCCAGACTTCTTAGAATTCCCGTAGCCCTAATTCTCAACCAATTTCGAGTCGAAATAATCCGACGGCCGGCTAATCGAACCGTAAATCTGCAGGATAGAGTATTCTTCTTCATAGCCAACATAGGCTGGCTTTTTGTCCGAACAGCAATTGGGCTAGTTTGGGGGAAGAGCCAAGTCATCCTAATTCCAGACCTGCCTGCACCACACACCATCGCTTTGGGAAACCTGGCCATTCCGAAACGGTACAACGGCAAAGTGAAGCTCGTCGGACCTATTACCGAACACATGCCCGAAAGTGAGAATGGCCAAGCGAAAGCAAAACGTGAGTTACGCTTCGAGACTACGCGGCCTCTGATCTACGGCGCGGTCAGCGGACCAAAGGTCGAACGCAAAGTATTAGCCAAGATACTTCTGCTCGCATTCGAAGGATTGCCAGACCGATTCCAAACCGTACTTTCGCTTGGAAAACCTGACGGTGACCAAATGGCGCACAACATCAAAGGTGTTCGTGTTTTCGACTGGCTCGAGAATCAAGAGAAATACATTGACGCATGCGATATCGTAGTAGGTAGGGCAGGCCACGGAACGATAATGAAATCACTAGCCTTTGGAAAACCCATGATTCTCATACCCATACCGGACCATACGGAACAGATTGGTAACGCAAAGCGTGCCGCCCAACTGCATGTCGCAAAGGTAATCAATCAAAACGCCCTGAATACTCATACTCTAGCCTCCGCCGCGGAGGATGTTATCAATTCTGACGACTTTCGCAAAAACTCCATCGAGATCAGCCGAAGTGCCAGGTCCCTGGACGCGGTAACTTCAGCTTGCGACTTAATCGAGGCGTTGCCGTACCGAAGTTAAAATTGAACCTCCCGAACGGAAGGGAGACCGATCTCTTCAAAGAATGATTTCATTTCACTTTCAGGTGCGTTTGAACCATCGCCTATGCTCTGGTCGGACAATAACTCGCTAACATCCAACCCGGCTAGACTCGACAGTTCGGAGAGGTCCTCCGCTTCGAGTCCAAGTAAGGGATAAAAAATCGGCAAAGAACTCAGTCTAGGGTAATTGGTGAATGAGGAGAGATTCCCGGAGATGTCGCCGAAGACAAGCCCTTTGAAGCGGTTCTCTTGAGCGAACTTAACCGCCGACGCCCTTACGAAAGCCTTCCACCCAGCCAGCCCAGCGCCCTTTCCTTGAGGTAGTCGATCTATATCCATCACAAACGCCTCGTAGTTGGGCCTAGTAACCAGCCTACCAACCCTTCGCGCGAGAGTCAATTGGCTGTCACTGAAGAGCCGAGAGTCCAAGTTTGAAACTGGAATTAAGAATTCCACGACGCAACCTCGTCGCATCATAGCCAAGGCCGCGAGGATTGATAGCGGGCCAGAATCAAGAACAGCGAGCATCTTCCATTGCGACGATAGAGGAAGCCCGCCCGGACCAACCAATTTGAGATAGTATACGTACGCATCGGAACCCACCAAGTCTACGTGAATGGTTAAGTCGGGATCGTCCAAGTCCACCCTTACTCCCTTGTCCTTAAGCGCACCCAAAACCGCGGACCCCGCTTCCCGCTCCACATCTTGCCTTGAGATTGAGCCCGAGATCGAGCGATGAGCACGAATCGCGAACGTTTTGCCCGGTCTAAGTTGTTGCCGAGAGAATTGCAAGATTGATTCAACAATCTCCTGCAGTGTGGGAGCTGCCAGCAAGAGAGCGGGGGCAGCATAGGCGACGCCGAACACGCTTCGGCACACAATTGCGGCCAGCTCGTTTTGTTTTGTGCCGAACACCACAAGCCTTGCAGCTTCCTTCTCGACTCTCGAACAATTGAGGTTCTCGCGCCTGAGGGCGAATTTCAAATCGTCGATTAGTCGTTGCTCAAGTGTGCGGCGTACGGCCGAACTCTTTAGTATGAATTCAGAGGATGCGACGAGAACGACCGGTTCCGTCGCCTTTGGCAATGAAGTCTTCTTCTAGAATCAATACGTCATGGTGCCGTTAGAGTCGATACAAAAAAACGGGGAAAAGAGAATGGAGGGTGGGGATGGGCGAGTTTAGTATTCGCCGCCTGGCATTCCGCCGGGCATTCCACCCATTCCGCCAGGGCCACCTTTCGGCATCTCGCCCTTAGTTCCTTTGGAGGCTACGACATCGTCGATTCGTAGTATCATGGATGCTGCTTCTGTGGCGGATTTTACTACCTGAAGCTTAACGCGCAGTGGTTCCAGTACGTTCAGTGTCTTCATGTCTTTGATCTTGCCTGAGAATACGTCGACGCCGTACCATTTGTTCTCGGGATTCTCGTGTTTAGCTCTTAGCTCAACCATTATGTCGATTGGGTCAAGGCCTGCGTTTTCTGCTAATGCTATTGGAATCGCTTCCGTCGCGTCTGCGAAGGCTTCGATTGCCAACTGCTCACGTCCTCCCACCTTTACGGCATATTCTCTGAGTTGCTTGGAGGTCTCGGCTTCTGGTGCTCCGCCCCCTGCAACGATGTTTCCATCTTCGATCGCATCGCGGACAACGCATAGCGCGTCGTGCAGCGACCTTTCAGCTTCGTCAACGACATGCTCCGTTCCGCCTCGAAGGACGACGGTAACCGCCATCGGGTTCTTGGCGTCTCTTACGTAGGTTAATTTGTCGTCTCCGATTTTGGTCTCTTCTATGAGCTTCGCTGATCCGAGGGATTGGGCATTGAGGTCCTTAACGCTAGCTACGATTTTGGCGCCTGTTGCCTTTGCGAGTTTCTCCATGTCTCCGCTGCTCATGTTCTTGACTGCAGAGATGCCTTTCTTGGCGAGAAAGTGGAGGGCTATGTCGTCGATTGATTTCTCGCAGAATACGAAGTTAGCTCCACTCTTCACGACGTCGTCGACCATTTCTTTGAGCATACGTTCCTCTTCGTCGAGGAACATTTTCATTTGGTCGGGGCTGTTGATGTTAATTTTCGCGTCGAACTCAGTTTTCTCGATTTCAAGTTTGGCGTTTAGGAGCGCGATCTTTGCGTTCTCGGTGCGCTTCGGCATCTGTGGGTGCGCAATCTCTTTGTCGACCACTATGCCTCTTACGAGTTCTGTCTCTTCTAAGCTCTTTCCGTGTTTCTTGAGTACTTTGACTAGGTCGATGTCTACCTTGGGCTTACCGTCCCTTGTCTCTTTCACTTGAAGCGCAGCGTCTACTGCCATCTTGGCCAAGTGATCTTTTGACCCGGAAACGTTCTTGGTTCCCATTGAGGTCTTAGCGATTTTCCCGAGCGTCTCCGCATCGTTTGGATCAATCTTTTCAGCCATTCCGGTCAGAATTTCCCGTGCCTGATCTGCCGCTTTCTTGTAACCCTCGACAATAACGGTGGGGTGAACTTCCTTATCCAAGAGCTTCTCAGCCTTGTCCAGCAATTCGCCAGTAAGAACTACTGCCGTCGTTGTCCCGTCTCCGACCTCATTGTCTTGGGTCTTAGCCACCTCGACGAGCATCTTCGCGGCGGGGTGTTGGACGTCGAGTTCCTTCATGATTGTAGCGCCGTCGTTGGTTATGACTACGTCGCCGATAGTGCTGACCAGCATCTTGTCCATTCCGCGAGGACCCAGGGTCGTTTTCACGGTTTCCGCGACCACCTTGGCCGCAAGAATGTTGTTGCGCTGTGCGTCCTTGCCTGTGGATCGTTGTGTTCCTTCCTTCAGGATAACAATTGGCACAGATTGACTAGACATCACTTCTTCACATCTGTTACTCTAGGTAAATAAAAGCCGTATATAAAATTTCGGCCCGGG
>CAZHKA010000056.1:0-9513 GCA_964533505.1 uncultured Candidatus Bathyarchaeia archaeon | reverse complement strand
CACATTACCTCATATTCATCTACCCCTCTCGAATTTAATCTACGAGTTTTCATACACCGTCAAAGACGACTCAAGAAGGGCTGAATATTCATGCAAAGCCGTTAGTTAGATACCCGGTTCCTCATCCGACCTATGCCGGAACAGTAGGCCTCATTCCACCACAGCTTTACGTGCCTACCCTTCTGTCTGACGTTAACAAAGCCGAATTTGTTACAGAGAATCTTGATTATCTGAGGTGAAGCAAAATGTTCAAGGAATTCAGTGACCTACGTCAAATATGTGTGCGTAGCTCTCATGAGAGCAAAATGTCAAGTCTCTGTGTTATTGAGCTACTATAACGAAGAAGACTAAAGGACTTACTACAGTAAACCTTCGTCCATAAGTTCGTTTGTCAGTTCAGTCATCTTCTGTCCTCGTATTTGATCAACCGGCAGCACTTGTTCGAGGCCGTCAAGAATCGCTCTCAGGCTTTCTCCGCTCAACGTCGAAGAACGGATTATACCGACCGCCCCTGCGATTTCTTCCCCTGCAAGTATGCTCGGACACTGTCTTCTACGCGATTACGATCGGCCTCTTCAACATCAATTGGCAAAGTAGGCACGCTTCTTTCTGAGAATCTCAAGGGGGATCCCGGCATAACAACATTGAGGTCCTTTGGACGGGGGCTCTTCGTCTAGGGGGCGACTCCTGCGGAAGTTGCAGGAATCGGGGTAAAGAGAGAACAAGTGCCTTACCCTAATCCAGAACTCAAGTCGTAAACGCCAAGAGGCAGAACAAACGACGATGGTTCAAATTCTTTTATCTGAAGTTTGCAAACTGCTGAAAGTTTCCTATGCCTTTCCCTGACATTAGCAAGCCGCAAACGTTTCGGCTAGGCGTGAGGCATATCTGCCGCGCCGATCCTAAGATTCGTGAACTAATAAAGAAACATGGACCGATTAAACTCACAGTTGACGATGATCCGTTCGAGTCACTGGTTGAAGCAGTGATTTCTCAACAGCTAAGTTGGCAATCCGCCCGTGCAATTTTTGGCAAACTGAAAGTTCTGCTCCAAACCGAAGTTATCGATGCACAAGCACTTCACAACCTTACTCCTTCGAAACTGAAGAAAGCGGGCGTCTCCCCGCAAAAAATCCGCTACCTCAAAGACCTGAGTTCACGGGTCGTTAACGGTCAATTGGATCTTCACCATCTCAGAAAGAAGTCCGATGATGAAGTAATTCGGATACTGGACGAAGTGAAGGGTATAGGTCCGTGGACAGCACAAATGTTTCTCCTCTTCGTGCTGGGGCGAGCTGACGTTCTTCCCGTTGATGATCTCGGAATCCAATTGGCTATTCAAAGTCTATTCCTTACGCAAACTTCCCAAGCCCAAGAAGATTAAGCAAATTGCGACCCATTGGCATCCTTATTGCTCCATCGCATCATTGTATCTTTGGAACGCAAAGAGGAACCGATTTGATTGAACTGAAAGTTCGGTGGGCACTTCGTTTAGGGAGGTGGTGCTCCGGGCGGGATTTTCAGCGAACGATGCTTTCGCTTTTGAACCCGCGTCGCTGACTTTCCCCGGATGCTCGAGAGGCCAGCATACTTTCGGCGTCACATTACGTCCCGCGTGACTTGACCGGGCTATATTCGGTAGCTTAGCTTCTACCGGAGCCCTTGAGCCCGGAGCAAGTCGACTATCGCGGCCACACTCTATTTTAACCGTGCGTCTAGGAGCCGTTTAGTACTCTGGCATCTCTCCGCCTCTCGGTGGCGGTGTTGGAGGAGGCTTGGCTGCTGCGATGACGTCATCGATTCTTAGAATCATTGAGGCGGCTTCGGCTGCTGAGCGGATCGCGTGCTCCTTAACCTTAACCGGCTCGACCACCCCCTGCTTCTTCATGTCTCTGACTTTACCTTCGAACACGTCTACCCCTTGCGTTACGCCGCCCTTCTTATCGTGCGCCGCACGAAGGGATACCATGATGTCAATCGGGTCAAGGCCTGCGTTCTCGGCCAACGTCTTTGGTATGTTCTCTAGTGTCTGGGCGAATGCTTCGATCGCGAGCTGTTCACGTCCGCCTACTTTGCCGGCGTAGTCCTTAAGGCGCTTTGAGAGCTCCGCTTCGATTGCTCCTCCGCCAACAACGACTTTAGGTGTCTGCACAACGTCGATGACTACTGACAGTGCATCCTTCAGTGCCCTTTCCGCTTCGTCAACTAGCCGTTCCAGGCCTGCTCGAATGAGGACGCTTACTGATCTTGGATCCTTGCAACCTTCTATGAAGACCATTTTGTCGTCACCTATCTTTCGCTCTTCCACAAGGTTGGCCTTCCCGAGGTCTCCGGCCTTTAGATCGTCAAGGTTCGTCACAATTCTGCCGCCCGTTGCCCTGCCAAGCTTTTCCATATCGGATTTCTTGATCCGTCTTACGGCGAGAATTCCGTCTCTTGCTAGGTAATGTTGCGTCGTGTCGTCGATGCCCTTCTGGCAGAGGACGACATTCGCGCCTGAAGACTTGACCTTGTCAACCATTTCTTTCATCATATTGTTTTCTTCGTCGAGGAAGGCTTTCATCTGGTTCGGGTCGTTGATGCGTATCTCTGCCGAGATTTCAGTTTTCTCAATCTCCAGCGCCGCGTCAAGGAGCGCGATCCTGGCGTTCTTCATCTGTTTCGGCATGCCGGGGTGGACAACTTCCTTGTCTACGATTATGCCCCTAATTAGCTGGGTGTCGAGCAGGCTCTGTCCTTCCTTTTTGACCAGCTGAATATTGTCTATGTCGGCATACCACGAGTCGCCCCGTTTCTCTTTCACTTGCTGAACGGCTTCGATGGCGATGTCGGCGAAGTGTTCGCGCGCATTGCCTAAACCCTTGCTATGCATGGCGGTCATTGCCACCTTCTTCAACGTGGCCTGATCATCCGCCTTGACTGGTTCCGATAGGGAACTTAGAACGGATACGGCCTTGTCAGCCGCCTTCTTATAGCCAGCAACAATCGTTGTTGGGTGAACTTCATCGTCAAGAAGGTCCTCTGCCCTCTTCAAAAGTTCCCCCGCCAATATCACCGCTGTAGTTGTTCCGTCACCTACTTCGTCGTCCTGTGTCTTGGCGACCTCAACCATCATCTTGGCGGCGGGGTTTTGCACATCAACCTCGTCTAGGACGGTTGCGCCGTCATTTGTGACGGTTACATCGCCTAGGCTGTCGACGAGCATCTTGTCCATACCGCGTGGGCCAAGAGTTGTCTTAACAACCTCTGAAACGATTATTGCGGCTGTGATGTTGCTACGCTGTGCATCCCGGCCGCGGTTTCGAGTTGAACCTTCTTTAAGGATTAGGACGGGTTGTCCTGCCAAATATGCCATTTTTGTTACCTCAGGTGACTACTTTTCGTAAAAGCTAGGCGGTAAATAAGGATTTTTCTGGTTCCCTTGAACCCTCTGATCGGTGAATCCGATTCGCGGGGCACGTAACCCTGCAATTTTCTCTGCGAAAGAATTGTGTCATTAGGCTTCGGCGAAGTTATTATATTCGACCGGACATGCGCAGCAAATCGTTCTCATAATTCTCGGGAGCGCTTAGGAAAGAATTTGCCCGTTAATTTCATGGTAAGGGCCGCGAACCTGCGGAACTGTACCCTCATTACTGGATTCCACGGGGTCGGCGAAACAGGGTACATTTCCGTTTCATACCTCGTGCATGCTCTCGGCGCCAAGAGGATTGGTTTCGTAGACGTGGCGCATCCGCCGCCGTTCATTGCGACTTCGGAAGACGGTCTAGTCACGCCATTCGAGGTTTACAAAGCGGGAAAGATCGTACTTGTGAAGCTGGAGTTCTCGCCACATAGAACTGAAGAATCGGAGTTTGCAAAGACGCTCGCACAATGGGTCATCGATAACAAATTCAAGGATGCGGTAATGATTGGTGGGTTGGATGCTAGCCTTCAATCGGGTTCGAATGCCATCCGGGTTGTGCCAACTGCACGTTATCTTGTGAAGAAGGTTAAGCTGAAGCATCCTACGCTTGAACCGGGCTTATTTGTCTACGGTCCCCTAGCGATAATGCTCGGAGAGTTCGAGAAACAGAACTTCCCAGCCGTGGCCATTCTGCCCTACGCTTCGGCGGACCATGCAGACCCGAAGGCGGCAGCCACGGCGATTAAGGCGGTGTCCAAGGCCTACGGGTTGAAGGTGAGCGTGAAGGATTTGGAGTACGATGCGGCCGACATCGAGGAAGAGATTGATAGGCGCTTACAGCAAACAGCAAAATCGCTGCGTGGGATGTACGGTTAGCCGCTATTCTTACATTAAGGAAGGAAAACTAGCAAAATCAATAGGCTTCGCCAAGATTAGCTGATTACGGATGCAATTACGTTTCTTAGGAGCATGTCAGGAAGTAGGCAGATCTGCTGTCGCTGTGAAAACGGCGACTAGCCAGATCCTTATGGATTACGGGGTAATGATAAACCACGAGGTAGGCTTTCCCGTCCACGTTTCTCCACGGGAGTTGGACGCGGTGGTTCTTACTCACGCTCATTTAGATCATAGCGGTCTGGTTCCGTTATTTTATGTTCAATCGCCCAAACTGCCGGTTTATGGCGTTGAGCCAACATTCAAACTTACCACCGTTCTCGTTCGTGATATGATCAAGCTGAGCGGCTACTATCTGCCATACGAGTACATGGACTTAGAGACCATGCTCGCCCATACAGTGCCGGTTGATTATCGATCCGAATTCTCGGTTAATGGCTCTAAGGTCACGTTGCTGAACGCTGGTCACATCCCCGGGAGCGCCCAAGTTCTGATCGAGAACGAGGGAAAACGCGCACTCTACACTGGAGATTTCAACCTGGTCCCCACGCATCTCGTCTCCGGGGCGGACAGAGAGTACGGCAACTTGGACGCACTAGTAATCGAGAGCACATATGCTGCGCAAGATCACCCCGACAGGGTGGAATCGGAGAGAGGGTTCGTACTCGCCTGCAAGGAGGTTGTCGAAAGCGGAGGCACTGTCCTAGTTCCCGCGTTCGGGGTTGGACGGTCGCAGGAGATCATATGCATGCTGGCGGCCCATAACTTCACCCATCCAGTCTTTGTAGACGGGATGGCGTTGGACGCGATTCGCATGCTGGAAGAGTTCCCGAACGCGTTGAAGGACCAGCAGCTATTTCGCAGGGCGATGAGAGATGCCGACCAAATTAAGAACTGGCATGAACGAAGACGCGCGGCACGTACTCCAGGTGTGATCGTTTCTCCGGCCGGAATGCTGAAGGGCGGAGCGTCAGTCTTCTACATGGAGAGTATTGCGCTTAAGGAAGGCAACGGCATATTCCTAGTGAGCTATCAAGTTGAAGGCTCTCCCGGCCGAATTCTACTGGACGAAGGGCAATTCATCTTGCACGGCAAGGCGAGAAAGGTCAAAGCTCGGGTCGAAAAATTTGACTTCTCCTCCCACGGTGGGAAAACGCAGCTGCAGGAGACATTGAAGCAGGTCGACAAGCGAACACGAATCTTTGTCATCCACGGCGAAGAATCGAATTGTAAGGGCTTAGCTGATTGGGCAACCAATGAATTAGGCCTACGGACCGCCGTTCCCAGACCGGGTGAGGTATTCGATGCCTGAAACCATCGGAATTGCCCGGTTGAGCCCTACGCTGGATTATTCGGTCGAAACATTGACCGATAGAGTGGCCTCGAAATTCCCTACGTATCAAGTGAGGAGCCTCGGCACAATAGACGTCCCAGCCATGGCTTTCGATTCGTTCCGAAACCAGTACCATTCAACACGAATCCTCGCGGGCCTTGAGGCGAGCCCTCAAGTCGACTTGGTGGAGTATGTGTTGGGGGTCATCGATCTCGACTTGTACGTGCCGGGCATGAACTTCGTTTTCGGAGAAGCCCGATGCCCGGGCCGCGTCGCGGTAATATCCACGTACAGGTTGCAACCTGACGGTTCGGACCATCTCGATCTATTCGAAAGCAGAATCGTTAAGGAGGCAGTTCACGAGATCGGCCACATGCTGGGCCTGAAGCATTGCTCCAAAGCATCCTGCGTCATGCATTTCTCCGAGAGCATAGCTGACACGGATAGAAAGAAAGATAGGTTTTGTTCTGAATGCGGACCGAAAATGAAGTTGTTAGAGATTGAGTAAGAACTTCAAAGCTAAACCGCGGCAACTAATGCCCGAGGCGTTGTCGCTCCTGCTCTCGGGACTGCTAACCTACAGCCTTCAAGCATCCAACGCCGCTATCGTACCCATCACAATCTTTCCCGAGACGGCAAGCGGAGTTACACTTAACGCAGGTATCTTCGTCATCTTGATGGCCACTATGGGCACGCTGATGTACCTATTCATCAAATACGGGCTGAAACGAATCGTAAGATACCTAATCAACATCGCCCTATTCGCCTTAGTCTTCTTCCTCTTCACATGGTACGGTGCACTCTACTCGAACATTCTCCCGACCGCATTAACCGCGAGCCTATGGCCGTGGGCTATTGTGAGCTTAATCGGAACTATTTTGCTGGGTTTCGCGATCTACAAGTCGAAAGGAATCGCACACTTAGTGGCAATTGTCATAGTGGGCGGCATGACTGGTGCGTTTCTAGGCGTGTCCATACCGATGCTAACGGCTATCGTCCTTCTTCTCGCACTCGCGGCCTACGACCTATTCGCCGTATACAGAGGCCCCATCGGGAAGATAGCCCAGTCTGCCGACCTAGAGGAGTTCACGGGCGCGGTCTTCACTTACGGTGACTTGACCGTCGGGATGGGAGACATGGTGTTTTACTCGATGCTTGCAAGCATCGCAATGATCAATTTCGGACCGTTGCCCTTCGTAGCCGCCGCAATCGGCGTCGTAGTCGGAGCCTATCTCGGCTTCAAAATGTTAGAGGGCAGAGACATGTTCCCTGGGCTACCGTTCGCTGTCGTGCTAGGTCTAACCCTCATGTATCTTACCTCGCAACTCATTGGTCTGCTAAAGCCTCATTGAGCCAAGGCCCAATGGGCCCCTCACCAACGAAAATGCGGACAGATCACACTCGCACAGACGCGTGAAATGGCTAGTAGTAGCAGTCGGCTAACTCCTCATAGTTGACTAGCATCTGCTTGACGAAACCTACTACGTCATATTTCGCTATCTTCGTCCTATCGATCCTACTCCGCAATTTCCCAGCGTTAGGTAATACCTCAGATATCCGATCCGCTAAAGTTGCACTGTCGCGCATTGGGAGGGTGAATAAGCCCTCAACGCCTTCGGTTACCAGCGTCGGCACACTTCCCGTTATGGTCGCAAGGACTGGGGTTTGGCAGGCCAGTGACTCTAATACAACGCGGCCCCACGATTCTCCCAAGGATGGCAGCACGCATATGTCCGCTGCGTTATAGTAGGTTGGAAGCTCACGATATCCTACATGTCCCACTAGTCCAAGGTCGTTTTTTGGCTGGCTAGCTAATCCGCCGGATCCAACAGCCATTATATGTAAGTTAGGAAAGCGAGCCGCCAGTATTCGTGAGGCTTCAATCAGATACCTAATGCCCTTGCGCTCTTCCAGACGCCCAACATAAACCACGTAATACTCGTCGTCTTTCCAGCCGAGTTTCATTCTCGCGCTCCGCTTATCCATTCTGCGAAATACTTTGGTATCGACGGGCATAGGCGTCAGACGCACTTTAGGTGGGTCACAAACGCCCGAAAACGCCCGGGCTTCGTTCTCACTGGACAGGAAGAAACGGTCCACCTTGTGTAGGGCGTATCTTCTAAGAGAGTTGTGTAAGCTCACAACCCGGTGGGTTGAGGGGGTTGGATCATGCGACTGAGCCGCAATAGGAAGCTTGCCACCGAATTTGAGAGCCACTGAGTATGTGCCAAGGTTGAAGATGCCGTGCAAATGCAGTAAGAGGTTCTCATCCCCTCTGAGCTCTGTACGGAGTGCGTCCATCAGCGGGAGGGACAGTTCAACGCCGTACCTTAAACGCATGGAAGGGTAAAGTCGATGCGAGACTCCGTACGAGTCGGTCCATACTTTCGCCTCACGTGCACTTGACTCGGGGCGCCAGCACTCCAGAGTGATATCTTGCGTTCGTTTTGCAATCTCTCTGGCGACGAGCTCGTGCCAACCTTCTGTGCCTGACTCTGGTTCCTCATTCGGGTAAATGTGTCCCAGTGAGTGGTGAAGTATCTGGATTACACGTAACAACAGAAGCCGCGCTCAGTTCAGCCTCGAACTCATACCGAGCCTAATTCTGTTTCCATATCATCTGCGGCCCTATAGTGTTCTAGGTTCTAGCCGTCATCGAATGAGAGTGCGACCATTAGCCGCTCGGTTCTTCCGAGCCGAATCCGAAGCTCAGCCGTAGGGCGTGGAGCCCTTAACACGAGGGCGCCTCCTTGCTTTTGGTTAGTCTTGTCAACGCTTGTTTGCGTGGAACAAATAATCCTGTTCGCCAAGGCTAGCGCTTCCTTAGAACGTCGACGAGATACTTGACGTTCAGGCATGTGAACAAAGTTCCGGCCAAGAACGTACCTGCGAGTCTAATGCCTCCGAATGTGATGGACGCAGCGTTCTCGAAGCTCACGAAGCCAGGATACACTGGTGAAAGAAAGCGGATTAGGAAATAATTGTTGATTACCATGTAAATCAATGCAACCCCCACACTTCCGAAGAATGTCGATTTTCGGGATGGGTTCCATAGGGCGACATCGATCGCGCTGATGGCGAAAAGGTAGAGAGCGTATTGCTCCGTGACTCGGGCTTTGAAGATGAGAAAGGTCAAAGTGCAAACGAGGAGCGACTGGAACATACCGTATTCACCCTGACTTCCGAACCGTTTCACCGCAGCCCACGTAAACAGTATCAAGACGGGAACCCAGAGAATCCCTAGAGCTTGGTAGACCTGCACACTCAAGGCGGGGAGATAACCGAGGTAATTCACGTAACTCAATACGTCCCAAGCTGACATCGACCAGCCGCCCTTGACCGCTGTGGATCCAACCGTCGCGGTCGCGAGGGAAATCGGCCACCGCATAACTATGAAAGTGATCAGAGACAGTAAAGCCGCGAGAGCCATCGACGCCAAGGGATACCACACGTCTCTCAGCCGTTTCATCGTAAGCGGGGCAGCGTAGATTATTGGAATTGATTTTGCGAAGATTGCGATCGCTTCCCAAAAGACCCTCTTCGTTTGACCAACCCACGTGATCGACAAGAAGACTAGGAGGATGGCAATTGAATCAAACGTACCCCAGATACCGGAGACGATTATCGTGAATGGCGAGAACAACCAAAACGAGAGAACCCAAAACGCATTTTCGGGTTTTCTTGAGTACACGAAGGCGAACATGAGATACGCCAGCGCCACATCCGCGAAAATCACTGGTTGCTTCAAGAGAAAGTAGTAGAAGAAGCGGTCATGCCAACCAACGGCGGCATAGATGAGGTAAATCAGGCCGGTAAGCAGGGGCCAGAAGGGTAGGTATGCGATAGTCGGGGCGTTCGAAGCGCCAAACGCATTCGCGAA
>CAZHKA010000055.1:0-48101 GCA_964533505.1 uncultured Candidatus Bathyarchaeia archaeon | reverse complement strand
CCTTTGTTGCCTGCATGTAGTCTGCCTGCGACGGTCTAACCTGTCCCAACCCGGGACCAGCACGCATGACGTTCACTATGAGGCACGGGAGTTGTGTCGCCGCTAGAAACGAGATGCCTTCCTGCATGAGGCTTATACCTGTGCTTGAGGAGGCCGTCATCACTCTCTTGCCGGCAGCGGCTATTCCGTACACCATGTTGATGCCGGCGGTCTCGCTTTCGGATTGGATAAATGTACCGCCTACTTCCGGGAGGCGTCGGGCCATGTATTCGAACAGTTCGCCCTGAGGGGTAATCGGGTATCCGCAGAAGAAGCGGCAGCCCGCACGAATAGCGCTCTCCGCAAGGGCCTCGTTGCCTGATAGTAACTCTGTCTCGTTCATATCTTTGCCAACTCCAACGATGGGCTGGCGTCCAACTTTTCGAGCTGGATCGCAATCTCGGGGCATACGATCGCGCAGAATCTGCAGCCCGTACACTCATCCGGGTTCGTTACTTCAGCAAAATGGTAACCGTTCGAATTGATTTCCGTTGACAGCTTAATGATTCCTTTCGGACACGCCTGACAACAGTAACTACATGACTTGCAGAGCATTGGCGCGATGAGAACACCGAACCTAGGCATTGATTGGAGCCACCTTTTTCAAGCCTGATTCTGCGCCGCGTCGAATCGCTTCTTGATCAAGTGAAAGCATCTGTTTCTTTCGGCTCGATAGAGCCTTGGGTAATGCTTGAGTCAATGAATCAGCCGTTACTACCGGCTTGAGCTTGACGAAAGCTCCTAACGCAACCATGTTGGCGATTCGGTCGTCACCTAATTCCTCCGCTATTCGCGTCGCCGCTACACCGCCAACGAGCAAGTCCTTCCTACTCGGTTCACGCGGAACCAGTGAGCTATTTACTAAGATGCAACCGCCCGGTTCGACTTGTGATTCGAAGAAGGTCAGCGAGGGAAGATTCATTGCAATTAAGCTTGTAGGCTCTGTGATGTAGGGAGATCCAATCCTACTGGTTGAGATGGTGACCATACAGTTCGCGGTGCCACCTCGCATCTGAGGACCGTAGGAGGGAAGGCAGGTCACGTTTCTGCTTTCCAACAAGGCGGCATAAGCAAGGAGTTTGCCCATTAGGACCACTCCCTGCCCTCCGAAGCCGGCTAGGATAATGCGTTCCCGCCAGTTTTCGCCGCCCGATGTCTGCATAGGCTCTCAACCCTCGAATCGAGCGTAGGCCATTCAGAGTACCGCGTATATTCTATAAACTGAACTTACTGTTCATCTTGCCAATCACGTATTCCATGACTGCATGCTCTTGGAATGGGGCGTCTGCGTGTTCACTTTAGCGCCTCTTTTCGGGCGTAGAAGTCTCTTTGTGGCGAAAGGGATTCGAAGAGGCTTGTTTCGAGGTAGGGCTTTCCTGTCGCAATGTAATGTGCCATATTCCTTCCAACGCCTGGGCCCATCATGAATCCTTGGCCACACATCCCGACCGCCAAGTAAAGACCGTCTAAATTCGCAGCTTGACCCAATATTGGTGAACCGTCGGGAGTCGCTGGATATTGTCCTCGCCATAGTCTTCGAATTAGCAGGTTCTTGAGCCGGGGCATCATCTCCATCATTCGGTTGGCGATGATGGGAAGGAACTCTGACGTGCACCTTCGATCTTCACCTGGAATAATGGGGGAAGGACTGTAGCAGAATATGATGGAGCCGTCCTTTGTCTGTCCAAAGTAAAAGTTGGAGGTCCGACCTTCCGGGCCAGGTCTGAGGTCGACTATGAGCGGGTCGAGGAAATGTTTCATTGGCATTGAAACTCCTCCTTCGTGCGAGTCCGGAGCGACGGGGATGGATATGTTTGCGATGGCGGCTATTTGGGCTGCCCTGCATCCTGCTGCGTTAAGAACGTAATCAGCGGCGATTGTTGCCTTGTCGGTTTTGACGCCGACAACTCGATTATCTTTCGTAAGGACCTGTTCGGCGTTCTCGTTGAATCGAAATTCCACTCCGAGTTCTTTGCACTCCTTGGTAAGTGATGCAGCGAAGAGTAATGGTGAAGCCTGTCCGTCCTCGACCGAGAGGGTGCCGCCTATCAGCCCTTCTTCCTTGATTCCTGGGACGACCTTTTTGATACCGTCAGCGTCCAGCCAATCGATTTTCAAATTGTGCTGATGTTGTATGGGTAACATGCTCTTCAACGTTGTTTCGTCCTGTTGTCGGTAAACCGGGAAGCAGTACCCGCCCATCTTCCAACCGATATCAGTTCCAGTCTTCTCTTCCCAAGTTGAGAATGTCCGTAAGCTATCCAGGCAAAGGGTGATTTTCGCGGGGTCAGAGTGCGTCGCTCTAATTCCGCCGAGCGCGGCCTTGAAGTTGCCCTGCCCTGCGCACGGCTCCTTGTCGACCAACGTTACATGGATGCCTTCTTGGGCCAGGAAGTAAGCGGCGGGAAGTCCTACAGCGCCCGCGCCGATGACCACAATGTCCGTCATTGTTTCGTCTCCTTCAGGAGTGCTGACAACGGAAGTTCCATTATGAACGGTCGTTTCACGTAACCAACGATGGACTTTGGTGGGACGCCTTCTTCCATCAGGACCTGCCTGACTAGGCTTTCACAGGTTTTCCCGTTGCAGGCACCCATGCCGCAACGTGTGGCGGCTTTGATCGCGTTCATATCTCGAAGGCCCAACCGTACCAATCGTGCAATGTCCGTCTTCGTCACTCGTTCGCAAAGGCACACCATGGTCTGGTCGTTCGCGGAGCCATAGTCGTATGTGTCCGGAGATCCGAATTCAGGGTCTTGAATCATGATGCCGGCCACCTCAGTGGCTAGATTGGAATCTACTTCTAACTGTACCATCTTCCTCTTGTCCATCCATTTCAGGCTCCGAACGTGCCGCACAATTCCAGACCCAACTTCCTCGCCTTCGAAGCCCGTGAGCCGGACTTCTTGCCCTACACTCACTGTGCCATCGCCAAGCTCCCAAGGAACCCACACCTGAGCAGTCTTTCCGGAGGAATCGAATCGTCTATCCACCACGGTGATGGCTAAGCCGGGGCATACGACCGCGCATTTCAAACATCCAACGCACTCCTTCTCCCAATGTGGGAGTGACATGATGCTTTCAGACTCCAACCGTACCCAACCCTTAGGGCACGCTTCGACGCACGGGTTGCAAGGGATCTCCTGCACACACCGGATTACGGGGAAAACCTTCGCCGTCTCATCTTTGGGTTCTCTGAATTCGTGAATCGGTCCAGCTTTGCCGCGAAGCACTTCAAGCATCTGCGACCAGTGTTCGGGAATGGGCGTGTCCTTCCCCATATCCTGCAGCATCTTGCGTGCAGTCACCATTCCTGAGAACATCGCGGCGGAGGCTTCGGCTATCATTTCGGCATCTCCCGCCTCATAGACATCGATTCCCATTCGCTTTGCTTCCTGTGCTAATTCATTGACGGGGTTCAAGCCCACGGCAATGAGCACCGTGTCAACTTTGAAACTACGTTCCGTTCCAGGAATCGGTTTGAACTTATCGTCGGCCTTTGCGATCACAACCTCTTCAACACGGCCATTGCCGGATGCTTTGACTACGGTGTGTGATGTGAACACCGGAATGCCGAGGCGCTTGATCTTGTCTAGGTGAACCTTATACCCGCCAATCTTCGGCATCGCCTCAACGAGCCCAACGACCTTTATCCCTGCCTGCAAGGCGTGATATGCAGCGATGAGGCCGACGTTGCCCCCTCCAACAATGAAAACTCGGCTCGAAGGCTTCACGAGGTCCCTATTCACTAAGGTCTGAAATGCGCCCGCTCCAAAAACTCCGGGTAGGTCGTGGCCCTCAAAGGCGAGAGCTTTTTCTCTGGCGCCTGTTGCCGATAGAAATTGTTTGGGTTTGATCAGTTGATAACGTCCGTTGTGTACGACGCCAACCTTACCGTCCGAGAATGCGCCAACGACAGGGGAGTTTAACCAGATTTGGACGTTCTTGAATTGCTCCAATTCATGCGCAAGTTTCTTGGCAATGTTGATGCCTCTTGTGCCCGCATAGCAGTCTCTGACGGACCCGAAGAAATTATGGGTTTGCAGGGTGAGTTTCCCACCGATCTCAGACTTGTCGTCGCAGACAATCACACCAACATCGTTCCTTCCCAACTCTAAGGCTGCGTTAAGACCGGCCGGTCCTGCCCCTGCTACTAGCACATCTACCTGCACTTCTGGGACGTCGACTCGCCCGGTTGGTGCGTCATCCTCGACTAGGCTGGGTAGGCCGTCCACTGGTTTCACATCCATCCCATCCCGGACGACCGTCATACATGCCTTTACCGGGACGTCATCAACCATGACGAGACAGTGCGAACATTGGCCGTTTGCGCAGAAGATCCCCTGTGGAGCGCCGTCTTTGTGATGATGGCCAAAACATTCCACTCCGTTCGCGATCAGTGCAGAGGATATCATATCGCCTTCCAGGGCGGAAATGGGCTTACCTTGCCAAAGGAAACTAATGTCACGTCTCCTTGGGATCTCTAGAATTGGATGCGAGGAAACTCGTCCACAGCGAGAGCTACCCATGCGCGACCCCAGTTCTATAAGGTTCGGGCAGCTCTAGTAGCTAAATGTAAGCAACCTATTCTATAGAGAATTACGTATAGGTTCACTCTCGCTTGCGGCGCGTCCACCGTTGGTTTCTGAGTGTTACGCACATCTTGGCGATGGTTACGTTATTCTTCTGAAATTCGCGCAGATCATGCCGAAGTAGGTAGGTGTATCGTAAGAAACAAGCTTAGCTTGAAGGTTCACTCTATCTGCAACTCCGGCGAGGACGGCCATCTGCCACAAGCTGTCCGGCTTGGCTGCTTCCACCAGGGCGGGGCTCAGCTTCATGACATCGCCGATTCGGTTATGGCTTAAGGCATCGAGCACAAACGAGTCGTATTCCCCAGCCTTTGAGCTGTACCCATATGGCCCATCTCGCTTGTGTGTATGCGCTTGGTCTGCGCTCGCGACGAAGACAATCCGTTTCTTTCGGATAGCTTCCGCCCTGTCTGCGATAACTCGGCCGAATTGGAAATTCTTTGCTAGCGGAATCTCGCGTGAAGGCGTCACGATTACGACTCTTGGTTTTCTCTCACATCGGGGAAGCATGAACCATAATGGCACCAGCGCTCCCCAGTCCATCGGCATGTCGGAAGTGATGCCTTCATTCGTTCCGTAGTTGGCACCGACCACTGGCAGGTGGGCTCGTCTAGAGCGTTCCAATAACTGTGTGGCGAACCCCACATCGCACTTGGCCTTGACACTGATGGCTCTTCGACTGTGTGGTGATGCACGAAGCGTACCGGAGGAATTTTCGCTCAAAATGATGCCGATGTTTCTCGATAGTCTGAGGCTGTGCGGAGTCGCGATCACTATGGTATCTGGCTTTGTCTTTGCGACTTCTATCCCGAGTTTACGTAAGCCGTCGGTGGTTCTCCTGAATTTTCTCCTGTTTCTCTCGGAGCTGAGCTCTGCAATGGCCTCGCTGCCGTGGGGGGCAATACAGGCATAGACAAGTGTCATGCTGACCAACCAATCGGTCTTGGAGCGCACCAGGTTGGATGTCTAACGGGTTGGTTTAGAGTTTTTCTTCATGAGCTCTTCTATCTGTTTGGTCAATGAATCGGACAGGTGCGACGCGGCCGCTTGAATTGGTGGGGTCAACTGGTCGTTGAAAACCCATTGCTGTTGGATCCCGATGGTGAAGATGCGAATTCTTTCCGGAATTCTATCACGTTGAAGTTGCTTGTAAAGCTGCAGGGCGGTTATGAAGTTAATGTCATGCGGCGAGGCTTCGTGATACGTGTTGCTGAACTGTTCAGGTGAGAATTCATTGATGCTGCCTCCTGGAGCAGTTGATTCGATCGAGTCGATGATGAAAACGGTCTTGTAGTCTAAAATTTCTTCAACAAGTTTTATTCCGCCGATACTTAATTCTTTGAACTCCACATCGGCTTGGGGGGGTGTACTCTCTCTCAGGTGTCGGAGGACATGGATTCCAACGCCGTCGTCGCCCATTATTGGGTTTCCTATGCCTACAACCAAGGTTCGTGGATGTCTTTGCTTAGTGCCAGCCATCGGTTTCAGGGCCGTCTTATGTTGCGTATGACCGCCCCGTTCCGTGCGTATACCTTAACGTCTAAAGGCATTTGGCCAGGTAAAGTGTGAGTGGCGCACGCGTAGCATGGGTCGTAAGCCCTGAACGCCATTTCCACCATATTCAGGATGCCGTCTGATACATCACCCTTCTTGATCACACCTTCGGCGGCTTGTTTGATTGACATGCTGATTGCGGCGTGGTTGTTCGTTGTCGCCACGATGAGGTTAACGGCTCTCACGATTCCGGTTTGATCAGTCTTGTAGTGATGAAATAGGGTCCCGCGGGGAGCCTCAACCGCACCGACGCCCTCGTCGGGTATGTGTGTCGGGATGGTTCGAACATTCGGATTAATTATGTCCGGGTCCTTGCTGAGTTCAACCATCCTCTCGGAGGCATATAGTAACTCGACGAGCCGCGCCCAATGCGTGGCGAGAGTTGAGTGGACCGGTTTCCCGCCCAAGGTTTCGAACATTCGCTTGTACTCTGCCTGCGCTGAAGGCGTTGCCATGCCTTCGGCGACATTTAACCGCGCCAACGGAGTGGCCTTGTAGATGCCGCTGTCCTTCCCTCCGACAAGCCCCCTCCACCCGATTCTTGTTAGGTAGGGGAATTTGAGGTATGTCCATGGTTCCACGTGTTCCGAAATGTGTTGTTGGTAGTCCGCCGCTGCGAATTTCGTGAGCTCTTTGCCTTCCGGGTCGACGACCCGGATCTTGCCGTCGTAGAAGTTAACCCTGTTTTGATCGTCGACTGTTCCCATGTAGTATGTTTTGCTTTGGTAAGCGTCGCTTTTTATCAGGTTTGAATAGTCCTGGTTCTTGAGGACGACATCATCGAAGAGTTTCAAGCTGAACTTAGCAAATTCAACCTCAGAACGTGCTATCGTTTCGATTTTGCTTCTTTCTTCTTCCGTGATTGCTTTGCTTACCCCGCCTGGAACCCCACAGCTCGGGTGAATTCTTTTTCCGCCGATCGTTGCTATTACTTGAAGAGCGTCCGAGCGATGTTGGATGACAGAAGTACCTACCTCAAGCCCGACTTTCGCTATTACGCCGAGTATGTTGCGTTCTGATTTCGGAGCTTTGGGTCCGACGACGAAGTCTGCGCCCGCGAGTACGTAGAAATGTGTTATGTGATCTGCTACGAAGAATGCGCTGTAGAGAAGTTCTCTCAGCTTCTTGGCGGCCGGTGGCGGGTCAACGTGGAAGACTGCGTCGAGTGCTTTCGTTGAGGCTATATGGTGGGCTTCGGGACACACTCCGCAGATTCTGCTGGTGATATCCGGCATTTCCTCCACGAGCCTGCCTTCGCAGAATTTCTCGAAGCCCCTTAGCTCGGGGACTTGGAAGTATGCGTTCTCCACGTTCCCTTCGTCGTTTAGGAAGATGGAGATTTTTCCATGTCCTTCCAGCCGGGTTACGGGGTTGATGGTTATGGTTTTCATTTCCTGGTTCGCCTCATCAATGATCGGCCCATACTGAATCGGTAGAATGTTCCTATCGGATCTACCACGCCGTCCGCAATTTTCTGTATATCCTCTTCACTCTGCGCGTCGAATATGGAAGACAGAGCTGAGAGCATTTTTCCGCCTTGGTCCATGCTCTTAGGGAGTGGGCCGTAGCAACCCCTGCACGGCATGTTGGCGTCTAAGCAAACGCTGCCGCATCCGCCTCTGGTCGCCGGTCCCATGCATATGATTCCCTGCTCGAGCAGGCATCTTTGTGGGTCGGGGATGGTCTGGTAGGTTCTTACGATCTTTCCGATCTTCCTTTCATCTCGCACTCGTTTACATTCGTAGCATAGTGACCTATCTGATGCTCCAAGGACCGAACCCTTGGGGGGGAGGGGGCCTTCCACGAGTTGAGTGATCACCTTTGATACTTGCTCACCGATTGGGGGGCATCCGGGGACATAGTAATCGACGTCCACGATTGCGTCGAGCGTCTTGACCGTGTTGTAGAATTCCGGTAGAGTGATTTCTCCTTCCTTCACCTTAACTTTTGTTTGGGGAACAATCTGCTCGGGGTTGACAGTTGTAGGTGTTTCCTTGTATGAACTCGTGAATATTCCATCGCGCGTAGTAGTGTTGGCTAGGGCTGGGATTCCCCCAGTGTGTGCGCATGCTCCGAATGCCACAAGTATCTTGCTCTTCGCTCGAAGTAGTTTGGCCACGTGTTCGTTCTCGGAGTTTTGTATTGCACCGTTCATGAACGCGACGTCGATATTCGCGTCCGGCATTGCTTCGAGGTCCTCGTACTTGTAATCCATGATTGCCGGCCAGAATACTATATCTACTTTGTTGGTCAGTTCGACTAGTTTTGTTCCTAATTCGAATATGGCTATCTCGCAGCCGCCGCAGCTGCTTGCCCAGTTGAATGCGAGTTTTTGCTTTGTCATGCGGTTACTTCCACCTGATGTTGCCAATTGACAGGGCCTAGGGATCGAACTTGTTCAGTCATGTTCCGTACGACCTGTGCGTACCGATCCCCTTCCGCTGCGGAGATCCACTCCAACCTCACGCGTTCTCGTTCTATTCCGAATTGGTCCAGCATTTTCTGGAGAAGTTTGAATCTGCGAAGCGTCTTAATGTTGCCACTTGTGTAGTGACAGTCGCCTGGGTGGCACCCGGCGATTAAGACGCCATCCGCTCCCAGTGCTAGGGCTTTCATAACGAGCGTCGGGTCGATTCTGCCCGAACAGTTAACGCGAATTGAGCTGATGTTGGATGGGTACTTCATTCGGTTTGTTCCGGCGAGGTCTGCGCCGGCGTACGAGCACCATCTGCACAGGAAACCGACGATTTTGGGTTCAAAGTTTGTCGCCAATCATCCCGCCTCTTATGATGCGACAATCGCCTCGACCATTGCTAGGATCTGCTCGTCGGTGAGGTTGCGGAGCGATAGCGCGCTTGATGGGCAAGAAGCGATGCATGTGCCGCAGCCTTCGCACAATGCCGGTGATACTTCCACTACTTTCGTAGTGGGACTCAAGGTAAGTGCTGTGTATGGGCAGATGGGGATGCAAATTCCGCATCCGCTGCATAACTCGCCTGTTACTTTTGCGACGGTGGGTTCGCGTTCGAGGGTGGGGCTTGAGAGAAGGTCGAGCGCTTTGCTCGCTGCTCCACTTGCTTGCGCTACGGTGTCCGGAATGTCTTTGGGTGCATGGCCTGCCCCGGCTATGTAGATTCCCGCGGTAGGGCTTTCGAGCGGGCGAAGCTTCGGGTGTGCTTCTGCGAAGAAGCCGTACACGTCGAGGGAGGCTTTGAGTTTGCTTGCTAACTCATGGGAATCAGAGCTTGGAATCATGCCCACGGCGAGGACGACGATGTCTGCGTTGATCTGAACTGTCTTACCGCTGAGTGTGTCCACTCCTTTGACGATGAGCTTTCCGTTCTCCTCGTATACTTTCGCTACTCGGCCTCGAAGGTAGAGTAACCCTTTCTCTTCTTGGCAGCGCTTTACGAATTCTTCATAGCCTTTGCCGCCCGCACGGATGTCCATGTAGAATACGTATGCTTGGCCATCGGGAACTTTGTGGTGGAACATCATTGCGTGTCGTGCCGTGTACATGCAACAAATCTTTGAGCAGTAGGGTAGGCCGGTCTCCGGTTCCCGTTGGCCTGCACACTGGATGAATACGATTTCTTTGGGGATGCGTCCGTCTGAGGGGCATCTGATTTCTCCTGAGGTTGGCCCTGAAGCCGAGAGCATGCGTTCAAATTCTAGACTCGTCATGATGTCGGGATTAGTGCCGTATCCGTATTCCGTTAGTTTCGTAGCGTCATACAGTTCGTAACCGGTCGCGGCAATAATCGCGCCTATCTCGAGTTCATGTACTTGCGGCCATGCGTCCAAGTTGATGCAGCTAGTTCCGTACTTGTCGCAGGCTTTCTTGCACTCCCCACAAGCCTGTGGAAGTAAGCCGAGGCAGTTCTTGGCGTCGAGAACGTACGCCGGTGGCACCGCTTGGGCAAATGGCGTGTAGATTGCTTTTCTCCACGTCAGACCCATATCAAATTCGTTCGGAACTTCTGCCGGACAGACTTTGGCGCATTCGCCGCAGGCGTTGCACTTGGCCACATCGACGTACGGTGGTTCCTGCCGTATTGTGACTTTGAAGTTTCCAATGTATCCCTTCACTTCCTCGACCTTGGAGAGTCTGAACAGTTTGATGTTGGGATGCCTGTACACCTCTACCATCAACGGCCCTAGGATACATGTCGAACAGTCTAGTGTGGGGAATGTTTCCGAAAGTTGAGCCATCCGTCCCCCTATCGTTCCCGATTTCTCGACCATGTACACTTCGTAGCCGGCATTCGCAACATCCAAAGCTGCGCGAATGCCCGCCACGCCTCCTCCTATGACTAGAACCCTTCTGGTCACTGGGACTGTGATTGGTTGAAGGGCTTCATTGAGTTTGACTTTCTCAATCGCCTGCCGCACGGCTATGTGAGATTTCGCTGTCGCTTTCTCATGATTATCATGTACCCAGCTGCCCTGTTCACGGATATTCGCAATTTCACAATTATACCGATTGAGGCCAACTGAATATACGACGTTCTTGAAGGTAGTCTCATGCATCGCGGGTGAGCAGGCGGCGACCACTACCGCGTCTAGATGCTGTTGTTTTATCGCGTCCTTGACTAATGTCTGTCCAGGTTCGGAACATAAGTATTTGTGGTTGACTGCGTAGACAACGCCCGATTGTTTCTTAGCTCTCTCTACAACTTCATTGACGTTCACTGTTCCCGCAATGTTTAGGCCGCAGTGGCATACGAAAACCCCAATCCGCTTGGTGGGCGTCGCCGACATCTCAAGTCATCTCCGCCGGTGTTTCGCAAATGCTTCGAAGCTGATTTGCGTCAAGTTGGAGTTGGTTCGGATCAAGTCCTAAGGCAAGGCCCAGAAGTTGTGTGAAGTAGACTATTGGGAGGTAATCGGCATCCGAGTTGGATGTGCTGCCGTTTTGTCCGGTTTCTAGGTTGTATTTGCATAGGGGGCAGCTTACAGCTAGCACTTTTGCTCCGGAATCCCGGGCAGATTGTATGATCTCCCTTGCTAATGCTTTGGACGGTTCGGTTGAGCTTACGCTGAGGTATGATCCGCAGCATTGGGTGCGCGCCGGATAGTCGATGGGCGTGCATCCGAGCCTAGTGAATAAGTCCTCCATGACCGACGGCCTATTGGGGTCGTCAAGTTTCATTTCCCCTGGAGGACGAAGGAGCAAGCACCCGTAATATGCTCCCACTGGTAACCCTTTTAGTGGGGCCTTCACGGCTTTCTCTACGGCATCAAAACCGATGCGGTCTCTGAGCACTTCGAGGAGATGCAGTACTTCTACTCCTCCAGTAAATGTTTCCTCGTTAAATGTGTTGATTGCTTGCTGTGATGTAGGCGTTTGAGTAGCGTGGAAGGTGGTTCGTTTGAGGACATTGTAACATCCGGCGCAGAGTGTGGTGAGGGTACGGCCGCCCTCTTTTTGTGCCCGCGAGAGAATCCGGTTTGGTCCAACTTTCGTCATCAGGTTGTCGTTTACGTTTGAGAATACCGCGCCGCAACATAGCCATTCTTCCATCTCCTTCAGCTCGAATCCGAGGGCGCGTGCCGTGGCCTTTGCGGATGCATCGAAGTCTTTTGCCATCGTTCTCAGTGTGCATCCCGGAAAGTAAAGATAGGATTGCACTTTTTTCGCCTCAATAGGAGCTCAGTTTTCTGTAGGCGCTCACCAAGCCTTGTTGTGGTATCTCTGAGGAACTCGATCGAATTCTAAGTTCGATTGGTTCTCTGCGCAGTTTAACTACTCGTAGTGCCTCGCAGATCTTGCTGACGTCGACTCCTCTGGGACATTGGGTCTTGCATGAGAAGCAGGTTGCACAGAGCCACGGTGCCTTAGCCTCAAGAACTTGATCGAGGCCAAGTTGTAGGTAACGAACGACCTGATGCGGTAGTAGATCCATCTGTGCAGATAAGGGGCATGTTGCTGAGCATTTTCCGCACTGATAGCAGAGTGCGATATTCTGACCGCTTATCACTTCGACCTTGTGCAGCAGCGGGCCTGCGACTGAGGTCGCAGATAGAATGTTCGCCACTCTACTCCCAGCCCTTTACTGCGAAAGCCTCGAGTTCGATTTTCGCTTCCTTACTTCGGTAGTCTGGTAGCAGGATTGGGCTGTGCCTTTCGGGTTTGTACCCCGCTTTGGCTAGCTCCTTGTGGAATCTTATGACATGCCTGAGTGTCGGTGTACCGGGGGAGGTTGTGCTTGATTTTTTCGCTGCGTCTTCTCCCGCTCTTTTACCGTATACCAGAATGCCAAGCAGGGAGTTGCCCATCAGGCGGTTTCTTCCGTGCACTCCTCCCGCTGCTTCGCCTGCTATGTACAAGTTTGGAACATTCGTTCGTCCCTCCGTGTCTATAAGGACGCCGCCGTTCTGGTAATGTTGGGTCGGGTATACGAGGACCGGATCCGTGAGAATGTCTATGCCAAACCTCTTGAACTGGCGGACCATTGCGGGGGCTAATTGCTGAGTTTTGCCGGGGCCTCGGATTTCGTCGATTAAGGGTGTGTCCAACCACACGCCGACTAGGCCATTCGGTGTCGCGACACCCTTGTTGCGTTCTCTGCATTCTCTAATGATAGCGGAGGATACTGCGTCTCGGGTTTCAAGTTCGTTGACGAACCGCTCTCCATCCACATTTACAAGTTGAGCACCCAGGCTGCGCATCTTTTCTGTTATCAGTTGGCCTGAGATTAGTTCGGGAAAAGCCACGCCTGTTGGATGGTATTGGATTGTGTCGACGAATGCTAATTTGCATCCGGCCCGGTATGCTAGCGCCAAACCGTCGCCTGTGGCTCCATAGTGATTTGTTGTTGGGAACCCTTGCACATGTAATCTTCCGGAACCATCGGTGGCAATTATTGTAGCCTTTGATCGGACAACCGCGTACTCGTCGGTTTCCATGTTGAGGAGGATTGCTCCGACACACTTGCCTTCCTCGTCCGTGAGCAATTCCAATGCGGGCGAAAACTCAATGACTTGAATGCCTCTGTTGATTACTTCGTCTCGGAGAGTTCGCATTATCTCAGCGCCCGTATAGTCTCGCGCCGCGTGCATTCGTCGTCTGCTTGTTCCGCCGCCGTGCATAGTGATGAAAGTTCCATCTGCTTCCTTATCGAACATCATTCCGAGTTCTTCAAGCCACGCGATGACTGATGGGGCATCTTCGACGAGAGTGCGAACTAAACTTGGAATGTTTGTGAAGCCGCCCCCTCCCATTACGTCTAGGTAATGAATCGCAGGTGAGTCGTTTGGTTTGTCGGCCGCTTGTATGCCGCCTTGCGCCATCATAGTGTTTGAGTCGCCGAATCTTAGCTTAGTGCAGACTACGACTTTAGCGCCTTTTTCCTGCGCGGCCAGCGCGGCCGCAGCGCCGGCTCCCCCTCCCCCTATGATTAGTACGTCGGTCTCGATGTTGATCTTGGAGAGGTCAACTTTCTCTGGGTTCAAGCGGCTGTAGCTCTCAACCAAGTCGCCTAGTTCATTTACTATCGGGTTCCCCTTGCTTGGTCCCACTAAGAGTTTTCTCGTCGTTCCAGGCTTGTAGTCAGGATGGAATTTCTCTAGAAGGGATTTCTTTTCTTCTGGTTTGAGTTTTGCGAAGGTCTGTTTCATCCTTTGCTTTCTAGTTGCTGCGACCTTCTCGATTGAGTCGCGCATCTCCGGGCTGTAATGTATTACGGTTCTCCATTGCTGTTCCTGCAATGCCTAAGCAGCCTCCTTCTCAATCTCCCTCGCGTTGTATAGGGTCGTTAACTCCGGAGTTGTGAGGTGCGTGAGTCTTTCCAGTTCTGCGTCATAGAGGCCTTCCTTGATTTCTTGCAAGCGGGCTTGGAGGTGCTTCGATCGTTGTGTCAAGTGGGTGGCGTAGAGTCTCCGCGCGAGAATGGCGACGTAGTACTGAACGATTTCTGCCGGGCATCTTGTGGCGCAGAGTCCGCACATTATGCAGTCGAAGGATAGGTCGGCTGCGGTAGCGATGTCGCCTCTCATGGCTGCGCCCATTATGTCGATGACGGGCAGCTCTTGCGGGCAGGCGCGCGTGCACGTGTTACATTGCAGGCAACGCATGACTTCTGGATAGTATCTAGTGAATGAGGAAACGTCGGCCGGCAATTCTTTGACGTCGTACTTGGCTTTGGTGGCGGGATGGAATGGTAACATGGAGAAGACCATTCCTTCCTTTACGGGGGTTTGACATGCGAGGCCTGTGCGTAGTCTATAATCTCCTTGAATTCGGTAGACGGTAGCGCAGGCGCCGCAGAAACCGCTTCTGCAACCGCAGCCTCTCAGTAATCGGTAGCCTAGTTTCTCCATTGCAGTTAGGATTGTCAGGTTCTCCGGGACTCGGTACTGTTTCCCGAAAACGTATATCGAAATGGGATTTTTCTTCGAACTCATCAATCAATCACATCTCTATTGAGGCTCCTTCCTATCGATCAGGAAGATCGCGAAGTCTGGACAGATGTCTTCACATACACCGCAGCCGACGCAAAGCGAACTATCTTTGACCTGAGGCGGATGCACACCGGTCTGGTTAACCTTCTTGCTGGTCTCGAGCACATCTCGCGGGCAAAACTCTATGCAGAAGTTACAGCCCTTGCATCTCTCATCGATTATGAAAATATCCGAATCCCGGAGCTTCAGCCCTTCCGGCGGTCGGGTAGGCTTCCGGCTGGGTCTAGTTGGGCTCCAAGGTCTAATTGCCCTTTCAGGTTCAGCCGTGTTTGTGTCCATTCTTACGGGTAAATGCACGGCTAAGCCGCTCACGGAAAGTGCCTCATTGTTCGGCATTTCTAGTCTAGTCTAAATATAGAGATAGTTTGTGAAGTAAATGCTGTTCATATCAAAGGCTTGAAAGTATCTATGTAAATACGCCACCAGTAAGCAACGATTTCAGGTTGTCAAGGGAGGAGTTGCCGTGTCTCTGAAAGCGAAAGCTCTTTCCGGCGAATATTTCATGTCCGGCAACCTAGCTTGTGCAGAAGGAGCGATAGCCGCCGGTTGTAGATTTTACGGTGGATATCCAATCACCCCCTCTTCCGAAATAGCGGAGCACATGAGCCGGCGCTTACCGCAAGTGGGGGGGCATTATTTGCAGATGGAAGACGAGATCGGTAGCATAGCCGCGGTAGTCGGGGCGTCTAACGCCGGGGCCAAGAGCATGACTGCCACGTCAGGTCCGGGGTTCTCACTGATGATGGAGAACATTGGGTTGGGCGTAATCACTGAAACGCCTTGCGTACTCGTCAATGTGCAAAGAGCGGGCCCCAGCACAGGCATTCCTACACTCATTGGGCAGGGGGACATGATGCAAGTCAAGTGGGGATCGCACGGTGACTACGAGATCATCGCCTATGCCCCCAATAGCGTGCAGGAGATGTTTGATCTCACCGTTAAAGCCTTCAACATGGCAGAGAAGTACAGAACACCAACTTTCGTAATGGCCGATCAGGTAATTGCGCACATGACAAGCAAGCTTGTCATTCCTGCGCCTGACAAGATTCAGGTTGTCAACCGAGCGAGAGCCACTAAGCTCAACTCGGGATTCATTCCCTTCCCATACGATAATGATTTTCCGCCAATGGCTGTAGCTGGTGACGGTCTACACATCAACGTTGACAGCCTCACACATGATGAGCGAGGATACCCGTCGCTAGATAACTCCGTTTCAGAAAGAATGCTGGACCACATAACAGGAAAGATACTGAGTCACGTAGACGAAATCGTGGAAACCGAAGAATATCAAACTGATGATGCGGAAGTTGTCATAATCGCTTACGGCTCAACTTCGAGATCGGCGTTAAGAGCCGTCAAGGAAGCGCGACAGGACGAAAAGAAGGTGGGGCTTCTAAGGTTGATTACGCCTTGGCCTTTTCCAGTGAAGAAAGTTGAGGCCTTGGGCGAACGGGTTCAGGCAATGATAGTGCCTGAGATCAACTACGGCCAGATGGAGCACGTGGTTAGAGAGTTTGCCGATTGCCCAGTGATAGGAGTTCATCATCCTGCTGGCGCGTTGATTCCTCCTCAGAAGATAGATGCAGCCTTGGAGAAAGTAGCATGACACAACTTGAAACGTTACATGAACATGAAATCATTCTTCCCGCCAATCCAAAAGACGAACTGCTTCGAGCGGATAGATTACCGCATATTTGGTGCCCAGGTTGCGGCCTGGGTATTGTAATGGGATGCTTTGTTGAGGCCGTGAGAGCTTCCGGCATTCCGCAAGACAAGCACATCGTCGTCTCAGGAATCGGATGTACCGCAAGGATACCGGGTTATCTCAACCTAGACACATACCACACAACGCACGGTAGAGCAATTGCTTTCGCTACGGGCATAAAGGTTGCAAATCCAGATCTGGAGGTCAGCGTGATCGCTGGCGATGGGGACCTCTTCAACATTGGAGGTAACCACCTGATTCATGCAATACGGCGGAACGTCGATCTGAACATCTTCTGCGTAAACAACTTCAATTATGGGATGACCGGTGGCCAATTCGGAGCAACAACACCTCCCGGCGCAAGGACCTCTACGACGCCTTACGGAAACTTTGAGGCTTCGTTCAACATTCCCTACATGGTGGCTGCGGCTGGAGCGCCATTCGTTGCCCGATGGACAGCACTTCACTCTAGACAATTACTGCAATCTATGCTTAGAGCATTCCAAGTTCAAGGGCTGGCTTTCATTGAGATCGTCTCCCCGTGCCCACCCACTTTCGGTAATCTAAACAACTTCAACGATGCGTTGGCCATGATGCAATACTTTCAAACCTGCTCGCGAGTGGATGATCAGGCTGATCTTAGTAAGATTGGGCTTTCTATGAAGTCGCCCGATCCGATTGTGGTCGGTAACTTCGTCGATGTCAAGAAACCGCCGTACCAAGAAGTCGAGCGGAACATGATTCAAGCTGCGTTGAGTCGGTCGAAATGAAACGGCAAGAAGTCAGGTTGCAGGGACTCGGAGGCCAAGGAATAATCTCCGCCGGCTATTTGATTGGTTCGGCGGCGTCATTACAGGAGCATAAAGAAGTTGTGATGACCGAGGACTATAGCCCATACATTACAGGCGGATGGTCGAGAGCAGACCTCGTCATATCCGATGAACCAATCGATTATCCACTTGTCAAGGAACCGAATTTTCTCATCGCCCTGTCCCAGGACGCGTTTGATAACAACTGGAAGTTGACTTCGCCGCAAGCCACGATAATCACCGAAGCGAGCATGGTGAACGCAGAGCTGCATGACGGCCGCAAGTTGTACCAAGTGCCGGCCCTGAGCGTCGCAGAGGAACTCAAACGGCGGGTCGTCGCAAACATCGTAGTACTAGGGTTCATCGCGGAGAAAACCAAACTAGTAAGTCGCGATTCATTGTTGAAGGCGATTCTTACCCGCTACCCGAAAGCCGTGGACCTGAACCGGAAGGCGTTCTCGAGAGGCGTAGAACTCGCTGTTGGGCCGGAAGTCTTGGAGGTTGCCCGCTAAACGGCGGAGCGGCGAAGCTCGCGTACGTGGTTATCAGATTGTGGATGGGAGGTGGTTGGTCTGACTAGGAACACGACTGGGCGATGCGCAGAGTGCGGTTCCACCTTCGGCTACGACGAATGTACGCCATGCACTATTTGCGGCACCGGACCATTTCTCGTGTGCTCACACTGCCCTCCCAGCGCGATGCACGGCGGATGAGCCTTAGGTATACATTTCCGGTTGTCCTCTAGATTACTCCTAGCCCTATTAGCTAACAAACAGAGTGTTCTAGAATGCGTACGGTACACATATCTGGTTAGCGGCGTCTGACCCATCAGGATTTATGAATAGTTCTGTTTCATCGTATGGCTCCGCGTCCAGGGCCTTCTCTACGCATAAGAAGCGTGAGATACTTTCGAACATTATTGTACTGGTCGACGTTGAGAGTGGCTTGAACCAGCTTTTCCCGTTGTCTCTTACTCAACGCTCCTCTTGAGTTAGCGTGGAACTTTGCGAGCAGTTCCTGTTCAGAAAGTGGCCGTTCGGGCTGTCCCCTGGCAAAGTCCTCCTGTTTCTTGATTGTTCGACCGTCCTTCGTGGTAATGGTTACAATAGCTCGCTTCACATTTGGAAAGATGGAATCGATCTCGGCGTTGGCAATCACCTTTATCCTGGGGATAAGGTCCAAAACGGATTCGTTTCGGAGAGCTTTTTCTTCAAAGTCAGACGGCAGAACGTTTCCTTTGGCGATGGCCACTGCTACGCAGTAGGGAAGTGAATGGTCGGCCGTCTCTTTCGTCTCGGGATGGTATTTGCCTTCGTCGGAGAGAATATCGACCCCACGCTTCGTTGTCTCGACGAGGACTTCCTTGACGTCAGCGGGTGCGATTTTGTTCTCTTGCATCGCTTCTAAGGTTGCGGTGATAGGTTGATGGGTCAATGCCTCCGTTGGGAACGCCTTAAAGCCGCATTGTGTGATGAGGAACTTTCGACCCAGCCCATCGACGAGCGAATCTCTATTCCACTTCACGCTTGATAATACTTCAAAGAGGCCCTCCTTTCCCTCGAAAACCTCCGACGGGCCAGTGTAGCCTGCGGCAGCGAGCATTGCCGCGGCAACTCCAGCTTCGGTCGCCATGGGGTCGGCTGCGTTCTTCATGTTCGTCAGATGGCTTGCCACCACTCCGCCCAAAGTGAAATGGCTGGAACCAGCAATTCCTACGGCTGATACCATTTGATCTTCGCTCAAGCCGAGGATTCGTCCGGCGACCAGGGGGCTCGCGAACTGGGTTAGGCTCGCGTGATGCCAGCCTTTCTCACGAATTCCCGGGTCAGCCGCAAGGCACAGCCTCATCTCCAACTCGTAGGCGATAACAATGGCCGTAATCAGCTCTTTCCCACTCACGCCACGGTGCTCAGCCGGCGCCAATGCCGCGGGTATCATATCTGATGGATGGCAGGGGTCTTGTTTCCAGTAGACGTCGTTGTAATCCATTGCTCGGATGAGGAGAGAGTTGATCAGCGCGGCATTGGGCAGGTTCGTCCTGTCGCCGTACCATATGATGCTGGCCTGTCTCTTTCCTCCCAGCTGCTGAAGATAGTCGTACGAGGCTTGAATGTCCTTTAGCTTCACGGCGGCAAGGGCGCACCCAATGCTGTCCAGGAGCAGTCGTTTTGTAATTTGCACCACATTTTCGGGGAGGTCGTCGTATTGCAAGGATAAGGCGAATTGCGCCATCCTGCGGCTGATCGAATCCACTACTGCAGCTCCCGCTGACGCTTCCCTTTGTAGACTGCTTGGGCGAAGTTGATATTTCGCATTTCGGGTTGAGAAAGAATCTCTTCGAAGTAATGTGCCGAGAGGCCTGCGACTCGGCCCCAAATGAAGAGAGCCTTGGCGACTACAGGATTCAATCCCATGTCGGCTACTATGGACCCGATGACTCCGTCGACGTTGATGGGTAACTCCATGCCTCGCACTTCCTTGAAGGCGTCGGTGATGATCTTCGAAACTGCAACATTCTCCGCGGATATTCCTGCACCCTCGCTTAGTTTCCAGAGGACGTCGCGTCTAGGGTCTTGGGTGTGGATTCTGTGGCCGAGTCCTTCTACCCTGCGTCCAGCTCTGATGTAGTCGGCAACTTCCTTTTCTGTAGCTTCCCTCAGATCAATTCCTTCTTTCTTGGAACGAGATACACATTGAGAGAAGAACACCACAGCCTTAGCTCCGGCACCGCCGTGCACGTCGGTTATCGCTCCGATTCCGCTGGCAATCGAGACTGGGTAGTCTGCTCTGGTTGTGGCGGACATGATAGTGACCTGCGCGGAAGGCGGTGTAACGCCGTGATCCACTGATGCTACGGACATTGCTTCAATGAGTTTTCCCTTTTCCCGGTCAAAGACCGAGTTGCCGGTAATTGTTCGGTACATTAGTTCGGTGAAGCTTGAGGCTTCTGACAGGCCATCGAGGGCGGTTGTGGTTCCTAAGATCGTTGCAAGGTACCTTCCGATCCTTCCAAGGGCGAAAATGGTCTTTCGTCTTGGTCCTGCTCGCCCTTTCTGTGGAAAGGCCGCTAGGGTTTTGTCGGAGATTAAGCTCCTAGCGAGAGTTTGAGAGATGTCTTCGTTTTCATATCGTATGACGGTGGGCTTCGACTCGAGGGCTCCGCTCAGCGCTATCTTCCGCAACTCTTCCACTGACTCTGAGTTGGGAAACTCGCCTTCGATTAGGAGGTTGGCCACGTCCAAGAGTCCTTTACGGCCTATAATTTGTTGGAGTGGGTAGCCGGAGATCATGAGGTTGTTGGGCTTTACTTCGGTGATTAGAGTTCCCCAACTGGGAGCCGCCACTTTTGCATCCCAGATCTGGCGCATTTTCTGGTAGTAGCGTTCTGGGTCGAAGTAGGTCTTGTTCAGCTTTGTCTTCACGGATTGGATGAGGTCGTATTGGGAGTTGACGACTGTTACGCCTGCGTGTTCGAGCGCTTCTTTCTTTGAGTTGAATGTCCCGTAATTCTGTCCCGGCGAGACGATGGCGCCTGCGTGACCCATTGTCTTTCCCTCGGGTGCGTGTGCCCCTGAGACTAAGGCTACAATGGGTTTTGGATACCGTTCGGGGTGGGCGCGAATGTCTTCGGCCAGTCGTTCTTCTTGTATGCCGCCGATCTCTCCCGCAATCACCACAAGGTCGGTGTTGGCATAGTTCATGACTAATGGAACTAGGTCCACGAAGGTGGAGCCGATTGCGGCGTCGCCGCCAATGCCGATTACAGCATTCTGAGCGATCCCAACACTTGCCAGAGCGTCGGACATGTGGTATAGAATTGCGCCGCTGCGAGAGATTATCGTAACGCCTCTGGGTCCGAATTTGCCTGGTGTTTTCTCTTCGGGGTAGAAGACGTCGGGGAGCATTCCGATCTTTACTTGTTCGGGGGGGAAAATGATGCCGGGCGAGTTTCCTCCGATAAGGAGTGTCTTCTTTCTCCTAGCGACAACAAGCATATCGCGCACGTCGCGTAGAGGAATTCCTTCGGTGATTAGCACAACGAGTGGAATGCCTGCTTCGATGGTTTCGATTACCGACTCCTTAGCCATGGAGAATTGCCGCCAAATGCTCGCTGCTGCAACGTGTGGATGGTCCTTGAGGCACTCGATAACCGTGTCGTAAACCGGGATGGTCTCATGGATTCGTGTGCCTCCCTCTCCCGGGGCGATGCCGCCTACAATTCTGGTTCCATAGTCCTGCATGAGGCCCGCGTGGCGCGTGCCTTCTCTTCCCAGGCCAACAACGATTGTGTCGATTTCGCCATTCTCTTTGATGTGCCTGGCGAGTTCCGGTCGGAGTTGCGAGATGAGATGATAGAGCAGTCCTTCGTCGGCAGGTATACCGGGCGTCTTTTTCACTTCCTAATTGTTACTATGTAGTTGATCGCTTCTTTGATGATGTCGGCCATGATGCGCTGGTTGCCAACTGTTATCATGATTTCTTTCAATGGTTCCGGTGTTTCGGCCCTCGCCTTCTCCAGATACTCACGAGCGGTGGGGAGATCGGTTCCCACCATACGACCGTAGACGGGGATGGTTCTCTTGCCTTGAGCATGTCTCTCCCGAATAGCCTCGATGAGTCCACGGATGAAGATGTCACAGCTTGAGATGCCTCCGAACCGTGATGTTACAATAAGGTCGACCTTATTGTAGTCCATTAGCAAGTGGAACATTAGGGCTACTTGGTGTTGGGACGGGCCTCCCCCTGAGTCCATGAAGTTCACGGGCACGGCCTTGTCCTGGAAAAATCGGTGGCCGATGTTCGCGACTTCATCAATCGAGAAGATTCCATAGCCCGCGCCGCCGGGGACGAGCCCTACGTAGATTTTCTCCGCATCTCTTGGAGCATCTTCCGGCAGCAGGTCCACGTACTTGAAACCGTATTCTTGCGCTTTTCGCTCATTCTTGGTTAGCTCGGCCGCATCATGCCGCTTGCCTGTGATTCCAAGACTCTCAAGCAGTTTTGCCTGACGGTACAAGGCGTTATCGTCAAGAACGATCTTGGCGTCAGCCGCTACCGGCCCTGTTCGCGTGATTATGAGAGGGTTGACCTCACAAATCTTGGCGTCAGCCTCTTGATAGAAGCCGTAGACTCTATCAATGATCTCGGCTAGTTTGCCCGTGTTAGCAGCAGAACGCGCAGTTACTGGTAGCTCTTCGATGAGCTTCGCAGCCAACTCCTTTCGCAAGTTCACGGGCAGGGTGCTTTCGTTTTCCGTAAGCTCGATTCTGCGTATTGCGGTTGGTTTTTCCTTGGCGACGGTCTCTATGTCCACGCCGCCTGAGGCGCTTGCGATGAGCATATTGTTGAAGTTGGTTGGGTTCATCGTGGCGCCAATGTAGCAGGCCCCAAGCTCTTCCACCGCTTCCTCGACTAGGAGGCTTTCGACGCGGTAGCCTTTCACTCCAAGTTTGAAGATCTCTTGTGCTTTAGCCTTGGCTTCATTCTCGTCCTTGGCTTTCTTGATTGCCCCAGCTTTTCCTCTTCCCCCGACAAGAACGAGAGCCTTTAAGATCAATGGGTATTGCGCGTTGAGTCCTTCCAGCTCAGACGGAGAGTGGATTACTCCGTATTGTTTAGGTACGGGGATGCCGCTTTTTCTGAAGAGTTGTTTTGCCTCGTTTTCGTACAGCCTCATCGGTCTCCCTTCTCTTAGCTATCTCAAAATCGATGAAATCGCAATGGTGAATTATGATCGCTTCGGGCGTCCTCTTTACCTTCTCGCCTTCGTCCGAGTGAGCGATGACTATGTGGCTCACTTCCACGGGCAAGTGAGTTTCGGTTGTGAGCCCGTATCCTGAGACGGGGTGTCTGACGAGATCGCCTGAGTTCGATTTCACTACATCTCGTCCGCGTTTTTCATACTCCAGAAGCTTGCCAACATCATGTAGAAGCCCACCGGCTATAATGTAGTCCATGTTTAGGTCACGTCTCTCTCTTGCGACAGCCATTGCCATTCTTGTGACGTTCCTAGTGTGTTCGAGTAAGGTCGTTTTCGTCTTGGTGAGTAGCGTGAATGGAATATGATTCAAATCGTCTGTTTGCCAGCCGCCTCTCTCTAGTGCGAGCTGCCAAGTTCTCAATACGCCTGCTTTGAGCTTTGGATCGCGGATTTGGTTTACTTCTGGAAGAAGTCTCTTGAATTGTGACATCATCGGTTCACGTCTTGGTTAAGCACCTGATATTGGGGGCCGCTCTTCTGTTTAGGACAATACGAGGTCGCCATGTTTCTCCACGTACGCGATTAGTCCTCCTTCATTTAGGATCGCGTCCATGGTGCTTGACATCGGTGGGAAGGTGATCTTGGTCTTTTTCGTCACATCTTCTACGACGCCGTCAGAGAGATGGAGTTCCAGCTCGTCGCCTTCATTGATCTTCGTTGTGTCACAGACGATAGCTGGTAATCCTATGTTGATTGCGTTGCGGTAGAATATTCTTGCGAACGACTGAGCAAGGACGGCCGTGACGCCGCACATCTTAATGACTAATGGAGCGTGTTCGCGGCTTGAACCCATTCCGAAATTTCTTCCGCCCACCACAAAGTCTCCTTGCTTCACGCTCGAGGGGAACTCCTTTCTAGCATCCTCCAGGGTGTGTTTCGCTAGTTCAGGCATATTTGACCGAAGGCCCATGTACCGTCCCGGGGTTATTTCGTCGGTGCTAATGTTGTCTCCAAATTTCCATGCTCGTCCAACCATTTTCACATTCCTTCTCAGATGAACTCTCTTGGGTCTGTAATGTAACCCGTAATTGCAGTCGCCGATGCCGTTGCCGGCGACCCGAGGTATGTCTGGGCTTTGGGGTTGCCTGTTCTACCGGGAAAGTTTCTGTTCGAGGTGGAGAGGATAACTTCATTGTCGGCGGGTATTCCGCCAACGGCTCCGTAGCATACTCCACATCCTGGGGTCGTTATTGTTGCTCCTGCTTGGAGGAGTTTTTCCAGAATTCCCTCTTCCATGCATTTCAGGTAAACTTTCTTCGATGGCGGGGTCACTATCAACTTCAGGCCTCGCGCCTTCTGTCTTCCTTTGAGAATTTGGGCAACTATCCTCATATCTTCGATTCGCGTGTTTGTGCAAGTTCCGATGAAGACTTCGTTAACCTTCACATTTTTTGCTTCGGAAACTGGTTTGACATTCGCGGGTGAATCGGGGAAAGCGACTTGGGGTTGTAATTCCGAAGCGTTAATTTCGATTTCCGATTCGTAAGATGCATCAGCATCAGCCTGGATTTCCTTCCACTTTTTTTCCCGCTCAACCTCTTTCATGTACTTCCGGGTTCGTTCGTCCGATTTGACGAGTCCCGTCTTGGCGCCGGCTTCAACCGCCATGTTAGTCAACGTCAATCTGCCGTATACGTCGAGTTCATCGATTGCGGTTCCATCAAATTCCAGTGACTTGTACGTCGCTCCGTCAGTTCCAAGGATGGATAGAGTCTTCAATATCAAATCCTTGGCTGATACGCCCCTTGATAGGCGACCTCGAATGTTCATCTTTACTGATTCAGGAACGCGCAGCCAAGTCTTCCTAAGTTTCATTGCTATTGCAATGTCGGTTGCTCCCATGCCGGTTCCGAATGCACATAGGCCGCCGGCAGTGCAACTGTGTGAATCTGTTCCAACTATCAAGTCGCCGGGAGACAGATAGTCTTCCGCGAGCACTTGGTGACAGATGCCGTTGCCTGCGTCAGAGAGGATTAGATCGTTGTTTAGGGCGTAATTTCTGATGGTCGCTTGATCGTTTGATAGTTCTTTTGTTGGACTCGGAGCTGCGTGATCGATGAAGAATACTGTACGATTCTTGTCCACGCCCGAGGGAATTCTCTTCAGTTGATTTAGTTGCTGAATCAGTAGAAGCCCGGCGGCGTCGTGACTAAACGTGTAGTCGACCGTAACGATCACAACGTCTCCGGCCGAAGCAGATCCCTTAGCGGTGTGCGACCCGATGAGTTTCTCCGCCAATGTTTTTCCAGTCATTTATCTCAATCCTTTTCAGATCTATCCATTCAGTTTGGCTAGAATCGCATCCGTCATTTGAGGCGTCGAGGCGGCTCCCTGCTCCAGTACCTTCGGTCCGCCAGCAAGGCGCATCATATCATATGTGCGAACTTTTCCTTCTCGCACTACGGTGCCAACCGCATCCCAGATCCTTTTCGCTTTGTCGTATTCCCCAACATGTTCGACTAGCATCGCGGCCGCGAGTATCGTAGCTATTGGGTTCACGATCGGGGGCTTCAACGCTGCATATTTGGGTGCGGATCCGTGTGTGGGTTCGAAGACGGCAACTTCATCTCCGATATTGCCGGAAGCAGCGAAACCTAAGCCTCCGACTAATCCTGCAAACGCGTCTGAGAGAATGTCGCCGAAGAGGTTCGACGCTACAATCACGTTGAATGTCTCGGGGTTCTTGTTCAACCACATTAACTGTGCGTCAATGTTATTGCGCCAGAGTTGGATATCCGGGAACTTGCTTGCTTGAATTTCCTTCGCGACTTCCTCCATCATGCCGGAGGTTTCGCGGACCACGTTGGGTTTCTCGCAAATCGTGACCGCCTTGAAACCTTTCCTCTTGGCGAACTCGAAGGCCGCGGTGACAATTCGCTCTGCCGCGGAGCGAGTGATAATTCGCACACTTACGGCGAGGTCCTGCCCTGGTACATCGGCGAAAGATTGGAATCTGGGGTGAGTGTTAAGCGCGGCTCGTACGTTGTCCGGTGGGTTAGTCCACTCCACGCCACAGTACATGCCCTCTGTGTTTTGGCGGAATATGGTTGTGTTGATTTGCGGTTCTTCTACAGTGCCGTCAGTTCGCCTACGAACATAGTTCAGGGGGTTGCCGGCAAAGCCCACGCACGGTCGCACGCAGATATCCAGGTTAAAGCGTTGGCGCATCGTCACGATTGGACTGTAGTAGACGTATCCTTTGCCGCGGAGCTTAGGGTCCAGCTCGGACTCGGCGTCTTTCTTAGGTTTAGAGGTGATGGCGCCAAATAGTCCCAGCTTATGTTTGGTCAACAGGTCGATCGTACGAGAAGGTAGCGCGTTTCCTTCACGCCGCCAAAACTCCCAACCTATGTCGGCATGGATGTAATCAGCATCAAAACCCACAGCCTTGAGGATGCGCAACGCCTCCGGCACAACTTGATTGCCAATTCCGTCTCCTGGCATCGTCACGACTGTGTAACGGCTCATGTCCTCTTCTGGACTTCCGAATGGAATAATAATCGTTAGTCATTGTCGTAAATACCCGTAAGTAACGTGAGCCAAAAACGAGAAACAGTAACAGTCCAGTCATTTCAACATCTTATCTTCAGCACTTGAACTGACAGTTGACAGTTCGGTTAAGAAGGCCTCTCGCAATCTGCCCAAGACTCCTAAAATACACACAAATCTAGCATCCAGCGCTGATGTCACGAGTTAAATGGGCGTCTTGGATACCTGAGTCGAGCAAGTGAAGGGGCTGAACTTGAAAGTCTTCGTGCCTGAAGCTGAAGTGCCTGAGACGCTAAACGTCCTGCGTGAGATTGCCGAGGTTGAGACACGAGAAACTGGGGGTTATGGAAAAGAAGAATTCGCGAAAGAGATGATGGATACAAACGTAGTCATCATCACCTCTCAGTACAAAATCACCAAGGACGTCATTGACAACTCACCCAAACTGCAAGGCATCGTGAAATATGGCTCTAGCCCAGGGTTAGACAATGTGGACATCCCGGCGGCCAACAAAAAGAAGATACAAGTCTCTTACACGCGGGGAGCGAATTCCGATAGCGTCGCTGAATTCACCATAGCACTTACGTTCGCACTGGCGAAAAAACTTCACAACGTTACAAGTCTCATTAAGAAAAATGAATGGAGAAATTCTTCCTGTTACGGGCTTGAGCTGCTTGAGAAAACGGCGGGTATCATAGGCTTGGGTGTTGTGGGATCGAAAGTGGCTACAAAACTGAGTTGCCTCGGAATGAAGGTGTTGGCAATGGATCCATTCATCTCACCGGAAAACGCAGCTGCTGTTCATGCAGAATTGACGGATCTGAAAACGTTGTTGACTCAGTCCGATGTGGTCTCAGTTCATGCCCAAGTCACAGATGAGAACAAGCATATGATTGGAAGAAACGAGTTCGCACTTATGAAACCCACTGCTTACTTTGTAAACACAGCAAGGGGGGTACTGGTCGATGAGAGGGCTTTGTACGAAGCTCTGCGTGACGGTAAGATAGCCGGCGCCGCAATGGACGCATATGAAATGGAACCGCCCTTAGGCAGCCCTTTCTTATCTTTAGACAACGTTATTCTGACACCGCATATCGCAAGCTGGACCGCTGACGCCCTCAGAAAAGAAGCTTCGTCCGCTGTCGAGGAAGCACGCAGAATTCTGCTGGGAATTAGACCGATGAATCTCGTCAATCCAGAGGCATTAGTTCCCTAGGCTTCAAAACCATATTACAACGTTTGCTCTTCACTGACTCGACCGGATCTCTGTTCTCAACGACCCGAATTTGGTTTATCTCGGCTTACGAACTAATAGTACTGACGGGCTAAATCCTGTTCGTGTCCCAATGTCATCTATTATTTTCTGGAACTTCGAGTGCGTTAGTGTCAAGCCTTCGCGTCCTTTTGGCGGGTACGGGTCATTGAAGCGGACCAGCTCGTGATCCGCGCCTGTGACAACCACCCAATGTGGGATATTCAAGGAATGGACAACCCCCATATGGACAAGAGGTATCGGAACGTAGCCATCATTTATCGCATCAAGAATATCATCTACAATCGGTCGCTTGAATGTCACCTTCAAACGCCATCTGAGAGCGCGTGCCTGGTTTTGCCTCATTCCAAACAAGCTCAACTCTACTTCATCAGAAGAAAATCGGCGGCGTAATTTACGTCTCCACTGAGCGGCGTTAATGACTTCCCTTCGCTTGGTTAGGAGGCGCACAGCATAGCCCGCGTCCATGAGGGGCACAGATAGTCCGTAAGGGTCGGCACCTCGTATTCCAATCATGTTGCACTGGCGCCAGACTTCGAACTCAAGGTCACGATCAATCTTCAAGCTTGGCTTGAAGTGTTTCATGACCATCAAGACACAGGCGGCCCCGCAAGTGAAGTCGGCGGTCTGCGCGTAATATGGCACGTTGAACTTCATCAATGCATTATCCTCTGCCGACTCGGCTTCTAATCGGCTGCGCTGTTTAGGAACGAAAATGTTCCCATCCTTTCATTTCTACTTTCGTATCTTTACCATCTCGCGAAAGACGGATGCCTTCGGTTCTCTTTGTCACGACGCCGATTGGTTTCAACCGACCGTGTGCCGCGCTTTGGGCGGCTCGAAGCAAACGGCGCTTCACCGTGACTATGAGGCGGTACTCCTCGCCGCCGTACAACGCGAGGTCTAGCGCGTCGTACCCGTAACGGGCCGCGAAGTCTCTCGCAGCTCTGCTCACAGGAACGTCTGTAACCCGTATCCCAACGTCGCTCATCTCTGAGAGTTCGTGAAGGCTGCATGCTAGGCCGTCGCTTGAATCGATAGATGCCGTGATCGCGCCCGTCGTCGCTAAACTGATTCCTATATCGAGTTCAGCCTTGGGATGGTACAACGCCCTAGCCAATCCACGAGGTAATTTATTTGGGCGAATCTTTCGGTCGAGAACAGCCCGTAGTCCAGCCGACGCCGAACCGAAGTCGCCCGTTACCGTCACGATATCTCCAATCTTGGCTCCCGAGCGAAGAATTATCCTCCTCCTATCGATAAGGCCAAACAAAGAGATGGCTATCACTAGGTCTTTGGATTCTCCGGTATCTCCGCCAAGCAATGGAAATCCGTATTCTTTCGCACCGCCAGATAGTCCGTTAGCAATCTGACGAACATCACGTTCCGATAGTTTTGCGGGTAATCCAAGGGCCACGAGTCCGGCGTAAGGGCTTACTCCTTTGGCCGCGAAGTCGCTGACGTTCGCAACTACAGTTTTTCTCGCCGCCTGCCGCATCGACATTCCCATTGGGACGTCTGTACTTCCCACCAGCATGTCTGTCTTTAGCACGGCGAGTCGATTGTTATTCAAGTTAATCGCGGAAACGTCATCACCGAAACCAACTACATCCCTTTCGCTCGTTCCAAAAGATCTTTCCATGATTCGGATGATACCGAATTCACCTAACTCTTTGAGCGAAGTCAGATCGTAGCCCTCCAGCTACAAGCGGCTCGGGAGGGAAAGCTACTGAGATTCGCGTTGTGTTTGTGCCGTGTCGGGAACGGGTGCCGCGGGCGATGGTTGAAGCGAGGGTCGTGGAGCAACGCCGCATGTTGTCAGGTGCGACTTGTACTCGTCAAGTCGGATCATTTTGTGACAGCGGAGGCACTCCAATGTCTTCATCTCTGAACGGACGTTTCTGTTTCGAATCTGTCTTGGCGTACCTTCCACCTTCAGTTCCTGAAGTCAACTGCGTCTCTATTCAAGGTTGGCTTCCACCTTGGCCCCTGAGCCCAGCGCACGCTGCGGTAATCGCGTGATGGTTCCCTTTCCGGGCGAATATCCATTTGCCCAGGTAGCTGATGCATCCGTGTGTTTGTCATGCCTTGGATGCGTTTCAGATCCATCATTTCATGGCGAGATACCAACGTGACGGCAACGCCGCTTGCGCCAGCTCGGCCAGTTCTACCTATTCGATGGAAGTAGAGTAAGGGGTCGCTTGGAACTTCGTAGTTTACGACATGCGAAATTCCTTCAATATCTAATCCGCGCGACGCTACATCTGTGGCTACCAGGAATCGCACTCTTCCTCTACGAAAGTTCTCTAGCGCTCTTTCGCGTTGGGCCTGAGTGAGGTCTCCGTGGATAACGGCTACATCGCGCCTTACTCGGCTAAGCCTGTAGCCGAGGCGGTCTGCGCCCATTTTTGTGGAACAGAAGATGAGAGCCCGATGAACGGACTGATTGTTCAGTATGTCGCAAAGGGCCTGAAACTTGCGTTCAGGGTCGACTTCACGGTACATTTGCTCAATCTCTTCGACCGCGATCTCATCTCGGCTCACCAAGATCTTTTCAGGGTTGTACATGTGTCTAGACGCCATTGAGAGTATCTCGTCAGGCATCGTGGCAGAGAAAATCGCAGTCTGGCGGTCTGAAGGTGTTCGTCCTAGGATGAATTCAATGTCGTCTATGAAGCCCATGTCGAGCATACGATCGCCTTCATCGAGTACAACGAAGCTTACTTGGTCGAGGACTAACGTTCCTCTTGAAATATGGTCTATGATCCGCCCGGGCGTGCCAACGACGATGTGAACGGTCCTCTGGAGAGCATCCATCTGACCGTATATTGGTTGACCGCCGTAGACGGCAAGTGATTTGATTCCTAGATACTTGCCGAACCTGTTGAAGTCTGACGCCACTTGAACAGCTAATTCCCTCGTGGGAACGAGGACAAGCCCTTGGACGGCGTCAACGGATTTATCAATTTTCTGAAGCATGGGTATGCCAAAGGCAGCGGTCTTACCCGTACCAGTCTTAGCCTGACCAATCACATCCCTGCTCTGAAGCAGAGGGAGGATTGCCGCCGCTTGGATTGGGAACATTTCCCGAAACCCAATTTCTTTCAGGCTTTGAATAATTTCTCCCGCTACCGGGAGTTCTTCGAATTTTTGCATATTACTTTCTTTTCCTACGTAAACCGACCAGAAAACAGAACAGCTAGGCTTCCTCGTTACGGGGTAAGTGCGTTCTAGTTTCGCTGTGCAGAACTCATCCGTGTCCGCAAGGTTTCCGTTTGTGGTTCCCGCTCTCTCATACTGCCATTTAAACCTTAATTGAGATAGATGGAGGTTGGAAGTACGATCAAAACGACAATGTATGCGGGTGTATGTCTATTGAGACAACCGCTCTGGGAGCCTTCACATGAGCGCGTCAAGGAATCGAACGTAACCGCGTTTACAGTGTTCGTAAATCAGCGTTACGGACTGGAGCTCGAGACATATCCTCAGCTGCAAAAATGGTCAACTGATGCTATTCCTGATTTTTGGGGTGCAATGTGGCAGTTCGGCGAGGTCAAGTTCTCGGAACCCTATAGGCAGGTTGTCGACGACATTCGAAAATTCCCCGGTGCCAATTGGTTTGTAGGGGCGCGGCTCAATTTCGCCGAGAACCTCCTTCGCCTAAGGACCGACAAACTAGCGTTCATTTTCCGAGGAGAATCCCAAAAGGAAGGCAGGCTCACGTATGCTGAGCTGTATAATCGTGTCGCACGATTGACCGCGGCTCTGCGGCGAATTGGTGTTAGGCCTGGTGATGTCATATCCGCTTACATGCCCAACTTGATTGAAACTGCGGTCGCAATGCTCGCTGCAACCAGTTTGGGCGCGATCTGGGCATCGTGCGGTGCGGAGCTAGGACCAGCAGCGGTCCTGGACAGATTCGGACAGATTAACCCGAAGGTTCTCTTCACGGCCGACGGATACTTCTACAAGAACCAGATCTTTGACACGTCTCCGAATTCACGGAAGATTGTAGATGGGATTCCATCGATAGCGAAAGTCATCGTTGTCCCTTACGTTAGGACGGAAGGCGCAATCAATTCGATTCCGAAAGCCGAAGGCTTTGAGGAATTTCTTTCATCGGAGGCTCCAGCCGATATCCCGTTTGAGCAGGTGCCTTTCGATCACCCCGTTTACATCATGTTCTCTTCCGGGACGACAGGGAAACCCAAGTGCATGGTGCAAGGAGCGGGGGTCCTGCTCAACCACCTGAAGGAATTGCTGCTGCATTCGGACCTGAAACAGAAAGATAGGATTACATACATTTCCTCGCCAAGCTGGATGATGTGGAACTGGCTGATGAGCTCCCTTGCAGTTGGCTCCACTATTGTTCTTTACGATGGAAATCCGAATTACCCCGATTGGGGAACCATGTGGAAACTGATTCAGGACCAGGACATAACTATCTTCGGTTGCAGCGCGAGCTACATCAATTACCTTCGCAGCCTCGGCGCAAGGCCCGGGGAAACCTACAACCTGTCTCGATTGCGAGAAATCTCGCAGACAGGCTCAGCGCTATCCGCGGAAGGCTTCGAATGGGTTTACAATGAAATCAAGAAAGACCTGCATTTCAATTCCATCTCGGGCGGGACAGATATCAACGGCTGCTTCGCGGGAGGGACCCCAACGCTGCCAGTGTACGCCGGCGAATTGCAAGCCCCTGGATTAGCTATGAAAGTCGCAGCTTACGACGAGAACGGCAACCCGGTAATGGATAAAGAAGGAGAATTGGTTTGCGAGGCGCCATCGCCGTCGATGCCATTATATTTCTGGAACGATCCGCAAGGCGAAAAGTATAGGGACGCATACTTCAACTACTACACAAGTGTCGGAAAGAATGTTTGGAGGCATGGGGACTACATCATAATACATTCTGACACTGGCGGAATCACGTTCCTCGGTCGCTCCGACAGCGTGTTAAAACCGTCAGGTGTACGTATAGGAACCGGTGAAATATACCGTATACTTGAACAATTTCATGAAATTGCTGACTGCATCGTTGTCGGGCAGGAATGGAAGGGCGATCAGCGAGTGATCCTTTTTGTTCAGCTTGCATCCGGCCAGGAATTGACCGAAAACCTCAAGGAGAGAATAAGAAGAGCACTTCGTGAAAACGCCTCCCCGCGGCATGTGCCGTCACTAATTCTCACAGCTCCGTCGTTCCCGTACACATTCAATATGAAGAAAGTGGAAAGCGCCGTGAGGAACATCGTTAACGGAAGGCCGGTTCCAAACAGAGACGCGATAGGGAACCCTGAGTCTCTCAAGTACTTCGAACGAATTGCTTCTGACCTTAAGAGTGTGGGTTGAAAAAAAGAGAAAAAGGATTTTAAAGTTTATTCACGATTAGAAAGTTTAAGCTCTCTTCGCTAGCTTAATTTCTATCGTAGATACGTTTCTTGTTTGGCCCTCTTCGCCTAGTACTTCGGTTCCGATGCTCACGTCTTTGATTTCGAGTTTGCCCTCGAAGAAGCGTCTGCGGCAAACTTCGACGACGTCGACTGCCTTGGAGATGACGCGGCCTCGTGCCTTAACTGAGAGTTCCGGAGTGCCACTGTTGATCTGCATAACGATTGCGGTGGCGTAACTCATGAGCGGCTTCTGGCCGATTAGGACTGTGTTTGTCGGAAGGTTTCCGCGGCTGGAAGGGGGTCGTTCTGTCATTGTTTTTTGTTCTGTCAAGCATTGTTCACCTCCATGTGGAGAGTAATACTGGTAGTGCTGTAACGGCGAGCAGACCCCGTCAATCAATAAAAGGCTTCTTACGTACTCCGACTGATTGAGCCTTAACCGAGTTATTTCTCCATAACTATGTGCGTAAGCTCCATTGGCATAGCCGAAGTTAATTTAGAGTGCGTTGGAATTTTTTCGTCCGCATAAGGTCGTTAGAGGCGCGTTGGTTAGGTAGGGTTATTAGGGTCAAAGTGGGGGTATGTGGGTAAGCTATGTGTACGGGCTGAAGCCGACCGTCTTATACGTAATGAAACGTTCCGACGTGCCAGTTTTCTCCCGACTAACTAGCTGAACGAAAAGTCGAGGTGAAACGCATGAGCTATGAACGCTCCTTCCATAAACCAGTCGAGGAAGGGAAGGAATACGAAGTTGAGATCAAAGAGACCAGTCGCCGCGGCGACGGTGTCGCGAGGATCGAGGGCTTCGTAGTCTTCGTACCCCAAACCAAGCCTGGCGATAAGGTGAAGGTGAAGATTAACACCGTTGGTCCAAGATTCGCCACGGGCGAAATCGTCAAGTAAGACGCTTTGTCGATTGAGCTTAGGCCAACGAACCCCTTCCTTTCTATTGCCCTTCTGTTTTCCGCGTGATTCGCAGATTTCGAGGCATTTCAGTTGGATGATAAATTGACAGAGGTCGTTGTTTACGGGAAGGAGGGCTGCCACCTTTGCGAGAAAGTGATTGCTGCACTAGAGAGAATACGCGTAGAGAAACCTCTAGAAGTTTCAACTCGTGACATCACCACAAACCCACAACTATTCGAACGATACAAGAACATAATTCCCGTTGTCGAAGTTAATGGCAAGATACGGTTGGCCGGATCGACGCTTGCAAATCAGCAAACTCTTGAGAATGTTCTGAGGAGAACTCTACTTCCTCAGCACCCCTAGAAATCCGCAGGGGGGCAGTATGTCTTGAATCGCTCGAGCGTACGCTGTGAATCTCAATTGCAGATTTATGGTATGGTGAAGTATAGTCTTCTATTGCTTTTGCCTTTATTCTCGAACTTTAGCGGATCTATCTTCATGATTTCGCCTAAGTTCTTTACGTGGACGCCGCCGTCGGCTTGGGTATCGTAACCCTCGATCTCTACGATTCGCAGCTCTTGAACGTCGGGCGGAGCCGCAGTGGCGAGTTTCGTGATTCCCGGAATCTTCAACGCTTCTTCCCTTTTCATGAAGTAGGTTTTCACGGGAGGGTTCTTGCCAATGATTTCGTTCGCTTCGGTGCAGTAAGTGAGCATTCTTTCCCGGTCGAAGTCATCTAGGCTGAAATCTACTCTTGATTTGTCTGGTTCTATTTGGTTCCCGGTGATGAGAGCGCCTGTTCGTTTGTTGAAGATGGCGCTGAGCAAGTGAGCGGAGGTGTGCATACGCATGATTCTATGGCGACGATCCCAATCCAGCTTTCCCTTAACATCGATTCCCGGAGAGAAGGCAACTGGGGTTTCTAGGATGTGAATGATCGTGTCGTCGGAACCTTTCACGGTATCCACGACTTTCATGTCATTCATCCAACCCGTATCGCCAACTAATCCGCCACCGCGAGGGTTGAATGCCGTTTGGTCGAGGATGATTTGGTTCCCCTCGGCAGATATCACTTTAGCAGAGAATTCCTGCATGTACATGTCGTCCCAGAAGAGTTTCTTCGTCAACCGGACCACGCCATTGTTCGCATAAGGTGGAGACATACAATAATTATTCGGCTATGTGTGGTCAAACATTTCTTGATCGTCGGAGATACAGGAATTTCCACTTCAGCCTCGCTGTGCGAGCTCTTTTTTCGAGGTTGACGGCGATCGCCATACATGATTCTGTTGGGGGAACAGGTTATTTGGGGGAATATGCGGAACTGCCGGGCGATGTTCGCGTGGCAGGTTCAAAGGCTCTTAGCGCCGTTATTGCGCTAGATTCAATTGTCATGGCCATAGGCCATATGCCTCTAATCAGAGTGATTACAAGTCCATTCCCGATGGCATTTCTCATCGGTCTATATTTTCTTGTCTCGACAATTATCTACCTTCTCGGAGCGGTCCTTGCAGGTTTAGGCAGGCTGTTCAAGTTAACAAATTACGGGTTAATTGCCATGGCTGTGATAGATGAGCTTCTGCTGATTTACACGAGGGAAATGCCGAACGTTATCTTCAGGCATATGATTCCTTGGTCAACGGGCTGGTTCCCACTGGGGACTGTGCAGATCTTCGTCGGGCAACTAATCCTAATCGTGTTTTGCGGGATTCAACTTAGATCGAAATGACTAGACTTCTTCCGTCTCTCTACCAGTAAATCATGTGCATACCATACCATGAGAGCACTCGCCTCACTGCGTTCGTCTAGACAGAGAATAAGTAGCAAAGGACTAGCGTTTAGAGACGTCGCCAACTATGCTATGAAGGGGCTTAACCTATTTTTCTTCCGCTTAGCTGACCAGCGTCTACGAGAAGTTTGTCAGGGTTCGAGTTGAATCGCCGGAATGTCTTATTAATGCAGATAGCAAACGACATGTCGTAGTTGGTGTTAATTCTCGCCACGTTCTAAGGTTCTGGGACTCCTAGTCGCGTTGGACTCACTCCTCATGGCTTACGGGCACGCGCCCCTCGCTCTTTTCTTAGGACCATTTTTCAGAACTGGCGTGCCGCCCCCGAGACCGCCGCCCATTGGATTGCCGCCGCCCGCGGGGTTCAGTTTCTTCTTTGCGTTAGGAGCGTACTTCCTGTTCGCAACGATCATATACGTTCTCGGCGCGGTATTCGTCGCATCCGGCAAGCTTCTTAAGTTATCATACCTTGGCTTGCTAATCCTGGCTCTGGTCGATAACATTCTGCTTGTGTATACCAGAGTCGTACCTGGGAACATTTTCTTCAACCGGATAGTGCCTTGGTCCTGGGACTGGTTCCCGAGGCTCGGAACCGTACAAGTGCTGGTCGGGCAAACTATCCTAATCGTTCTCTGCGCGACTCTCTACAGGTCAAAGTGAGAAAAGCCTCTCCGGTCCTTATCAAGACACTGTACTGACATTGATGTAGGTCGCCGGGCAAGCGGCTCCGTTCAGCCCTGGCGTATACCCCAAACCGAGTTGGCCCGTGACGGTTATCCAGCTTCCGGCAGATGAGAGCGCCGAAGGCAGGTTTCGCAACGTATAGAACTGATATGCAGTAGACTCCAGGAGATATGGGTTAGTGTACGGGATGGCGAGTTGGATACAACCATCGTCAGGTTCCGAGAGATAACCCGAACAGCTCACAGTTTGATTCTGACCAGTCGATTGGCAGAGACTTCCGTACGCTCCAAGGCTCGGCGGCGAACACCCGTAAACTCCGCAAGCGTAGGATCCCGACCCAGGATAAGGATAACCCACCACAGTGTTCAAGACAATCGTGCTGGCAGAGGACGTTGTCGCTGTTACGGTGGAGAGCGATGTTGCCGTGCTCACGGTAGTCACGGTTTGAGTGTCAAACTCATTCTGAGTGTTGGTTAGATACTCCTGCTGGGTCACGGTCACAACATGCAGGTTCAAGGTGGCATAAGCGACAAAACCCAATGCGACTATCGCGACAATAACCAGTCCCGCAATTGTGGCCAGTGTGCCTTTACGCCCCGGCGGCTTATCCTGACTCAAGTCTCAACACTCACAGATTGGCGTGAGAGCAGATAAGACAGTCTCTACCAAGTGGAATTCGACGAATTGAGTGGAAATACCGAAGCGCAGCCAGACACTGGGTTGACAGGAACTTTTCGCGGTCGAAGCTTAGGATGAACTGCTTACTTCTCTAAGACTCCTTTAACCATTTGAAGGTACTTCGTCATCTACACCGTTAGGCGGGCGCTGTTCTCGAAGACTCTCGGCTGGAAATCTGAAAATGGATTGTGAGAGGTTTTTCAACGGTCTTCGACGTCAGTTCATTTTCCGACGATTACAGGTCTCGGTACTTATTCGCCGCTTTGCTCTCTCCAACAGCGGTCTCTACTTTAACGACTCAGCGAATGTTTGAAACCAAGACGGATGCTCGTCGATATACTCTACGAAACGGGCGATACGTTCGATTGTCGCTCTGTGGACGTGATGTTCGATACCCTCTGCGTCTTCGCGTGCTGCAGATTCTTCGATGCCGAGCGTCCGCAGGAACTTCAGAATCGTCAGATGAGTGCGTTGTATATTCCTGGCCACTTGCTCGCCTTTTGGAGTCAAGATAAGACCGCGGTACCGTTCATACACGATCAGACCCAGGCGGTCAAGCCTATGAAGCATCCCCGTGACGCTTGCCGTCCTCACGCTCAGCTGGTCAGCAATGTCCGACGGCCGAGCGTAACCCTTGCGGTTAATCAAGTCGTATACTGCCTCAAGGTAATCTTCAACTCGCGTCAAATCGGCTGGAGGATTCGGGCGCGTATCGTGGCGTCTCAATTCAGGACGCCCCTTAACTCGCTTAACCATCTCGTCAACCACTCAAATCTGAATTGACAGTACCTAGAAGTATGCATTAAGCTCAATGATTCTGACGGGGCCAGTAGTCGCGAAAGGGTCAATCTATACTTCAGGTGGCTAGATTTCCCATCTAGGTTGTGAGGATCGAGATGTAGATGTCGAATGATATGGCATACCGCAAAATAGAAGTGCCTCAGCTGCGAAGTGCTAGTTTGTCGCCAGCTGATTGTATCTGGCGAATATCTTTGTCATAATTACGCCGCAACCCTTTTGCGCTCACGGCAATTCTGTATCGCCGGGGCATGAAATGAAGATCCTCGGGTTTCGGGTAGTGCACGTGGGGGATCGTACAATACCGCGCTGCTCAAGGAGACCAAGGGCATGTTGCCTGCCAATGTGGCTTTGGAAATCGCAGACATCGCAAACCTTCCAATCTACGACCAAGATTCGAAGCCCTCCGATCCTTCTAAATGATTAAAGTTTGAAGGACACCGTTGTAGGATTCAGCGTGGAGACAATCTCTGAGGACGATCTCTGAGCGTCGGAAACTTTGTTTCTAAAGTTTCAATGGAAGGGTTGGACCAGATTCGCTAGGGATTTTGTCTTCATTCAAATGGGTTTCGCGCTCTTCGGCTTGGCGATCAATATCTACGTCAACTCGAGCTTAGGTTTGGATTCTTGGGATGTACTGCAGATGGCATTGACGTACCATCTTCCCATCACTCTAGGGGAGGCGAGCATTGCCGTAGCGTTCCTGATCGTGTTGGCTGACATAGCTCTAAAGGAACCAATGGGTTGGGGAACTATCGCTAACATGATCTTTATCGGCGTTTGGATAGACGCCCTAAAGCCTTACGTCCCGAAGGTACCCGTTCAATTTCCGTTGGAACTCATGTACCTTCTACTTGGAACAGTAGTAATGGGATTCGCGACTGCAATCTACATTGGAGTAGATGCGGGCGCAGGCCCTAGGGACTCTTTGATGCTCGCTCTGGCTAGGATTGGTAAGGTGAGCGTGCGTGTTGCACGTGCTTCATTAGAAATCAGCGTCGTCGCCACTGGTTGGCTGCTGGGAGGCCCCGCATGGCTTGGAACACTGGTTGCCGCCATCGCCATCGGACCTATTGTCCAATTCGCATTCAAAATATTGAAGGTAAAGACCTCAACCCAAAGACATCCCAGTCTAGAGTTTCCGCAGTAACGTTCACCCGCCGAACGGTTGGTAAGTGGACCGTTTGCAATCTGGCAATCGCTTATCATTACCCGGCTCCTTGCGGCGGTCTTTACCCAACTGCTTCTTAGGCCGAACCGATCGCGGTCGATGGTTTGCTTGCTTCTGTCTGGCCGTTGATACGAGTTAGGTTTATTCCTGCCCATTGAAGTGAAACGAGTGGTGTCTGAATCGGCCAATATGTGGAGCGGTCTGCTCTTCCGACTCGCCAAGCATTGGATAGCGGGCGAGAATTACGAGGAGGCAATGAAGCGAGCCGAGCGGTCGAACGCAAACAACCTGCTAGCTATCATAAATCTACTCGGCGAGGAAGTGACCTCGGAGTCCGAAATTGAGGCCGCGACCGCGGAATATGTTGAGGTCCTCAACACGCTGGCGTCGCGTAAAATACGTGGCTGTATTTCAGTTAAACCAACCCAGCTGGGCTTGACTATAAGCAGACAGTTATACGAAAAGAACATGGCCACCATTCTGAATACAGCAAAAACGCTCCACACCTTCGTATGGATAGATATGGAAAACTCTAGCACCACTAGTGATACGATCGATTCATACCTCGAACTGCTAAGACGATTTGATGACGTTGGGGTGGCGATACAAGCCTATTTGAAGAGGAGCAGAGCAGACATCGAGAAAATTCTCGATGCTAAAGGCATCATTCGACTAGTCAAGGGGGCATACCAAGAGAGCTCAACGATTGCCTTCAAGAATAGAGCAGAGATAAAAGAGAACTATTCAACATTGATGAAGCTGATCTTTGAACGCAGCAACCGATTCGCCATTGCTACCCATGACGAGAAACTGATTGAGGAGGCAGCGGAACTCAGCAAAACGCATACGGTAGGCTTCGAATATGAAATGTTGATGGGAATCAGAGATTCAAAGAAACTGGAGCTGGCCCAACGCGGTTTTCAGGTTAGCGAATACATTCCATACGGGAAGGGCTGGTGGGCATATTCGGTTCGGAGGATTCGCGAGCACAAGAGCAACATATTCCTCCTAGCTCGTTCGCTGGTTAGCGGCTAAGTGTCGCTATGTTGTTCGAAATATCTCCTAAGCCGCGAGCATGTTTCTTCCGGGGCTTCGTACGCCTCTTGCTCGTCGAGTAAATATTGGAGCGCCCAAACGTCGCTCACAAAATTATGCTTATATCCGTAGCGCGAGACAATTCGCACGTTCAAATCAAAGTGATCGGCATTTTCACCGAACGGCCCCGAGTAAACTGCAAAATTGAAGCTCCTCACCCCCATATCGTAGTAATATTCGAGTACTCTGACGGTGCCCTTCGCTATATCGTCAAGGTCTTGGTGGGAGAGGGAAATTAGGTTGCAAGCGTCGGATACGATAGCCTGCGCCTCATTCATACCCCTCGGTGCGAACGGTGTCAGCCAATTTACCCGCCCTATTCGCCCCAGATACCTCTCACCGACTTGTTCCTCAACCTCGACCAAGTCCGACCAGTAAGAGGTTCGGTGTTCTTGAAAGTACGCTGTGCTGGCCGCTAGAAGTTCATGTGTCGCTTGGATCGGAAGGTCACTGGCCAACGCCTGGATGTGAGGGTGTGCAATAGTGGAGCCGGCCGGCGGATAGAAGTTCATGATGATTGCGTTATTCTTCACTTCGGGACGCCATTCGTGTAGTCTATTGAAGTATTCTATGCACGCTTTGAATGCGTCCACGAACATATTCGGGTGTAATTGGTTCAAGGCAACTTTGTGTGAACGTGTCGGCACTACGATCGCATTGAAGTCACCGTGTGCGAATAGGCTCGGGAAACAAACCGCCTCACCCGTGTAAATTCGACCGTCGGCTGAGATTTCCGGTGGAAATTTCGGAGAACTCTTCTCCACCGAATCAGGGCAGAAGGGGCAACTTTGATGCGTTGAATCAGCGAGGGCGTCGATCGCGGTTTGGTCTGACTCCAAGAACCGCTTAACGTAATCTAGGCGGCCTTTCAGGACCATCACTTTTCGGCCGGTCAAGGGATCGCGTCTGTGTTCCATAACCTGCTTGTCAACTTCAAAGTTCTTGAGCGGATTGAGTAGGCGTGCTTCTCTGGTAACCGACTCGAAATGAATCGGCAAAGCAAATCGTATGACCCTATAGTGCTTCTCGTTAATTCAAGCCTCGCTGGGTTGCAATTTTGATTTCCAGGAATCCCCCTTTAATCCGCTTGTAGGTCGAACTGCAAGCTGATTGGCTTTGGAGTTTCGTGAGGTTATAGCGAAAAGGCGGTCGGTACGCTCCTTCAAACATCAACCAGTTGAGGAGAGTAAGCTAAGGCAAATCTTTGAGGCTGCAAATGTTGCGCCTTCTGCTGGAAACCTGCAGGCTTACCGAGTTCACGTGGTTCGAGACCAGGCGAAGAGAAAAGCACTTTCGGAGGCAGCTTATGGCCAAAGTTTCATCGCCGAGGCACCCGTTTCCTTGATTTTCTGTGCAGACCCCGAGCGCTCATCACAGAAGTATGGCAAGAGAGGTTCAGACCTTTACTGCCTGCAGGATGCAACTATCGCGGGGGTTTTCGCCATGTTGGCAGCCGTGGATCTTGGTTTGGCTACCGTGTGGGTTGGAGATTTCGACGAAACGAAAGTGAAGCAAGTGTTGGACGTTGAATCGATGCGTCCAGTTGCTATCTTCTCCGTAGGATACGCAGCGGAGGAACCACAACCGTCACCCCGAAGAGCGATTGAAGAAATCTTCCAAGGAGACTTCCCTCACACCGATTAAAGTGACCCGCCCCTTTGAGGCTGGAGACAAGATTGGGCCGAGAGGCTGTTCCGCGGACTCTCACTCGCGGTTAGAGATTCCACCACGCGTGGCAGTGGCAGGTACAGAATCGGTCGCATTCAACGTGCCTACCGTTGATGCAAGCGGCGCTCAGCACTCGGCGCCGAAGGATATAGCTTTCAAGAGGTTCCGCAAATGCGCGACTTTCTGTTACCATGTTAGACATCCGTCCTCTGCTATCGGAGACGAGCAGAGGTCTACGAAAGAATCAAGCATGAATCGGTAGGCATCAAGTAGCTATAAAGGCGGATTCCGTTATTTTTAGCTATGAAAATCTGTGTTTGTCGTCGAACGCGTCTGGAGAGATCAGTTCTTGAGGCCTCGGTAAAGTGATTGCAAGCTAGACAAATTTTGCGACGATCGCGAGGTTCAAGCCAAATCAATTAACTGATAGCAAGTACCTTCACACTAGGTGGTTCGTGTGTCTCATAGGGACTCTCATGAAAGTATGACGGCAGATCTCGAAGCCCACAGGAAGCTTCACCGCGTTGGGACGAGACTAAGCGATGTTATCCTTGGCGGCCAAGATGGGATCGTAAACATTCTTGGTTTGGTTCTCGGAGTAGCCGCCGCTTCAGGATCCCCGAGAATCATAATCGCGGCCGCTCTCTCCACCACCTTTGCCGAGTCATTGTCCATGGCCGCAGTTTCTTACACCTCCACGCAAGTTGATCGTGATTACTACGAAGGGCAAGTCCAGCGGGAGAAGGATCATATACGAAGGTTCACCGACATTGAACGGGAGGAAATACGACGAATCTATCAACTCAAAGGCTTCTCGGGTAAGCAACTCGACGACGTCGTGCAAACGATAACCTCTGATGTGAACAGATGGGTTGGCGTCATGATGGCGGAGGAGCTGAAGATCTCGCCAGTCGAGGAGGGGGGCCTCATTAAGAGCGCGGTCATTGTTGGCATTGCCGCGGTAATAGGATCATTAATTCCCGTTGCCCCATTCTTTGGCCTCCCAGTATGGATGGCAATAATTGGTGCTATCGCGCTAGCTGGTTGTTCACTTTTCATCGTCGGAGCCTACAAAGCCAAGGTCACTGTCGGGGTCTGGTGGAAATCTGGTCTACAGCTACTGGGCATAGGCTTAGTCACTGCTCTAATCGGCTACGGCATTGGCGCTGCGGTCTCCAGATTTTGAAAGGCACCCGGCAGCTGAAGCTCGTCAATCTTGAGTATATTTGTAGTGCCGTCATTTTACGGCTAAAGCAATTTAATTCCGGTAGCTCTCAAGTTCTCCAACTCTCCCGGTCATAGAGGGCCATAACTGCCTCGAAGTGCAACCTGCAGTCTATACGGGCGGATGGGAGTGGTATCGGGTCATCGCTTTCTCCGAACGAGATCTTAAACACCTCTTCGAGGACCTCGACGAGAAGTGCAAGGTAGAGGTTACATCGCGTAGGGCAATTTCCAATGAGTCAATTCGTGACATGTTCTTAATCTCAACTTCGACCTTGTTCGGCAGTCTAACAACCAAACAACGACAAGCGCTCATAACGGCATTGGACTTCGGCTACTACCGTCTACCAAGAACCGCGACGGCAGGAGAGATTGCGGAAAAACTCAGAGTCCCGCGCACAAGCTACGTGGACCATCTTCGGAAGGCAGAAAACAAAGTGCTTCAAGCCGTCGGATCTTACCTCCGGCTCAACCCGACAGCACCAAGGTAGACGTTAGAGGCAAAGGAAGAACGGTTGGCAAAATGATAGTTTCCAAGGACGCATTTCAAATTCTGGCGAACCTAAGGGCCGACGCGCCCCACCCTGAACATCGCGAGAAGTTGATGCTCTTCGGTCAATTCATCGGCAGTTGGCACATGCAAGTGATATTCTACGACCAACATGGCGCAAAGGTCTATGATCAGCCGGGTCTGTGGTCATTCTCATGGGTCCTGGACGGCCGAGCAGTCCAAGACGTACTTGTCTATCCCAACCCGGAGAAAGCACTAAAGAATGGCCCGGCGGACCGCCGGATTGGCACAACGCTGCGCTACTACGACCCAAAACTGGATCTTTGGCGGGTTATCTGGTTAGGTGCTGTAACGGGAAACCTGGGCGTCATGACTGCAAAAGCAGCAGGGAGTGAAATATGGATCGAAGAGAAAGAATCAGATGGGAGTCTAACGAGATGGATTTTCACAGAAATAACCTCTGATAGCTTCCATTGGAAAGGAACTGCATCAAACGATCAAGGAAAAACTTGGCGAGTGGAACAAGAAATGTTTGCGCAGCGCAGCCAACGGGTGCCGTGATGAACAGGGTAACGCTCTCGAGTCAGGACACGTTGCCTTACTCCGGTGAAGTGCTCAAAGTAACCGAGCAGGATAGTGGCTATCAGAACCAGTTTGCGACGGGAGTTAATCTTTTGCGTGGCGATCGGCGAATTCGGCCGTAGCGACTCCGCCCTAGACTACTTTACAATCAAAGCGGCTGTTGAAGTGAGCCTCGGAGATTTTATGACCTGAGCGTGATTTTCGCCTCAAGACCATAAGTATCAACCCAAGAAGTAACCCCATTATGATTGCCTCTATTGGGAAGCCTGGGACAGGCGGGAGGCTCAGTGCGTTTGTGTAGGAGGCAGTGTATGTGCCTGGGGAGGTCACCGCGAACGGATCTTGCGAGACGGCTCCAGTTGAGTTCCGCCACCCTGCGAACTTGTAGGTCATGAATCCGCTAGTAATTGTTCCATTCAGGGTTGGACTAATGTCCGCGTCTTTCTGAACCCAAGCATCATAAGTCGAACCCGCAGAAAGTTCGTAGGTGACGTTGTTCAAGTTCAGCTGGAGCATGGTTGAATTCGGCAACCCGCTTACCGCGAATGTGACGAGATATTGAGTACTCCATTGTGCGTTCAGAGCTTTCGGTGCATCCACCGTTAGCGACACGCTGTTAGCCGTACCGGAAGTGTCGCCGGCCCAGCCTGTGAAGATTCTTCTCGTTCCATTCGTGTAATCGATCTCCGAAGGGACGCTTGCCTGGGTTGTACTGCCAGCATTGTACCATCCACTTCCCAGCGCTGTCCCGTACTCAGAGTTTACGGAGACTAGATATTGCGTCCGCCATACCGCGAGTATCTTCGTGGGCGCGTTTAACGTGACCTGGGTTGTGGGATTTTCGCCCAGGGTCGCGTTCCAACCGGTGAAAAGCAACCTTGTATCGTTCGGATATTGAACGGTTGATTGAACCCCGACGGTGACTACGGTCCCAGCACTATACCAGCCTTCACCCGATGGTGAACCCGCGGGGGAGATTATCGTCAAGTAGTATTGCTTGAGCCAATTAGCTTGCAGCGATACCGGCTTGTTCATTGTGACACTGATTGTTGTTGAGTTTGATGAAAGGTCTCCACTCCAAGAAGTGAACAAGTACCTGGACGTGTTGGCTGTGACGTTTGAGGGATTATCAGCGGTCACGGTCACTGTTGAATTTGGCGAGTACCATCCCGTCGGCGTCGTTGTTCCACCATTCGCGTTCACGGTCAGCAGATATTGGGTAGAATAGACGGCCTGTAACGAGGTGGCAGATGTTATGCTGATTTGGCGTGGGTTGTTAGTGTTTCCATCGGACCAATGGGTAAAGCTTTGCCTAACGCCTTCTGAAACGTTGACTGCGGGTTGAATTTCGACCGTAATCGTTCCGCTTGGAACACTAGTTTGGAATTGGTTGGAGGTTATGTTGTATTTTGCGCCGTTGATGAGGACCCAAAGGTTACCGTTACTCGTGATGTTGAGCGGGACGTTGATTGTAAGTGACGGACCTACGTTTAGCGTGAACGTTGCAGTGTTGTTGGCGCGATTTGTGTTGTTGATTGTGTTGTCGGGATCAATCACAACTTTGAACGTGTGGCTTCCGCTGGTTGCAACCCATGTGAACGTGGAAGGAGTTGTGGCTCCAGCGGTTATGGAGACTTGCATGTTCGTATAGGTTTGACCGTCTAGGTCCACTACAACCGGCACATTGTCCGCCGCTTCAGTGCCGCTGTTGGAGATCTGCACTGTAACCGTGACCGTTGTGTTGGGCAGGGTTATCGTGGAAGGTTGCGCAGAGATGCTGGTAATGGCTAGATCGATGTAGTTCGATGTTTGGTTTTCAGGCTGTGGCGGAGGTTGAGCGCCCCCCCTGTTTACGGTAACTTGATAGGAATTCCCGGTCTTCCCCGTTATCGACACCGACAATCCATTCGCACTGTCAGTGAACGTTTGTCCGACATCCCAGACCGCGTCGTTCAAATTCGGGACGCTTGGGTGTCCATCAATGATGTGGATTGGTCCGACTACGGCGTTGTTGTTTACCAGAGAAATGAGCACACCGAAGTTCGGCAAAGCCGAGTCAAATCCGATGCTTGCCCTAACCTCGATCAGGTAGTATTCGATTGGGTTAGAGCTCGAATCAAGCGGGATTTCTACTGCATGAACGTTGTTGGATGCAACTTCGGTGGGATCGATTGTGAATGTGGACGTGGTTCCGGAATTGGCTGTGGCGAGCATTGAGCCCGAGATGAACCCAAGCTGTATTTTCCCCCAAGCTATTAGATGGGCGGGGCTTGAACCTGGCGGGGCTCCGTTCCATGTGCCCTTGTCCATGATAGTCCAAGGTCCGAGTATGGATTGGCCTGTGTTCGTGTTGAACAAATCGGGAATGTTCAACAGGTGCGCGAATTCGTGACACCAAACCCCCAGCGAGACTGCACCGTCGGCTTCCAGCTCGGAGACAACCGAGAACTGTGTAAGTGTCTCAGTCGTTGTTGGGACTGAGACTCCGCCGAGGTACGTGACCGACCAGACCTGATCCGTGACGCCGCTGGACTCTTGGCCGTCACCAGAGTGTATGAACACGAAATAATTGTAATTGGCAAAGTTGACGTCTTTTTCGGCTTGGGGTACGACGTCTTGTGCGATCTCCCATGAATTATCTTGCCCGCTGCAGTCAGCGTCGTTAATACTCAAGCAATTTTTCCCGTAGTGCGCTTGGTCGTATGGCAGTTTGTACCATCCGTAAGCATCGCCTTCGATTCTAACCTTGCCGTACGAGATTTCGCTGTAGTAGTTCTCTAGGCCGGTGAAGAATTGCTGTTTCAGTTGACTGATGCTGACTGTGTAGTTTACATCTGAGAAGTAGGCCGCTATCACTAGCACCTTCAGTACCCCGGAAACCGGGGCCGGTTGCACGTTTTTCCCGCCTGGCGGCGTAGGAAGGGGCATAGAGAATGATGGCGCATAAGCCGTCCGAACAAAGCCTCGCCCTACAGCGAGCGGCGAGGTCAAGCCGGGAAGCAGGAGCATGAGAACAGCAATCATATAGAGTGCCCTTGCTCGCAGCATTCTCGGTAGCGCCTAACAGCCCACGTCCGTGAGTCATTTTGCCTAAACTGTTTGGACGTAGAAAGGGCCGTCAACCCGTGAAACAAGCCTATACGATTTACAATCTCGTTACAACATTACTACCGATGTCCACAAGTTCAATTGGTGTCGACTTGCAGCAGAATCTGAGATGGGACAGTCGAAGGGTCATTGAAGAACTCTGGACTTGGCTCTAAGTAGCCTTTTGTGCAACGATCCTGGGCAGGCTGCGGCGCTATTAACGTCAGTGACCAGCGAGGCGTTGACTCGATGCGATGGTCCCCAAATAGGGTGTGCCATCGGATTGCGCATGAAGGACCTGCACTGTAATCCGGAATTTCAGGGCTTACCTACCAGTAATAGGGGCCAGCCGTAGCCCCAGTAGCTGTAGTAGGGGAGTTTACTCTCGGTTCTTCTTCTACTGGTCACCCCTTCTACTGTCGCCAATCCCAAGTTCGCCCGCACAGGTGCTGTCTTGCGTAATCAACATCCTTGACCATTCCTCTCGGCGCAGTTTTGATTGCGGCTTGGATGTTTTTTTGGTACTCCTACTCGTCGTGGGCTTGGGAGCGGTGTTGAAATCGAATGATAGTGCACTAGCTGCATAGAGGAAAAGGGAGAGGGAGGAGAGAATGAAGAAGAGCAAAGTAGCCGTATCGTCTCAAATGGCCGCACGTCAACCGAACGCCCTGCTAGGCAAAGCCTTACCGTCGGATTTTGGGCTGTCAAAGTTAGTATTTAGGAGCGCCACAAAGAGTTAGTAGAGACTAACTTTTGAAAGAAATGAATGCGCCGACAGGCAGTCGATTATCACGTGCCTATAGCTTGCCCGGGACGATCTGGAATTCGAA
>CAZHKA010000054.1:0-118774 GCA_964533505.1 uncultured Candidatus Bathyarchaeia archaeon | reverse complement strand
CGCTAAGGAGTCTCAGAGATAAAGAGTATCTTGACAGGCGCGAGCTAAGATCGGCAAAGGGATTTTCGAGAAAATCAAGGTCGAAATGCAACGAACCCAAGAACGCGAGCTAAATGCTGCTCTGGATCGTAGAGGATCTCTGTTAATCGATCCGTAGGAGCCAGGTGAAAGTCAGCACTCCCTCGCAAATCCATTGCATGATTGTGACATGGACACGCATAAGTCTGGGAAAGAGAGACCGCAAAATGTCATCGACCATTTCCGCGCGGCAAATTTCTGCACTGTTTCACGGGGCAAAAACCGAAGATCGAAGCTTCCACCATTGATCTGCTCTTGTAGCCATGAAATGACAGGTTCTGGCATACCGAGTTAAACTAACAAGCCGTGAATGCTACTGCATTGCTTGGAATGTTGACAGCCCACGCCATATGCTTCTGCATAGTTCACCGTAGCGAACCGAGTTGAAACACAGATCCTACTTTGTTCTTCCATTTCTGCTAGTAAGCATCTTTGTATCTGTACCAGTTCCTGGCTTCAGCACTTATACGACCTCCACCACTACGACTTCAAATTGCCCCAATACGTCAACCTGTACCGCCAGTTCCACTATGACTCCGACCACACCTTGTGTAGTCGGTCCGAGCCCGTCGTTGACAGGCACTGGGACATATACAGATTACCCGACATCGATCTCATACCAAAGCTATACTTTCGTTAGCTCTGGAACATCAACTTTCACGACTCCCAGCATTCCATCGGGTCCTGCGGCGATTAGTGTCGGCGTATACAACGGTGTGTTGAGTATTCAGGTTACGCAGTCCGGAACGCAACTTCTTTCCACAACCATAACTGGAGGAAGCTTCTACAAAAGCGAAAACTATGTTGTGGTACACGGCGCCAGGAGTTACTGTTATGTGAATTTTGACTCGAACGGGCAAGGCTTGAGCATTTCTGTCTCAGCAGTGTCCGGAGAGCCTCTGGTGGCATATAATGTGTACAACAATTACATCTCTGCTGATACGGCTGTACTTATAACATATCCCCGTCAGTTCTATGTCGATATTCTCCCAAATTCGACTCCGGTTAACACAGGTTTATCCTTTCTTGTGGTCGCACCGACGTACTCAGAACCTACACCGCTTGCAATTTGGGTAGGAGAAGGTTCAGGTGATCCTACTACGGGGCAGCAGTGGTGGGCCCAGGTGGGTTTTGTTACTTGGACGGGAAACTTTGATGCATCCTACGCCTTCATGGAAATGTTCTCAAACATTCCATCCGTAGAGCATTGCAATACTTGCGATACCTTCGGTCCGGTCATCAGTAACTATAAGCTGATTCCAGGCGATACGTACAACTTTACGATGGCGCTTATTTCAGGGACGACGTGGGAATTTTCGGTCAATGGAACAGCAATACACGGCGAAAATTTCAAGGGGTTCTATGACACAACGACGTCTGATTCGAATGACGGCAGGGGTGTAGCGCTTGGAGGCGAAGTTCTCGGTTTAGAAACGCTGTCCTCATGGGGAGGAAGCGTGGGCATCAGGAATCTGGTTATCCTCCCTGTAATGAGTAGTTTTCGTGTCAATGGAAGATGGTCCGAGCCAAACTCCTTCGCATTTAGCAACGTGGGTGAGTACTGGGGACCTGGCCAAGTGACTAGCTCGCCCGGCATAGACCTGTGGGGGATCGCAGCTCACTCGCAAAAAGTTTCGGTGCCGTGTGGGGCTCTGCTGTTTGATGAATCTCTGCCGACGATTATGCAATTACCGCAATCAAACTCTGAACCACTGTATGCTTGTCGCAGCAGCGTCACTACCGTGAGTGTAAGTCCGTCTGCTGGGTCCGTAGGCAGCCCAATCGTCTTCACAGTCACTGTTGCTTCTGCCGGGTCTAGTACCGCGCCCTCTGGGCGGGTGGCGTGGAGTGTCAGTGGTAGTAGCATTGGTTCTTGCGTGTTGCGTAGTTCGGCTTCCTGTACGATCAGCTATACACCAACTACCCCGGGCCAATATGCGGTTTCGGCAATCTACCTCGGTGACTCAAAATACGCGGGGAGCTCAAGCGCCTCAACGTTCACTGCCGTTGCAGTTTCAGGATAAGAACGTCTGCAAGCCGTTCAAGATTAGGATTTGCAATCCGACTACATAAATCAGAAAACCAGTAAAGTCGTCGAACATGAGGGAGAATGAATACCACGACGATCTCATACTTGTATTGGAATCAGCCAAAAATCATTTTGGGGCGTTCGCCTTCACGCTGGGGCATGCACCGTATTTGGGCCGAGTCCCTCCGGACCGGTCACCAAATGTAGTCCAAGATTGATCGGAGGATTATTCCCGAACCCCTAGGTTTCTACTAGGTAGGTTTGAATCCGGCGATTCTGCCCTTGATAGAGTCCAAGTCTGTTGCGATGGTGAGTCTTAGTTGATCGTGAGAATTCTTGACCTCCCCGTTGGTTCTAGAGTTGTTGTCTTGAACGGTAAGGACGCGGAGCAACTCGCAGTAGTTCCTCATGACCGAATCCAACTTAGGATAAACCATGAGAGAACCGTTGTTGCGTTAGTGAATGTGACGGAATCGATCGTTCAACCTAATTATGTTGGCGTGCCGCGGGCAGTTGCGTCGGAATTGAAAGTTGAGGACGGTGCAGCGATATTGGTGCATTCCACGTCTCCTCCGAGTTCCGTGAAATATGTACATGCAAAGATGCGGGGTATAAAATTGAGTCGTGAAGAGTTGTACGAGATCGTGAAGGATGTTGTTGGCAAGAATCTGAGCGAGGTCGAGATGGCAGAGTTCGTAATGGCTGAGAACTACAATGGGATGGACGACCAGGAACTCATCTGGTTTACTCGAGCGATAGCGGAGACAGGCACTCAGATAGATTTCGAGAAACCTGTCTACGACAAACACTCTGTAGGCGGTGTCCCAGGCAACAAGGTCACGCTGGTAATTGTTCCGATCATAGCGGCCGCAGGGCTGCTCATACCAAAGACAAGCAGTAAAGCGATCACAAGCCCTTCCGGAACCGCAGATACGATGAGTGTACTGGCTCCTGTAGAGTTTTCGGCGGAGGAACTGCGTAAGATTGCACTGAAGACAAATGGCGCGATTGTTTGGGGCGGCGGCCTAAACCTTGCGCCTGCTGATGACGCCTTCATCACAGTGGAATACCCATTACAGCTGGATCCGGAACCACAGATGATCGCGAGTATTCTCGCGAAGAAACTGGCGGTAGGAACGGACTTCCTCGTCCTAGACCTTCCAACAGGGGAGGACACGAAGATTCCGAACTCCGACGAAGCCCGCAGATTAGGGAACAGATTCATTGAGCTTGGAGCGAAGCTTGGAATCAAGGTTAGATGTGGTGTGACTTATGGCGGTCAACCTATCGGTCACGCCGTTGGACCGGCACTCGAAGCCAAGGAGGCGCTACAGACACTAGAAGGAGCCGGTCCCACAAGCCTCATAGAAAAATCAACTGCGCTTGCTGGCATGCTGCTTGAGTTTGCAGGAAAGGCCACGAAAGGTACCGGTCAAAACCTAGCGAGGGAACTCCTTCAGAACGGAAAGGCGCTAAGGAAAATGCTAGAGATCATCGAGGAACAGGGCGGTGATCCACACATCAAGTCCGACCAGATTCCGACCGCCCAACATAAGCATCAGATTGTCGCAGAGATGGATGGATACATTACTCACATATCTAATGCGGCCATCAACCAGATCGCCAGAGCAGCCGGGGCGCCCGTAGAGACAGGCTCAGGACTCATACTATTCGGAAAGAGAGGGCACAAGATCGGGAAAGGTGAACCCATACTGGAGATTTACGCGGAGAGACAATCGAAGCTTGAGCAGGCGTACGCATTAATTGTGAAACTTAAACCTGTTAGCATCGAAGGGATGCTCCTTGAAGAGATACCGGAACTGTAGCGACCCATCTTACCTGTGAGCGGCTATTTTACGTAGCTCACCCATTGCGCGTGTTTCTTGTTACGTCCGCGAACAGCTTCGTCGTAGGCCGCTTCAAGTTTGCGAGTCACCGGAAACCTCTCGTCGTAAACCTTCCTACCATCTACCTCGCGAATTGGGGTGCTGAGTGATTCACTCAATCCAAGCCATAAATACCGAATCATTAACTAGAAAGGCGATTTATCGATGAAGATCATCAAACTTGATGAAGCGAAGGTGGAGAAAACCGAGGGTGGAATATTCACAGGAACGGTTGGCATACAGAGAATCACTGGAGTTGACGCACTGATCGATTCGAAGGACTTCAGCGTCTCAATTGTCTCATTTCCCAAGGGTATCCGCAATACCTTCCACACCCACGATCGAGACCAACTGCTCTGGATTCTAAGCGGAAAAGGAATCGTTGCAACGGAGAAGGAGGAGGTACCGGCAACGTCAGGAATGGCTTTCTTCATTCCAGCTGGCGAGAGACACTGGCATGGAGCAACAAAGGAAAGCGAGTTTTCCCACATCTCCATAATAGGTCTAGCCTGACTTCCGTGTCGAGGATTCGAGTTATTTTGCGGTAGAGCTCATAGATGAGTGCAGAGTCTAAAAGAAAGAGCTGAAGTTATGGAGGCGTAACGTCCTCAAATGAAACAGCACCTTGAGAGCCGGCCTAAGTTGGAGTGCCCCTCACATTGCTGCGTTGCGTAACAGTTTTAGATTTGCCGCCGTTTGTAGGCTTACATGAAACCAGTAGACGGAAACTTCGCTTTGCTCAAGATTGAAGACAAAGCGAAGTTTGAGGATGCAATTACTTACATTTACGCCGGTACCGACCCCGCCGCGGTTCACAAACCAATAACGGTCTACAAAGAGAAGAACTCAAACTCATACCTCGTAGCCGGCCGGTATACGGGTGTGACTGAAGCTCATCTGAAGTACAAACCGTTGAACGTGGAGGAACAGAAGATCGTGGCTGAGAAACTGGGCGCGGGAAAGATTATTCGATTCCTATCTGCCGAAAGCGTTACGCCATGAATAAGGTGACCGTGAAAATTAAGGATCCGTTACCGACGTGTTGCTAAGGTTGTCGTCGTCACTGTTATTCCAATTAGTAATAGGATTATCCCAACAATAGCCCACGCCAACCAACTCGGCATCAGAGAGCTCAACCATTTCACCGCTCCAACCGCGAAGAATGCAATGCCAATCACCGAAATCACAACTCCCGCTAATATCAGCCCTACCGCGCGGGCCAATCCTTTGACGAAACCTTCGACGGGTTTCCGTGCGCTTCCCAAGGCTTCGCGTAGAATGTACTTAATCAGTTTCTTGACGAGTTCGGATCGTTCAGCTTCAGGCATTTGCGTGCCTAGTCTCCCGAGTTCGCGAGGGCCACCCCGACAGCGATGCCGACCATGAATGCCATTCCTAATATGAGCAGCGGCCGTTCCTGGAGCGCTTTTGCAGCCTTCTTCTGGACATCGTCCATCTCCGCCTTTAGGTCAGTAAGGCGTTTGTCGACATCTTTTCTGACGACACGCATGTATTCACGTGCGTCATCGTTCGTATCCTGCTTCTTTCTAGGCAAAATGGACGCCAGATTCAGCTACTCATACAGAGGATAAAAGACTAGCGAGAGCGTTTGCGGCCTGATGCTAAGCCAACGCCGATGAGAACCCCAAAAGCAAAGGCTAGGCCAGTCATCAGTAGGGGGCTCTCTTTGACCAAGGATTCGAATTCGCTGATCAGTTCCCTGGGGGCTTTCATGTCGATTATTTCTTCGAGGTCATCGTCTGAAAACCCTTTTTCCTCGGTTGTAACGGTAGCCATTGGCGCTCATCAGCATACAAATTATACCGACTCATATGTATTTTCGTCGGTTCCATGCATGCCTTCTCAGGGTTAGTGGCTCTGCTGGTCAGCGTCTAGGCTGAGCCTTTAGGCATTTGCGTGCTCAGTATCACCGAAGTAATGGATGCATGTGCATTAGATGTGCTTTCGGGCTTGATTAGCTATCGCTTCCGCCATTTCGGAAAGGTGTGCCGTGCCGCCTAGGTCGTAGGTGACACTCTTGCCTTCGGCAATCACTTCACGAGTTGCTTTGAAGATGGCATCTGCCTTCTCTTTTTCTCCCAGGTACTCCAGCATCATTGCTCCCGCCAAGATCGTTGCAGTAGGGTTCACCTTATCCTGCCCCTTGTAGGCAGGGGCGCTTCCGTGTGCCGGTTCAAACATCGCGTAATCGTCCCCGAAGTTGCCCGAATAAATACAGCCGATGCTCGCTACCAACCCAGATACTTCCTCCGATATTATGTCCATGAAGAGGTTCGTCCCGAAGACAACGCTTTGATTGAACCGCTGCGGGTTCTTGATAAGTTGTTGCGCAAAATTATCAATGAAATATTCATCCATACTTATATCGGGAAAGCCCGCGTGCATGGTCCGCGCTGCCTCCATAAAGAGGCCATCCGTTTCTTTCAGTATGTTTTGTTTGGTTATAACGTACGTACGCTTCCAGCCGCGGCGCTTGGCTTCCTCGAACGCTCTACGGCATAATTTCTCGCTCGGGATTCTCGTGATTTTTCTGAAAGCGATTGCTACGTCCGGCGACAGTCTATGCTCCAGCCCAGAATACAAGCCCTCCGTCGCTTCACGGACACAGACCAGCTCCACATCGCCCAGAGGTCTTTTTGTGCCTTCGAAAGTTCTTACGGGCCTGACATTCGCGTAGAGGTTCTTTCGTTGACGGATGCTCACCGCCACACTGCGAGGGGTATTGGGGCCTGCTGGAGTTGTTGTGGGGCCCTTCAAGCAGGCGTCGGCTGAGTCGATTATCTTCCAGCTTGAGTCGGGGATAAGTGTCGCACCGCCGTGGGTTTGCCACCACTCGAATCCAGCATCGCAGCCAACGAAATTAACTTCGGTATTAACGGCTCTTAGAACCTTAAGGGTGGCGCTGGTAAGCTCCGGCCCGGTTCCGTCTCCCTTGATCAACGCAACGTTTCTTGCCAAAGCTCGGTCTCCTGCTGCGGCACCCAATCAAATAAGATAGTTAAGCATTGGTTTTTCTCGCACTTTCTCTAGAGTTTCGCGTTCAGGACTGCGCCAGAAAACCGATGGAAACTCCACCCTGGCTGTTCCCGGGTTATTGCAGCAACGATGGCTCAAAAGCGCTTACAGCATGGATTGTGAATCCGGCGCTCATGGGTTCAGCTCAGAAAGATGATTGTGACGCCTATGATGGCAACCACTGCTCCTAGGATACCGCGCCAGCTGGTTCGTTGATTGTATAGAATCCATACGACAGGAATTATCATCACAGGCATAAGGGACAGAAGGGTCTGTGCGACTCCCGTCTGAGTAAAGGTGACCGCTACCATTGAGAGGGTGATGCCCAAGTAAGGGCCTAGGAAAGAAGCGACGGCTGTGTTTTTCATTCCGCTAATATCGCTCGCGGCTGCTGATATCATGCGTAGCCTGCCTGAAAGTAGCACGATCACCCAGATGAATAAGGCGCCCAAAAGAAGGCGCATCAACGTCGCTGAAAGAGGGTTCAAGATGGCCGTCGGGTTTAGGTCGATTCCTTTCTTGGACAAAGCCAATCCTACTCCTTGTCCCATGGCCGCAACTACACCGAACATCACACCGGCTGCTCTCTGTTTTGTCGAGAGCCTCGTCTCACCCGATCGCTCCTCAGACTCAAGTATCACCGTAACGATTCCCACCAAAGTGACTGCGATTCCAAGAATTGCAAGCGCATCAATTGTTTCCCCTAGCATGGCGTACGCCGAGACTGCTGCGAATATTGGAGCCAAAGCCATCAGAAGAAGCGCGCGCCTAGGGCCGAGAGTAACGTACGCCGCGAACAGTCCGGAATCGCCGATTCCCAACCCTACGATACCGCTCAGCCCCATCCAAAACCATTGTGAGCCATTCGCTGAAGGAATCAGAGTCCCCAGGATGACTAGGTGCGTGAGCGCAATGAAAACGATTGCGATGAGAGTTCGATATGCGTTAACGCCTAGCCAACCGATTCGCTTGCTGGCAGCCGTGAAGTAAATTGAGCTCAAGGTCCAGAAGAGGGACGTCGCTACGGCAGCGCTCTCTCCGACAACCTCTGAATTCATGATTCTCACGGCGGCAGCAGCTTAGGGTCGCATGTATTAGAGCTGCTTGGATGAAACACATAGTCGGACATACTGTTCAGTTGATATCTCACAACGGAAATCTGGAGCTATGCGACATCTGACGATCGGGGTGTTTCAGGATGAAGCACTCGGCAGAGAATTAGGTAAGAAAGGAACGCTGACTGACATTGCCATGTACAACCGAAAGACAGACGAGTATATCTTCACCATCATGTCCCCCGTTGAGGACAAACTAACGGCTAAGAGCCAAATCATTTCGGCCATCGATGCTGCAATTGTCGTGTTCTCGGAGATGAGCCGGGAACTAGGCGAAACAATTCTAATGCTAGACCTGCTCGGCGTGAAGAAAGGGATCGCGGTCACGACACCTTATGCGACAACCGACAGGATATCGTCGATAATCTCGAAAACTTGCTTGAGGTCATACCGCGTGGAAGAGAAGGACCCAGTTAAATTGCTAGCTCTTCTAAGAAACATCAACCCAATCAGAGATGAAGCCTCACCTGCACTGATTGTTGTGGATCACTCCTTCAGCGTCAAAGGCGTGGGCGAAGTTGCGCTTGGCTTCGTCAAGGCGGGCGTTGTAAAGAAGTATGACAAACTGCACCTGCTTCCCGCGGGGAAAGAGGTTATCGTCCGTTCAATTCAGGTTCAGGACGAAGACATGGAGGCTGCCGAAGCGGGCACGAGGGTTGGCCTAGCCATCAAGGGCGCAACGATAGATGAGCTAGAGAGAGGGTCGGTTCTAGCGGCTTCGGACCAGGCGGAGACTTTTTCGAAAGGCGAATTTTCCTTCACGCCGAGCCCCTTCTACGCGGACGAGATTAGGCAAGGGGCGTTTCATGCGACAGTGGGAATGCAAGCCGTTCCCGTAGCTCTATCCGACCCGAAACCTGATTCGGTTGTAATTGACTCATCGAAACCTATCGTCTACCAATCTCGCGATACACTGCTACTCTTGGACCTAAACGCGAAGAAGACTAGAATTATGGGAAAAGGTGCACTAGTTAGCAAGCTCCCGAGCTGAGCCGGGCGAGGTCTTTAGCTTAGAGATTGAAACAATTGGTCAACATTTCGGTTGAATAGGTCTTGCTTGATTAAGGCGGCGGTCTTGTAGCTTGGCATCCGAGTTGCGAGCATGTCCTCAAATGTGGGTTCTTCCATTTTGTAGAAAACGCCGATTGGGATGTCGTCGCCCCATTCGAATGAGGTCGTCATAGCTTGGACTTTCTTTTGGGTTATCTCATTCGAATTTGTAGGGTCTTTAACCACGCCGTCGTATCCTTTCTCTTCCATCTTGTATAGCCTTGGAGCTTTACTTGGCAAATCGGCTCCCGCGTACCACTCTTTGGTGTTGATGTCATTGTACGTTGGGCATGTCTGAAGTACATCGACGAGCGCGCTCCCCTTGTGCAGTACAGCGGCTTTGAGTGTTTCTTTCAAATGCCTCACGTCAAGTGCGTAGCTCCGTGCAATGAACGTGTAGCCAGAGCTGATTGCCGTGGCGATTGGATTTATCCCTTCGACTATTGCCGGTGCAGGCATGGACTTTGTTCGTTCCCCCTTAGGTAGTGTGGGAGAAGACTGGCCTTTTGTTAGCCCATAGACTTGGTTATCGTAGACCACGTACGTGAAATCGAGGTTCCTTCGGCCCGTGTGTACGAAGTGCCCTACGCCTATGCCATAGCCGTCTCCGTCGCCGCCAACAGCGACCACCGTTAGATCTTTGTTGGCGAGCTTGGCTCCGGTCGCAATCGGCAGAACGCGGCCGTGTAACGTATGGAATCCGTAGGTATTCACAAAGTGGGGCGTCTTACCGGAACAACCTATTCCCGAGAAAATGGCTACATTATGCGGTTCGAGTTTGAGTTCGAAAAGTGCCATTTGCACTGCGTTGAGTATGCCGAAATCTCCACAGCCAGGACACCAGTCGTTATGCACCTTTGTTCGGAAGTCTTTGAGCTCAAGCATGGGCCATCACGACCTCCATCGTACCGTTCTTAATTGCCTCTTTAACCCCTTCGTACACCTCGTTCTGCGATAGTGGCCGGCCATTGTACTTTAGCACTTTGCGATCCATTGTAATGCCCGTGTGTTCTCGAATTAACGCGCCGAGTTGGCCTGAATAATTACCCTCAACTAGGATTCTCTGGTTCGAGGCGGACAAATACTTTGTAACGAGTTCTGTCGGGAATGGGCTCATGTACCTGACTTGAAGAAAGTTGCACCGGATCGCGTCAGCCTCTAGATCTTGCATCGCGTCCAAGATTGCTCCTTTCGTCGAGCCCCATCCCACGAGTGTAACCTCCGCTTTCGGTGGGCCGAAGAAATTCACTTTCTTCGAATCCGGAATCACTTCTGCGGCAAGTTCAAGCTTGTGCATGCGTTTCTGCATCATCTTTATCCGGTTTTCCGAATTCTCCGTTATTGAACCGAACTCGTCGTGTTCATCTCCCGTCGTATGGAAGATGCCGCCTTTAGTTCCAGGAATCGTGCGTGGGGATACCCCGAGTGTTGTGAACGCATATCGCTTGTAGGGGTCCTTCCCCTCAAGATCAGCTTCAGTGACGATCTGGCCGCGGTCGATTTTCAAACCGCTTGTGTCGGGAATTTCTACGGTCCTGTAACTAGAGGCGAGGAATTTGTCGACAACCATGATTATTGGCATTTGGAATCTTTCAGCGTAGTTGAAAGCGTCAAAGGTGTCATAGAAACACTCCATGGTGTCTCCAGGAGCGATTGCCATTCTCGGAAACTCTCCGTGTCCGGCATGCAGGACGAACTGCAAGTCACCCTGTTCTGTCCGGGTCGGGAGGCCCGTTGACGGTCCGGTTCTCTGGTAGAGTATTATGACCGGTCCAGGGGCTTCTGTATGCCCGGCCCATCCTATCCCTTCCGCCATGAGGGAGAAGCCGGGGCCTGATGTTGAGGTGGATGAACGAACGCCAGCATGAGCAGCCCCGGTCGCCATAAGCACGGCTGAGATTTCATCTTCGGTTTGCACGACGACGATATTGTAATCCTTCTGATGATTTTCTAGATATTCGCTCTCGTCGGTGGCCGGGGTAATGGGATAGTAAGTCTGGAATGCGCAACCAGCTCTGAACTTTGCAATGCCAACCGCCTGAACCCCTCTTATGACCATCCGCTTTTGCTTGATGGGAAGGGAATGAAGCTTGTAGGCGAAGCTGTCATGGAATGTTGCTTTGACGTAGTCGTATCCTTGTTTCGCAGCCATTACGTTTAGGTCGCCCAAGGCGGCCTTTCGTCCGGTAAAGCCTTCTTTGATGGCTTCGGCAACCAAGTCAAAGTCGAAGTCAATTAGGGCCGCTGAAGCACCAAAGGCAACAGTATTGGTCATGACCTGATATTTGCTCAGCTCGTGCTCGCGGCCTGTTCCTTTTAATGCGGTTATGAGCACGTCCAAGTACGGTACAGGGTAAAGGTTGACATCTGGTCTGCCGATATCTTCAGGCTTCAGATTCAGTGTAGCGTCGTAGATTATGCCGCCGCCTGGGCTTACTTCGTTTCGGTGGCCGCTGTGGGTTGGGAATTCTTTGTAGATGTCTCCGAATAGTGTCTCCTTGTCCAGAGCAATCAAGAGATCTATCCAATCGACGTGAGAATGAATTTCACGGTCCGAAGCTCGCACTCGGTAGTAACTGTGCTCGCCTTTGATGTTTGAGTGGTATTCGATATTTGCAAAGACATGCAAACTCCCTCGAGCGCACGCTTTTGCGAACGTTTCGGCGACCGAGTTAATGCCGCTTCCCTGTGGGCCCCCGATGACCCACGTTAAATTGTTCTCTTCAGGCAGTTCTCATTCCTTCCGTTGGAGGTGTGGTCCTTTCACCCCGCTATTAGGTTTGCGAGCCCTAAAATGTCGTTCTCTGAAATGTTATGGGTACGGAGTCGTTTGCTACCCGTACGACATACAGAACCTATCTAGCTGTCTCCCAACACTTGAACTATGACCTGACGTCTTGAGCGCGGCCCATCGAGTTCCACTAGGAAAATGCTCTGCCACGTACCACGTACCAGCTGGCCATCACTTACGGGGAAGGTCCGACCGTGGCCGAGAAAAGCCGCCGCGACATGTGCGTCTGCGTTGTCGTCGATAGCATTATGCGCGTAAGTGGCCGACGCCGGAAAGAGCACGTCGATTCTGGCAAGCATGTCATTCATCAAGCCCGTCTCATGCTCATTCGCAATTATCGCGGCCGTAGCGTGAGGGACGCTTACTACGCAAATGCCTTCGCTGACATTTGATTCGTGGACTAAGCGTGTCACTTCGGATGTCAGATCGATTAATTGACGCCTCGTCGAGGATTTTGTAATGAGTTGCTTCGTGAAAACAACCATCTCATCCACCACTGCGTCTCGTATAGGAGGAAGCGGAAAATAAAGGGGCAACCAAAGAAAAATGGTTGAGAAGAGAGATTAGACTCGCGCTTCGCTCGTGGGTATCGGTGGCAGCTCTGGGAATCTTTCTTTCATTTTTTGCTCTGCGACGAAGTTTGCCTCGGTAAGTATCTTTTGCGATTCTTGGCTTGATGCTGAAAGGTCGAAGGTGGACTCGGTTGTTTCGCCTACTTCCATGGCCAAGCCTTCCAAGGTTTCATTCACTTGTGCTAGTTCCATCGACACTTCAGGCATAACGCCCTCAAGCTGTGATTTGAGTGTCTTCACTACGTTTGCAACTGGAATCATTGTGTACGCGATTTCGCCGAATTCGTTGACGGTTTCAAGTCTTAACGTGACTTGCTCTAGCGCGAGTTGGCTGTGCAGGACGACCTTTGCCATTTTTCTGAGTTCTGCGCATTCGTTGGCGTACATGGACGCTAGTTCGTTGTTCTTGCCTTGAACCGCCAAAACGCATTTGCCGTAGAGGGCTTGGTCGCGTTGTTGCATGTGGTATGAAGTTCGCTCTAGTTTGCGGGTTTGAACTTTGAGCCTGAATAAGCAGTCTCCTATGCGCCTTTTCATCGGCGTCGGGTGTATGGCTTCTCTTATCCTTTTGCCGAATGGTGTTCTTTCCTTGAACATTTCATCTATCCCCCCTTCACAGTGGTCCGTTCTGGTTTTCTTCTGTCTCCCGTTCGCGAGCTAGAATTTTGAGGAAGTTGCCTAGCCTGCCTTCCTCGAACGTCCTTATGATCGAGCCTGTGTATTCGATTTTGATATCAAGCGATCTCAACTTCGTCATCAACTTCTCTACCTCAGTCTTGTTCTTGCCTACTAGGAAGACTAACCCCTCGGGTTCCCCCAACGAACTTACGACTTTCACAGTCTGAGGAATAGCCGCGATCTTCTCTATGACCCCGTCGCGCTCCACATCACGGGGAAAGCTCGCGCCCACCAGAATTTGTTCCGCGACCCCCAATTTCTCTAAATCAACTTCCGCCGTGTAATCTCTGATTACATGATTCCTTTCCAGTTTGTTCACTCGATAAGCGACGACATTGGGGTGGAGACTTAGCTTGCGGCCGATTTCCGCAAAGGACGATTTCGCGTTATCTGCTAACTCCGCCAAGATCTTGTAGTCTATAGAATCTATCAAATTTACTTCTTCCTACAATGCTTTGTAAGTATCAAACCAACGATCGTACAATCCTAGAATCTGGTGGGAAACGCTCGGTTTGCGCGTTTTGAGGATCTCCATGAAGTCCTGCATGTTGATTGACCGCGCTTGTCCTTGTGGCTTCAAAGCGCTGCCGTCTTCGAAGAACTCGCGCACGACGCGGGTTTGTGCGCTTTGGAATATGTCTCGGAGGTCGCTTCCGGAGTAGCCGGCCGTTCGCTCCACGATCAATTCTGTGTCAATGTCTTTTGAAAGTCGTAGGTTCTTCGAGTAGATTGTAAGCATCTCTCGCCGTGCTTCCTGGCCGGGTAAAGGTACGTAAATGCGCTTCTGGAAACGCCGGATGAATGGTTCGTCTAGGGCCCAGGGTTTGTTGGTTGCACCGATAATGTAGACGTGCGTAGGATTCTTCTTGTCGAGAATGCTGTCCATTTCTTTTAGAAATTGGTTTCTGGCTCTGACCTCACCTCCAACTTCGTCGCTTCTGATGCCCACCAACGAGTCTATCTCATCGATGAAGATAATCGCGGGATGGCCTTCCATAGTTGTTTTGTGCGCCGAATTGAAAAGCTCCGATACGTTCTTTTCTGATTCTCCCAACCATTTCGACATGATTGAGGCTGCGTCAACACTGTAAAAGACGGCATCAATTTCTGTGGCAATCGCCGCAGCCAAGAGAGTCTTGCCGCATCCAGGTGGTCCGAAGAACAGGATTCCTCTCGGCCAGCCGAGCGGAAACAGATCCGCACGCTTTACTGGGAAGATGATTGACTCTTCGATCGCTTTCTTGGCATCGCGTAAGTTTGCGATCTCATTCCACTTAACGTCGGGTTTCTCCGTCAAAATTAGTTGTTCAAGGGTAGCCCGGCGTTTCACTTGGGGTGTATCTGTGGGGTCAATAGATAGGTTTCCGTCCTTGAGTTCCTTTATTCGGCGTTTGCAGTTATCCACCTGCTGCATGTACAGGCGGTTTTGTGGGGCGTCCGGGTACAGGCTGCATAGCTTCAGAAGGATTTCTGAGGTTCGTTCGTATCGGGAGATGGCATTTGATCGCGCTCCTTGTTTGTCGAATTGCACTGCTTCGTTGGCGAACCGAGCTGCCATCTGCTCAAGTTCTTGGGACGCAGAAACTTGCATGGGAATCGCTTCAATGGCCTATTGGATGGCGACCTTCCCAGATTCCTGTAATCTCTGAAGAGCGACTCTTACTTCCTGAGGAGACTTTCCGAGCTCCGTCGCGCATGACTTGATGCTGAGCTCGCCGTTGTGTCTCTTTGCGTAATCGTATATCCTCTCCTCGATGGGCGCTTCCATGTCCGGAATGGTGGCGAGTTCTGGGATTTGTTCAGGCTTATTGACGGGTTGGGTTTCGATGGAAGACAGGTCGGGGAAGTGTTCACGTATCTTTTCCTCTGCCATCAGGCCGGTTTCTTCAAGTACTTTCCTGGCCTCGTCGTCTGTGGCTTCTACCGGGAGTGTCGTATTGTTTACTTCGCCTGCTTCATAGGTAAGGTCTCCAAGCATGCTGTTGACCTCGTCAAGTTCATTCGCAACTTGGGGTACGATGCCTACGATCTTTGTTTTCGTTTCTTTCACAATGTACATCAGAGGAGCTAATTCCATCATTACATCTGTAAATTCTCCGACTGTTTCAAGTCTGAGGATGACTCGTTCAAGAGCGAGTTGGCTCCCAAGGACCACTTTGGCGATTTTCCGTATCTCGGCGCATTCATTAGCGAAAATCTTTGCGTGTCCAAGATCGTTTGAAACTTGAGCTCCTACGCAGCGTTGGAAGAGTTCGGTGTCACGTTCATGGAGTCGTGCGTATGTGTGTTCGAGTTTTTCTAGTTGGCTGTGTAGCCTGAAAGAAGCGTGAGCTATTCGCTCTTTCATTGGAACTGGGTGAAGTCGATCTTCGACCTTTCTGAAGATGTAGAAGGCAACCACATCCGTTGAGGCTAGGATGGTTCTTTCATCTTGATGACTACGACGTCGGGAATATCAATCGGGTCCGAAGGTTGATGTGTCTCTCTAATGGCCTCGATGGAGTTGATTTCTTGAAGAGAGACACGCGTATTGCTAAGATCTTTCATCTCTTTTCTTGAAATTTCCAGTCCGGCCCTGACGGACTCGGTGACGGTCTGGTATGTTGATTCGTCGATCTCAGCAGCCGTGTAGAGCATCTTGTTATTGGTTAGCGCCCCTTGGAGGTCTCTGATTTGTTGTTCAAGTTTGGCCTGGACTTCCTTCAATGAGTCGATGAGCCGGTCGCGTTTCGTTATGACCTCCTTGTGTGCGTCCTCGTAGCCACTTCTGACTTGGTTGTATTCGGCCTGATCGATATCGCCGTCCCTGAGCAGTAGTTCAAGGGCCTGTCGTCTTCGTTTTATGATGCCGTGTTCTCTTTGCAGATCCTCTGCTTCGACGCGCCACGCTTGTAGGAGAACAGGATGTCCGTTGCCGATTCTTATGAAAGTGATAGAGTGCTCAGTTACCTCACCCTCAGCTCGGGCGATTTGGACGGATTGTACTTCGTCCTTTATGTCTGCCGTCAGTCCGACTATCTTCCCGGCAGGACGACCCATCATATCTAGAATTGTTTGACCGAGATACTTGCCTATTTCTTCTACAGTAATTGACAACATTCGGTCTCCTAGTGAGAAATTCCCTGTTCACTTGTTCTCTGGGGAGATGTCAAGCCGTTCGGGGGCAGTTCTGGGAAGCGATCTTTCACATGCTGTTCAGCGATTGCATTGGCCTCGTCCAGAATCTTATTCGACTCTGGGTTTGGAGTGGTTGCATCGTAGGAGGTCCCTGTAACCTCGCCTGCATCGTCCACGACACCGCTCAGTAGTTCTCCTATTTGTCCAAGTTCTAAGCCCACTTCCGGCATGACACCGGATATTTGATTCTTAATTGAACGAACTACGGTTGCTACTGGGGCCATCATTCCAGCCACGTCGCCAAACTCTTGGATAGTTTCAAGTCGGAGCGATACTTGTTCAAGGGCCATTTGGCACTGCACGGTTACCTTAGCCATTTTTCGCACTTCAGCGCATTCATTCGCGTACATTGCCGCTCGCGCGGTGTCGTGCGACAGCTGAGAGCTCACACATTTGTTGAAAATTTCCTTGTCGTGTAATTGCATCCTCGCGGCAGCCGCCTCGAGTTTATTCTGTTGAGTTTTCAGCCGGTACAACGCGTTGGAAACTTGTTCTTTCATCGACGGTTTACGGTGGAAATGTCCTTCGAACCTCGAAGCCGTAGGTTCCCTTGATTCAACATCCCAATTCTTCATGAATCCGTGATCCATTCACTCGGTCTCCGCTTTGTGTTAACAACAACTCTAAGTGTTTGTTCTGCGTAGTCGAACGAACGCTATTCAAACTTCATTAAAGAAAACTGTCAAGAATCAGTGAGTCACTGAAACCCGTTTCTCACAATCGGCAATGCTGAACTCACGGTGAGTACAATTCTGATTAACCCTAGAAAGAGTGTGATCCGCGCCGTCAGTGACTGAGCCAAGAATCGCTCCTGCTTAATCCTTAACATGGATTAATTGAATCCGCGAAATGATCGCTGGATTCCACAGAGCATCTGCTGATTCTTGTCCGAACGACAAAACCAAATAAAATTTGGGTGGGGTTGTACTTCTGGAAACCGCTGAGGGTGTCACGCGATCTTTTCTACTTTAATTTCGATTGTCGAAACGTTCCTAGTGTCTGCGCCCTCACCGATCGTCTGAGTACCAATGCTGATTTCTTTGACGGCTAGTTTCCCGGCAAAGAATCGTCGCCTTGTTACTTCAACGACATCAACAGCGGTGCTTATTGACCTTCCCCGAGCCTTGATGGTGAGCGTTTTGGCGCCCGATTGGAGATGCATCATGACAGCCGTAGCGTAGGCCATTATCGGTTTCTTGCCAATCAGAATTGTGTCCGGCGGGATAGGTTCTCGAGCTCTAGCCTGTTGCGGTCTCGCAGTTGAGGGTCTCTCATCCTGTGCCAAGCATTTGTCACCTCCTAGTCGAACAGAGTCCATTGTTGTAGTGTTGCCTGTACGGTGCAGTGCGTACCCGTGGCTTGGTCCGCTTACGTATTTCTTGATTTCGGTACCAGCTCAAGAGTGGTGAATAAGCACTCAGGTCGGGATCCTTTGAAACGGGAACATGACGATGAAAATGTACAGCACAACCGCCAGGTAGAATATCACAACGAGTCTCGGCAGTTTCGTGTCAGCGATCATGTACGCGATTGCGGCACACACTGCCGGCACAGCCGGGAGGAAGTAGAATAGGTAGGTTACTCGTTCTCCCAGTATCACTCCTGGATAGAATGGAAGATATGTGGCCGCAAAAAGCACCAAAGAAACTAGGCTCAGATCGTCGCGTCTCTGAAAATAGTTGTATGCACAATACAGCAGTGCCGGTATCGTAAGGAATGAGATTGCAGGGTTCATTGCACCCTCAAAATTTACAGAGATATAACTAGTAGTCAAGCCTCCAGATGTTTGCGAGACGTTGACCTTCAAGTACGGTATAGTGATTTGGTTTAGAAGCCATTGCCAAGGACAGCTGATGATTCCGTTAGGGCAGGTTGACGAAAGTGCGGCTGAATAGTTGAGCATGTATCGAATGTGCTCTAGAGGGTTGGAATAGCCGACCCAGTAACGGTCCATTATCGTGAGAAGCAAGACAAAACAAACCCCAAAGGTTAGGGCATATCTCTCAAACCAGGAGAAGAACTCATTCCAGTTCCTCCCCTGGGTTCGTTTGTTTACAAACCTTACAAAATGTATCACCACAATAATGCCGAAGCCTGCTAGGCCAGTCTCCTTCGCTAAGGCACTCAACGCCATGCCTGTCGCGCTCAAGTATGGGTGCCCTGAGAAATACCAGTAGAGGCCGAGCAACATGAAACCCACGGAGAAGATGTCCAGCGTGGCAATCCTGCTGTGGACGAACACGAGGTTGTCGAATGAGAGGAGAAACGTGGACAGAATTGGAATGACGGATTCATTCGATATCCGTTTCATTAGCAGGTAGAAGGCGAGGATGCTGATCGATCCGAAGATTACGCTCGGGATTCGCCAGCCATACCCATTGTTCCCTATAATCCACATCGACAACGCTATCAGCAACTTTGCCAATGGCAGGTGTTCGTGATTCGGGTCTAATCCTGGTGGGACGTTCACGTAGGGTGGTTGGCCGTTGGACCCTACGCTTTGAGGTATACGTAGAATGACGCGTGCGACGTTGACATAGTACCATTCATCAAAAATCAGTGACCCCGCGGGTCGATCAAGCCAAATGAGGCGTAGAATGATGTCGACAATGAAGAGGCCTACGAACATCCTGTCATACAGGTTAGCTAAGCTCAGGTCGACGTGCAAATAGTTTTTCAGATTAAGTCCGAGGGCTTTTGTGTTCGTTTTTGTAGTCACGTGGTCACATCCTTTCGTTTAATTCGATTCCTAGCAACCCCATGGAGTTGCCCAGCGCAACTTGGATGGCTGCCACTAGGGCCGCTCTTGCATTCTTAACTTGCTCGTTGGCATGTATGACGTCCGCTTTCTCGTAGTATTCGTGGAATTTCTCCGCCATCGTGCTAGCATATGACGCCATCTCCTCTGGTTTCAACTGGTCTGCGGCTTCAGCAAATATGTCAGGCAACTGGCCGAGCTTTAATAATAGCAGATGCTCCAAAGGATGAGTCAGTAGAGAGCAATCGGGATTGGTGGGCATCTTGCCGAGTTTCCGCAAGATACTTCCCGCTCTAGTATATGCGTAGTTAATGAAGGGCGCACTATTTCTCTCCAGGCTGAGGACTCTATCCCATGTGAAAGTCAAATTTTTCGCGCTGTTAAGGCTCAACATAGCGAACTTAATCGCCCCATACGCAATGTTCTCAATGACGCGTCGCGCCTCCTCTTGTCCCAACTGCTGTTTCCTCTCGGCTAACGTTTGATCTACCTTAGTCTTGGCCTGCTCGACTACCTCGTCTAACATTATGAAATGTGCCCTGCGTTTGGACATCTTTGTGCCAGGCAATTCTACAAGGCCGTAGGCGTAATGGATCATGTTGAATGCCGCAGTCTTTTCTCCCATTGCAATCAGTGCAAGCCGAATCTGCAGTTGCGGAAGCGTTTGCTCACTTGCTATGACATTGATCACTCTTTCAGAGTCTTGAAACTTGGCTAGGGAGTAGGCGATGTCGCGTGTGGAGTATAGGGTTGTGCCGTCGCTTCTTACCAACGTAAGCGAAGGGACCTCGTAATTATCAGCGAGCCCGAAGCGCTGTCTAAGATTATAGAGCTCAACAATCGCATTTACGTCAAGCTTCAAAGCTGTACCGTCCCTAGAAGTGAAGGGTAACTGAGCGAGCCGGTCTAATGTTTTCTTCACCAAGCCGTCCCAAAGGAGTTGGCTCTCCCAGTCCCATTTGTCGAACGCTATCCCTACAGCCAGAAGAGAGGACTTGATGCCTTCGAGGCACTGCTCGACCATCGTCCGAACCAATTCGACGGTTCGGCTCTCATTCTCTTCGTACTTACGTCCCAGTTCTTGGATGTCCTTCTCGGGGTCATCCCGCTTCCGAACTGCTGCGACCACTTTCTCGAAGAGGTCTTTATCGAGCGTTTCGAGTTCGGCGGCGACGCCGACCCATTCATCGAGGTTCTCCTCAAGTTTTGTTCTTTCAGTGACGTCTTCACTATTCAGCTGCAACTTATGTTTGGTCGTTTGGATTTGCACCGCACAGTTTGTGCAGGCATACAGGCGGCCAAACCAGTGATCTGCCTTACCGCGCGGTGTTGGACGGTTGAGAAGTTCGTAGCCGAATGCTAGGATTGAGACCTGGCGACCAACATCGTCGACATAGAAGCGTCTGATCACCGAATGGCCTCGAGCCACGCACAGGCGAGCTAACGCATCTCCCAAAATAGAATTGCGAGCCGTAGCCATCGTGACGGGGCCGGCGGGGTTGGAGCTAGTGTGTTCAACAGAAACCCGAGTCGGTTGAGAAGTCTTTTCCAGTCCGTACTGCTTCCCTTCCGTGAGGACCGAACTCAAGATCATAGAGCCGGCCGTAGAGTAATCCAGGCGGAAATTGATGTATCCGGCCGCCTCCTCATCAGCGCTGATTAACGAACCTTTCTTCAGCCGTATCGCGTCACGAATCTTGCGTGCAACCTCTTGGGGCGGAAGTTTCTTTTGTCGTCCGATTTCATAAGCGATCGAAGAGGCGAGTTCGCCGTATTCCGGAGAACTTGGAACGGTCAAGCGATAGGTTTCCGTCGAGAAATCTGGATAAGCGACCATGACGGCGTTGCTAAGTGCTTCGATACATTCTGCTCTGAACTGTCGAAGCGCATTAGGCAAGGCAACCAGGTTTCCGAAACAACTTACTGCCCCAACAGCCTATGCTCAGGTGTTTTAAAATGCGCGTTGGATTGAGTTGGTGTCACTCTTTCCAATTACGGAGCAATTCTGCTATTCTTAGCCCATTCTTATAGCGCCCGAATGGTTTCTCATGCCAAGGCGGGTAGCCTAGCCTGGATAGGGCACAGTATACTTAGGCTATTGCCGGTTATTGCAAGGACCTTTGTGTCAATGGGTGGGTATTGGTGGTTTCGGTTAGATAGGTGTTTCTGGCACCATAGGAGCCTACTGACTATTCTTGAGAAGCTGAAGTTAGAAGTCAAAGAGAAATAACCACTAAAGTTTAATGGATATTTCTCGCTCTCTTTTTCTTCTCTTCTTCTTTTTCTCACCTAGAACGTCACGAATCAGCTCACGCTCAAGACCCATTGGAATATCCCCCTCCGTATTGTTACGTATTCTTTTCTTAATGTTGGAGTTAACGGTTTCTTGTGTTCATAGTATGATGGCAAGCTCTTTCTGTTGGCCAGTTACGGTCACACACAAAAGTGAGGCAACGGCAAAAAAACAGGGATGTAACAATATAACCTCTGACCGGTAGAGGTTCTATTTGGCCATGTCGACTATTTTGGCCTTAGAAGCGTTATGTTTGACTGATTCGACTCCTTTCATGCAGCTTTCTTTGGATTCGTAGCCTTGACCTGACGCTATCTCTTGGTCGTTTGAAGCTTTCAATCTCCACCTGAATTTTTCAGCATGATCTTTATAGACCTCAAATTTTGGTTCTGGCATAAACTAATCACCTCTAAAATTGCTCCGTACCAACCACTTAACCCGTATTCCGTTATTTGTTTTGCGATCTGGTCCTGAATGTGACTAGTCCACAGGGAGCCTACTTGAGTCCCATTTTCCCCGCATACTTGGCGATGAGGAAGACCACTCCAGCGACTATGAGGAAGTCGATTATCACACCCACGAAGTCTCCGACTGCGAAGTTCATTCCTGCTCCGACAGGTAAAGTTACATTAGCTTTCTGCCAATTACCGCCAGGCATCAATGCTCCTGGTACAGGCATGATTATGTCTTGAACAAGAGCTGACACAACCTTCCCAATATACGTGCCCATGATGAAACCTACAGCCAAACCCAGAACACCTCCCTTCCCAATGAAATCCAAGAACTCAGCCCAGAGACCTTTCGGAGGAGGTGGAGCTGGTTTGGGCTCAACAGCTTCTCGAATCTTCTTTAATTCTTCCAGGATTTGATCGTCAACACTCATATCCATCACACTTGAGAAGGTGATAGGATGCATATTCCACTTTCGCTGGAGCCAAGTTGAACTTAATTTGCAGAAATGAAAAACGAAACACTTGAGTCATTACGATGGACACAGATCATTTTATGAGCTGAGACGACAAACTCTTGTCCCGTAGAGGTGAATCTCTTATGGGTTTCAAATTGAAGTGCCCTATGCCTGGATGCACTACTGAGCTACAAGCAGAGAATAAAGACGATCTAGTAAAGCAAGGAATGGATCATGCTAAGACTCATGGAATGAGTGCCCTTTCACCAGATTTAATGTCGAAATTACAGGGCGCCATCAAACAAACCTAACCCAATCCGTCACAGACCATAATCTCTCTTCTTTTTTGAGACTGAAGATTAGTATACTTAGACTACTATTGCCCGTTGTTACAAGGACCTTGAGTCAATGCGTGGGTAGATTCGAAAGGTGAAGTCAAACAAGTCTACCCGACTTACGCAGTCTAAACTCGATAGAGTGCCATAGTCATTTACTCAAAAGTCATTTACTCAACGTAACATTCATGCAGAACCTTAACGGTAGACCCTGTAACATTCCAAACCTCTTGCTTTTCCAATCCTTATTTCCTATTGACGGGGTCTTGTAATTAGGGCGGGTAGCCTAGCCTGGATAGGGCACAGGCCTCCGGAGCCTGAGGTCGGGGGTTCGAATCCCTCCCCGCCCGCCACAGCCAACATCGGTCCACCTGAGCGAATTAAACGACCTCTGGATATCACCGGGAGGATTCAGAATGGAAGCAATAATGAGGATTGCCGACGCAATGATTGGGGATATGTCTCACGAATGAACAGGCTAGTAGTTTTCATTGACGGCGCATGCGAACCTAAGAATCCCGGCGGCGTCGCCACATATGGATTTGCGATTTATCGTGATGGTGAGAAGTTAGACGAGGGGTCAGGATTAGCGGCGGACCCTTGGACAGAACAAGCCAGCAATAACGTTGCCGAGTACACCGCTCTCATAAGAGCGCTAGAAAAAGTACTGGCTATTGGACTAGGAGGCAGTGAAGTTGAAGTCAGGTCTGACAGCGCATTGCTCGTTCAACAAGTCAACGGAAAATATGCAGTCAGAGCACTGAGACTGAAGCCGCTGCATGAGAGAGTCATCCGTTTGCTACCGCAATTCAAAAGCATACATGTACAATGGATTCCGCGTGAAGAAAATGTCGAGGCGGATGCTCTTACCCGACGAGCTTACGAGACCTACGTTCTGAGCGCCCCTGGGCATGATGGATCTGCGACTTTCAGAACCAAAGCCAAGCCGACAGGGAGTACGATGCGAAATTCTGCCGAGCACGGATTCATGTTCTGTTCGCGATGCGGTACCAAGATACCCTTAGACAGCAAATTCTGCAAAGCATGCGGAACGAGACTCTCGTGAACACTTAACTTAACGACTAGTTGCTGCTGGTTTTGGGTGAAAGGTCGCCGGTTCGCCGTGATAGTCTAGCTCTGGAATAAGTCGTTAATTGTAATAAACGGTAAATACACCTATATGACCGAGAATGGTGCTAACGGAAAGAATCGTGACTGACATGGAGTTCTCCGGTGTTTTAGTTCCACAACCGTAAACGATTCTACCTCCAATCAGACGACCTAGAATTAAGGGAGACCTATTATTGAGCAAAGAAATTGGTGTTAGTGTAAAGAAATCCGACGACCTATCTGAATGGTACACGCAGATTGTGACTAAAGCCGAACTTGCGGACTATGCGCCCGTCAAAGGGTTCATCATACTTCGGCCTTACGGCAACGCGATCTGGGAAAGGATCAGAGACATACTTGACCGAAAACTGAAGGAATCCGGCCATTCCAACGCATACTTCCCACTACTAATCCCGGAAAGCTACTTGCAGAAGGAGGCAACCCACTTCAAAGGCTTCACACCCGAGGTGTTTTGGGTAACTCAATCAGGGGACAACAAACTCTCCGAGCGCCTCGCAGTTAGGCCCACGTCTGAGACAATCGTAAACGAAGCCTACGCTAAATGGATCAAAAGTTGGCGTGACCTGCCTCTACTCATCAACTTATGGAACTCGGTACTTCGATCTGAAATCACAGCCACTCGTCCTTTTCTGAGAACATCAGAATTCCTTTGGCAGGAGGGTCACACAGTTCACGCGACCAAGGAGGATACGGACAGAGAGGTCATGATGATCCTTGAATTCTACCGTCAACTGATAGAGGACGCGATGTGCCTTCCGGTTCTTCTAGGTTACAAGAGTGAGAAGGAAAAGTTCAGGGGAGCACTATACACGACAACACTGGAAGCAATGATGCCGGATGGCAAAGCGATTCAAATGGGCACCTCACATAACCTAGGTCAGAATTTCTCAAAACCTTTCGAGATCAAGTATTTGGGAAAAGACGGCGAAACGCATTACGCATGGACGGCGTCTTGGGGAGTTTCTTGGCGACTAATCAGCGCCATGATAATGCTTCACGGCGACGATAAAGGACTGATAGTGCCCCCGCAGGTTGCGCCTATTCAAGTTGTAATTGTACCAATATATTTCAAGGAAGAAGAAGCCGAGGCCATTACTATGAAAACGAAAGAACTCGCGGACACTTTGAAAAAGGCAGGGATTGAAACCCACTCTGATTTTCGGGATCAATACACGCCGGGATGGAAGTTCAACGAATGGGAATTGAAAGGCGTGCCTGTCCGCATTGAAGTCGGCCCGAGGGACGTAAAGAACAAACAGTGCGTACTCGTGAGGCGAGATAATTCCCAAAAAATAACAGTGATGGACGAGGACGTCATTGAGCAAGTCAAAACTTGCCTGAAAGAAATCCAAACAGGCCTGTTTGCGAAGGCAAAGAAAGCACTCGAAGCATCAATTCATCAAGTGACGAACTACGAAGACTTCAGGAAAAACCTTGACGAGGGAGGCTTCATCAGAACCTGTTGGTGTGGGGCAACGGACTGTGAGGAAGCAATCCAAAATGACACCGGGGCGACTATACGCACACTTCCGCTTAAGGACGAACAAACGTTCTGCAACTGCGTTCGTTGCGGTAAACCGGCGACCAAAGTCGCCTACTTCGCAAGGTCCTACTAGATCTATGCAAGGCATAACAATTCCCAGGCTTCCTGCGTTTGGTACCAAGCAAGGATCCTGTTAGATGTGTATGGTTGAGATCATATGCCGAATGAACGAGTCCAACGCATGAAGAGACGGGTTCGCATCGTACAGGCGGAACTCACGAAGCGAAACACCGACGTGCAGCTGCTTGGTAAGCCGAGAAGATGCCGGATCCTCAAGGTCCGTTAAACTAAGGCTGAGTACGATCGGTTGAGAATCATCGCGGCCAAGCAGCACGTTACGGTTTCAAGGTTGGTTCGGTCGGTGATTGGGCGCTACTCGAGGAAGACCCGGGAACACCCCCTCCAGGGGGCTAGGCCTGAGAATGTGGCCACAACACCACGGGACCCCCAGGGGGAGGGGGCCTGCAACGTTGTTCAACCTCGGCGGCGACGTTGTTCAACGTCACGCCGAGACCGTACGGATATAACTAGGTCCCTGGTTCCCGGTGATCAACAGAGGTGTTGCAGCACCTATGCTGCATAAGTGTTCAACGCTCTCGAGGAAGCCCTCTTCCTCAAATTGTGTCCACAATCACCAGCCAATTGTGGACACATTCTCGTTCCTGCTTCCAGAATATGTATAACAGAAATTTGAGGCATGACTACATTATTACAAAAGTAGTTACCTGGGTGTAGCTACTTTACCCTGAAGCGACTCATGGATGAGTCGCGTCTCCTTAGGCGACTCGCGGGCGAGTCACGTTGCTTCCAAGCCGAAAACGAAGTAGCCCGTCGACCCGAAAGGAAGCATACTGGCGCTTAAGCATCCTACCAAAGCAAGGCCCACCAAAAGACTACAAAAACGCAAGTTTCACAATGTTTAAGCGCCGCCGATCGCCGTTACAGCTGTGAAGAACACTTGACAAAGAAACGCAAATCTCGCGGACGAAGCAAGGGCGGGAAGGGCAGTGCAGTGATGATTCAGTGCACAAACTGCGGGAGGCCCGTGCCTAGAGATAAGGCGAAGCGAGCAACCCAATGGGTGTCGCTGGTGGAACCATCGCTTGCGCGTGAGCTCCGCTCTCACGGGACGTACATTCAACGGCAAAGAGTGATAAAATTCTACTGTGTGTCGTGCGCGGTACACTTTGGGCTTTCAAAGGTACGCTCCGCCGACGAACGCCATTACTCCTACTGAGTATCCTCAGTGACGGCTCGATCGCGTATTGCTTTCATCCTTTCCAATACGGCACGGTCGGATAACTGGAAGTTTGGTCCGACCTGTTCGACCTTGATTGATGCAGCGGCAGACGCATAAAGCGAAGCTTCCGCCAGATTGCCAACGCGGGAATAATGCGCGATAAAGGCGCCGGCGTAGACATCTCCTGCCCCCGTTGGGTCTATCGCCTTGGTGGGATACGCGGGAGTTCTAAGCAGTTTGCCGTTATCAAGAAGCACTGAGCCGCGCTCGGCAAGGGTGACTATGGGAACGCGGGCACCCATGTTGTGCAGACTCTCTAGGCCTAAAACCGGATCCTCTTCGCCCGTTATAGTCTTGCTCTCGATCTCGTTGGGCTTTACGAATTCCACTTGGCCTGCAATCTTCGAGAACTCGTCTCTGTCACAACCGTGTATGATCCGACTATCGTTTCCGATGCTGCGGATTAGCCCCTGGGGATCTAAGAAGAGATTGCTTGAGGTAGAGGTCCGGAGATATTCTATCAGTTCTCGGTCTACTTCCCCGAGGATTGGTCCTATGATTATGAATCGGGTTTGCAGAAAATCTTCTGGAATACTCTTCGGTGTAATGCGTCCGGCCACGCCTAGAACATCCAAAGTTCTATCTCCCTTTTCGTCGTAGACCAAGTGGAAGCCACCCGTTCCCTTACTGGTTGTGTCGGCGCTGACCTCAACTCCGAATTCGGACATATCGGTTTTGAACCTTGCCTCGTACTCGTGGCCAATACATCCTACCAACCCAACTTTAGCTAGTCCAAGCTTCTTGGCGGCGAGACATGCGTTGGTGCTGCAACCGGAGAGGACTCGGCCGTCGGTCTTCGAGAACGGTGTGATTATGCTATCGTAGACAGGGTTGCCTATTCCTACTAAGTCAAACATGGGTTCCGTTTCCTCTGGTGTGTATCAGCGTGTAGTGTAGGCGTTGTACGACTGTTATATGGGATAGGATGCCAACAATCAGAACTCCCAAAGAGAGCGCTGGGCCAAAAAGTGGTTGCAGAAACGAACCGATAACAAGCAGGATGATTTTTTCCTGGCGCTCGGCGATACCAACCCGGCAACTATCGAGGCCCCCGGCCGACTCCGCTCGAGCACGAGTATAACTCGCCATTACCATTCCGAATAAACCGAAGACGACCCATGTCCAAGGCGCTAATCCACCAAATCCCATACCAAACAACACGGCAAACTCAGCATACCTATCCAACACTGGATCATACACGGCTCCGAAACGTGTCACAGACCCCGTGGCTCGCGCCACTGCACCGTCAAGCATATCGACCCCACCGGAAATCAAAAGGCCGAGCGCACCAAGTATGGGGTTTCTGGCTGCATAGGCGATAGCAGCGAGACAAGCAACGGCTAAGCTGAACGTTGAAATCTGGTTAGGCGTGACTCCGCTACGTCCTAGCGACTTGCCGACAGGTTGCATCGCAGCTTCATACTTCGCTCGCAGTTTTCCAAGCAACTTAATCAGTCAAACCAAATTGAATCAATGGTTAAAGATTGCTTCAAGTAACGCTTTCCGTAATCAGAGAATGATTAGTTGCTGACCAGTTCGCGTTTACCGCCGTGCAAACCAACGCAATGCATATACGCGATATGACTATTGTCCACGGCGGTTAAGAAGATGAAGTCGTGGGCAGGTTACGTGGCGATTGCACTCTTTATAATGATCGTTCTGGTTCCGTCCCGTTCAATTGCCCTTACTCCCCGATGTCAAGTTGGGAATATTTCTTATGCGATTCCTTCGCAAGCTGCCCCCCACCAACGAATCGAAACGGCCACGAGTGTCAAAGGCTCTTGCGCATCGAACGGGGAGGACTACTACTCAATACGAGTCGATTTGATAGACGCTCCATCCAGCTCAATCGTATCATCCAACAGCACGCCGATTGGCTACAGCGCCACGAATTTCTCAGTCACCGTTGAGAATACGGTTATCACACCATCAAACAACGGCACATGGCATATTGATGTTGATGTCTACGTAATACGCGCAGGCGGCACAAGTGGTTTTTACTTACTCGATTACCGTTCTACAAGTAACGCAACGATCCAGATCGGACTTACATCAGTGCCTGAATATCCTCAAACGCCACTCTTCACCTTGGTAATTGTCCTCGCGGCCGTAGCCGCGACCCTACGGCGGCGTAGAAACGCCAAAATCGAACTACGCTAGAAACCGAAACGAACTTTTTCAAGCAGACGTAACCCTCTAAACGCGGTTTCGATGGGCAAAGTCGCGAAAGGGCAACAATGCAGCGTAGTGGGCTGCGGTGCAGCAGCAATTCGATCTATCTCCCCAGAGAAAGTGGCAAACAGTGGGCTCAATATAGGCAACGCACGTAGAGCGTACCTCTGCAAGCCTCATTACCGGGAATTCAAGAAAGCGACACGCAAGGACCGGCAACTAGACAAGTGGCGATTCTCGGCATAAATGGCAATGGAGATTAATCAGCAAAAATCCGATGCTAAGAAGTTGTGACATAAAATGAGACAGCTACTTCTACACTGTGACACCTTCGAGTACGAGGTGCGAGAAGAAGCGATAAAGGATCCGGAACCGCTCGGCGAAAACAAATCGGGTAAATTCCAGAATGTCCTAGTAGCATTTTGTACGGTTGAAAAAGAAGACGAAACGAACCCAGCGGACGTTCAAACGAGGGCCTGTCAATCAATTTCACAGGTCGCGCAATCAGTCAAAGCGGCACAAGTGCTTCTCTATCCGTACGCACATCTATCGAGCAGTTTGGCGCCTCCTAGATTCGCTAACTCTCTTCTTCGGGGTTGCCAGGAGGACCTGAGCCAGATGGGCTTCCTAACCCATATTAGCCCATTAGGATATTACAAGAGTTTTAGACTCAGCTGCCTCGGTCATCCCCTCTCTGAACTATCAAGAACAATTAGGCCGGAAAGCGCGAAGGCTGAACCGCCTCCGGTAAGGAGCTACTATAAGGTATTGGACTTAGACGGACAGATTTACGAACCTACCGAATTCGCATTTAGGCCAGGTCAGGATGAATTCAAGGTTCTCGTCGAGAAGGAAGCATTAAAGAAGGGGTTACCCGGCGGACAGCCGCGATACCTCGAATACTGCAAGAAATTCGGAATAGAATGGGAGGATTTCTCGGACCACGGGCATATGCGCTACGGTCCCGAGGGCGTGATGATGTTCGACCTCGTCAGTCAATATGCTTGGGATGTAGTCAACTCGGTGGCCCTACCGATCCTGCAGGTCAAAGGGACCAACATGTTCGACCTCTCGATCCCCGCAGTGAAGGAACATGCGGACCTATTCGGCTCTCGACTATACAGGCTTGAGGCAGAGAACAAGAGTCTCGTGATGCGGTATGCCGCATGCCACCAACAGTTCTCAGCCGTAAGAAACTGGTCGCTGAGTTACAAGCAGCTTCCCTTTGGAACCTTCGAAGTCGCAGACTCTTACCGCCTTGAGCAGAGCGGAGAACTTCTTCTATTATTCCGCCTCAGAAAACTCCACATGCCCGACTGTCACATCTACTGCAGGAACCTGCAGGAGGCCATGGATGTCACACTTAGGCTTCACAACAAGATCTACGAAGAGATTGGGAAACTAGGGCGAGATTACGTTTCAATTTACAACATAACTGAAAGTTTTCTCAACGCTAACAAAGACTACGTAATGAAACTCGTGAAAAGAGAAGCGAAACCAGTCCTCCTGAATTTCGTCCCGGAAGGGATCTACTACTGGGTACTGAACATCGAATACAATATCATCGACGAATTGGAAAGACCACGAGAAATAGCCACTTTTCAAATTGATATTGGCAATGCAAAACGGTTTGGAATCACATACGTGAATGACAAGAGTGAAAAAGAGTATCCGCCAATTATACACACGGCTATCATTGGGTCCGTGGAACGGTTCCTCTTCACAGTCTTTGATCAGTGTTCGAGAGTGGAGGGACGACGTGAGAAGCCCAGCCTGCCATTGTGGTTATCTCCGACTCAAGTGAGACTCGTACCGCTGAGGCCAGATTTCACAGATTTTGCCAAAAAAATAGCTACACTGCTCGGGCAAGATGCCGTTAGAGTAGATATTGACGACAGAGATGAAAGCGTTGACAAACGAGTACGCGAAGCCGAACTAAATTGGATACCTTACGTGGCGGTGCTAGGCAAGCGCGAGGTTAAAAGTAAAACAATTGCAATTCGACGGCGGAGTGATGGCAAGCAATACAACACCACTCTTCCTGAACTTGTTGAAGAGATATCTGGATTGACGGCGGGCTACTCTCGAATGCCGTTGAAGCTACCTCTATTGATGAGTCAAAGACCAGGATACAAGCAACTGGTCTAACGGGGTCCTATCGGAGATCTTGCGCGCACAAAACGACATTCGTCAACGATGCCACATGTAGGCGATTGACCGAACAAAATCTACTCTCCCGACAGGTTGACAAAAACACATCTTCGAAGAAGGATCTGCGAAGAGCTTATATGCTGTTCGGCAGGGTAGCTCACAAACGGAATTGTGAAATCGAATGAGCAAGGACCAAAGCTACGGCTTTGTGATCTTTCTGATTTCTGTCCTAGTGGCAATCGTTTACCTCGTGGCCTTCTTCGGTGAAGTCATCGGCTTATCGCCATATTGGCACGAGTTAGCTGTTGGAATACCCGTCTTACTCTTCGTTTTGCTGGTTCTTGTAATCTCTGGTTGGATTGGTTGGACTATGCTGACAACTCCTCCTCCCGCTCCACTGGAACCCGAACCACCTGCTACGCCCAGCGAACAGGCGCCTGAAACGCCGTCTGACAAGTCCGACAAGCCCAGCACGTCAGGCCGCAGTAGCTCACGAACGAGAAAACGAAAGTAAGCTTTCGTCGTCAACTGTCCGTTGTGCTTTTTGCCGGTACCTAGATCACGCTTTCCCTTGGATATACCTCGATGCCTTTCTCCGTTATCCGGTACGGCCTCGGTTGCCGGTCGATTTGCGTACCTCGCATCTTCTCAACTTGGATAGTGCGCTCCATTGTCCTCCCAGCAGCAATCGTCTGCATCAAGACCACCCCGTGAACGAGGTACTCCTCCGTTTGCAACGTGCGGCCCTTCAGGCCCACCCGGCGTAGTTCAGAGGAAAACAGGCATGTAGCGCCAGTCTCGCTTACAGCCTCAACAAGGTCGAGTACGGCCCTTCTGCGCTGTATCTCATCGGGGTATTGAAAGATCAGAAGCGAAATCGGGTCGACGACGATACGTTTGGCGTTGATTGATTTGGCGTTGTTCCGAATTAGTTCAAGCAGGCTGAGAAGCGAGAAATCTTGACGCCCAATTGTCAACTTCCCAATTTTCACCTCCCCTGGAATCGCTCGGATTGGAGAAGCATCAACAAACCCGAACTCACCCTTCTGCTTTGCAGTACCGAAGTCCCAGCCGAATTGCTTCATTTCCCATTCGTAGTGCATCCAACTTTCTTCCATGCTGACTAGAAGGCCATTCTCTCCAAACTTATTGATGCCATTTATGAGGAATTGAGAACAGAGGATGGTCTTGCCCGCACCAGGCTCTCCGAGAATTAACAGAACCCGTTCTTGAGGAAAACCGCCTCCCAACATTTCATCAAGTCCGGAGATACCCGTGGGTGTGCGACTCGATTTCGACATTTTAATTCGTCTGGGTTGGTACGTTGAGTAGCATTAAGCTTTGAGTTTATTTCTTCTCCCTAGTATTCAGAAGTGTGACAATATGACATGGGTTTGCCCTCGAAGTTTAGCGTGAGAGCGGCGAGGGCTGCAATTGCATCCCATCGCTCGTGCTGGACGGGTGTTTGGAGGCGACTTCGTGCATTTGGCTCCGAAACCGCTTGACAAGGCCAGTATCGCGACGGGAATGAAAGATCATTGGATCGGTAGCTCACTCGTTGTCCTTGACGATTGTACTTCGACAAACGATGTTATTGAGAGAAGCGCGATAGACGGGGCTCCACACGGCGCGGTGGTAATCGCAGAGACCCAGCACGCTGGGCGCGGACGGCGGGGTAGAACCTGGTATTCGCCAAGAGGGGGGGTCTGGTTGAGCATTCTCGTCAGGTCCCAAGGATTCGATCGTGTCGTCGATTCTCTCCCGGTAATCGGCGTCCTGGCCACTGCCAAGGTGCTTGCTCTGAACCTTCGGGTAAAGGCCGGCGTCAGATGGCCTAACGACGTGGTGGTGGGTAACCGAAAAATAGCTGGAGTACTAGTTGAGTCGAAATCCAGAGGAAATCAGCTAAGCTACGCCGCACTTGGATTGGGCATAAACGCGAATTTCCAGACTCGTCAGATTGAATCAATCAGAGATTCCTCTACGTCCCTACTAGAGCTCGTTGGCAGCCCGATCAATAGGGAACAACTCATCGTTTCCGTTTTGTCCGAAGTGGAAGGCATGTATGATTCAGTCAAGACGATAGGAGAGACCGCGCTTATCGAAACTCTTAAGGGCCTAGATTGGTCGCGAGGAAAGCAAGTAATGGTCAAGACCGCGGATCGTGATATAATTGGTCAGTTTGAGGATTATCAGAGCCTTGCCAAAGTGAGAATCAGGACCGGAAACGGGTTCGAAGAGATTGAGACCAATACAGTGATTTCTGTTGATTACGAAAGCGACTAAGCAGGCGCGTATTCAGGTTTTGCCACAGGCTAATAAGTGATGACTTATCAGGCTAGGTTCTTCCATTTGGAGTTTGGTTGACAATTTGAATGCAGCAGGAAGCGAAAACTCTGAGAAACTTCATGAGCTGACCAGAAAGGCTTTGCTCGGCGGAGGGCTAGACCGCATCGAAGAGCAGCACAAGAAAGGAAAACTCACAGCGCGCGAAAGACTAGGTTTACTCCTGGACCCAGGAAGTTTCGTTGAGGTCGATAGGTTTGCAGTCTCAGAGAACATAGACGTAGAGGAGCGTAAGATTCTGGGCGACGGCGTCGTAACCGGTCACGGAACGATTGACGGCCGACCCGTCTTCGTCTTCGCCCATGATTTCACCGTCTTTGGAGGATCGCTCGGAGAGACATTTGCAATGAAAGTCTGCAAGGTAATGGATCTGGCCACTAAGACCGGGACGCCTCTTATTGGACTCAACGACTCAGGAGGAGCCCGTATCCAAGAAGGCGTGGTTAGTCTCGGCGGGTTCGCAGAGATATTCTACAGGAACGTTCTTGCCAGCGGCGTCGTGCCCCAAATTTCTGCTGTAATGGGTCCATGCGCCGGAGGAGCAGTCTACTCGCCGGCTTTAACGGATTTCATAATCATGGTCGACAAGACGAGTTATATGTTCATAACCGGGCCTGACGTCGTTAAGTCCGTACTCGAGGAAGATGTGAATTTTGAGACGTTAGGCGGTGCACGAGTCCACAGCCAAGTATCTGGCCTTGCCCATTTCTTTGCCTCAGACGAACCAACGGCCATCCAGCTCATCAAAGCGATACTCTCGTACCTACCGCAGAACAACCTTGAGGATCCGCCGGTTGTAAGAAGTGGTGACGACTTCAACAGAATGGACAAAGAACTTGCGTCGATCGTCCCTTCTGATCCAGACCGCGCGTATGATATGAAAGAGATTATTCAGCGAGTTCTAGACGCTGGTAGCTTTCTGGAAGTACATGCACAATGGGCGCCAAACATCATTATTGGTCTAGGGCGCCTTGACGGACACAGCGTTGGAGTAGTCGCGAATCAACCAAAACATTACGCCGGTGCTCTCGACAACAGCTCGTCTGTGAAGGCCGCGCGATTCATTCGATTCTGCGACTGCTTCAACATTCCGATCCTGACCTTTGTTGACGTGCCTGGTTTCCTGCCAGGCGTTGACCAAGAACATTCGGGGATCATCAAGAACGGCGCGAAGCTCTTGTACGCGTATTGTGAGGCAACAGTACCCAAACTGACGGTCATAATTCGAAAGGCCTACGGAGGCGCTTACGATGTTCTCGGAAGCAAGCATATTCGGTCCGATTTCAACTTCGCCTGGCCGACGGCTGAAATCGCCGTAATGGGTCCGGAAGGTGCCATCAAGATAATTCACCGCGCCGAACTTGCCGGCGGTTCCGAGCCGGAGAAAGTGAAGAAGTTTGCTCAGGATTACACGCGAAAATTCGCTAATCCGTACGTTGCTGCTGGCCGAGGCTACATTGATGACGTCATCGAGCCTCAGGAAACCCGTCCTCGCCTCGTCTATGCTCTTCGAGCATGTCTCGATAAACGCGAGATGCACCCGTCGAAAAAGCACGGAAATGTGCCGTTGTGAAATGCTTAGCGTCGGCGTGGTCCGCTTCGTAATTCGCCCTGAGGCCTTAACATAGAATGAAGATGAAGCTGTTCATCGCCAACAGAGGCGAGATCGCGCTAAGAATCATCAGGACGTGCCGAAGGCTCGATGTGCGCACTGTTCTTGCCTACTCTGAGGCGGACGGCGAATCCTTACCGATACGATACGCGGATGAGAAGTATCCTCTAAATGGTTCGGCGCCAACGGAAACCTACCTGAACATACCTAAGCTTATGCAGGGAGCGGTCAAGACCAGTTGCGATGCGATACACCCAGGATACGGTTTTCTGTCTGAAGATCCGGGTTTTGTTCAGGCATGCGAAGAGAATGGCCTAATGTTCGTTGGTCCTTCAAGTCGCACGCTCGCCAAACTTGGTAATAAACTCCAAGCTCGACAGGTGATGAAGGAATGCGGTGTACCCGTGATTCCAGGATCCGACGGCACATTGGCAGACGAGGACGAGGCGGTGGAATTGGCCGAAAAGATCGGTTTTCCAGTGATCATAAAGGCCGTGTACGGTGGAGGAGGACGCGGAATGCGGATCGCAAGAGACTCAAATGAGGTCAGGAAGTTCTCCCGCATAACCCGCTTAGAAGCCAGCTCCGCCTTCGGTCGAGGAGACATCTACATCGAAAGGCAACTTACTCAACCGCGCCATATTGAGATTCAAGCTATCGCGGACACCCATGGGAAAATAATCACCCTCGGTGAGCGCGAGTGCAGCATTCAAAGGAGACATCAGAAACTAGTCGAGGAGGCCCCATCCGTTGCCCTTGATCCAAGCTTGCGGGCGAAGCTGACTGATGCCGCTATACGCGGGCTTGGAGTGTCAGGTTACACAAATGCCGGGACTGTCGAATTTCTAGTCGAGAGCAGCGGTGATTTCTACTTCTTAGAGGTAAACAAACGTCTACAAGTCGAACATTTGGTTACAGAGTTGACTACCCGCGTTGATATCGTAGAGGAGCAGCTGAACGTGGCAGCAGGCGACTCGTTGGACATTTCTCAAAACGAGGTTGACGTAGTTGGGTGGGCAATCAACTGCCGAATAAACGCGGAAGATTCGCGCGAGGGATTCATACCAACCCCTGGGACAGTCATCTATTATCATCCTCCAACAGGCCCAGGGGTACGCATTGACTCTGCGCTATTTTCCGGCTGCACAATATCTGAGTACTACGACTCTTTAATTGCGAAGCTCGCGGCGCGAGGAATGACGAGGGATGAAGCTATCCGCCGAATGAGAGTCGCACTTGAAGAAACAGAGATTATCGGAGTTCCGACGACTGTACCACTGCACGTGGAACTAATGCATGATCCAAATTTCGTGAAAGGTGACTTTGACACGACATTTCTAAACAGCTTCATACCACGACTCAACTCGAGGATTGAAAGGTATGAGAAGCTAGCAGCCGTGGTAGCAGCAGTTGAAAAGACTCGGAGCCCCGGAGCGTGGCGAACCGAAGAGACCCAAAAAGAGTCTAGGTGGAGAACCGCCGCCAGGACTCGATCAGTGTCTCGATGATAAAGGACGGGGCTGTAATTTGAGGTCTTTCAGGATCCAAGTCAACGGTGGGTCATATACTGTTTCATTAGAACAAGTTGGGAAAGAACGATTTCAAGCGACGTTGAACGGCGTCACCTATGACGCGGAGGTCACCGCAAAGGGTAACCTAACCTCGTGGATCGTACGGACTGATGCCGAAAGCACCCACGCTAAGGCAATGAATAGGCCTAACGATCGAGTCGATATCTGGCTTGCGAGCATGCCCTTTCCAGCAATCGTGCAGACCCTCGGCATAGGGGGGTACGCAGCGCCTGCCGAAACGCGAGCGAAGGCGGCTTGCGACCGGATACGAGCTCTAATGCCAGGACGCATAACAAGCGTTTTGGTGAAGGAAGGAGAAGAGGTCAAGGAAGGCGCGGCACTTCTCATCCTAGAGGCGATGAAGATGCAAAATGAGATCACTTCTCCTAATAGCGGAATAATCAAGAGGATATTCGTTCGTGAGGGCGAAACCGTAAAGAAGGATTCGCTCCTCATTTCGATCGAATAACAAGGCTAGCACAGCAATTAGAATCGTCTAACAAGAGTCGGATCTGGTCACTTTTCCAAGCGACGGATTATCTCCCGTGTAGCCCTCGATTTGTTGAGAGTATAGAAGTGGATTCCATGCACTCCATGAGCTAAGAGACCCTCGCATTGCTTCGTCGCATATTCAATTCCATACCGTTGAACCAATTCGGGCTCATGTTGAATTGCTTCAAGATCAGCCTCCACACTCGACGGGATAGTGGCACCGCAGATTCTTGTGAAACGTAGGATCTGTTGAAAATTCGTAATCGGCATAATTCCTGGGATTATCGGGATGGAAATGCCTCTCTCACGCATATGCTTCTCGAAGCTAAAGAAATCCTTATTGTCGAAAAATAATTGAGTAATAATGAGATCTGCTCCCGCCTTCACCTTCTCCTCGAGGTTCGCCCAGTCTGTTGCTTTATCGGCCGCCTCTATATGCCCCTCAGGATAACCCGCCACCGCTATGCATAACGGATACGATTTCCGGATGTATGCCGTAAGTTCACTGGCGTAACGAAAACCGTTCGGATGCGGAATAAATCGCGCCTCTCCTCTCGGCGGGTCTCCTCGTAGCGCCACGACGTTATCGATACCTGAACGGATCAGCTCGTCAAGAATCTGTTTGATTTCTGACCTGGAGTGGCCTACGCAGGTGAGGTGAGCGGCGCTTTCCAGCCCGATTTTTGATTTCGCTTCTCGGACTATCTGTACCGTTCTATCTTTCGTACCTCCACCGGCTCCATAAGTCACAGAAACGAAGCTTGGGTTCAAGGGTTTTATGTCATGAAGCGTTTGAAACAGTTCCTTGACATCTTCGTCGGACTTTGGAGGGAAGAATTCAAGAGAAAATGCTGGGGTGCGGTTTTTCATTATTTCCGTGATTCGCATTTTTCGGTCCTGGTCTAGCTCTATGAGAGAGCGTTTCGAGCGAGTTCAGCGCCCTTGGAGATATTGGATAGTTTCTCATAAGCAACCTTCCAAGATCTCGTACGCAATCCACAGTCAGGATTCACATAGATTCTCTCAGGATTACCGAGAATCTTCGAGGCGTATTCGATTCTATCTCTCACCAACTCGGGGCTTTCCACCGCATCAACATGCACATCAGCCACCCCCAAACCGACTTCTCTTTCGTCGTCAAATTCGGTAAGCAGTTTGAGCTGTTCATATGCGCCACCTTGCTCGTCCGCACGATTAGCGAACTCAAGCGCGAGTTGGCTGCAGTTCTTCAGGTCCAAGATGTGCGGGTAGAGTGGTCTATAGTTACTGAAGCAGACGTGAAGGCTTAGCTTGCATCGGATGCCTTCTGTACATTTGTTGAATGCTTCAACGAAGAATGGGACCTCGTCAGGTTTAGTGGTGAGCGCCGGTTCGTCTACTTGGATCCATTCCGCGCCAGCATTGACTAGGGCCTTCAGGTTAGGCGCTATGATTTCATTGGCTACATCCAAAACAAAGTCACGTTTTGCCTCGAATTTCAGCTTCTGCAAATCGTCAAAGTCTCTCCTCCGAGCTTGTTGGTAGTACTCGTTGAACGACCATTCCGCAATTGTGTACGGTCCAGTTATAGGCACTTTTATGCGGCGTTTAGCGTGTGCCTTGACCAGCCTGAATTCGTTTAGGTGATAAGCCTCGCGAAACCTCACCTTATCCACAGCGGCCGCTTTTCTGTAATATCGATTGTCGAAAGATCTTACATTGCCATAAAACCTGAAACCGTCCGAGTTCCGGACAGCATGTTCATACATTTCGATTCTATTCTGTTCACCATCGTATACGACGTCCAACCCTGATGACTCAAGAAAACGGATCGCAAAGATCGACGCCAGTTCACGAAGACGTCCCTCGCCACCTGTGGTTTTCGGGGATGAAAGTATCGACCGAACTTGTGATTGGCTCTCGAATCCTGAGATTTTCGACCATTTCGCTAGTTCGTCCAATTCCCGCGAATCTATCTCCTCGCCCCGGAGGTACTTCAATAACCAAGGTGCCTTCGGAAGGCTTCCGATTTCTTGAACCGGGAATAACTTAGTCGTCATGTGTTAGCAACCTCCGCGTTTCGCTTAGCACCTTCACCTTCTTCTCGGCGACAGTGGTGGGCAGAAAATCTAGATCACAGTTCGGCAGTACGTATATGCCGCGTGGCTGCAGACGGTCCGAAGCATTCAGGACGATAGCTTTCAGCTGGTCGGGCGATTCGAGCAGCGAATTCCTTCCGTCAACGCAGCCACAGCCGAGGATCTTGTTAAAATCATGCCCCACTAACGGCTCAAACGGTGTCGCGTAGAAGTCTATGCCAATCGCCTCAACTGAGAAGTCCAGAAGCGTATCGATCACCCTGCTCGCGTCGCCAAAATATGTTTGGAGCATACCTTTCCCATTTGCGCATGTTTCGTAAGCTTGCTTAGCTGCGTCCAATTCAGACTTGGTTCTGTTTGACGCAGAGATGGCGGGTTCATTGAATTGGAACTGGTCGTAACCCGATCTCTGCAGCGTCTTAACAGTAGTCTTGAGAGACTTGGCGATGTCGTCTACAAGGTCGGCTAGAGTGGTGTATGCCTTGTTCTCTGACATCAACGCAAAAGTCAGCGGGCCTGGCAGAATCGCCTTCTTTATGCGGTCTTTGGGCAAAAGGTCCGCTCGAAAGTACCGCTGAAGAGAATCCCCTCTAAATTCCACCTTTTCAGTTACTTGCGGTTTACGGTAGAAGGTGTTGTTATCGAACCAACGCGTTAGCGTGGTCGCTTGGATTCCGCTGAAGATTTCGCTAAATGGCCTGAAGAGGTCCTGCCAATTCAATTGGCCGTCAACGATCGAACTTAACGACGCCTGTTCTTCCAGAATGGCAAGGGATCTTGCATCCTCTTCAAGAAATTTGTCGACTTCGTGTTGGGGGAGGTTACCGCGCGTGGCAGCCCTCGTAGCGGCCACGAGCTTCTCTGATCTAGGGTATGCCCCTGTTAGGTGTGCCTCCACCAGTTGCGCAACCTCATGAATTTAGGTCGCTCAGGCGATATTCCCATATTAATATTCTAAGGCCTGGTTCATTCCAATAGGAATATCGAATCCTAGCTAGTGCATCTGGTTAATCCGCGGGTGTAAAGAAATAACGCGGCCAACGCGGCCATTCCTTCAAGACTCCGCTCTCGAAGTCTGTTTGGAGGGGCATTCCAATCTTCAAATCCTGATGTTTGACGTTTCGTATCATACCCGGCAGTTGCGGACCTTCAAGCAATTTGACAATGCCTACCGCGTATGGCGCAATGGCCTGAAATTGCGTGGGTGGGAAATGGATTACCGTGTAAGTCAGTAATTCACCCTTACCTCCCAACTGTTGCCACTCGAACTTGTCGTGGAGGCAATTTGGGCAAATTCCCCTGGGCGGCCACACGATAGCCTTACAACTAGTGCATTTTACGGCCATTAACTTCCTTTCGCCGCAATAACGGTAAAAGTTCTCGATTACTGGCAGGATCTCTCCATCTTTGCCCCGAACAAAACCATCATTCGCAATGCTTGCTGACAATGCTGGTTCAATCTCCTCTGCTGTAGATTTGCACGACGCCTGTCGAGGCAGATCCGCCGACATTCTCTGTCAATCCAATTTCAGCTCCGTTGACCTGTCTCTTGCCAGCTTGGTTAGTCAACTGTAGGTAAATTTCACACGCCTGCGCTGTGCCAGTCGCGCCCACGGGATGCCCTTTAGCTTTCAGTCCGCCACTGGTGTTTGTTGGAATACTTCCGCCGAGGTACGTCGCTCCTTCGTCAATTAGCCGTCCGCCCTTTCCCTTCTCACAAAACCCGAGGTCTTCATAGGCGATTATTTCGGCTATTGTGAAACAGTCGTGAAGCTCTGCTACGCTGATATCTGCCGGGCCCACGCCTGCTTGCTTGTAGGCTTGCTGAGATGCAAGTCTCGTAACTCGCATACTGCTGAAGTTCTCGCGGTCGAATAAGCTTAGGGTATCTTGCGCCTGTCCGGAGCCGATAATATTCACCGGTGTGTCAGTGAACTTTCTTGCGACATCGGGTGATGTTAGAATTAGGCAGCTTGCGCCGTCGGATCTTGGGCAGCAATCGTATAGTTTCAACGGCCAAGCGACTGGCTTGGAGGTCAAGACTTCGTTCACGGTTATTCGCTTCTGGAAGTGTGCCTTTGAGTTGAGAACTCCATGTTCGTGATTCTTGACAGCGACTTTAGCCATCTGCTCTTGCGTTGTGCCGTAGCGGTGCATGTGGTCGACGGCCATCATCGCAAAGATTCCTGGAAAAGAGATTCCATGCCACTGCTCGAATGGGAAATCCGAAGCCATGGCGAGGATCTCCGTGACGCCTGTGGTACTCACATGCGTCATCTTTTCGACACCTCCGACTATTACAACATCATACGCTTTGGAAGCAATTGCGAAGAGCGCGGTACGCATGGCCACGCTCGATGAAGCACATGCGCCTTCCGTCCTAAACGCGGGATTCGGTATGAGGCCGATCCAGTCCAAGAACAAGGGTGCCACGTGAGCTTGATGTTCGTATGAGTCACTCATCATCCCGACGAACAGCGCCTTAATGTCGCGCCTGGGGTCGAGGTTTGGACATTGGTCGAAAGCTTCCTTCGCGGCCTCGGCGAATAATTCCCGGGTGTATAAGCCCTCTCGAACTCCGAACTTGGAAATGCCCGCCGATACGATAGAGGCGATTGGTTTACCCAAAGTCGGCATTACTCAATCACGTTCGCTTCGATGAACGAGGAGCCGGATGCTAGCTTGAAGTAATTGAAGATATTGCATTTGCCGGGTGGGATTCTCCGGAGAACTATAAGCAAATTGAATCACCTTAAATTCCTGATAAGGCGTCCCGTACGGTAACGGAGATGCCGGTCGCTGAAGCGAGTCGCGGTTGTGGGAGTCGGGCTTACTCCAATGAAGCCCGCAACGCCTGAAGTCTCGTATAAGGAATTGATCTTTGAAGCTGCTCTCGAAGCTTATGCGGACGCGGGGGTTAATCCGCGCCGTGATGTGGAAAGCTTCGTTTGTTCCTCCGAAGACTTCTATGAGGGCACGAGCATATTCGATGAATATGTTCCGGATCAGATCGGTGGAGTGCAGAAGCCAGTTTGCACAATCTCTGCGGACGGCATTTACAGTCTAGCTACTGCTTACATGCAGATCCTGACCGGCTTATTCGACATAGTGGCGGTTGAAGCTCACAGCAAAGCTTCAGATATAGTAAACATCTCACCGATATACGACCTCGCTTTAGATCCAATATACCAGCGTCCACTGGGTTTAAACGCGAACTTCATCGCAGGCCTCGAGATGAACGCGTTCCTTCACTCATCCAAGGCCAATCTGACACATTGTAACAGAGTTATCGAGAAGAACAGAAGTAACGCACGGGCTAACCCCGTTGCAATGGACACTACTCACGCCCCGGTCAGCCGAGCTCGCGTGCTATCGTATCCGCTAGTCATGGATGATGTGGCACCTCTTGCGGATGGGGCCGCGGTTGTCGTTCTCGCAGCCGAAGAGGCCGCAAAGAGCCTGCGGGAAGATCCGGTTTGGATAAAGGGTGCAGGGTGGGCCTCAGACAGCCCCACGTTGGAGACTCGTGATTGGGATAGGGCTACTTATGCGGCACTCGCTGCCAAACAAGCCTACAGGCAGGCAAAGATCAACAATCCCGCCTCCGATATTCACATTGCCGAAATAGACGACACGTATTCGTTCAAGGAACTTCAGCACGCTGAAGCTCTCGGGTTGTGCGAGGGCCGTGCGTACGAAATGCTTGAGCAAGGTGCCTACGACTTGAGAGGAGAGTTGCCGGTTAACCCGTCCGGCGGTAGTCTCGGGATGGGCCACACCTTGGAGATGAGCGGTTTGGTGAGGGCGATTGAAATTGTACAACAGCTTCGTAGGTCGGCCGGTAGACACCAGGTTCCAGGCGAAGTCGAGACGGGTGTTGCTCAGGCGTGGAGGGGCGTTCCAACCGCAAGTGGTGCGGTCGTTGTGTTCAGCAGGTGAGTTTGATGCAAGTGAAGAAACGAGTTGCTGTCGTAGGAGCCGGGATGACGAAATTCATGCGCAGAGCCCAAGAAACTGGGAAGGAACTGGCCTTCGAGGCAGCCAAGCAGGCTTTGGACTCGGCTGAGATGCGGATGCAGGACGTGGATTCGGTAGCACTGGGCTCAGCACCCGATGCGTTTGATGGAGTCCACATGAAAGGAGAATATCTCCTGGACGGAGCGGGAGGATGGCAGAAGCCCTACTCACGAAACTTCGTCGGAGGGGGAACAGGAGTATTCAGCGTAATTCATGGATGGTGGCATGTGGCCTCCGGCCTCTTCGACACTTGCCTGGTCGTGGCAGAGGAAAAGATGTCGACCTGTCTACCCCACCCTCAAACTGCGTTTCTAACAATCTTCGACAATATGATAGAGCGGCCACTTGGCCCCAATCTAATCTGGATATTTGCGTTGGAAATGCACCGGTATATGCAGAAGCATAAGATACCGAAGGAGCAGATCGCTCAAGTAGCCGTGAAGAACAAACGGAATGCGCTTGACCACCCGTCCGCCCAAATTGCAAAGGCGGTAACCCTTCGGGACATCATGAACTCAGAAGTGATGGCTTGGCCCGTGCAAAGATTGGACATAAGCCCGGTAAGCGACGGAGCCTGTGCGGTGCTTCTGGCCTCAGAGGATGTCGCCAGAAAAATAACCGATTCCCCTGTGTGGATTGATGGGGTCGGCTGGAACCTTGACACAACTTATTGGACGAACCGCGACCTGTATTTCCCTAGATACGTAGCAAACGCTGCGCGCATGGCCTACGGCATGGCAGGAATCACTAACCCGCGTAAGCAGATAGACTTCGCTGAGCCATACGACCCCTTCGACTACAAAGAGCTGCATCATATGGAAGGTCTATTGCTGTGCCGCAAAGGGGAAGCTCCGAAGCTAACAAAGGAGGGCGTAACCGAAAGGGACGGAAACCTCCCCATATGCCCGTCGGGCGGTCTCCTCGGTGTTGGGAACCCGATCGCAGCCGCGGGACTCATGAAAGTCTGCGAATTGTTCTGGCAACTTCGTGGCGAAGCGGGGAAGCGCCAGGTTGCCGGCGACCCTAGAACTGCAGTCGCGCAAGCCTGGGGCGATCTCATGCAGATAGGAACCGTTGTTGTGATGCGCTCGTAGGAATGATGCCTCTTGAGCAAAAGTATGCCCTCTCAACCGCAAGGAACAGGATTGAAAGAAGAGGACTTCGAACGGGAGAAAGTGCTTACCGTTGCCTACCAGCCATTGGCCAAATACAGCTGGGCGACGGGCGTAGCGATCAGCAGATTTCTAAGCGGCCTCAAGGCCGGCGAGATATTGGGAACGAAATGCGATCATTGCGGTCGAATCGCAGTGCCGCCCCGCATCTTCTGCGAATTGTGCTTCAAGAGATCGGCCGTCTGGGTCAAGCTGCCCGATACTGGTTCGGTCAATACGTTCTCAATCTCACATATCGCCACCGATACAACGCGACTCAAGACACCCACTATCCCCGCCGTCATCGAAATAGACTCAACGCGACACGCCGGGTTTTTGCATATTATAGGGGAAGCAAAACCAGAGGAAGTAACGATGGGGATGCGAGTCAAAGCCGTGTGGGCCGATCCCGAGAAAAGGAAAGGCTCCATTACCGACATCAAATACTTCAAACCAATTAAGTGACAACCATGTCTGACTTCTTGAGAATTGAAGGCGACTTCCCAGTACACTTCAGATACACAGCCGGCATTGCTGGCGAGAATTTTCTCCGAGAGATCAAAGACAACGGCAGACTGGTAGCCACGCGGTGCAACAATTGTCAACTGAATTACCTGCCGCCAAGAATCTACTGCGAACGATGCATGTCAAAACTCGAGGAATATGTCCAAATAGAAAATGTCGGCGTGATCCAGTCTTACACGGTCTGCACACAAGACAACGAAGGAAAACAGCTTGCGGAGCCTGTGAACGTCGCTTTTGTTCGATTTCCGTCCGCCCATGGCGGACTAATTCACAGGACCAGCGGTGAAGTGTGTGTAGGAGACAAAGTACGCGCTGTGTTCAAAGATAAATCAAGTCGAACGGGTTCCATTCTCGACATAAAATATTTTGAGAAAATCTAACCCGACCGTTCACTTCCAACGTTCTCTTCGAACACGGCCCACGATGTGATCCACGATTGTCTTCAGGGTAGTTCCCGGGCCGAAGTTTCCTGTAATGCCAAGTTTCTCAAGTTTCGGCTTATCTTCGTCAGGGATTATTCCACCGCCGACAAGCAGAATGTCGCTTGCATGCTTCTTGCTTAGCGCGCGTGCCACCTTTGGAAATGCTGTCATATGTGCTCCGTTCAACAGGCTCAGAGCAACGACATCCACGTCCTCATCTATTGCCATTTGAGCAACCTGTTCCGGGCTCACCAAAAGGCCCGCGTATATGACTTCCATTCCAGCGTCTCTTAATGCCCTGCACAGTACCAGGGCCCCGCGGTCGTGCCCGTTTAGCTGTAGGCGTCACTCAAGCCCGGGCTTAGCGACCAGGACTCTAATCTTGCGCTGCTGGGCCTTGCTTATTGTCTTTGACAATTGGCTCTATTCACCTCGAATTCTAGAGTATTGATGGTTCTTGCCAATCGCCAAATACCTGCCTTCCCACATCTATGATCTCTCCCAATGAAGCATAAGACTTGACCGCTTTCAGCATTGGGTATATGCAATTTGACTCGGTGTTCTCGAAACTCCTACGGAGTGCAACCAATGAACGTTTCACAGATGTCGCGTCCCTCATGGCCTTCACCTGCCTCAGTCGTTGAATCTGCTTCCGCCTGGCGCTTTCCGCGATTTTGAGGGTTGCGATAGGGGAGGGCTCGGGCATGGAGTAAGCATTGACGCCTACGATCTTTCGTTTATTTTCCTCCATTTGTTTCTGGTACTTGTAAGCGGTGTCTGCTATCTCCCGCTGTATGAATCCCTTCTTGATGGCGGTGAGAACGCCTCCAATGTCTTCTATTTTGGCCAAATATTCGTACGTTCTTTGTTCCATCTCATCGGTTAGCCACTCAACAAAGTATGAGCCTCCGAGAGGGTCGGCAACGTCTGCGACACCCGACTCCTCGGCAATTATTTGCTGTGTTCTTAGAGCTATCAGGGCTGCTTTCTCTGTGGGAAGGGCCCAGGCTTCGTCGTAGGCGTTCGTGTGTAGGGATTGGGTTCCTCCCAGTACGGCCGCCAAGGCTTCCACTGACGTTCTCACAATGTTGTTCAAGGGCTGCTGCCAACTCAACGAAACTCCCGATGTTTGGGTGTGGAAACGCATGAGTAACGACCTGGGATTCTTAGCACGATACCGTTCCTTCAGGACGTTGGCCCAGATTCTCCGGGCCGCCCGGAATTTGGCGATTTCTTCGAAGAAGTCCATCCCGCAGTTGAAGAAGAATGATAACCGAGGCGCGAATTCCTCGAGCTTCAAGCCTGCTTCGATGCCAAGGTCGATGTAAGCGAATCCATCCGCTAACGTGAAGGCCAGTTCTTGTAACGCGCTTGAACCGGCTTCGCGAATGTGGTAGCCGCTGACGCTCACGTAGTTCCACTGCGGCAAATGTTTCGTCGCGTATAGCATCATGTCTCGGATGATGCGAAGGTGCGCCTCAGGTGGGTAGACCCATTCCTTCTGCGCCGCATATTCCTTCAGAATGTCGGTCTGTACTGTTCCACGTAGCTTAGATGGCGCGAGGCCCTTTTTTTCGGCTGTGGCAACGTACATGCATGTTAAGACAGACGCAGGGGCATTAATCGTCATTGAAGTGCTGACTTCAGACATCGGAATCTCGTCGAAGATGACTTCCATATCCTTGAGCGACGAAACCGAAACGCCACATTTTCCGACTTCGCCCTCAGCTCTGGGATTGTCTGCATCCACACCGTAGAGGGTGGGCATATCAAATGCGATGCTTAACCCAGTCTCTCCTTCGTTTAGAAGATACTTGAGTCGGGCATTTGTTTGCTCGGGTGTCCCGTAGCCCGAAAACATTCGCATGGTCCAAAGGCGTCCGCGGTACATATTCGGATAGATACCGCGTGTAAATGGGAACTGGCCTGGAAAACCGAAATCAGTTGGGTATTCATGGTAGGCAACGTCGGTCGGAGTGTATAGTGGTTTGAGTGGAATCCCTGAAGGATTTTCAAATACGTCTTTGCGCTCCGGTGACCTAGCTACCCATCTCTGGCAGACGCCCGCCTTCCATTTCGTTTGAAGTGCAGAAAGTTCGCGTAGTGACTTTCTATCAAAAAATCCTCTAGACACTCGCCTGTTCCTAGCGACTCTCTCAGCCTTGCCTCTCCAGTACGTTCTTCGCGATTTTTGCACTTACGTCACGTCCCGCGCAATGCGAGTTGAGGAAATCGGAACTAATCACTCTTTGGGTGAAAGATTGAGATTGTCCGCAGTTGCAGAGCCTGCCTGTGTTAACCAGTGATCTTAGGGTTCCGGACCTACGTGGGCATGGAAGGTGCATCATAACGTTGCCGTGCCTGAGTGGAAAGGCTGGAGCTTTATCAGAAATGGTAAAGTACATTTAACCGTAGAACGTGCAGGCGTTAGGCGAGAGGTGACATGTTAATTTGAAAAACCGCTATTACCTGCTGCTGCTGTTTTTCGCTTTCCTGCTTCCGTTGGCTGCTCCTGCAGCTACTACCGAAACGGTGTACGCTCAATCCTGCGGGCTACAGGTAGGTTCGATGGCGGCCCTCACGCAAAATTCTGGAGGCTATTATAGTCAGAACAACCCTTACAACATCCAGCTCACCGTGCCCATGTCAATAGGCTGCCAAAACGCTGGCCCTCAGCTCTGGGCCGCCGGGACGGTGTACGATACGGTTACGGGCCAAAATCTTGGCTCAAACAACGCCATCATGAACTCGAACAACGGTTACTATTCTGGGCAACTCGTCTTTAGCCTATCTCCATCCGTAGTCGAGCATCAACTTCAGGTCCAGATCCAAGTTTACAGTACTTACAACAATGGTCAGTATAGCGGTCTAGTCGCAACATCTTCGCCGACGGTTACCATACACGCTAGTAGTCTATATTATCCGCCATCAAACTCGTACAGCTCCTATCCTTACAGCTACTATTACGGATACCCGTCTTACTACTACTATAGCAATGGCAACACTTACTACTATTACCCGTACTATTACTACTATCCGTACGGTTACTCATATCCGTCGTCCTACCATTACGGAGGTTGCTACAACGGACAAACAATCATTTACTACAACGGAGCATACTACTACGCAAGTTGCTACTGGTTCTACGGCCATCACTAAATGATGGTGCTTGAAGGCATCGTAACCTTTTCCCCTTTCATTCTCTTTTTCTAACGCACACATCTTTTCGAGGTCGCATAGAACATTCTAGAGTTCTGAGGCCGGACAGACGGACATTCGAACCTGATGCGATTTCTGGTACGCAGATCAAGGAGCCTACTGACGCATACGCACAAACCATAACCGGCCGCAGAATACTTGAGTGAATAGTTTTTTGCCGGCTCTGTAGGACTTTCCTGAACGGGGTTCCAGAGTTGAGTGCTGAAAGCTTTGCCACGCCTTCCGGCATAACCGTCAAGGCCGCCTATCGCAACGACGATGTAGAAGAAGTCAACGAGGAGCCTGGCGTTTTTCCATTCACTCGCGGAATTTACTCATCAATGTATCGGAAGAGGCTTTGGACCATGAGACAGTACTCCGGCTTCGGTAGTCCGCAAGCGACGAACGAACGCTTTCGATTCCTAATCAGTCAGGGACAAACGGGATTGAGCGTCGCATTTGACCTTCCCACCCAACTTGGTTATGATTCGGATAACCTAAGATCTCTAGGTGAAGTGGGCCGAGTTGGCGTACCAATTAGTAGCCTAGAGAATATGGCAACTCTATTCGGCGGCGTCGAGCTCGGCAAAATAAGCACTTCAATGACAATTAACGCCACCGCCGCTATAATGCTTGCAATGTATGTTTCCGTCGGTGTGGGGCAGGGAGTGCAGCTTGATAGATTGCGCGGTACAACCCAGAACGATATCCTGAAGGAGTACATAGCGAGGAACACATACATTTTTCCTCCCGAACAATCCCTTCGTCTGACCATCGATATTATCGAGTTCTGTGCCCACAAAATGCCGTTGTGGCATCCGATCAGCATAAGTGGGTATCACATAAGGGAATCCGGCGCTACGGCGATTCAAGAGTTAGCGTATGCTTTCGCCAATGCGAAAGAATACGTTAGAGCGTGCCTCCGGCGAGGCTTGACGGTGGATATTTTTTCCCCGCATCTATCCTTCTTCTTTGCTTCGCACAATGATATATTCGAAGAGATCGCAAAATTCAGGGCCGCTCGCCGTATTTGGGCGCACATAATGAAAGAAGAGTTTCGCGCCCAGAATCCCGAGTCCATGAAGCTCCGGTTTCACACGCAAACAAGCGGCGAAACCCTGACGGCGCAACAACCGCTTAACAATATTGTACGTGTCACTGTTCAAGCCTTGGCAGCGGTGTTAGGCGGAACACAGTCCCTACACACGAATTCACTTGACGAGGCGCTCTCGCTCCCCACTGAAGAAGCGGTGAAGCTCGCGATCCGTACCCAGCAAATCATCGCACTTGAAAGCGGTGTGACTCACACCGCCGACCCACTAGGAGGAAGTTACTACTTGGAGAGTCTAACGCAAGACATTGAGAAAGCTGCCTTAGCAGAGATAGAAAAAGTGGATAGGCTAGGCGGCGCAGTCAAAGCCATCGAAAAAGGATACATCCAAGCACAAATCCGCGAGAGTGCGTTTAAGCAACAGTTGGAAGTCGAATCGGGAGCCAAGAAAATCGTGGGTGTTAACGTTCTCAAAGACATGAAGCCGCAGAGAATTACTATACATAGGATTGACCCACGCTTCGTTCGGAAACAAATCGCAAGCGTGAAGGCATTCAAGAAGAGACGAAGTAAGCACGTAAGTGAACGAAGCCTTAGGAAACTTAAGGACGCGCTTAACACGGATGAGAACGTAATGCCAACAATCATCGATGCGGTCAGGGCACGGGCGACGATTGGCGAAATAAGCGATGTAGTGAGGGCGGCCTACGGGGAATTTCGTCCTAAGACCATCGTATAGACGCTTTCACACGAGGCGCAGATGATGAAGAAGGTTAGATCAGGGCAAGTCGAGAAAATGTTGAGAAGAGGGCTGAGACACGACCGAAGGGCTATCTCTCAGTTAATGTCGATGGCGGAGAATGATCCTCATTCCCGGTTAGAAATTCTCGCGCAACTTTACTGGCGGGGGAAGGAAAGCGATGTGATTGGAATCACTGGACCACCTGGGTGTGGGAAGAGCACGTTGATTGCGCAGCTTGCCAAAGGTTATCGCGCGGCTGGGCATTCGGTGGGAATAGTTGCAGTTGATCCTTCGAGTCAAATCACTGGAGGTGCCCTGTTAGGAGACCGAATCCGGATGGGTGAATTGGCGGCTGATCCGAAAATATTCATTCGCAGCATGGCAACACGAGGGCAATTCGGTGGGGTTGCGCGCGCTACTGAAGATGCCGTACGCATCCTCGCGGCCACATCCACGAACTACGTAATAGTCGAAACGGCGGGCGCAGGCCAATCGGATGTAGACGTGAAAGCGATTGCCGATACAACAATCGTAGTCACATCCCCCGGTCTCGGGGACGAGATCCAGGCGTTGAAAGCTGGGATTATGGAAATCGGCGACATTTTTGTCGTGAACAAGGCGGACAAGGAAGGCGCGGACCAAACGGTCCAGGAGATATACTCGATGGTTAGCATGGGGGAACCGGTCGATGGTTGGCGCCCACGAGTGATAAAGACCGTCGCAACTACAGGTGAGGGCACAATCGCTCTCGCCGAAGCGATTAGCCAACACGTTGAACATATTCGAAATTCGACACGAAGCAGTTCCAGTGCGAAGAGAGAGGTTCTAAGCGCTACACGACGCTACTTTGAAGATGTTAAGCTACAAGAAATAGAAACCACGGCAAAATTCAGGAAATTGGTCGCTCAGGTCGAAGCGCGACGCATGGATCCGTACACCGCAGCACGCGAATTGGTTGAAGGGCGCTAACAGTCTTCGTTTAGCTGGGTGCGAAATTGAGTTGGGCATTAGGCCAGCGTTTGAACTGCTTGACGTGATCTGAATCATGCATGCTCGATTCGATGCATTCTTTCGTGGCTGCGGCGGTGTATCCGAATGGAAGAAGCATGTTCGCTGCTGATGCAAGTAGTTGGTCGATATACCACTCCGAGTCAATGAGGTAATTTTCGCCCACTAACTCAACTGGAAGTGCGCGGTTCTGAGTTATCCGTGACTTGTTGCAGGTAACGATGTAGCTTAATCCTTGTCCGGCATGGACTTCTCTGCCCTCATGATTGAGGTGTTGGGCCGCGATGGCTTGTGGAACCATATTTCGGTATTCGTTAACGTTCTTGCTTAGGCGTTTCTCAATCGATAATTCATCAATAGGCACAGGCCCGTCTCGAATCATATTGACGTAGGACTTGACTATGTTCAGGGCTTCGGGTATAAGCGTCATGAACTCCTCAGAGTTTTTTGCGTGCGCGAATAGAGACAACATGTCCGTTTGGCATCGCTTGACGATGCCTGGCGAATCATGCCTCCGCAGCTCGATGCCACGTAGCTTAAGCTTGCCGCCTTGAAATGCGCCGTAGTATCTATTGAGAACTGGGATACGTGGATTTGTGTGCGAGTTTAGAAAGACAATCCAATTGTAAAGCCCTTCGAATGCGATTGGGAGATGCAATCTCGCTTCGATTTCGCGGCAAAGATCCTCGTATTCTGCCGTGTCTACTCCAGGTTTCTTAAGCCACATTGAATCCACAATCCCATGCACAAGCCTGAAGCCTCTCGATTCAGCTATTGCAACAGCCTCTCTGAGAACTTGACGAGAAAATGCGCAAGTTGCTATATGTGCGTCGATCCGCCCGAACCTTGCGTTCTTGAATCCCAAATAGCCAATTGCTCGCCGTTTTTCGACGGCTATGAGCAGACTAGGATCCATTTGAGCGCGGCCTGACGTTGATCATACCGCAGCCTCGTCGGAGGATCAGGTGCTTCTTTCTTGTACTTCTTGTAGAGCAATCTCTTTTTGAGCAGAATATCCAAAGATCTTGAGACGATGCCATTCCATTTCTCGCAGATATTCCACCCGAGTTCAGGGACGCGGTTGGCAGAGTCCGGGCAACATGTGCAGCGCACGGTTTCTCCGCTGAGGTTCATGTTACGCATTATGGTCGGATAGAGGGAAGAGAAATCTAATTCTCCGACCGACTCATGTAGGCCGAATTGTGGTTCGTAGATGAAACCGCCGCGGTCAGCAACAATGAGTTCGTTCCCATTCTTCCATTCCTCAGGTTCGCTCTTGTTCCACGGGATAAGCACATCGGCTTTCACTGCGTGATAGAGCTGAAGCGAAGTCATGCTTGTACCGATGGTTGTTCGTGATGCCCGTTGTAGGGGTATTATGCATGTACGTGCTACTTCGAAGAGTCCTTCAAGACCGCAATCGCTGCTGATGAACCCATTTGTTTCGTCTACATGTAATCGACCCAATAAGCGCGCAGCGGTTTGTTTGAACAATATTTTTCCATACGAGAAATAGCTGTGCCCCTGCACTTCGTAGACACGAACCGGAGCGGACTCTCTGCCCAGAATCATCTCATGGAGAATGCCATGGCGCTGCGCTCTTCGGGTGAGATAGGGGAAGATGAATGAGTCTCCTCCATCTGTCAAGACAATGTCGGGATCCATTTTTTGGAAAATGTCTACTAGTTGTGTGATCTTGTTCGGTTCACTGCCTGAGTCTAGAATTATAGACTCATCTTCACTTTGAAGATTGATGCTGCTTAACTCGTCCCCGAAAGTTTGAATGCTGCGATTTTTCTTTGTGTTGACAGTAAGCCGTATGGTTCGGAGCGACGGAAGATGGTAGTCTATTTTTTCCCGTGAATCTTTAACGGTCCATTCTATGCGCCCATGTGCGCTCTCGGCTTCAACGAATGCTAGAGGAAAAAGGTCTTTGTTGTACAGGTACATTTGAGTTGATGGAATGTCGACATCATAAAGCCGATATTTCGAATACCCTCCGTGACGGAAAATTTGCCGAGCAAGAGTTTGAGCTTCTGACTCGTTCTCAACTTCGACTTCGAGAACTTTGCTTCGTTCTCTATCGCCCGCCTTCTCGAATTTGTGAACGACTTGACAGAGGGGGATGAATGGTTGGAGGTTTAGAAGATCGTCAAGTGCTCCACCGATATGAATGCGCGGCTTCCACAGGTCAATAAGTCGGACGCATGAGCCATCGAGCTGTTTAAGCCAGACAATCATCCGTCCTGGCTTAGGGTAGAGATCCAGTATCCAGCCTTGATGTGTCAAAGGCCGTGTGCTTCTAGACGTTTCTCTAATTCTGTCAGTTTCTTGTGATGCGCGAATAGCATCGAGATTATGAGTGGTACTTGTTTTATCGGTGATGCCATGACGCTGGCGGCGGAAGCGAGCAGTTTACACTGATCGAGCATGTCTTCGAACATGGCTTTGTCTTCCTGTCTGAGGAATTCCTGGAAGCGTTTCAGTTTCTCGACCTCAACTTCGACAACCATTCGCCACGATGGAATTGTGCGCCCCATTACATGTAACTCTCCAGAACCTTAACTCCTGGTATGGCTGCAATGGCGGTGCGAGATTGCAGGTGCGGATGTTTCAGTAGGGTGAATCGAGTAAGACATGATTTTTGTTCGATTTTTACCGTCACATGTGAAGCATATCCGAGGCTGCGTTCCATCTGTGGGTTTCGTCGTTCGAGGTTTGTGGCGACGATTAGGCAGTGATGTTGTCTGGCAAGTGTTCTAAGTTTGTGAACCGACTTGCTAAAGATTTGCAGTGAATCGTCTTTGTCGTCATCTCGTACGTCTGGATCACAATACAATGAGGTTATGTCGGAGACGACGACTAGTTTCGCTTTGAATTCCTCTATAGCGCTCGGAAGTTTATCAATTATGATGCATGCAAGTTGATGATGAGTAAACGCTCTGCTTATGTGAAGCTGTTCTAGAACTTTTTTTGAGTCTAACCCCTGTTCAACTGAATTATCAGATATTGCGTAAGGATCGAAATTATTTCCGCCGTCAATGAAGATGACATCACAGTTCGGGCCAAGTGGCTGCGGAAGCATAGCGCGTACGCACAGGAGCATGCTGAGTGCGTGAGCGGTTTTACCTTGAAAAACAACAAATTGACCAAAATTAAGCGTTAGAATACTGTCGAAAGTTTCAATCCCGAAGGTTAGATCAGGAGTTTGTTCTCCATTTAGGAGAAGGTGGTCAGCCCTAACAAAACTTCGAATTTCTAACAGCGAAGCTAATCGAGTCATAGTTTGCGCTTACAAAGGATGGTTCGGGAGTTATTTTAGGCGGGTGTGGGAGGATGTTTCGGGGGAGAGTGGGGTGGTGACCAAAAGAAGAAACCGTTCATGGGCTTGATTGGCTTCCACAGTTCGTAGAAAGCGTTTTTATGCAAAGTGGAGATTGGCGACACGCGGCTCATTTGTTGGTAAGAGATTCAGCGATCATCTTCATTCTTCTTGCCTTGACCTCAGCTAGCGTGATCGCCAATGATGTGGGCGCACCCAAGAAGATGCAGCTACGTCCAGATGGTATTGCGGTGACAAGTGAAGTATCTCGAGGAGAATGCCTTCAAGCGGCCATCCCTGGCGTTATGGGATGCGGGATTTTTCCGACGGACGATACGTTCGTGGACAATTTGCTTCCTACGGCTCCAATGGAGCAGCAAATTTCTCTGGTGTTGATCGTTCAAGACGTTCCCAGCGTTCCAGTATCGAAGAATTACGCGTTTCTGAAATTCAATCTCTCAAGCGTTATTCCCAAAGCAATATTCACGTCTCATGCTCGGCCTTTGAACGCGTCCCTTTGGCTGTATGCCCAATTTGCAACTGGATTCATTAATGCAAGTGTTCGAGTCTACCACGTTCCTAGCAGTGATTGGAATGAAAACAATCTGACTTGGAACAATATGCCGCCTGTCGACATGAGTCATTTTGAGTCGAACCAAATTCGCGCAATCAACAGATGGTATGGGTGGAATGTAACTGCGGATGTTGCTGATGACCTTCAAGGAAACGGGACCAGCTCCTTTGCGCTAATAGCAGGCTTCACATCGTGGAGCAATTATGCGTGGTTCACTTCGAACAAAAACATCACTCGTCCACCTGAACTTGACATGTACTTCCGCGAACCTACACTAAAACTAACTACGCCTATTCCGCACCTACCCATAACAATTGATGGCAGTACGATAGAGACTGACAGTAATGGATCACTGAGAGTGGGATTGCTTTGGGGGCCCACAACGTTACTGCCCCCGACATAATCCCAGGGCAGAATGGTGTAAGAGAGTTCTTCGTGGGTTGGGGCGATAATGTAAGCTCCGCGGCACGAGAGATTAACATCGGCAACAACATGACGTTACAAGCCAATTATGAGAGGCAGTATCGGCTTGACGTGAGTTCCCCTTACGCCACAGCTAGTGGATCCGGGTGGTACTTTACAAACGAACCGGCAAACGTCTCGGTTCAACCGACTTGGGTGCTTTCTGAAGGCTTGTTAGGCTTATTGGGGGTTCGACATGTCTTCGACCATTGGACAGGAGCTTGCACGATCTCTCAACCGGAGTGCACGTTGCCTATGAACGGACCAAAAATGACGACAGCGGTTTGCAGAGAAGACTACACAATTCCCATCGCGGTCTCAATAATATTTGTAATAGCCGCCGCTATCCTCTCGCTGCGAAAGAAGCCAAAGAAGAGAAGCAAACGCGCTCGGTAAGACGGAATGTAGTCTGGCCTCTTAACGCCGCTTACGCAATGATAGACCGGTTACGAGAATGAACGCTAGAATTCCAAATATAAGCACGCGCGTAATAGCGGCGACGCGGCCCTATAGCAGAGCGCCTAGGATCCCGTGAAGCCGGCTTTCGTTCTGATCGCGGTCTCGAATTGGCCGCGGAGCTTCTCAAGGTCCCGGGTAACTTTGGCGTCATTGCGGCCAAAGCTCCTGGTTCTCTTTGCTGTGCTTCTTCAGTTCCTCGGAGTTCTCCATCGGTTTGATCGACAAGGCCGAGCAAAGCCGGCATGAAAATGGATGTTGATGTTGAGCCAATTTGAGTTGAGATAGAAATGTTGTCGTTCTAACTTGCAATTTGCCGCACTATTTCATCGTGTTGCTTCTCATCAATAGTGCCTAAGCTGAGGAGCCTGTTGGCGATGCGTCGCATAGTTGCGAAGGAGTGAAGCGTGACTCCATTCTTCTTTAGATATTCTTGCGCCCCTTGCTGGCGGTCGAGCAGGACAACTGCATCCTCAACCATTCCTCCCTCGGCTCTGATTGCTTGAACCACCTCCAAAAAGCGTTTACCCGTCGTCACGACGCCATCTAAAACAACGACCCCGTCTCCTGGTTGCAAGAGTCCTTCTATGCGCCTGTCGCGGGCCTGCTCCTTCTGCTCCCTTCTAACGTACAGCAAAGGCTTAGAGAGATTAAGGGCTACTCCGGCCGCGTAAGCGAGTCCAGCAGTTGGAACCCCCACAAGCCGATCGGTTCGTTTGATAAGGTCTGGTTCGAACATGCTGACATACATTGCGACGGTGCGCTGGAAAGCTTCGGGATTACTTGGAATGAGACGCAAGTTTACATAATATGGGCTAAGGAGACCACTCGCGAGCTTAAACGTCCCAAACTCTAGGCTACCGGTCCTCAATAGTATGTTGCATAGCTCGTCGAGACTCACCGATGGTGTCTTTTTCTTCTGCATTTCCTCTCGGTCCCTTCGAACCTTGACAGCATTTGCACTTTTCTGCAACTTAGAACTGCGAGTATGGGCCATGGTTTCCCTCTGAAACTTTAATCACAGGACTATCACCGGTAACGGTCAGTGGTTAATGTTTGGTGGAAATATGGTTACCTTACGGCCGGTCGGAGATCCCCGTAAGGGTGCCTGAGGAGCGACTGATTGATATACTAAAGCCCGAGAATACAAACCCCTTACCTGACCCTATATCAAAGGCTACTGAGCTTCTTAAGGCAAACGACCCGTTCCTGAACAAAGCACGCGATGCGACCTATGTTTGCATCGTCCTAGGTTGCTGCGGAACCACAGAATTAACGCTTGAACTTAGCAAAGCCGTTTTGCACTTCATAAATGAACCTCAAACATCCACGACAATACTTTGCACAGAAGAATCATATGACCTTGAGGCTGCTTCGGTTGGCGCAAGCCGCGTTGTTCGTCACACATCAAAAGCCGAAACCAGCGAGTGCAGCCCATTGACGGACGGATTCACGCCATACGTGAACTCAGAATTCACAAAAGCAGACCTAAGGGTTCTCATAGGGGAGTTGAGACCGCACCAGCTGTTAGGATATTCAGGACTATGTGACTTAGTGTTTCCTTACTTGGCCTCTGAGACCTCTGTAAGGGCGCACGAGGGCGAAAGGTCCGGACTGGCACCAGATAGTCTGCACAAGGAGCGGCTTCAGATTGCTAAGTCATTCGATAACACTTTCGCTCTAGGCCTTGGATTGGACGCCCAGCTTCGTGCCACCTCGCTGGTTTTCGACACGTTGGAAAGCAGCTTAGCTTCCCTTGAGCCGATTATAAGCGGGACATACTTGAAACAGGTTACAGAGAAAGTTGACATACTCGTTATGAGCGCTGGTGGTACGCCTTTTGATTCGACCCTAGATCGCTCCATAGAGACATTACCAGCGGGGCTTCCCGCTTTGAAAAGAGACGGAGCCTTAATTGTCGCCGCAGAATGCGGACAAGGCCACGGAGGGCGGCAGTTCTACGATTGGTCCACCGAACATAAGGAACCGCGCTATCTGGAATTAAGGCTTCGGCATCACTTTAGCTACGAAGGGTTCAAAGCCTCATTGCTAGCTAGGACCCTGCAGACCCATCGGGTCTACTTAGTATCAACAATTCCAGACCATTACGTGGAAAACGTCTTTAACATGAAACCGGCACCAACAGTCAACGCCGCTCTACAATCAGCACAACGCCTGCACGGAGCGGAATCTAGGATATCCGTTATTCCCAATGCCTCTCGTGTTATGCCAAAACTGGTAGAGACCGGACGCACTAAAATCAATTGAGTTGCAGCGCGAAACCAGAAAGGCCACACCAGGCATCGTTTTTGTGGTTAAACCTAAAGGCGCCTGGGCGGCTTGCTTGATTGATCTGAAAGGTTTGAATGCAGTTTTGGCCACGCCCTTTGCATGGTTGATCCTCATTCTTCTATTCAATGCCATCACTGTTGCTGCCCCGCCACTCCAGACTACTACTACCTTCAAAGTTGGAGCGTGGGGTGATGATGCATCAAGACACAATTTCGGCGTTAAAGCACAAATAGAAACTAGAACTGACCGCACGGCGCAGAACACCTTCAGCTATTTTTGGGTAGGCGACGACTTATCCGATGGCGCTTTCATTCAATTTGGTTACTCGTTGGAACCGGGGTATCACTGTCTTCGTGGAGCCGTAGTAATGGGAAATTTCACATGCCAAGGACCCTCCGAATCAATCTCAAATTCTGACGCGAGATGGCAATGGCAATATTGGCCGGACACATCAAAGCCCGACTTCTACTTTGGCATAGGGCCATCAGCTTCAGCCGGACTCAATGCTACATTTCATCAATATACTATCAGGTTGAACTCCTCTGACATGTGGATGTTCGAGCTTGATGGCAGAACCGTTGCTCAAACACGATTTCCTTCCAGTCCGTCCACCGACCCAGCCCTAGTAATCGCTGAAGGCTCCGCGGGGAATTCAACCCAACCACTCGGGCCAGTGCGCTTTGATGCTTTGTCATATTTCGACGGAGCGCGGTGGGGGAAAGTGAAGTCTTTGATTGCTGCAAGTTATTGCGGAATCAGCGTCGGATGTGTGGCGAACGAGTACGGCGCCGTGGCGATTGGACCTGACTCCGTTCTTGCAGGCTTGGGGGTTCCAAGGTCACCGGATGGGACATTGCTATGGACCAACCAAGAGGAGAACCTGCAAGTACGCGTACATCCTGGCGTTCAGTTCTTCATAACATCGCTCAGCGGGACACAAACATACGACGGCAATGCCGACGTCATGGTTCCAGACGGTATGTTCGTTTACGTATCATTGCCTGACACAGATTCGAGTACGCCCGGGCCTCTCGGGTGGTTGGGAGCCCGAGATCGGTTCCAACGTTGGACGGGTTCGATAGACTCAGCGAATCTTACCGCCACGGTCCTAGTTGATTCAAATGAAAGTGTGACCGCTGTTTGGTCCACCGATACAGCCGTCCCATTCACCATCTCCTTGGGCGTCATATTCGCTCTAGGCGCCAGCATGGTTCTTCTCATATTTCGCCGGTTGAGGAGAGAAAGATCAAAGGCAAATGCAAGCGCATTAACCAAGCCGCTTGCACCGGCAGGGGCATACCCGATTAAACAAGATTGCACGAAGTTGCTCGGCTTCGGACTGGCCATCAGCGGACGACGCGGGTAGCCTATCGAGGAGCCAGAAAAACCTGATAGGATAGTCGAGATCTTGAGATTACAGGCGCCCATTGTTTGGGGCCTAACTTTGCTATTAGTGCTTTACGGGAGCCCCAGTGTTATTGCCCAGATGACCACGATCGCAAATGTAACCTATACTAAGAGCGCCCTATTTGATATCGATACTCAGACGCCCACGCCTCCAATCATCGTGAATGCGACGGTAGCCTATGGAGACGCCAAGGCAGGATATTACTTAGCGGTCGGCGTGTTTGACCTAGATGACGGTAATCTCGTCGGCGGTTTGGGAAGTTCGAGCCCGCAACCGTGTTCTAGCACAACTCCCTATGCAGGTTGCATAGTTCTATTGACGAACGAGCATGGATCTGAAAGGATGCAATTTTCATTAGAGCATCCTAAAGCGGTGTGGAACCTGGCCTTAGTTGCAGCGTTACTGGATGATGCCCGGAACACAATTTCGAATTCATACAGCGACTACACCTTCACGATAAGCGTTCAAACGGCCCTGACACTGACGGTAATCGTTCCCCCGACCGTCCCGGTTGATGTTGACGGGGTTAATGGCTCAGGCGGAAGCATCCAACTCGCACTCCCGGCTGGGAACCATAATGTCTCGGTGCCAGATTTCGTCTCATTCGGTGATCAAACGCGCCTTAAATTCGTAAGTTGGTCAGACGGCTCCAAGGCAAAGAGCAGGTTGGTTGATTTGGATCACGACATCACCCTAACCGGAAACTACGCAACTGAATACTATCTTGAGGTTATCAGCCCGGTAGCCGTCCAGGGCACCGGATGGTACGATGCGGAGTCAATGGTCACGGTTTCAATTCATTCCGCGAGCGAACCTATGAGCGGAATTATGGGTATTCTTGGCGGCAAATGGGTCTTTCAAGGCTGGTCTGTGGATGAGAATGAGGTTTCGCGGTCGCCGGTATTATTGATTACAATGGATTATCCCAAAGTCGTTAACGTGCTTTGGACACCAGACTACACTGTTCCTCTGATTTTGCTTAGTCTCGCAACCGCATTTTCGGTTGGTGTATACTTTTTCAAGCGAATGGGCTTCGCTACTCGAAGTGTTCGGAAGAGGAGGCGATCGAATCCGCGTGCCCGGCCAAAGAAGCAAAAAATGAGAGGTTGAAGGCAGGGTTCGGAGCGGATCACTGTGGCACTTTCTTTATGCCCCTTAGGGCTTTCTCGACCATTTTTTCACGCTGTTCCGAGATCTCGTCGTAATACATGATGACGGCTCCGATGGGGATAAGCCCGAAAGAGTAGATTGCAAGTGTCCTTAGCGAGTAAAATGGCGACCAAACGGATGTGACGTAGAAGCTGAATGTACTGTTGAAGCTGTCTATCGTTAGAAAGTATGGGCCTGACCGATTCGTCCTAGCGAAGGCGAATAGGCCTTTTTGGTCGGGTGAGAAAATCACGTCTACAATTGGCGGCCCGACTATACTCTGAAGGCTTTCATCGTAGTAAGCGAGGACGACAACCGTTGCTCCGGGTCGGTCACTTAGGACGGTCAAGCTGATGGCTTGACCAGCATCAATCGGCGGTATGAAGTACGAATTTATCCAGTAGGGACGAGAGGCCGTGAACTCGATTCCAGGTCCTGTACCTTCGAGGCGTTGAGGTGACTTGTAGTAGGGCATTACGGTTCCTATGAATAAGAAAATCAAGCCAATGGTGAGGAGAATTACGCCAGCGGTTTTGGCTTTACGAATACCCAAAAACTTGGCCTAGACGAACTTATCGGCGTGATGGCAGGCTACGAAGTGTCCTTGGATCAGCTTATCTTCGAATGTGGGTGCGACATCTTTGCATATGTCTGTCGCGTGCGGACATCGCGGGTGGAATCTGCACCCTTTCGGTGGGTTGATCGGGCTCGGGACCTCGCCTGGCAAGATTATTCGAGTGGTCTTGTGCTCAGGATCCGGCACCGGAACAGCGGAGATTAGGGCCTGCGTGTAAGGGTGAAGTGGCCTGTCGAAAAGGTCATCGGCATTCGCTAGCTCAACGATTTCCCCCAAGTACATTACGGCGACGCGTTGGCTGATCTGCCGCACTGAGCTCAGGTCATGGGAAATGTAAAGGTAGGAAAGGTGTTGTTTCTTCTGTAGGTCTATGAGCAAATTCAGGATTTGAGCTCTAATTGAAACGTCCAACGAGGAAACCGGTTCGTCCAGAATCACGAACTTGGGATCAACCGCTAAGGCTCGGGCGATCGCTATCCTCTGCCTCTGCCCTCCGCTAAACTCATGTGGATATCGTTCGGCGTGATATTCCTCCAAGTTAACCATTCTGAGAAGCTCATAGACGCGGTCAGTCCACTGGCTCTTCGGAATGTTTCTATGAATCACGAATGCCTCACTGATAATGTCGTAAACGGTCATGCGCGGATCGAGGGAATTGTAAGGGTTCTGGAAAACCATCTGCATGTTACGCCTGAGTCGCTTTGCATCATCTTGATGGCCGTGTTCAAAGGTGTCGACCACGTCAATGCCTTCGAACTGAATCGATCCCGAAGTAGGCTCCTCGAGTAGCAGAATGACTTTGCCGGCGGTCGTCTTGCCGCATCCGCTTTCTCCTACAAGTCCAAGGGTTTCTCCGGTAAATATGTGAAATGTAACGTTGTCGACAGCATGTACCTCGCCCACGGTCTTCTTACGGAAGACCCCTCGTTCGAGAACATCGAAGTATTTCACTAGGGAGCCAACTTCGAGGATCCGCTCACCGGAATGCATTGTCTGCATTTCAACTCCTTCCTTCCAGCTTCAATTCACGCCAGAAATGGCATGCCGCATAATGGCCTTCGGCAACTTTTTCGAGTTCGGGTTCTTTCTTGACGCAAATGTCCTTCGCGTACTTGCACCTGGGGTGAAATACGCAGCCCGCGGGCGGCTCTATGAGGTTAGGTATGTTGCCCGGTATGACTTCGAGCGTTCGAGTCTGTTTCACGCTGGGGACAGCCTTCAGCAACGCTTCCGTGTACGGATGCGTCGGCGACCTGAACAAAGTGGGTGTGTCCGCGACCTCCATTACCTTCCCGGCGTAGAGCACCGTGACTCTTTCTGTCATATCCGCTATAATGCCCATATCGTGCGTGATCATCACCATCGTCATGTTCAGTTCCTTTTGCAGTTGCTTCAGCAGTTCGAGCACTTGAGCTTGGATTGTAACGTCCAAGTTTGTCGTTGGCTCATCCGCAAAAAGCAATACCGGATCACACGCCAACGCTCTGGCAATCGCGATGCGTTGCTTCATTCCGCCGCTCAATTCATGAGGATACGCCTTCAGCCTCCTTTCGGGGTCTTGTATTCCGACGCGGTCGAGGAGGTGAAGGGCTTGTTTTGACGCATCCTCCTTCGAAAGGTCGCGGTGTAGCATCAAGATGTCAGTGAGTTGTTTCTCGACGGTGTAAAGGGGATTCAGTGATGTTGTGGGGTCTTGAAAGACGATCGCCATCTTTGGGCCCCTGAGTTTACGCATTTCGTCTTCCTTTTTGGTAAGTAGTTCGTCGCCCTCGAACTTTATGGAGCCGTCCACAATGCGGCCGGGGCGTGGAACAATCCTGAGTACTGATTGAGCGGTGACGGATTTACCTGATCCTGATTCTCCCACAAGTCCGACTGCCTGTCCCTTCTTAACTTCCAGAGACATGCCGTCCAGTGCCTTTACTACACCTGCTTCTGTGAAGAAGTAGGTTCGCAGGTTAGAGATCTCTAGAAGTTTTTCATCCATCGGGCACACCTATTCGCGGAGTCGCGGGTTTAGGGCGTCCGACAAACCGTCACCCAATAAGTTGAATCCGAGAACGCAAAATACGACAGCCAACCCTGGGAAGAGGGCAACCCACCAAGTTGTCCTGACGTAGGGAAAGCCTTCATTCAACAGGAGCCCCCAAGTGGATGTGTTTGGATCCCCGAAGCCAAGGAAGCTTACGACTACTTCAGTTAAGATAAATCCCGCAATGTTCAGGGTGGCTATCACGATTACTGGAGACAAAATGTTAGGAACAATGTGACGAAACAGTAACCGACCTGACCTAGCTCCTAGAGAGCGGGCCGCCTGAACGAACTCCATCTCCTTCAACCTCAAAGTCTCTCCCCTGACGATGAATGCTATGCTGGACCAGCCGAAGAAAGAGAGTATGAGAACAATCAAGGTTAGACCCAGGCCTTTGAAGACTAAGACCGAGAAGACACGCGCGAACAAGAGTATCAGCAGCAAAACAGGAATAACGAAAAACATCTGGGTAACACCCAATAGGATGTCGGATACAGCACCTTTGATATATCCAGCCAGCGCGCCTATCGCCACCCCGATCAGCGTCGTAATCAGGGTCGCAGCCAAGCCCACATACAAATCGTTCTTCGTCGAATCCACGGTCTCACTGAAGACATCTATCCCCGAGATTTCGACGCCGAACGGATGCTTAAGTGACGGCGGGTCGCCAGCGTCGCCTTCGTACAGGGACTGATAGCTCCTAGATGGGTAAGCGACCAAATACGGTCCAACTAGTGCGACTAGGACGAAGAAGACCACTATTGCGCCGCCAATTAGACCCGATTTGTTTCTCTTAAATCGCCTCCAGGCCACTGCCCACTGACCGGCTGCACGCCTTGGCCGCGTTTCTGGCAATTAGTCCGCCTCACTGAATGGTAACCCGCGGATCGATGATGGCGTACACTAGATCGGTTATCAAGTTTGCAATCAGCACCATGATCGTTATGACGATGGTTATTCCTTGAACAAGAGGAATGTCTAAGTTAAGCGCGGCTTGAGTGAACGCGTAACCTAAACCCGGCCACGAGAAAGTGGTTTCGAGGGCGGGTGCGCCAGCCATCGCTGCTCCGAATCCAAGTCCAATAATCGTCACGACAGGGCTTATGGCGTTTCTTAGCGCATAGCGGTAAGTGACGGTTCGTTCACTTAGCCCACTCGCCCGCGCGGCAAGAATATAATCCTGCCTTAGAACCTCGAGCATATTCGCTCGCACAAGCCTAACTATTGTAGCTAGGCTTACATATGTTAGAACAGCTGTCGGTAGAATCAGATGCGCTATGGGGTCAAGAAAGCTGCTTCCCCACCACGGAAAGCTCACACTGATCGCTCCGCTACTAGGAAGCCAACCAAGATCGAATGAAAAGATGATGATAAGCATAATTCCGAGCCAAAACGTGGGCATCGAATATCCGAAGATCGCCACACTTGTTATGGCATAATCGCTTTTTGAATACTGATGCTTTGCAGAGAACACCCCGACCGGTATACCTATCACGACCGACAGGACCAAAGCTAAAATCTGTAACTCCAATGTTGTGAAAGTCCACGGGCCAATTTGAGACAGAACTGGGCGGCCCGATATCGATACGCCTAGGTTAAGGTGTAGGACATCCCAGAGCCAGTACAGAAATCGTAGCCAAACCGGCTTGTCAAGATGATAGTAAGCCTCTAGGGCTTTCAACACTGCGGGGCTAGGGTTCCGTAGCCCGGCCCTGATGAGATCGATCGGATTTCCCGCGGCGTTTCCCACGAAGAAAGTTAAGATCGCAACTCCAAGGAAGACGGGGATCATGAAGAGCAAGCGACGTATAACGTAACGGACTAGGCTAGCCATGCTCTAACCTTAGATTGTGAATGCGCCGACGGCATACAATTAACGTTTGTGCTTCGGCTACACTAAGATTCCGGTCGATGCTCCTGTTTGATATGCACAATGCCGATTGCGCTGGCGATTATCGCATTTTTATGACCGCTATTTCAGGGACCTGTTCATCCAGTGTCTTTTGTGGGAACACATAAATAGAATTCCAACCGGCTTTCTGGGTGCGTGAAATGAAAATGTCTAACAAATCACTCAAATACATAACTCAAGGCATAGCTTTAGCACTTCTCATTTACGTTACTGCTTCAAGTGCAATCCCAATCCTATTTACTAGTGCTTACGCTCAGAGCGCCCCACTCTTCTCCGCGACACTCATCGCCCCTACAGGCGGAAACTCCGCAAGGAGACAATACGCGAGCATCATAACGAGTAATATGATATCGTTGGGCATTGATGCGAAGCTGTTCTACGTCAACTTCGACCAACTAGTCGACCGCATGTTCGCCCTAACCGCCTCACCAGGCTCGTCCTTCGCGCAAGGCGGTTACGATATTGGTTTCATCGGATGGGGTTACACAAGCTACGTGCCTGACGTGCGTGGAAACTTTGGTGGTGTCGCTAACTACCCGCCAAGCGGTGACAACTACGCCTACTACAACAACACAGTCGCGCTCAACCTACTCAATCAACTATACAGCTCGACAAGTCAGGCTGCCGAAGTCCCGCTAATGCACCAGTTCGAGGAACAAGTCTTCCACGATGCCCCATATAACTACGTGTTTGAGGGCGTCGACCCGGTTCCCATCTCGTCACAGTTTACAGCTTGGGGTAATTCAAGCATCTACAGTGAAGTGACTTTCCCAGACCTTCAGCACTGGTCTGGTCCAAGTACCTTGGTCATGGCTGAGGCAGCAAACATCTTCCCGTCGGGCACTCTGGACCCCGGTATCACAGCTTCCTCCAATAGCTTCTACTCACTTTACGTCTATGGAAACATAATCGGCGGATCCCTTCAAGAGCCCGATCCTCGGTGCGGTTGCTTCATCCCAGGAACCGCTCAGAACATTACCTCGAGCCCAGATGGTCTAACTTGGACTGTGAACATCAAGCCAGGCGTCACGTTCCAAGACGGTGTTGAGGTCACGGCAGATGACTTTGTCTATACAATGTACGCAGAGACTAACCCCCAGTTAGCCAGTGTAAACCTCGGCACCTACAGCACCTACTTGGGCACTAAGCTGTACTTCAAATTCCTGAATGGCACGGTTGCGCTGGACGACAATACTGGCCCAGGAATTCCCACGACTTACGGTTGGTGGAATGCGACGAGCCGGTATCAATTCCAGTTCCACTTGCCTGCACCCTATGCGTTTACGAACCAAGTCTTCGCTGCTTTTGCCCCGCTTCCTAAGCACATTATGGAGAAGTTCCCGTTCTCCAGTTGGGACAGTGCCCCGTTCAGCACCGCTAGCGGCCCGTATACCTACACGTGGGATCCGAAGCAGTATGGTGGCTCAGGTAGCTACACTGCGGTTGGCCCAGTTGGTGCAGGAGCGTATACGTTGCAGAACTATGACTTCACGAACAACATTGCAACCCTTGCCAAGTATCCAGGTTACTGGAACGCAACCGGCCTACAATCCATGGGACAATTCAACATCAACACATACAAAGTACAGTGGATTAGCAGCAAGGACGCCGCGATCGCGGCTCTAAAGAACGGCCAAGTGCAGCTGTTGGATTACAACTACGGCCTCGCTAAGGACAAGGCAACGCTTCAAGCGATCCCGGGTGTGAAGACAATCATATCTACGGAGTTGGGTTGGCAGGAAATGGGATTCAACCTTAACAATCCGGTCTTCGGCACCGGTACAGCTACTCCGGCCGGCCAGGCCAACCCTGCGAATGCCGCTGAAGCAGCGAGAGATATCCGGAAGGCTATCAGTCACATGATCCCACGTGACTTGATCGTCAGCTCACTCCTTTCCGGAGCCGGATACCCGTTAGCCACCTTCCTCGGCCCAGGTTGGGGGGTATGGTACGACCCGACCCTCGCTCCAGACACCTACGACCTGAATGCGGCCGCGTCACTACTCCAGCAGGCCGGTTACACTGTCAGCGTGTCTCCGAAACCACAGATCCAATACGCCGGAAGTCCGATGCTTGGCAGTGGATCTGTAACCATCTCTGGCACCGGCCCCGTCGCCGACATGCTGGTCATGGTGCAACAGAGCACTGACGGCGGTAACACATGGACAGATTTCACACCAGCTCTAACGGACAACAGCAGCAACTACCAAGTATCAGCCCCAGCACCTCCTGCATTCGGCACCGTGTGGTATCGAGCCAACTTTACGGGCATAGTTCCCACAACCGCTATTGTACAGGGCATACAGAACGGAACAATTACGCTCAACATGATGGAGTACCAATCCATAGTCTCCGACAGTAGCAACTGGCTGAACGGCCGAGTCCTCTGGACACCGCCGCCAGGCCAGACACAGTGGGCAGAGACAACAACCCCGATCTCAGTTTCGTCCGCGTCGACCGATGCGACGGTGGTAGCCGTACCGATAATCATCATCATCGCTATCGTCGGCGTAGCGCTGTGGATGCGAAGCCGCAAAAAGAAGACTGCCCCAACGAGCACTCCGAAGTAGCTAAAATCCGAGCTGGAGTAAACTCTCCAGCATCCCCCGTTTTTTCTTGCGTATCCTTCTAAACGTGGGCAAGGAGGGCTATCGATATAAGTATCACAAAAAGAACGACGCCCGCTAAGACTAACACGGCCGCTTTCCTTTCCGCTTCCTTGTGGGCGAGCTGCGAGTAGTCTTCTTTGGAGCCTAATATCGTCTTACGGAACTGGGCGGCTCCGATCGAGGACGCGAAATCGACCAGCCCCGCTACTAGGAACAAAATCGCGGCTTCAACCAGCATTAAGTCTCCGATGATTTCGATGAAACTGAATCCAAACGGCATCATCCCATAAGCGACGAAAATATCTCCCGCTATCGCACACGCAACAACCGCGATTGATCTAGTGATGATCCTAAGAAATGTTAACATAATGGGTTTTCCAAGATGGATGCTCCATACTTCAAATTAAGCTCGTGCCTAAGAGTTGGTGCGCCGAAAGCAAGAGCAAGGAAAGAAGAAGGATCCTAGCAGGTATAGAACTTACTCCTTTCTTGCCACTATCGCTCTTATCTTGATCATTATTGGGGTCTCGTATTACCAAACACTGCCAACTGTTGGCCATATACCCGACTCTTTCGTTTTCAACTCACAAGAATGGATGAGGTACGTTCCCGCCGACGCTGAATACGTTGGCTACGTAAACTACGAACAAGTATACTCCGACACAGGAAACTACTCACTATTCGGTACAAACGTCATCCTTGCATTCCCTCAGTTAGGATTCAATCTTATTCCTCTGGACCTCACATATGAAGTGGGGATACAGTTACCCGAGCCACAGTACAGTGGCTCAGCGTTAGTTCTTCAGGTTTCAGCCCCGAAGCAGGCCAGCCTCACGCAGCTACTCGCTGCGGCGAATTTCACCAAGATCCAGCGACCGCTTATGTACGATGGTTATACGGTCTATGGCCTATTAATGAAAGAGCTAGGCGACAAAACCGTAACCGCGGGTTACGTAGCCGTCGTAAATGGTCACATAGTATTCAGCAACGATAAGACGTCAGCACTGCAGAATGTGGAGGTTGTTCTCGATCAGGTAAGCTCAGGTCGCCCCAGTTTATTCGATGACGTGACTGTAAGAAGGGGAATATACGCGACTGGTGTCACAGATCAGAGCTGCATGGCCCTCTTTGTCGGCCGATTTCCGACCCAGCTCAACGATACCGAGATGGCAACGAAGTCCGTAATTGGAACTGGCGGGTCTATCCAGGTGTCTCGAGCATTTCTATTTCCGTCATCAGACCTCGCACTTCAGCGTTGGAGCCAGGCACATACGATTTACAAAGATGCGGATACCTACAGTATCCTTGACTCATGGTTGGTAGTGACGTACAATTATCCCTTCTCAAGGCTTCCCGTTGAAATAGTAGGAATTTAGGGCGCAAGGTGAGAACGACATCTTCATAATGTTAGGCTTACTCTAATATTCTGAGTTGTCCGGATGTCGAAAGGGTTTCTTGCCCTTCTTGCTTTTGCCTTAGCGTTATTAGCGACGGTGCCGCTGACTACCGCTTCTCAACGCCCAGAATCGCCCACGACAATCGGTCCCAATGACCTGCAAACCAAGGTCTTGCAAGACGCGGAAGGAAACGTCCATGTGCTATGGTTAGTTCCTGCACTAAACAGCTCTGCGTCAGGACCCGGCATATGGTATAGCAAGTACACCCCAAACGGCACCGACACAATACCTCCCACGAGAATCACAAACAGCACAACAATCCAATCAGCCGATCTAGCGGTCGATCAGGAAGGAAACGCCGTCATAATCTGGGCGGACGATGTTCCAACCAGTCGCCCTGCATATTCTGCGCTCTTCTTGCTGCATTTCAATTCAACACTAGCGCAGACCGCGCAAGTTCTCACGAGACGCGACTCACTCATCCTATGGCCGTCCCTCGCCCTCGGCAACAACGACAGTATCTACATGACCTGGACTGAATATAACCCAGCGAATTCTCACGCGACTGTAGAATACGGCGAATTGATGCCAGCAGGATCCATTGAAACGGAGCAGCTTGCAACATATGTACGAGCTGATGCATTTCCGCCCCAGGCAAACCTGATCTTCGATAATTCCACTCAGCATTTACAGATTGCGTGGGGAGAGAGCGAAGAGGATGGCGAATCTGCCTCTACTGTGAACTACGCGAAACTTGGAGCAAACGGAACAATTCTCACACAACTACAAATAGCAAAGTTTGCGACCCTTCTGCAAGAAGTAACAATCACTGGCATGACCGGGCAGGATGGAGCCTTCGTTGTCTGGCAGACAACCGGATCGAACTATTCACTGTATGTATCACAAATCTCACCCAACGGAGAACTGGTCTATGTCAAGCAGCTAAATTACGCTACAGGACGCTCTAAGTACCTAGCCGTCTCAACCGATCCCGAAGACAACCTCTACGTCGTATGGTATCAGCCATCCGCCATTCCGCCGCCAAATACTACGGGTTCGGCTTCCACGAATCTGACAAATATGACCTATGTACGAATGAGCGTCACCGGCGTGATTGATCAGACTGGATCAGGGGTTTTCAGAGACCCCATCATAGGAGTCACGGTACTGAGCGATGGCATCGTATATGGCGTCTCCCCCGATGCCTTGGTGAGTGTTGTGACGCCAACCCAACCGCAAAACAATGTCCTTGCGATCAGCGCGATCGCGCTTATGAGTTGTGTCGGCGTCGCCGGTCTTGCGGGCTCAGTTCTGCTTGAGGAAGGGCGTTACCGCTGGGTTACACTATATTCGAGAATTGGCGAGAAGTCCAACAAACAATCAAACTCAGTAAGCCAAGAAACGATAAAACTCCTCGCGCGCAGGCCTGGGCTAAGGATTCGAGAGATCAAACACTTCGGCGCACGCCCCGTTCACACGGCGGCCCTTGTAGCTATGGAGAGAAATGGATTCCTAGCTTCGTTTAGGGATGGGTTGTCTAGGAGGTTTTACGTGAGAGAGAGCGATACTGGACCCGTTGACGCTCTACGCACCCGCGTACTACTCTATATTCTTGCTCACCCGGGAACATGGGAGGCACAGCTGGCTAAAGATCTGGGTCTTAGCCAGCAAATCGTCCACTATCACCTAAAGAAACTCAGAGAAACAAGATTGATTACGGCAAGGGTGGACGCCAACGATACCCGAAAACTATATCATTTCGCGGATAGCGGCTCTGAAGATCGTAACAAAACCGGAGAACAGTGACGCGAGGACTTTGCTCAGTCAATTCCTCTGCGACGGAGCTTCGTGTCGCATACTGCATAGGCTGCTCCCAATCAGGCATTTCTTCCTGCTAAGCTTAGCGAGCCGCCCGTCTTCTGTCGGATCGTGCCTGACCGCACTACCTCGGATAAGCACGGCTCCGATACGCTCAGAAGACTCCCCCATTAGGATATGAGCTGCCGAAGCCATGTCGTCCGCGATGTTCGCCTGGGTAACTCTTATGCGTCGCCCGTAGAGATCACGGACGTTCCGGTGGTCCTGGATGGGGACAAAACCCGATACGCTAATCGCAAGCCCCACGGTCCCTAGCCGCAAAGGAGTAACGTGGCTATCTACAACCTCTACACCTATCTGCGCTTTGTACCTATGCTCAAGGCTCTTGCGGAGTTGACTTGCGGAACGATCGGGGTTGGTAGGCCAGAGTGTAGCTGTTCCCGGTGGCGAATTCTTCAAGTCGACACCAGCGTTGGGAGTCAAAATTCCGTTCTTCATCGTGAGAAGAAAACCGTTCACACCCCCCAGAATCTCATCCGCTTCCATCGCCACCACCGCCGCTAATCGCTCATCTAGTCTCCAGCGGTGCGACAGACGCTTTGCTTGGGCTGTGACGTGCACGTCAGTTAGCGTAACAACGCGTCCTTCACAAGCCGAAACTATCTTACTCGCGACGGCTAGGATGTCGCCGCGCCGTAGAATCAGATCTTCATCATGCAAGCAGTCGCAGACTATTTTGTCTAAACTTGCCCCCGTTCCCACCTTTGGGAAATGAACTGGAATCAGAGTAAGCTGAGGCGGATTGGCCAAATTAGTTCAAATGCCAGGTTACATCCGTGCAGCTTCAGGTCATACTTGCGAGGAATGAAGAGAGCGGTGCCTTACGCCTTCCGAGCTCCCCTCCGCTACCGTATGGTCGCTTTGCGCTTCCTTCGAAGCCTCCTGACGGTGGGTGAAAGCGAAAAACAGGCTTCAGCCCCTTCTTCGACAGCTCCCGAAGAGTGACACGGCCTTGAGTCAGCGCTGACGCCAAATCCTGAATCGAATGTTCTCCGAATCTATCGCGTATAGCTTCGTCCGTCATCTCAGCGCCCGAAAGTTCTCCTCGCTCTCGCAGCACATTGGCGATGTCGTTCGTGCCGGCCTCTCCCCACGTTACGTAATCCTTAACCGTCCTCAGCATTCCCACTGTCGTGGGATTATTTTCAAGTAGCACCGCATTGAATTTCCTTTTCAGCCTTAACGTTTCCAGTGCACTCTGCATCGGCCAAGGCGTTCCGAAGCTCCCTTTGAGCCTAATCGCAATAAGATAACTCTTCTTCGCCTCCGAGGGTTCCTTCTTTATCGGAGCAGGGAGTGGCGGCGCTTCTCGTTTCTTGGGCGTCGTCGCTGCTTTTCTCGCGTGACGTGCCTTCGCGGGAGTCTTCCTTTGAACCTTTGGTTTTGACTTTCTCTTGCTTTGTGCGCTCAACTGGCTTGCGCTCCGGATACAGTCTTCATTTTCCCTTCGACCTGTTTGACTTGCTCGCTCAGATCCTCTGGCTTGAGCTTCTGGCGCAGATAACCGGAGAACATCTTCTTGTAGCGTTCAGGCTCCGATGCCAGTTTCTTCGAGTAACTCTGGACATGTTCCCCATGAATTCGTTGCGCAGTAGGTAGCGCTGAATCATCATGGGGTAAGTTCAGGCCTCCGTCAATCGCACCCTTGGCTGCCGCAAAAATCCGTGAACCGGGTCCGCGGGCATGAAGCCCAATGTCCAAAACCGCTTCCGTCACGCCGTTGGCTTTCGCCCTGCGACCCGCAAGAAGACCGGTAAGATATGCCGCCGGTAGGTTTCCACAGGGGGCACTCCAGCCAAACTCCTTGAGTTCCGAGGAATGAGCGCTAGCGAGCACATGATCTCCAAACGGTTGCGCTTGAACGATCTGCGCGACTATATGCTTATTCGATGGACGAACAACCAGCCGTGCAGCGCCTGAGGCTACTAATTTCCTGCGCTTTGCGTAGTTAGTTCTTCCACTAGTCCGCCGCCTGAATCGTAGGTTGTATTGTGGACCTTTCGCCAAATTTCCTCATCACAGATCAGAATACGTAGGCTAGAAGTCGGCCTCCGGTTTTGGAGGTTCTAGCATCTGAATGTGAGACGACTCCACGAGGCGTGCTTACGATCAGTACACCTACTTCGCGAGACGGAAGATATCGTTCTTCCCAGTTCTCAATGTCAGGAACTCTCATTGCGTATCGGGGCTTGATTACCCCGCATTTGTTCACTCTACCTAGTAGTTGTATTCTGTATTTTCCGGCGCGTCCGTCGTCGATGAACTCGAATTCGCCTATGTAGCCGTTCTTCTGCATTACTCTTAGAACCTGCCCCATCAGCTTTGAGGCCGGCCAGACGGTGCATTCACGCTTGTGCCGTCTTTCGTTGTTGTAGATTGTGTTCAGTGCGTTGGAGAGTGGATCGGTTAGGGTCATTTTAGAATTCTTCTTGACTATGTTCGTACGGCTCGCTTTGCGCGTCCGGTCTGTCGAGCAGCAATCATTCCAACCTTTCTTCCCGGTGGGGTGTTTCTTCCAACGGTTGTGGGTTTACCCGCATGCTTATGCCTGCCTCCTCCGTGAGGATGCGAGGCGGCAATCATCTTCTGCCCCTTTGTCGTAGGCCAAACTCGCCCTCTCGCGCGCATCAGTTTATCCTTCGTGCCAGCCTTGAGAAAGGGTTTTTCGCTTCTGCCGGCACCAGCAACAACGCCTACGATTGCGCGGCATTGGTCGTTCATGTAGAGCGACTTGCCGGACGGCAGGCTCACTTCCGTTCCTTGCGGAGTGTGAGCAACTACGGAGCAGTATGTTCCTGAGGATTTTGCGAGCCGGCCGCCGTCGCCGGGATGCAGTTCGACGCTGGAGATGAGTGTCCCTTCGGGTATTTTTCCTAAGTGGAGTATGTTGCCCACATCGGGGGAAGCGCCAAGTCCCAGAATTATGTCTTGGTTAAGGAAGAGCCCTTCGGTAGCGGGAAGACAACATGTCGTTCCGTTCGCGAACTCTATGAGCGCCAGTGGGGCTCCTCGGCCTGGTTCATGCATAATCTCCGTTACCGTCCCTCGCAGAGACGGTGAGGACGGGCTGGCCATTGGAAAACGGGCTGGTGCGATACGCCTGAAGGTGTGGGCCCTGAAATTGGAACCTCCTCGCCCTCGGCGCTGAACTCTGATCTGTTTACCCATGGCCTATCGATTTCCATATGATGATTAATGTCACAGATTCCGAATCTATCGAGCGGCGATTGGATTAACCGAACTTAAACCTTTTTGGTTGTCTAAGGAACAGTTTGTTCAAGAGACTCTTGTCCTCGACCTTTGAATGTCGAAAGGGAACCCTAGCTGATTTGACGAGACTGCGGTTTGAGGATGGGCTGTCCGTCACGGCTGAGAGCTTAGAGTTCAACGTTCTGGGGATAGGCCATGAATCCTGGATTGCGATACAATCAAGCGTAATCATCGCTATCGCCGTTCTGGCCGAGGAGGATCTTGACACCTTACGCATTCTGCATCTTGAGGTGGCACCCTTGCGATAGAACGAAGGAGTCGGATCTTCACTATTGAAGGGCATCATGCGAGAATACTCCCATCGCGGGCTCACGGTTGTCCCCTTCGACGGAACAGAGGAGTTCTACAGGCAACTAGGTTTCTGCTTCACTGGGAGATGGCAAATGAAGTTTACTCCAACGGTATGCAATCGCCAGCCTTTCGTCGAGAAGTAATCGGTTCAGACAAAACCTGCGATAACTTGGCAGACGCTGCTTTGCGGGCTCAGGTCTGGTTTCTTCGATCACAGGATACTCTAATACCAGCTTTCCTCATCGCCCGTTGATGCTTGGAAGGCCCCGCTTTATCGTCCTTGTGGATGGCGCGAATTTGCATGTCGAAACAGGGAGGCTTTTGCGTTCATTCGGGAGAAGTTAGGGCAAGTTTCCCTAAGCCGTCATTGATAGATGTGTAAGAGTTGGTGCGGAGAGAAATGTCCGGTGCATATCGCTCTCCAGAGTCAGCATCGGAGACGTCTGCGTCATAGGGACCGCAAACCGCTCACCTGAATCCCCTGCCATAGAAAACTATTGCCCCCCGCGGGATCCCGGCAGAAACTCATCCACACTATTGCGAGCATTTGGGCTGGTCGCTCTGATGCTTACAGGAAGCGGCGTCGCAGAACCTTCCGTTCCGCTTGCATTATACCGTCGAAGAGTCGGTCAGATACCTTCGGATTCCTCCTTAGCACAGGGCGTGCATCGTTCGGTCGAACTCTTCGTCCAGCCAAGACATATGCCGCGGCTTTTCCGTACTTTCGTAACAGAGCTGAGCTGGCTTTGAGTTCTGTAGTCAGTTTCTCATCCTGTTCGGACATATTGCGGTTCCCTTTGGCAGCAAGTTTCTCGATTCTTTCAGGTAACTCGGCGGTGATGGCCAGGGTGGCCTTCTTGCATTTCGGGCACGCGAAATCGTCTGGCATGTCTTTCACTCTGACTATACGCGCATAGGCTAAGCATTTCGGACAAGCAAGAGTTCTTGATTCGTTGAGTATTCTTGCCTTAGTGGATTCGAGGAGGATTCGTTTCATTTTTTCTGGGGGAATCAGATCGGTTTTGCGGCTGATTCGTTCGATTCCTATTCTGGCGATGGGGCTGGGTTCTGATGATTGAGGCGCCACAATCACTTCGAAGTTAGTGTCGATCTGCTGGAGTATTCTCATCGTGTTCGGAATGTCCAGATCTTTTTCCATTGTCTCCTTTAGCGCCTCTTCCATGATTACAGTACCCTCGAAGCTCTTCATCAGCTGCCTCAGATTCACGCTTCCGAATTCCACCCACCTTGTTATTGCCCCGAAACGTTTTGCCACATGAACCAGTCGTCGCTTGAACAATCCAGTTTTCTTAGTGGACTCGATGACCGTGTTTTGAACGTCCAACCTAGCAAGTCCTCGTAGAACTTCTGCCACTTTGGCAGCCCCAGCCGTGCCTGATGTTTGGACCAGTATCCGGTAAGGATCTTGCTGTACGCCGATAGTAACGCCAATCTCCTCCGACAAAACGTGTCCAACTAAGCGTGCAAGCGTTCTGTTCACTAGTAGACCGAAGTGTGCATTGATCACTACGAAGTCTTCCCAGTCTTCGATCACTATACGACGGTCGGTCGGAACCTTGATTCCAAGGGAGATCTGTTCTAGCGTTTCGCTCAGGGAGCGTCGAATGGTTTCAGTTTGTGCAGGGTACTCTCTGCCTAGTTCGTCGATTAATTGTTCATCGTCCCGGTTAGTGAGGATGGCTTCCTCCGCCCTTCGTCTTATTGCTCCGACTTCTTGACCGATCTCGAATGGGACAGGTATTTCCTCACCGACCCAGCTTGGGATCGAACCCGTCGGGTCGCGAATCGATTTCACATATATCTTGTCCCCGCGAATACTGGTCATCTTCCACGGGCTTCCTCGCACAATGAATTTCCGCCCTGGCTCGCCGTACTCTGCCACGAATGCCTCGTCCAGGACTCCGACCGCCTGGTCGTCCGATTCGTCTATGATCAGGTATTGCTTCTCGTCAGGGATCATCGAGAGTTTTCCAAAGTAGTATGTGTAAAGCGACTTAATCCGCCTAGGCCGTAGCATCACTTTGTCTAAGTCTGAATACCATGCAAGACGTGGGAAGCGGGTGTGCATGTAGTTGATGACGGACAGAAGCTCTTGTTCCGTCAAGTCCTTGTATGGGTAAGCCTTCGTAACCAGCTCCATAATCTCGTTAACATACCATCTGCCTTTTTGGATGAGCAGGCCAACCAGTTGGTGCGCGAGGACATCCAGCGGCTTTTCCGGAACCGAGACGGGTTCCAACTGCTCTCCGAGGGCGCGTCGAGCTATGACCATGGCTTCAAGTGTGTCGTCGGAATCGAGCGCCACTATCACGCCGTCGGCCGTTCGGCCAATTCTATGTCCGCTCCGCCCCACTCTTTGAATTAATCTTGTAACCTGCCTAGGGCTCATGTATTGGATCACAAAGTCAACGCTACCAACATCAATGCCTAGCTCAAGAGAGCTGGTTGCGACTAGGCCTCGGAGTTGGCCGTCTTTTAATCCGCGCTCGGCGCTTATTCTGGAAGGCTTCGCTAGAGAGCCATGGTGAATGGAAATTGGGAAGTCTACGTCCCAAACCTTCATTCTGCTTGCGAGTACTTCAGCGATAGCCCGTGTATTGGTGAAGAGTATGACCGATTTGTGATCCTCAATCATTCGCCGCATTAGTCCTAATCGTGCGGCTACTTCGGCGTGGGTGTAGAGTTTTGCGGCGAGAGCGGTATCCTTTCTAGTTGGTTTCGGGCATATTACGTCCAGTCGAATTTCGCGGCCTACGGGAACTTGGATGATAGTGGCTTCCCGGCCGTTTCCCACGAGGAATTTTGCGACTTTCTCGGGGGTTCCGATTGTTGCGGAGAGGCCAATCACTTGAATATCATGTGCGCCCGTTGCCCGCAATCGTTCAATAGCGATTGCCAGCTGGCTCCCGCGCTTATCTTCCGCTAATTCATGTACTTCATCGATGATCAGATACCGCAATGCTTGGAGGTGACGCTTCATCACTCTCCCAGTCAAGATGGCTTGGAGAGTCTCCGGTGTGATTATGAGCAGTTCGGGCGGGTTCTTCGCCTGAAAGCTTCTTTCCCTCACATCCGTGTCCCCATGCCTGACCGCAATCCGCACGTCTAGTCGCTTACCCCACCATTCGAACCGATCTAACATGTCCCGGTTCAACGCGCGCAATGGGGTTATGTAGAGAATCTTGATTCCTCGATCCTCTCCGCGATCCGTTATGTATCTGCTAAGCACGGGAAGAACGGCTGCTTCCGTCTTACCAGATGCAGTTGGGGAAATCAGCAACACGTTTCGGCCAGCTAGAATCTCGGGAATAGCCTTTAGCTGCGGGTCCGTGGGCGAAGCGAAACCACGTTCGACGATGGCCTCGCGTAACGGCTTTGCAAGATCCTCGAAGACGTTAATCTGTTGCGTTGCCATTGCCCGAAGAACGCCGAGCACATCCTACTGCGTCGGTCGTAAAAACATCAGGGTGCATCCCGCACCCACGGCGGGTAAAGTCCACCTAGGGCGGAGCCCACCCCATACTAATGGACCGTGGCCGCCTAGTAAGACGCAAGGTTTGTGATTGGGGCAGTCTGGACGCCTAGAAATTAACAGGAACTTCATCACGAGGACACGCATCATTCCGAGTACTTCCTGCAAGTATGCAAGGTTGCCAAATGGAGCCACGGACCTTTTCCCGCGCTGGGCCTCAAGCAGCGGCATCTTCGCTGACCATGGAGGATAGCTGCGTCGGGTTCGTGGAAAGTTTAAGGGCAAACTGTCCGTATCGGTCACCAACTTGTCCAAGCCACGTGAGAGCGATGACTATCCGGCAACCCATAGTTGTAGTGTTGGGCCATGTAGATCATGGCAAAACTACGCTATTGGATAAACTCCGCGGGACAACAGTCGCGAAACATGAACCTGGCCAGATTACTCAGTGGATTGGGGCTAGCCTTCTACCCAGTAAGACGATTGAAGAAATCTGCGGAGACCTGCTCAAGCAGTTCCATTTTGAGCTAACTGTCCCCGGTATCTTATTCATCGACACGCCAGGTCATGAGACCTTCTCAAATTTGAGGAGGAGAGGAGGCTCAGCAGCAGATATCGCCATTCTCGTAATTGACGTGATGAAGGGGGTTGAGCCTCAAACGGTTGAGTCGATAAACATCCTCAAAAGCCGAAAGACTCCGTTTATCATTGCTGCAAATAAGATCGACGCAATTCCAGGGTGGCGCTCTGAGGCAAACAAATCGTTCTTGCTTTCGCTTAAGGACCAGTACCCAGAAGTGCAAACTGAACTAGATAATCGCGTCTACACAATTCTCGGAACCCTCTCAAGGCTTGGTTTTCGTGCCGAAAGGTTCGATCGCATTTCAGACTTCAGACAGAACGTCGCCATTGTCCCGGTCAGCGCAAAGACCGGAGAGGGGATTCCTGACCTGCTTGCGATACTGACCGGCTTAACACAAGCATACCTTTCAAGTGAACTTCAGGTTACGTCTGGCCCAGCGCGTGGAACAATACTTGAGGTGAAAGATGAACCTGGTCTGGGGACGACTGTCAACGCAATCATCTATGATGGATCCTTGAAAGTTGACGACACAATAGTGCTGGGCGGGCGTGACAAACCCATTGTCACGAAAGTTCGTGCAATACTCCTCCCTAAACCGTTGGACGAGATTAGAGACCCTAGGGATCGGTTCACGAGCGTGCATAGAGTTACAGCGGCTTCAGGAGTAAAGATCGCAGCACCCTTACTGGAGAACGCACTAGCGGGCTCGACAATCTATGCGGTACCGAAAGGAAAGAACACCAAGGAGTACGTGCGGATTATTGAGGAGGAGGTGGAGAAGCTTCGGATTAAGACTGAACGATCAGGCCTCGTTCTAAAGACCGACACCCTGGGGTCACTAGAAGCAGTCACCGAAGAGCTTTCACGTAATGATATACCGATCCACTTAGCCGACATAGGCGACGTTTCCAAGCGCGATGTAGTGGAGGCGGAGACAGCAAGTCATGACGATCGACTGCTCGCGGTGATTCTGGCCTTTAATGTCAAGTTACTCCCCGACGCAGAAGAAGAAGCAAAAATTGGTGGCATACCGATCTTTCATTCCGACGTTATCTACCATCTGATGGAGGATTACCTCAGGTGGAACGAAGAACAGAGAAGCGCTGGGGTGAAAGCCGAGTTGGATGCGTTGGTGAGACCTTGCAAGGCCAGAGTCCTCCCTGGTTTCATTTTTAGAAGAAGTAAGCCGGCAATCGTTGGGTTAGAGATAATCTCAGGCCGTTTACGACCCAAGTATCCGCTGATTGCGGCTTCGGGCAAGAAATTGGGCCAAGTTGAGAAACTCCAAGACCAAGGGAAAGATCTACCTGAAGCCGGAGTTGGGGCGCAAGTCGCCGTTTCGATCGAGGATGGAGTGGTTGGGCGAAACATCCTAGAAGGAGAAATAGTTTACACCGACGTGCCGGAACGACACCTGAAGACGTTGATGACAAAGTTCCCAACAGAACTCACGGAGAGCGATCATGAAACCATCAAGGAACTGATTCAGCTCAAGCGGCGGGAGAATCCCGTCTGGGGTTTCTAAGCTACTTACAGCAGAAATTCTCTTTCAGTGGGTTTCGAATAATTTGTGATTTCGCTAGGCGAGAAGAAAATAGCCATTTCTCGTTTGGCATTTTCGATTGAATCCGCACCGTGAATAGCATTGGGGGTAACCTGTAGGGCAAAATCTCCTCTAACCGTACCTGGCGCAGCGTTGAGAGGATTAGTAGCGCCAACCAGGTTTCTCACAACACCTACAGCACTCGGCCCTTCCCATACCATCAAGAAGACGGGACCAGAGGTAACATGTTGAACGAGTTCGTTGAAGAATGGTTTGTCTCTATGTATCCCGTACAGAGTTTCGGCCTGGGTTGGAGACATCTGAATCAGCTTAGCCGCGACGAGAGTGAGGCCCTTCTTCTCGAATCGAGACACTATTTCCCCGATAAACCCCCTCATGACGCTTTCAGGTTTGAGGAAAGAGAAGGTTCGCTCAATCTGCAACGAGACCGGCCTACTTGCCCCTTTCCTACTTGCCCCTTTCCTTCTTGCCGTAATAGACAGTCCATTTGAGTTTCCGTGGATCTCTCTTGTAGACCATCATGCTCTTTCTGCATTTGGTTGAGCAGAAATACAGGATTGACCCGTCATTCTGAATGAACATTATGCCGGTTGCCTGCGGGAAGTCTTTTCCGCAGAAGGAGCATGTGTAGGTTCTCGGCAATTCTCAGACGCTGCTCCCTACCTGATCTTCTTTGCTTCCCTCTCGGTTTCTCGAAGCATAAGCACGTCGCCTGTTCTTATCGGACCCTTGATGTTCCTTGTGATTACTCGTCCTTTGTCTCGTCCCTCGAGGATCCTGACTCTTACTTGTATGACTTCGCCGGTTACGCCAGTTCTACCAATTATTTGAGTGACCTCGGCAGGCGTAATGGCTTCTTCAGACCGTTCCTTCGCTGTGCTCATGACTAGGTTTTAGCCCCGCTTCTCTTGAGCTGGTCTGTTGCGTCTGCAACTTCCTTGAGCGTCTTTGACCCTTCTCCGCCATCGAGCACGGTCACGGCGGCGCATCCAACATCAATCCCTGCCGCTCTGCCTAAGTCAAGTTTGCTGGGGACAAAGATGTACGGAATCTTTCGTTCCTCGCATAGAATGGGTAGATGAGCCACTACCTGCGGCGGTTCAACGTCCTCGGCAATGAGCACGAGTTTCGCTACCGCTCTCTCCACCGCCTTTGTGCTTTCGTTTGTTCCCTTCCGGACCTTCCCGGAATCCTTCGCAACCTGCACTACTTGAAGCGCCTTGTCCGACAGCTCCTTAGGGACTTCGAACTTAACGTAGAACGATTTTGGCATTCGCTTTCACCGCACATTTGCCAATTTAAGTCCGCTACTCGTGCGTGCCTTTTATGAACGTTTCTACCTTACTGTCTCGGCATGAAAACAGCTCGAAGGGTCCGCAAGGATTCGCGTTCTCCGAAAGTTTCGAGGCCGCAAATTGACCGCTTCGTGAAACTTGAATAGGGAGCCGAACTGTTAACTTTCAATTAGTTGCGCTCGCGAGACCGGCTTGGATTTCGATGATCTCCGCGAATGACGTGCTGCAAGCCATCAGCGAAATCCACCAGTACTCGATGCTCCTAATCGAGCTGAGAAACGCTACAACCGTAGTAATCCGACATTCAAGCGACGGGATGACGAGCTATTTCAAGTTAGAAGGAAGCCTCAATTCCGGTGAACGCCATGCATTGGGAAAACGCATGCCTAAGAATGGCCAGTTGCGGAATCTGCGGCACATAAGTATTGAGGAGCTAATAGGAGAAGTCGACGGCCAGATCGCGAAACACATCTGGCTCGAAGCCGTAGGCGGAAGAGAACATGGTTTTCTTAGCATAGCTGAATTGAAGTCCTTTCTTCGGACCAGCCCACAGCGCTAAGACTCAGTCCGTCGAAAGGGGAAAGGGCGAATTTGGTGGAGTGGAACGTTAATAAAAGGCCCGTCGAGCGTAGTAGCGATTCACTGTTTGAAGTAGGAAGTTCCGGTTGGCAAAGTTCAAGCTGATAGTCTCAGACCCGGCCACAGGGAAGTCTAACGCGAGCGAGATCGAAGGCGCAAGAGCGCAGGCACTGATAGGACGCTCGCTTGGCGAAACCATAGATGGTTCGCCGTTAGGAATTGCCCAGTCTCATCTACGAATTACTGGTGGTTGCGACAAGAACGGTATACCCATGCGCCCCGATGTCCATGGCGGAGTGAAAAAGTACATTGTTCTTTCGGCTGGGCCGGGGTTCAAACCTACTCGGCATGGAGAGCGAAGAAGAAAACTCATTCGGGGTAGAACGATAACGGACGAGACTTATCAGATTAACTTCACGGTTAGCAAAGCAGGCGCCCCTGAAAAGAAGGAGCCCGCTCAACCGAAACCCGTCAGCGAGAAGCCAATGCCGAAGCAACCTGAAAAGCAACCGGAAAAGGCTCGACCCAAGAAAACTGCTAAGAAACCTACCAAGAAGAGCAAATGATAGGTGCTTAATTTGGATCTGAAGGTTAGACAGGATACTTACAATCCCCTCCTTAAGAGAAAGGAAGTCAGCGTAGAAGTGGAGCATGAAGGCCAGGGCACTCCCTCGAGGATTGATCTGCGAAAGGCAGTAGCCTCAAAGTTCAGCACGAAACCGGAAAACGTCTACGTAATCGATGTTGAGACTAAGACCGGAACGCAAAATGCCATATGCCAAATTGAAGTTTATGACGACGCGCAAACGGCGCAGCAAACAGTTCCTAAGTACATACAAACGCGCAATCTCCCGCCCGATGAACGGAAGCAGGTCAGAGAGCAGGAGGCAAAGAAGGAGGAAGCGAAACCAAAACCTGAGAAACCAAAGGCCGCAAAACCTGCCGAAGCTAAGCCAGAGGCGAAAGCCGCCAAGCCGGAAGAAAGTGCAAAGGAGGCTAAACCAAAGGCCGAAGCTAAACCCACTGAACCTGCTAAGAAGGTTAAGGAGCCTGGTGCAAAGTGAGTGAGAAGAAGGAAGTTAATGAGAAGAAAGAGCCCAAGGCCAGGCTTAGTTCTTTGTACGAAGTCGATGGCCAGAAGGGGACGGTCAAGTTAAAGAATAGAAAGTGTCCGCGCTGTGGGAACATTATGGCCTACCATAAGGCGCCAGTAGAACGGTGGACATGCGGCTCCTGTAGTTTTACCGATTTCGTCAAGGCGAAGTCGGCTAGTAGTTAGCCCTCCGTCACACGGTCCATCTGCTTAAGGAGCATCTCTGCATCCGCCTTCCTAGCCTCTGAGACCATCACTAAAACGACTCCTTCATTCGGTTGACCGTAGACGACTAAGGAACCAACCGGGGCGGCAATTACAGCAATCACTGCGAGAAGGTCCTCCTCGCCATCTATTATCACGAGGTCCGCTTCGCCGCCAATAGCTCGTTCGACCGCTGATGCTGCGGCGGGTTCAATTCTTCCCGCCTGATTCTTCGCGGTGATGACTCGACCATGATTATGAGTGTAAGCAATTGCTTTCCCTCTTTTCTCCAAATTATCGATTATCATAACGTCTGCTGCTATCCCGGCTTGGATTGCCTGCCTGGAAACGCTGTCCCCGACGAGGATCAGTTTAGCCGGTTTCCTCTCAGCCATTACGTTGCGCAGCAGCGTCCCTAAATCGACTTGCCCTTTCACAAGGTCGCCTAAGGGCCGCTTGAGCGTCGCCCTAAGACTTTCAGGCAGAACGTATGTTGTTTGATTGTGGGTCAACGCACTCTCAGGGCATATCGTCCCGCGGCCGTGATCCCCATTCGTTTTGCAACGTCGGATGTATTCGGGTCTACAATGACAACTAGACCGCTCCAATCCTCGCTAAGGTTTGTGGACTTACAATTTGGGCATACGGGGCCGTTGCTAATGTACCTGCAATTCTTGCAGGCCTTCTCGGTCAAGAGGCTTTCTCCTCATGGACAACCTTGGTCCGTTTGATGTCGCTCTCAATCCAATCGAGTTTGCCAAGGAATGGTTGGCGCATCGTGATGCCAATCTTGCCTCCCGTTCCGCCCCGTGGGAAGCTGACCGCAATGATGCGCCCCCGGACCATATCTCCCTTACCGAGTTTCCTTTGAGACTCCTTCCCTACAAGCACGCCATGTTTCTCATCGAAAGAGATGTAGTCATCCATGATCTGCGAGACGTGGAGTAATGCATCTTCAGGACCAATCCGGACGAAAGCGCCAAAGTCCGTTACTTCTACGACTTCACCTTCAACTACCTCATGCATCTCAGGGTAGAACGTCAAAAGCTTGAATGTGACTTTATGGTAAGTTGAACCATCTCCGGGGAGAATCTTCCCAACAGGGTCAACGTCTACGTCCACGACAAGAATCACATAACCAAGCTCTTCATCAACGACGTTCTCGTACTTCAACTTGATTTGGTCCTTTGCGGCCTTGTCAATCGGATGCCCAAAGCTTTGCGGCGGAATCCGAACAATGTCCTCTACCGATACGAGTCTGAACATTTCTTTAACCTCGACAGTTTATCACATAACCTAGAAATACGCAGGTTCGACTCCTTCAACTTCCAGCTTCGACTTATCACGCAGGTACACGACCGGGATGTTAATAGCTCTTAGCCTCTTCTTCAGCTCGATATCGTTCGTCGCAACGACCGCTCGCAATTTTTGAGAGGCTCGAATTATCGCATCGTCAACTGTCTCATTCGGCGCAAGCGTGACTTCGACTACGCGGCACCGAGACGCAAGCTGGAGGGCAAGCGACGCCTCGGCCGCCCCCTCTCCGCCGCGCGCAGAGATCTGCGTTAGCTCGCTTTTTACTGCGGAGGGGATGACCAAGTCCACTTTTTTCTGAAGCAAATATTCGAGTTCCTGAAAGATATCGAGGTTGAACTGGAAAGGAATCATCAGGAAGTTGGAGTCGAGAACTACTTTGACCGGCATGTTTAGGCCTTCAGAGTTCCGAACCCAATAAGACGCCAGCTATCGGATATTCTGCGGCTGATTGCTATTTTACTCCCAGGATCGGCACAAACGGGTTTTCGCAGTCCAACGTCCACGACATCCTCCCGCGCCGAACTCACCACGCCTGATGTAACAGTGGTGCCTATGTTCAATACCAAAGCCTCATTGCTTCGTATCTTCTCAACCGGCACAGCCAATTCAGTCCCAACCACCTTGTCAAATAAGCTGACATCGAGCGTTATCTTGCTAAGCGTGGGCGGAAGAGTATCAATCTTCCCTACGACGCTACCCACAAGCCCGTCGGATTTCGTAAGCGACGGGTCAAGATCCGTCCCCAACCCCACTAAGCCTCCACTCCTCGCTTCCGTTACTTGACCATTGCTGACGCTGAGGCTCCTCACGGTTGTCAGCAGACGTTCATATCTCGTCTTCCCACCCTCTTGCACGGAGATCCCAGGCTTTATTTCAATTTGGTCTCCGACGCGGAATAGACCTTGGACGATTGAACCACCGATTACTCCACCGACCAAATTGTCCGCGTCTGTTCCAGGTTTGTTGACTTCAAATGATCTCAGCACGTACATCCTAGTCGGGGCAGTTAGATCCCTCTTGGGTGTCGGAATCTTATTCTCAATCTCCTTTAGCAACACGTCGACGTTCGACCCGTGTTGCGCGGATATTGGGACGATGGGGGCTCCCTCAGCAATTGTTCCTTTGACGAATGCTCGGATTTCCCTGTAGTTTTCGAGTGCTCGCTCTTTGGTGACAACATCGATCTTGTTCTGCACGATTACAAGCTTCTTAATACCGACACTCTGGGCCGCAAGGAGGTGTTCCCGGTCCTGGGCCTGGGGGCACTTGGCGCTGCTCGCAAGCACGAACAGAGCACCGTCCATTAGAGCCGAGCCCGACAACATCGTGACCATCAGACTGTGGTGCCCCGGACAATCAACGAAGCTCACCGCCCGTTCTAGTTTCGTCTCTGACCCGCAAATTGGACATATGGGCTTTGTCGTGTAGCTGCTTGGGGCATGATTGTTGACGCACTTGTAAATGAATGCGTCAGCATAGCCAATCCGTATTGTAATTCCGCGGCGCAGTTCCTCCGAATGCCGTGCCGTCCATTGGCCGGTTAGGGCTTGAACCAATGTACTCTTGCCGTTGTCAACGTGCCCAAGCGTCCCGATGTTGACCTCTGGTTGTATTACTCGTTCGTCCTTTCTTTCGGGATTGAGAACCGCTTGAGCCATAATAATAATCATCCATTTTTGCAGATTGCAACCGTCTGGTTCAATATATGTGTGAGGGTTAATCACCCCACATTTTCTGTTTCTAAGTCAATTGCGCTGGCACACAAAACCTCCGGCTAAATAACTACAACTCAACCATTACAGCCAAACAAAACGCCATGTCTAGCGGCGCACTAGCAAGATTAATTACATATGGCAAACAACCCAGCCACGGCGAAGAACTTGGGTGACTACATTTGCCAACGGGCACGTTCTTTTAGCTAACCGCCTGCACACCCTATCCGATCGAACTTTCGCCAGAAGGCTTCTGCAATGGTTCTGAGAATCTACAACACTAGGACACGTACGATCGAGGAATTCAAACCAGAACGCGGAAACAGAGTTTACATGTTCGTATGCGGACCCACGGTATACGACCACAGCCACATTGGCCACGCACGGACCTACCTCGCTTACGACATCATAGCCAGATATCTTCGTGCAAAGGGCTACAGCCTATTCTACCTGATGAACATTACAGACGTAGAGGACAAAATCATAAACAGGGCAAACGAAGCTGGACAAGATCCAATCAAGATGGCAGATTCATTCACGAAGGAGTTTATGCGCGATATGGAAGCGCTAGGGATAACGAGCGTGAACCTCTACGCCAAAGCCTCGGAACATATTCCTGAAATCATTGCGCAGATCTCCACACTCATCGAGAAAGGCTTCGCATATGAAGTTGAAGGCAACGTCTACTATGACGTAGCCAAGTTTCCTGACTACGGACAACTGTCAAGACAGAAACTCGATGAGCTTGGAACGCATCGAATCGATCCGGACGCTAGAAAGAGAAGTGTTGTTGACTTCGCGCTTTGGAAGGCACAGAAACCGGGAGAACCGTTTTGGGAAAGCCCTTGGGGTAAGGGCCGACCTGGTTGGCACATAGAGGACACGGCCATAACTACCAATTACTTTGGGCCCACGTACGACATCCACGGTGGCGGACTCGACCTAATCTTTCCACATCACGAAGCTGAAATCGCACAGGCAGAGGCAGCTACCGGAGTGAAGCCCCTCGTGCGGTTCTGGGTGCACGGAGGCCTCCTGATGATTCGTGGCGAGCGCATGGGCCACTCGCTGGGAAATTTCATCACCATCGCCGAACTGCTTCAGAAACATGATCCGGAAGCTCTGCGGCTGTACTATGGAATGAGGCATTACAGAACCCCACTCAACTTTGACGAAGAAAACATAGCACAAGCGGAAGATGTCTTAGATAAGCTGAGGTCGATCTACAACGAGTTCTCCGCACTACTTGATTCAAAAAGCCTTCAGCCGGAAGGCCCTGAAAGCGAGGAAATTTAGAAGCTCACGCGGAAGGCAATAATGGATTTTGATGATGCAATGGACGATGACTTCAACACACCTCGCGCCTTGGCCGCCTTGATCTCGTATTCCAGGGCTGTTGAACCATACGCAGCTAGGGCTCTGAATAGAGCGTCTGTGGAGCGGGTGTTACACACTTTCAATTACTTCGGAAGTGTGTTTGGAATCCTAAATCCCTCGATGCCCCAGCGTACGGATGTAATCGGAAACCTGCTTCGCATTATCCTCGGAATGAGAGATGAGGCGAGAAAACGAGGCGATTGGGGGACAGCAGATCGTCTGCGCCAGGAGATTATCGCTGCCGGCGTAGGACTCGAGGATACACCCTCAGGGTCCCGTTGGTATCTTGCTTCCTCGAACGCTAAGCAGTCAACCTGAGAGCTTGTACCCTATCTTTCGAAGGAACTCCTTCCTCTCACGGACATCTTTATCCGTCTCAATGCCTTTGGAAGCAAAACCATCAACTACTCCTAGGACACCGCGACCCTGATCCGTTTCGGCTAGAATAACCTGAAAAGGGTTAGCCGTCGCCAAGTAGATACCACAAACCTCCGGAACTGACTTCACTTTATCGAGGACATTTATTGGGTAAGCGTCTTTCATGAAGATGATGAAGCTGTGGCCCGCGGAGAGTTCGAGCGCAGTTTTCGAAGCACGTTGCCTTAATTCGGTGTCGTTGCCTTCCGATCGGACCAAGCATGGTCCACTAGATTCACAGAAAGCGATGCCAAATTTCGCATTTGGAACAGAGTTGACCATTGCCTCATGCAGATCTTCGATCGTTTTAATGAAATGGCTTTGACCGAGGATTACGTTACAACCGTCTGGAACTTTCACATCTACGACTATTGTATTCATGTTCTATCATCCTCACGTAAGTTCGAGTTCCTTCTCAACGTGGGTCAAGCTCTCTATCCCTTTCGATTTTATTAGGACTGTGTCTTCGATGCGGACTCCGCCATAGCCGGGTAGATATACGCCAGGTTCAACGGTTACGACCTCGCCGGCTTTAAGCGCCGGTCTACCATTGAAACTGAGGTATGGACTTTCACCAATCGTTAGTCCCACTCCGTGCCCAAGTGAATGGATAAAGCCTGAAGCGATATTCGTTGCCCGGCCGCTGTATATGCGTCGCACCGTTGGAAAACCTGCACCCTCTATAACATCGCATGCGCGGTGCATACTGGATTCGCCAGTCACGCCTGCTCTCAGATAATCGAGTGCGTCCGCCTGTGCGTTTTCAACAGCCTCGTACATTTTTCTTGCTTTAGAATCCGCCCTTCCGAGTAGAAAGGTTCTGGTCAAGTCAGACCAGTAGCCGCTCTCTGCCTGGGGGAATATGTCAAACACGATCAGCTTTCCCTTCTTGATTTCCGCGGTAGGTATTCCGGCATTATGTGGGTCCGCGCCCGATGGCCCTATGGCAAAGATCGTCCCTTCGGGAGCGAGCAACCCCTCCCCTGCTAACTTTGAAGCAATTATCGACTTGACTAGGCCTATAGTCGCCCGCTGGTGCCGAAGTTGCAGGTGGCCTCGCTTTTCTTTGGCGTTTCGTAGCGACTGCGCAACGTACTCAACGACTCTCCCGGTTCTAGCCGCTACCTCTCTGAGGTGTTGTAGTTCATCGGCTTGCTTCGTGTCCCTTGCGGTTTCGACTAACGTAGGAGAACGTTCTCCAACGGTCTGTACGCCAAGCCGATTCAAACTGTGAACGAACCGAAGCGCCTTGGCTAGATCGTTTCGGCCAAATAACACGACTTTGCCACGTACTCCTTCATGCCTCAGAATAGTCGCTACGAGTCTGGCTGCTGCGTCGTACCCTTCGGGATGCTTCTTCTGAATCATCTCATAACGCCACTGCGTAAGCGTTTGGACACTCTTGACTTTACCTAACCTTTTCGCGGATCCGTAGTCCAAATTGCTGACTACTAGAAGGGGTCGGTTGCCGCACTTCTTAAAATAAAATCCGCCCCTGGCCAACGTTCCCCCAACGACATAAGTCAGGTCGGGGTCTGCTAATGTGGATTCGCCATATCCGACGATTCCATCAATCCCTCTAATTCGCATCGAAGCATCCAAATCTTCAATCATATGGATAACGCCGCCTCGCTATTCGTGACGAAGTTTCGAATCGAGTAGGGATCCGCAAACAGTTGTGATAGCTTTCAGCATGCGTAGGTACGAGCTCATGATAGCCCTCAGAGAAGGCGAGTCGCGAGCGAAGAACAAGAGTCCAATTCTCTGCCCGCGGTTTATGATTCGGACTGTCGCTTTTCTGCCCGCTGGATGCGACGTCTCGGGGCTTAGAGCGGCCGCAATCGCGTCGACCTGCCTTCGCGACTGAAGCTGAATATTGATTTCGGCTTGCGCTTCGAATCTGCTTCGATTCGTTCTATTTGTGTAGCGCGATTTGGTTTTAGGCATCGGTCTGCTCGTCAGATTCCGGTTTTTCCTGAGGGACTTTTTCGGTTGCCTTCTCGGTTGGTTTCTCGGGTGCAGTTTTTTCTGCTTTGGCTTTGCGACGACGTTTCCTTGCAGTCTTTGCCTTGGCCTCTGCTTCCTTTGCTTTCTCGGCTTTCTGCTCGGCGAGCAGTCTGCTAGCCACGCCGGCGCGTGACGCTCTTTCGGCTATTTGGCCAAGTTTCGTCGTTGGGGCGTATGCTCCTCCGGCAAATTTGAATCCACAACGTCTACACAGCCATATTCCCACGGAAAGTCTCTTGACGCCTGTTATGTGGCATTGCGGGCATTCATGGGGTGCTCGCATTTCCGTGATTATTGTTGCATATCGCTTGCGCGCCATGGTGCCGTAGCGAGCCCCGAAACTTCCTGAGGGCCCAACTTTGTACGTTCTAGGCACGTCAGTTCACTTTTGAAATTATCTTCTCTCTGAGGTCCTTTGACTTCTGAATTGCGGAGGATATGATCTGCTTGATTTCTTCGGGGGTGAAGGTGCCGAGGCCTCCTTTCTGCATCGCGCATACGTCATTGTTCTTTCCGGTTGTAACCGTCAGGCGGCAGTTCATTACTTGTTCCTCTTCGAGGCAGGGATCGACGATCACTGAGTTACCTATCTTTACCGAGGTTATGGGAACAGGATAGTTCTGCATCGGCAACAGCATTTTTGTCTCCTTGTAACGGACCTCATTGTTTTTCCATTCGAACTCTTGCATCTTCGCGTTTACTAATGCACCCAAGGCTGCCATGCCGGCGGCGTCGATTAGGTTTCCATCGTGGTCCAGGATGTAGATGTCTACAAAGACCACGAACACTTTCTTTCCAGGTTCAATGCATAGCTTCTGAAGGTCTATCGCTTTCGATTCCCGTATTCCGCGATCCACGACACGCGCTAGTTCGATTGAATTTTCATCGGGCGGCCCTGTCTCAAAGGTTGGATATGCCAGCGGGACGAACTCTGCGTTTACGGTGAGAATGCCCTCGTTCGGAGTATCCTCGAATGGTGTGCCCGTCTGAATCTTTACGCCAGCGAGAACTTTCGTTTTTCCGAGGTACACCTGAGCCGAACCGTTTGCTTTCTCAACGATGCCCAGTGTTATCGTAAGGGGTCTGTAATCCAGAGGACCTCGCTCGTCGATCCGTTGGCCCTTCAGAATTATTTCTTGAATGGTCTTTTGTTCTAGCTTAGCGAGCGGTGTGGGTTGGTGTGTGGCCGACACTACGCTTTAACCTCCGCAACTTCCTCTTTCTCTTCCTCTTCGCGTTCGACATGATACTTCCTACGCAGTGCTTCCTTCTGCATCTCGTAGATTGTCCGGCACGCGTTGATGCTCATATCGAGCGCTTGCTTCAGCTCATCCTCAGTCATCGAACCGTCCATTTGTAGGAGGCTAACGGCGTTGGATTTCGGCATGAATGCTACCGGCAAGTCCGCATCTCCCTTCTTGTCTTCAATGTCAGATAGGTCCAAGGCGACCTTGCCATCCACCTTCCCGGCTGCGCATCCTGCTACGAGTTCCCGCAAGGGAATGCCAGCGTCCGCTAGCGCAAGGGAAGCAGCAGTGACTCCTGCACATCTTGTACCGGCGTCAGCCTGAAGTACCTCAATGAATATGTCAATAGTTGATCGTGGGAAATACTCGGACATTATCGATGGCTCCAGTGACTCCCTAACTACTTTGGAGAGTTCTTGTTCACGCCTCGAAGGAGCGGGAGATTTCCTTTCGTCCGTAGAGAATGGCGCCATGTGGTATCTGCATCGGACCACGGCTCTGTCAGCCAAGGCGATGTGCTTGGGGTGGGCCTCTCGTGGCCCGAAAATTGCGGCAAGAATCTTGTTTCGGCCGTGTTCGATATATGCCGACCCATCCGCCTTGTCGAGTACGCCGACCTCTAATTTAACCGGGCGCAACTCGTCGAGTCGTCGCCCATCAACCCTCAGCCCTTTATCGTCAAGTAACCGAACTTTGTCTTTTTCTTTATTGCCCAACTCTTGTTCCCTTCGTTCGTTCTAGTATCATTGCCTTTACGCGGTCAGTCAAACCTGTCGTATGCGCCTCACGTTCGATCATGTAGATGGCTTCGACAGCCGTGCGTTCTTGGTCGGGGTTTCCTCCTGTCACCAAGACGACGCCATTCTGACCGGGAATGATATCGGTCCCGGTCTCCTTCTTCAACATTGTTATCATCGACCCCTTCTTTCCTATCATCCGCGGTATCTTTGTGGGGGTAATCCTTGCAACAAGACCCGAACTTACTTTACCCAGTCCTCGTCCCTTCGTGGTCAACAGCGGATCTCGCGTCCTGTCGAAAGCGATTACTTGAGCAATCATTAAGTCACCGACACCATATATCGTACGCAAATCCTGTCGCACTGAGTCACGCCCTCGATGCATCGGAGTTTCAGACGCAGGTAACATGGCAGGATACGGAGAACAGATATCAACCTGCCAACCGGACATACCGATGTCGGTTACACGACCCAACACAATGTCGTCTAATCGCGGCATATAGGCGCCTTTGAAGGGCATTACTACGAGTTTATTCCCAATTACCTCCGCCATGCCGACCCTAGATGAGAATATTTTGGATCCGTCGCGGTAGGTATTCTCCCCCGCAAAATACGGTCCCTCAGCCAGAACATCTCCAGGTCCGACAAGCTGTTTTCTCTCTGCGAAGATTGTCAACGTTCCAACTCATTACCTGTGAAGCAATTTGTGAAGACAAGGAAACTGATAATTATACATTGAGTTTTCCGCGAGCCCTGTGCAATAACTATGCATATGGCACAATCTGAGTAGGAGCGTTCACCCACACCTTAGGCGCGCGTAGATCGAGCCCACATGAGTGGCTTACTTGAGAATTTTCGTTTGGATACTGCCCTGAGTAATCTTTCCAAGTCTCTCTATGAACGGACCGTAAAGTCCGGCCGGCATTTCAACGACGGCAACCAACGCCCCGTCGGCTTGCCATTCTTCCTTGCTAATTGTCCCGTAGCCTTTAACGGCGCCGTATCCCTTAGCCGCGTATTCTGCAAGGATTTTTACCGCAACACGCATTTGCTCCATCTTAATCGGGAGAAGCGCCCTTAATTCCTCAATGACCGATTTGGCTTGTTCGTCAGCGCTCTTGAACGGATCAATTGAATACTTGATTTGACTCATAGCCTGCTCGATGCGGATGGGCGGGTGAGGTGTTCCGGTTCTCGGATCGATGCAGTTTCGAGCCACAAAAGCCACTATCTGCTTGCGTTTTTCTTCGACTAACTGCCTTCTCTGATCGGTAGTGAGCTGCAGCTCACCGTGCTTCATTATATCCTCTGCAATCGTCAGAGGATCCTCTGTTCCGAAGGCTTTCTGGAGCTTTTCGGCCGAAGCTCGCGTGCCTTTACCTGCGTCGCTGTAGATCTCGTCGATCACCAGGAGCTGTGAAACGGCGAGGGGTTTGCCCATTTTATACTCTAATGCAGGATCGGGCTTGACTAGGACTTCGAATTTTTCTCCGCTTTTTGAGATACGTGCCGTGGTGAACTTTTCACTCATCGACTGGCGGCCTTTTTAGTCGAGTCAAGCCGTTTGATGTACTTGTCCACGTCTTCTTGGGAGAGCTTACTAAATTTCTTCGTCGCGGCCGAGACGGTTGCAATTCTAATCTTCTGCGCGTCTAGTTTGTCCTCTAGTACCTTGCTCATGCATTTCAGAGCTAGAAGGACCGCGTCGTCAAGCGTCATGGTTTCCTTGTAATCGGCTTCAAGGATCTCATTCGCCGCGTCGCCGCCGGCTCCAATTGCCCAAGCCTTGTATGCGAGGAACGCGCCGCTTGGATCGGTCCAGAACAATCGGCTGCCTTTGCGATCCAATCCACCGAATAGCATGGAAATTCCGAAGGGACGAACTCCGGCGTGCTGAGTGTACAGTTGCTTGATCTCCCCGATTCGTCTAGTCAAGATTTCCACGTCAATAGGTTCATCATATAGAAGCCGGTTCGACTGAGCATAAACCCTGGCCTGATCAACAAGGATATGGGCATCGCAGCTTAACCCTGCAACCGCAGCGCCAACGTGTTCATCGATTTGGAAAATCTTCCACATGAAAGACGGATCTTGCAACTTGGACGTGGCCCTCTCCTCCGCGGCCAGAACCACACCGTCCGGGCAAGCGATACCCAGAACAGTAGCTCCGCGCTTCACGGTCTCAGAAGCGTATTCAACTTGGAACAGCCGCCCATCCGGCGAAAACACCGTTATCGCTCGATCATAAGCACCTGGAACTGCAAACATTGACATTACGAATTCACCAACACGAAATTCGGCCACTTGAGTGAGGTTCCCTAATTAAACTCTTTAGTCGTGACGAATTACCTAAACAGTTAGTCACATTTTCCGCCTCGTTGTCGGTCGAGTAAGGTGTGCTATTGCGTAACTTTGAAGTCATGTTCTCGTCCGCAACGTTGAACGTGGACCTTGAACTGGTCTTCTGGGAAGTCTTTGCCGCAGTATATGCAACGTGGGTCATCGTCATGGATCTCCACTTCAGCGTCTATGGCGTCGAAGACTGCCTGGTACTCCCAGCCGTAGCTTTCGACGGCGAAGTGTGGCTTTCTGAGTTCGGCTAACCATTCGTATTGTTCCTCCGCGGTGGGGAAGCTCTCGGCTACGTCGCGCACCTTATCCACCAACTCAACAATCAGCCGCCCCCACTCACGAGGATCCCGGGTTCGACGGACCTTAATCGCTCGGCGTAGGTCGTCCAGGTCCGGCGCATCTTCCACCTGCATTTAATCGCCCCCTTCTATCGCGACGGATTCGGCTAGAACTTCGGCTAGGTGTTCTTCGCAGAGAACCCGTCCGCCTTCCGCCTCGAACCACCGGCGCAAGCTGTCGTATCTTCTTATCCAGCTACCGCACTCATTGCGCGTTTAGGGGTAAAAGTTCCGACTATGAGATATGGCTCTCTAAAGAGGGGGAAGAGAAAGGAACCGACATAATCATAACGGTGAACCCTCATGGAGTTTTGACGTTCAGCGATAAGTTAGGCGTATTGTTACAGCTCATGCCGTCACGTGAGAAGAAAACTTCAGTGGCTTACATGAAAGCAGCTCAGTAACTCAGCTTCTCACGTACCTTTCTATAGAGCTTAGAACTCTTCTCGCCATTCACATTTCTTCTTCTTCTTTTCTCGATGAGAAAACGCTAAATATCAACCCCTGCAAAACGGACTTAGATGAAATTTGTCTGCGAAACCAGTAGTTGAGAAGACTTCTGCTTCTCCTGTCAAGGTTGAGCGTAACATTCTGCCGATCCCCGATCGAGCACAGTTTGGTTTAACGACTTACGATGCTAAGGATCCGGGTACAAAGTATCCGCCGATTAGGGAGCTACGCCCACCAGCTGGGGCTCCGAACGTGCTTATCGTACTGATCGATGACGCGGGATTCGGTTCATCCAGCGCGTTCGGTGGACCATGCAATACGCCGACCTTCGAGAAACTCGCGGCGGAGGGCTTGAAGTACACTCGATTCCACACTACGGCGCTTTGTTCTCCCACACGGCAGGCATTATTGACCGGGCGCAATCATCATAGTGTCGGCATGGGTGGAATTACTGAGATCGCTACGGCGGCACCTGGCTATAATTCGCTATGCTCGAACACGAAAGCTCCGTTGGCTATGACGCTGAAGCTGAACGGCTATTCGACCGCTCAGTTCGGAAAATGCCACGAGGTGCCGGTTTGGCAGACGTCTCCGCTGGGACCGTTTGATCATTGGCCGGCAAACGGCGGCGGCTTCGAGTACTTCTACGGCTTCATCGGTGGCGAGGCAAACCAGTGGTATCCGGGGATATACAATGGCACCGTTCCGATCGAACCGCCCAGAACTCCAGAGCAGGGTTACCACCTTACCGAGGATCTGGCTGACAGAGCGATTGCTTGGGTCCGGCAACAGAAAGCGCTAATGCCCGACAAGCCTTTCTTCGTCTACTTCGCCCCCGGCGCCACACATGCACCACACCATGTTCCGAAGGAGTGGGCTGACAAGTACAAGGGCAAATTCGCGCTTGGATGGGATAAGCAGCGCGAGATCACATTCCAGAAACAAAAAGCGTTGGGCGTGATTCCGCAGAGCGCAGAGTTAACGAAGCGTCCCGCCGAAATTCCCGCCTGGGACGCGATGGATCCCAAGCTTAAACCAGTCTTAGAACGGGAGATGGAGGTGTACGCGGGATTCATGGAGCACACAGACTATCAAGTAGGCCGACTGATCAAGGCTATCGAAGATCTAGGGATCATGGATGACACGTTGGTCTTCGTTATCGTAGGCGATAACGGCGCTTCCGCGGAAGGGACTATTCCTGGTACGTTCAATGAGATGACTACGCTGAACGGGATGACTGGTATGGAGACTCCTGAATTTCTGTTGGCGAAACTTGACAAGTGGGGTTCGCCCGACGCGTATAACCACTACGCGGTTGGTTGGGCTTGGGCCATGGACACGCCGTACCAGTGGACGAAGCAGGTTGCATCCCACTGGGGTGGAACCAGAAACGGCACGATAATCCACTGGCCGAAAGTCGTCAAAGAGAAAGGTGGGATTCGTAACCAGTTCTGCCACGTTATCGACGTCGCGCCAACAATTCTGGAAGCGGCAGGCATCCCTGAGCCAACGGTTGTGAACAGCGTTATGCAGTCGCCTTACGAGGGTAAGAGTATGCTGTACAGTTTGAACGATGCGAATGCACCGGAGCGACGTGAGCTTCAGTACTTCGAGATGTTCTGTAACAGAGGGATCTACTACAAGGGTTGGAGTGCGGTAACGAAACATAGCACACCTTGGGTCGTGACAGCAGCTCTTCCACCTTTCGATAAGGACATGTGGGAACTCTATGATGGTAGCAAGGACTGGACCCAGGCACACGACTTGTCAAAAGAGATGCCTGAAAAACTGGCTGAACTGCAACGCCTTTGGTTGATCGAGGCAACCAAGTATAACGTGCTGCCGCTAGATGATCGACGGGTAGAGCGCTTTGACCCCGATATGGCCGGGCGTCCGAAGCTGGTAAAGGGCAATTCACAGTTGCTCTTCGCTGGAATGGGCCGGCTGTCAGAGAGCAGCGTCGTGAATATCAAGAATAAGTCATGGTCTGCTACGGCTGAGCTCGTGGTTCCGGCTGCCGGCGCGGAAGGCGTGATTATCCACCAAGCCGGAAAGTTTGGTGGTTGGAGCCTCTACGCTAAGGGTGGCAAAGCCAAGTTCGCTTACAATTTCTTCGGCATCAAACTCTTCACTACGGAAGCGAGTAAACTGATTCCGTCTGGCGAGCATCAGGTCCGCATGGAATTCAAGTATGATGGCGGCGGCCTAGCGAAAGGCGGTAACGTAACTCTCTACTATGATGGCCAGAAGGCTGGAGAGGGACGTGTCGACGCCACCCAACCAATGGCTTTCTCAGCCGACGAGACATGCGATGTTGGCCGCGAGTCTGGCACAAACGTTACTCCAGACTACACAACGAAAACCAGCGAGTTCACTGGGAAGATCAAATGGGTGCAAATCGACTTAGGCGCAGACAGCCACGACCACCTCATCACCCCTGAACAACGGCTTCAAATAGCGATGGCACGACAGTAATTGATGAGATAGGCCCCATCACTTCCCTCGAGATTTCGTGTTGGTTAATTCCACTTCCTTTAGGAACTTTGATGGGTCAACTAGGAAGCCCGCTCCAAGTCTCAATAGGCTATTCTCGTTCACGTGACCGCTGGGCACTTGTGATAATCCCAGCTTCTTGCCCTTGTATGTGACTGTGTGGCCCGCATTGGGTCCGGTTCCTGCTCTGCAGGCGATTGCCGCGTTGTCTTTCAGGGTGAGGTACGCAACTACTTTCCCTTTGCCTTCGTCTCCCCATTGCCCACCGCAGACTATCACACATGGCAAGACTCTCTTTCCTCACGATTAACCTAAGCCTATGTGCATTAATTTCTCTATTGATGAAAGAACTCAACATCCACTGGATGTCCAAAAGTCCCTGTCTAGCTAAGAATTCCCTCGCTATAGGATGACCCCCTAGACAGGTACGTTCATCAACTGATGATGCCTCTACCGCTATTATTTCACTAAAGGTTCAACTTCTGCCACCACAGGCGCGACCAAAGTAATAATAGGAAGATGATACTGCAAACGTGTATCTTTGATCGTCTGCGCAACGGATCTTTTGGCGACAAATCGACACTCACCAGGGACTCACCGAATATCTCATTCTAGTTTTCCGATCATGTAGACTGAGTAGTCGCGGAATCCTAGCTTTTTGAACGGCGAGCCATTTTGACTTGATCTACCCCACCGCAACTCATTTCTTTTGAGGTCGATTCTCTAAGCAAACAGTAAAGTCTAGGTTGCAATTAGACGGATAGAAACAGGATAGAGAAGCCAATGCAAGCATAAGTCTGAGACCCCCCATGCCTATGCTGAGCACAATTTGGGCTTCAAGTTGCGGTACACGGGTATCCAAGTCCGGGATCTCGATCTGTCGCTCGAGTTTTACACCAAGATTCTAGGATTGCGAATGGTTTCAAGACTCAAAGTTCAGGAAACACGAGGAGAATTTGCTGTCGTTAGGTGTGAGGGCTGTGATCACTATCTCGAACTGAATTGGTATGAGGAGCAAGAATATCGTTCGGGTGACCAATTGGATCATATCGCATTCGAGGTTGACGACCTTAACCTAGCACTGGCAGAGCTTGCTGAGAAAGGCGTTAAACCTGTCTCCTATACGAGGGAATCTGCAAGATCCCGCTGGACTTACATTACCGACCCGAACGGAATCTGAATAGAACTCTTTCAAAGAATCTAGCGACCACGGGAGGCTGGCCGTTGTGGCCCAAAAACTGAGGCTTGTCTATGTCAAGGCAGGAAATCTTTCAAGGAGTCAAAAACGTCGTAGCAAGGAGCTGCAGCAAGAATGCTTTAGCAGGGTGGGCCGCAAGGAGGTAGCGGAATGTTTCATAGCGAAGCGATTCGGCTGGGTATTTGCCTACCAAGGGAACAGAGTTGTAGGCCAAGTTGAGCTCTTTTCTAGGAACATACTGTTTGAGGGGCGGAGAATACTCGTCGGAGGGTTGGGCGGCACCTGCGTCACGAGGTCAACTCGAAAGAGAGGCTTGGGCTCTGAGCTGGTTAAGAGAGGAATCGAGATCCTCACGCAAAAGAATTGTGACATCGCCTGCTTGAACGCCAACATCAAGAAGTACCCTTCGGGCGGATTGTATTACAAGCTAGGCTTCAGATTGATGAGAAGGAAGATTTCATTCACGGACGCCAATGGGAAGGCAAGGTATGACACGGGTGAGATGTTCCTCCCAATTCGAGGGAACGACATCTACGAGTTAGTCATGAAAAGCCGCAAAACATTCCATATCGGCAGAGGATATTGGTAGGACTCGTAATTCAGTGCCCAAAGGAAAATAACAAATTCCCACCTTCGATACTGAGTGAATGAACCGATTCCGTCTCAAGCTTGGCATAGAAGAATGGGCTTTGAAGAATGCGGCATCGTCAACGGCGTCAACCAGAAAGGTGTCGGGGAGATCTTCTTTCGCAAAGCCTTAGCTAGTTAGTTCTTGCCCGCGTCGTTGAGGTTACGGACACGTCCAACGCAGAGTGGTTGAACGCCCGCTCTTCCGCGAGTATCCGAAGTATGTTATCATAGTGCCTCCTTCCACCATTGAGGAATTGAAATGGAAGGAAGGCGAGGAACTTGAGCATGAAGTCAAAGACGAGAAGCTCAGACTTAGTAAAGCTGAGCCAGTCACCGAAGAAGAAGCATTGAAAGAATCAGCCAAGTACAGAAGAAGAACTTTTCGGCGGAGATAAACCGTGGGCCTGATTTACCTTACAGGTTCCCGTGCCGTCAAGGTCGCCGACATACTGCTTCTGGATTTGTATGAAGGACTTAGAATTATAAGACCAGAACCAAAATCAAAAGAACAGATGAGAGTCGCCAAAGAACTATCAGCCGCAATCAACACTTACGAGTCTACCAAAGATGAGTATGCTGCCGCGCTTAGGAAAACGCGGGAAGAGAACAAAGAACTCGATGAGAGGCTCACCAGTTTCGAGAAAGACCCCCAATTCGATTTCTTCCCAGAAGGCACAGAAGGCTAAAAGGAACTAGCCGGACTCTTCGCTGCCATACCTGTTAATGCTGCATTAAGGAAGAGAGTTCAGGCAGCCGTTCAGTTACGTGAATGTGTCGTCAATGCCCTAGCTCTCGGCATTTTACGTAGTGGAGAGGATTTGCTTGTCAAAGGGTTGAATCTTTAGGAATGCGGCCGCCCCGATTGTTCGTGCCGCGCTTCTTGTACTCGATAAACGCCTTAACCCAATCTGCGCGAACACTAGCCAACACCTGTTGCAGATTCGCGCGAGCAGAATCCGGCAAGGCTCTCAACTCCTAGAGAGAGCGGCTAGAACATTAAAGACTTGTGAGTGAGTAATTAAACTCTTTACTCTTCGCCTAACGTTGCTTCGGATGTGACCGAGTCCGTTCCTACCGAGTCACTCCACACCGAGACGCTTGTGTTTTCAGCGAACCGGTCGCTCTTTTGTCGAAACAGAGACTTCGACTATTTCACCAAGATGATCAGTATTGGGGTCAGCCCGTCGCTGAGGTCGTCATATCTTCAGCAAGGAGATCTGACTGGGACTGGCTTCTTCATCCCCATAGGAACGAGGTGTCGCCCCTGTGAAAAACGTTACTTACCTCGTCTCGCAGCCCCTTTAACAGTTCCTGAGACGCGCAGGACAAGGACGCTAACTGGCGATTCCGCATAAGATTGGATGAGAGTCATCGATGACTCGAATTCAGGCATTCCGTTCCGATCGCAGGAAACAATCGCAGTTAATGAATTTCCGTCGAACCTTATGATCCTAGGATCTATACGCGTAAGCCCAACTTCGCCAAAATAACGCTTGACAGATGCAATCAGCGTTTCATGAAACTGGTCGGTAGTCAGTTTGCGGTCGCAGACGATCTTAACCAACATGTAACGTCTCGCCATCGATCTCAGCGCCTCGAAGGGAGAACTATCTGTACGCCTTCCTCCACATACTCTGGCGCACGCTTCTTGCGGTTCCCCGTCACAATCAATGAAGGTGTAGAGGATACTCCGCGAATCGATGTCTCTTGACTTAATCCGAGAGTGATTGCGAGTGCGCTTATTTGGAACGGGCTCCGTACCATTTCATAGCTCTTTGCACCGCTTGACAATACGACGTTGACCTGATGTTCCCTTGCAATCATTATTGCCTTGCGGATTCTTGCGAAGACCCAATCATCACCTTGCGTCAAGTCAGACACTAGATTAAATTCCAGTGCTCCGTGCAAGAGGCGAGCAAGAGTATGATTAAACCGGAAATTCGAATTTGCAGAATCGAAAAATACCAAGTCGACGCGCCTGTCTCGACAGGATACCATGGCAACTTGTTGATTTAGGCATCTGACGGCCACAATATCATATTGATTTCTGAACCTTCGGAGTAGTCGCAGCAGCTCGGTTCGAGAGCTTGGTTTGAGATCGACGCGCAAAACGGTACTTACACCGTGATCTTCGAATACTCGGCGTACCGATCTAACCTGCTCACTGCGTAGACCGGTGGCCACCGTGAGACCTACGGTAGCATAATGCGCAGCAGCGAAGAGGGAAGCCATTCGTTCGCAAGCGGCCGCATCCTCTGTCCGCGGGATTACGTGCAAGTCCAGGTATGTACCCACGTTACCCAGACCCCAAATATTCGTTCATAAGCTGGACTGACTTCCCGGCGAAATTAGTGAATTTCATTCGGACTCTGATCGCATCATCCTGACCCAACCGAACGGCGCCTCGAAACATTCGTTGTTTGTCAATTCGAATGTAGAGGTTTCCGTCGGCATCTGTATGCCGATTTAACTCTCTCATTATGGACACCTTGTCCAATGTCGAGAGTTGCTTCAGGAAGAAGACCTTGAACTCTTCCACATCCTTCGACTCCGAGAGATGCGCTTCGAAAGTAACGATTGGATTCCCGTAATGACCCTGCAAATAGCGTCGGGTAAAGATTTCGCGGCCTTTCAAGGAGGCCGGAAGTAGTCTAGTTAGAGCACTCTGAATCTTTTCGAGGTCATCGGTCGCATGCGCGATAGTGCTCACCTCAACGGATTGGACCGTCTGTCCCGACTTCAATTCGAATCCTAACCGTCTCTTTACTTATTTGGAACTGCTTAAGATAAGCACGACCATTAAAGGGGATTTAGCTACGAGGGCGTTCAAGTATAAGCTGGCAGTCGCCGTTCGAAGAGATCTCGAGATGGGAAAGGGCAAAATTGCCGTCCAAGTCGGGCATGCTTCAGTCACCGCATCGGAAGAAACGAGAAAGAAACGTCCCGAATGGTGGAATGCTTGGATCAAGGAAGGCCAATGCAAGGTCGTCGTCAAGGTAAATTCGGAGAGTGAACTCGAGAAGTTACATAGGGAGGCCCAGGATCTCGGTTTGGTTGCGGAAATCATCCACGATAGTGGTCTAACCCAAGTTGAGCCAGGAACTGCCACCTGCGTGGGAATTGGCCCAGCACCTGCTGAGCTAGTGGATAAGATAACCGGCGAACTTTCGCTCCTATGACTGAAGAGTCGCGGCGGCGAAGACTTTAGCGGACTCTTCGAAAATAGAAGTTTCTCGCATCGTACACGGCACGTGCGCGGTCAACCAGGCACCCCGACAGCTCTTACGGTTTACAATCCCGCATGAGCGGGATCTGTTGGTTCCTTATTTAATTCATTGGCCTGCTTCGAAATCGTGACTCTCGGTCACTTAGAGACAGGGTTGTGAGGATCACGCATTATAGTCTCATACCAGTGGTGCATGCCGTCCTCCCCAACATAGTATGAGTTCAACACGTTAAGGTTCGGATACCTTTTCCGGGCCTTTTCCTCGGCAATGTTCTTGAGACTCATTGCACGAGTGAATTTCGTGACACCAAGTGCTCGCTGTCTGCGCCCCGCTCGTGGGCGGATCTTATGGGCTCCGCCCTTCCGAATCCTCACCCGAATTACCACGTATCCTTGCTTCGCTTTGTAGCCCAGCGACCTAGCCCGATCAAGCCTTGTGGGATGTTCGATTCGGTGGACGGTAGGTTCGCGCCTCCAAGCAACGGCGCGCTGCCGCAGATCTCGTTCCAAACCGTTCTTTTCCCTCAGGAGCCAGGTTTGACCAAGGTATTTTTGCATTCCCATAGTTTATTTTCCCTACATCCAAATTATCGACGCTTAAGCTTAAGATCAGTGATGATTCTTTTGGCTTTCAAGTCACTCTGATATTTAAGCGGCTTGCAGACAAGGGTTGAGCCATGACATCTAACGAAGAATCCCTTAGGAAGGCGTACCTCCCCTCCCAACTCGCTTTGAAGTACCATCCATTCTACAGGGGCAAGATTGAGATTGTCCCCAAATGCCCGATACGATCATTCGACGACTTCGCGATTTGGTACACGCCTGGCGTTGCGGAGGCATGTGAGAGCATCGAGAGCAACCCAGAAGCGGTCTACGAATTTACCAATAAGTGGAATACGATAGCCATCGTTACCGATGGATCTCGCGTCCTTGGGCTCGGAGATATCGGCCCTGAAGCGGGCCTCCCGGTCATGGAAGGAAAGGCTCTGCTCTACAAGTATCTAGGAGGAATAGATGCGTTCCCCATATGCTTAGGCACAAAGGACACACACGAGATAATCTCCACGGTGAAGTGTCTCCAACCCTCATTTGCAGGGATAAACCTAGAGGACATAGCGCAACCCAAATGTTTCGAAATCCTTGACACACTCCAACAACAGTTAGACATACCGGTGTGGCATGACGACCAGCAAGGAACCGCCACCGTCGTGTTGGCCGGATTCTTAAACGCCCTCAAGGTGGTTGGAAAGAAAATTTCAGAGGTCAAAATATCAATGATAGGCGCAGGTGCAGCAAACGTCGCATTAGCGCGTCTACTAGTGCTCTCCGGCGCAAACCCGGGAAACATGATTGTGGTGGACAGCAAAGGGATCTTACACCGAAATCGCAAGGATCTCAAAGACTCGCCGAAGAAATGGGGTCTTTGTGAAACCACAAACGCCGAGGGACGTGAAGGAGGAATAGAATCATCCATGATCGGCACCGACGCATGCATCGCCTTATCGACACCTGGTCCGGGAGTAATCAGCAAGGACGCTGTTGTCAAAATGAACGATGGTCCAATTGTGTTTGCCTGCGCGAACCCTGTTCCAGAGATTTGGCCTTGGGAAGCCGAAGAAGCGAGGGCCGCCGTAGTTGCGACAGGACGGTCGGACTTTCCAAACCAACTCAACAACTCACTGGGCTTTCCTGGCATCTTCAGAGGTACAATCGATGTACGCGCACGCACAATTACCGATGAAATGTGCCTCGCGGCGGCGTCTGAACTCGCAAGACTTGCGGAAGAAAGAGGCCTTTCTGCTAAGAATATCATTCCTACCATGGACGACTGGGAGGTATTCCCACGTGAAGCTACCGCCGTGGCGGAGAAGGCAATGTCCATAGGGGTTGCAAGGTTGAAGAGGAGCAGAGATGAGCTCTACAGCAGCGCCCGCTCAATAATCAAGCGTGCACGCGAGCAAACAAAATACATGATGCGAGGAGGCTTTATCCAAGATTTTCCAACCTGAGCTCGCACTTCAGAGAAAATTGCAAATCTGGGCATAGACAGCTAGCTTTTATTGTTAACCCGCCGCCGAATCGCTTCGGAAGGTCAAGCGATGGCTAATAGAACGATTGCAGTCATAGGCGGCACGGGCGATCAAGGTTTCGGTTTGGTGCTCCGTTGGGCAAAGGCCGGAGAACATGTCATCATAGGTTCTAGACAGCAGCAAAAAGCTGAGGACGCCGCGAAGAAAGCTAACGGCATTTTGGGCACTGCGTCGTTCGCGGTCTCTGGGATGGAGAATCCTAAGGCGGCAGCCGCGGCCGACATAATTGTCATGTCGGTTCCCTTCGCGGCCCACGTGGATATGATCAGATCAGTTTATGACAGCATAAAGTCGGATGACGTATTCATCGATGTCGTAGTTCCTCTTTCAACCGCCGTCGGAGGATCTGCCTCTACTGCGCTCGCAGTTTGGGAGGGATCCGCCGCACAACAGGCCGCACGCCTGCTCCCGCCCCACACGAAGATCGCCTCGGCATTTCACAATGTAGTCGCGGAGGCCCTTCAACGTATCGACCGCGAAGTCGACTCGGATGTCATCGTTTGCGGCGACTCCCAGGAGACGCGCAAGGTTGGAATGGAATTGGCCACAAAGATTCCGGGTGTCAGGGCAATAGATGGCGGAAGGCTAGAGAACTCTCGAATCGTTGAGCAAATGACAGCCCTATTAATCGGTATAAACATCAGATACAAAGTAAGCGATGCCGGCATAAGAATCACTGGCCTTCCTGCAACGGGCTGAAGCCGGCCCGCACCGGGAACATTTGAAATGCCTCGAAAAGTAGGGGTCGTAGGTAAACCGAACGTAGGAAAGAGCACATTCTTCAGTGCGGCGACTCTCGCACACGTCGCAATTGCCAATTATCCATTCACGACCATCAAACCGAATCTAGGAATGGGTTACGTAAGGACCCCATGCGTTTGCCGAGAATTCGGCGTGACAGATACACCGGGAAACTCGACGTGCGTCGACGGTACACGGCTTGTACCCGTTGAACTTGTTGATTGTGCTGGGCTCGTCCCGGGGGCGTGGGAAGGCCGCGGTCTAGGAAATCAATTCCTAGACGAGATACGCCAAGCAGATGCGTTGATCCATGTCGTGGACGCCTCAGGATCAACAGATGCGGAAGGTAAACAATGTGACCCAGGGACACATGACCCGTTAGAGGACGTTAAGTTTCTCGATTATGAGCTCGACATGTGGTGCCTCCAAATTATCAAGAAGGAATGGGACCGCGCGATCAGGCGCGTTGAAGGTACACGGGAAGACTTGGTGCCCATCCTTGAGGAGAAACTGAGTGGCTTGGGTGTGCATAAGGCGCATTTGCTCTCAGCCAAAGCGAAGCTCGGACTCAACTTTGAGAAACCAAGCACTTGGTCCAACGAGGACTTATTGAGGCTAGTCAGAGACCTCAGGCGACAAGTACAACCCCTATTGTTAGCAGCAAACAAAATTGACGTCGCACCCGCCGAAAAGAACCTTGATCTCCTCAAGGCAACAGGACGCATAACGGTTCCCTGTTGCGCAGAGGCCGAACTGGCTCTGAGAAGAGCCGGAGAGAAAGGCATTCTTAGCTACATACCCGGGGACGGCAGCTTTAGCATCAACAAAGGCAACCCGCCTTCGACGGAACAAGCGAATGCTCTAACGCGGATCCAGGAAAAAGTCCTAGCACCATTCGGTTCGACAGGCGTTCAGGAATCATTGAATCTCTCATTTTTCAAACTACTGAAGATGATTGTCGTGTATCCCGTTGAAGACCCGGAGAAACTCACCGACCACAAAGGACGGGTACTCCCCGATACGTACCTTGTTCCATATGGAACAACCGCTAAAGAATTCGCCGGCCTGATACATTCCGATTTGGCCGAAGGATTCCTTTTCGCAACCGAAGCCAGAACCAAGATGCGTGTCGCCGACGACTACGTCCTGAAAGATAGAGACGTGATCTCAATCGCCAGCGCGAAGCGACACGCTTAATCTCCACTCATCCTACCAACGCGCCCGTTATTGAGTTTCCTCACCAGCGATTGTCGCGCCAAGATCATTTCGTCTGTTTCCACGTCCTTGTAGACAACGACTCCTGGACCGATGAAAGAACCGGGCCCGATCTTAACTCCGGGCATTATGCTCGCATTAATTCCGGTCTGGACTCCATCGCCCACAATGGTACCTAGCTTCCGTCTTCCCGAACTCAGAACTTTGCCCTTCAACTTCACCTTCACGATTGCTTCGTCAAGCCGAATGTTCGCGGTTATAGTTCCGGCAGCCAAGTTGCAGCGCTCGCCGATTATGCTGTCGCCAACATATGAGAGATGCGGAATTCTTGACCCGTTCATGACGATGCTGTTCTTGACCTCACATGAGGCACCTACAACGACGTCATTCCCAACACTTGTGCACGGCCTGATTCGGGCGTTAGGCCCGACAACGCTGCCTGCACCGATATATGCCGGCCCTTCTATGTAGCTACCCGATTTTACGCAAGCCGTCTCTTCAAGCCAGAGAGGGCCCTTGATGGTGGCACCCGGCTCAACGGTTCCTTTGACTTGGGGCGTGAAATTCATCAGGATTCTTTCATTCGCCTCGAGCAAATCCCAAGGCCGACCGATATCCATCCACTCTTCACGCGAGATCGTTGCGGCCTTCACTTCCTCTCCTTGGTCTACCATGCGTTGCAAGGAAGTTGTGAGTTCGTATTCGCTCCTCCTGGAACGGCCCGTGCCCTTAATCGAGTGGAAGATTTCTTGATCGAAAATGTATATTCCTGTGTTGACCCATCCTTCACCCGTCATCAGGCGGTTAGGTTTTTCTTGAATACGTGTAACGTTGTCCCCCTTGATTTCGACGACCCCGTACTGAAACTGATTAGTCACGCGCGCTACGCCCATCACTCTTGTGCACTCACGAGATTTCTCGAGCACGGCTTCGATCGAGGATTGACTTACCAACAGATCTCCGTATACGACCAAGAATGCGGTGTCTCCAATCGACTCACGGGCTACATTCAGTGCCGATGCTGTTCCAGTCCATTTCGGTTGGCGCAAGTACTCGATGTTTTGACCGTACTTAGCGCCGTCGCCTATGACAGATTGTATCAGATCGCCCTTGAAGCCGACGATGATAAACACCTCCTTGATGCCGGCTCCCGCTAGGGCCTCAATCAGGAACAATATCGAAGGACGTCCCGCTATGGGCAAAAGATGCTTGGGTTTGGTCGTCGCTAGCGGCCACATCCGGGTTCCTTCGCCCGCCGCCAATATCACAGCCTTCAAGTCAGCCACCACACTCCAGGTCCGTCAACTCGCCATGTGGGTAAAGAGGTGATTAGCGTTTTAAACTGAAGCCTGTATGGCGGAGTAAGCCATTAGGTGAGTGTTTGCGATGATGTTTGATCTAGTGTCGTTTCTCGCTGGAGTTGTCGCCGGCGGCCTGACCGGAGCACTTGCGGGCATACTCCATGGATTCGAACGTACGGCCGACCTTCAAGAGAACTTGCTTAAGCTCAAAAAAGAATTCAACAGCATAGACCCAACAACCACGGGCCGAGCGCCCAAAGACCAGGCTTCAGAGGCAAGAATGCGAGAGCTTCGTGCGGAACTCGATTCTATAAATGAAGAAATCCGGAAAATGTATCGAAAGAATGCAAGTTAGGCCGAACGATAAAGGCTAACAGGTTACCACGTTACCGTAGGCCAGATCATGCTGCCGTTGCAGCTGGTTTGATCTGTTCCATCACTTGGGCTGGCGTAGCCATTACGCCGGGTGGAATAGACAGAAGTTTGCTCTTTCTCACGCCTACATGCCTGAGCGGTGCGATTTTCTTGGATAGATTGTAAATGTCAGAGCCTAGTTTTCCTAGGACAGCTTCCTGAGCAAGTTGATCGTAGTTTAGGGCAGTGGCTTTCTCGTCTACTATCTGGCGCATAACTTGCCGCACGCCGTGTTCCTGTGACGCGTTAATTCGGTCGCGGGTGAAAGCGACTATCGAGATCCTGGTTGAGAATTGATCTTTGGTAGTGGCGTTGAAGATACCGTCGAGTCTGGTGCTCCCGCGCCGAACCAGGCTTCGGAGGTAGTCGGTCGCGTACTCATGTGATTTGAGAATTGTATCCGCTCGATGATCCTTCGCGTTAACCACCAAGAAGTAGAGTTTGATTGATTGATGAGCGAAGTCGTTGGTTATGTCATATAATGTTGTTTCGACGACTCGGCCAATAACGGCGGATGGCACTTCGCATGGTATGCTGGCGACTATATTCTCGCCGAAGTATGATGGGCTATACACATCATACCATTCCTTCAACCGCCACTTGTCCCTGACTTTTCTAGTAGCTTTCGACAATTGCTCTCAACCGAATTTCGGAATTTAGCAACGTACGTTTTGTGCCTTATTTAAAGCGTTCACGGCATTGGTGCGCTACGAACGCTTCAGTTTCGCTAGCGACGTTTCGGCCGCATGAATGCAGCGAAAGATGTCTTGAAGAGTTGCTTGCAGCGTGTCAAAGCGATCTACTCCGGTCACCCGCACGCTAAGGGTGCGACCTTTGACGTTCGATGACACTCTTGCTTTCCCGCCGGTCTTTTTGTCATCGGGTGATAAGGCATTCCTCACGCCTTCAGCAAGAGCTGAGGAGGAGTAACGAATCTTGACCTCAGCTTGGTACATCGGTCTTCAACTGCGAGAGCAGAACCTGATCCAATTCTTCCAGGAATTGAGTAGGGTCCTCGGCCTTGATGTGCGCCCCTGCCGCAACATTGTGTCCCCCACCGAAACCTTTGTATTTCTTCGCCGTAACATTCAAGGCGGCACCCAGGTTCATGCCCTTTTGAAGCAGCATCGCTGGCGCCCTGGCGGATAGCTTGATTCCACCATCCTTGGCTTTTGTTACGACGATGATCGCGTGGTCCGGCGTAAGATTCCCGGCCGAGGAAATTATTGATGAAAATGCGCCCGTCATACTTTCCTGAATCTTATTCTCTCCGCGTATTGCCCAAATGACCTTGAACTTCTGAACAGCGTTTGGAGAGTTGGTCAGCCATTCCATGTAGTTAGCAAGAGTCTTCCGGTAGTTCGCAACTACTTCGTTTGCTTCGGTCAACGCAGTTTCCCGGTCTCCCAGACCGATGCTTACGCCTATGGAAGGGTTACCCGTTCTGCCGCATGCATTGAGCAAGGATGAAAATTCTCGAGCGTCCCTAGTTGAACTACCTGGCGTCTCGTTGACGAACGTATAGACAGTGCCGACCATTTCCAAAACTACATTCGAAGGAAAGCCTTGCGAGTTTAGATAGGATATGATTGCGTTCAACAGTTTCTGTTTCTCTTCATGTGATAAGTCGGCGACGGTTCGAAACCTGTCACCATCTTTCAGCGGGATCCCCGCGCTCGACAGCAACATGAGGCAGTTATCTTCTCTCCCGCTAAGGTTAGGAAGGTAGGGTGATGTGGTAAATGCGAGGGCTCTGAATATTGGCCGCGTCTCCCGTCCGTAGAGAACCAAGTCCGAATCAACCCTGGCGCAGCCGCTGCTAACCGCGTCATCGACAAGGATCTTGTTCAGTCCGCCAAGCGTCCTGATTTCGTTCTTGTCTTGCATATCTCCTAAAGCGCCGACTATCCCCAATGTGCTGAGGTCCTTGTTCGCTTCGTCTAGGGCCCGGGCCACAAGATACGCCACGCCCGCCGCGCTCAGGTCTTTCGCGCCGTCGATACCGAATTCGTGAGGGTTCACCTGCGTGATCTTTTCACCGGCCTTTCCGTCCGGTGAGTGATGATCCAGTATGACTACTTGCTTCGCCTCTAACCTCGAATTCACGAGGTCAGAGTACCCACTACCAATGTCTGTGAAGATCACGATATCCGGCTTGCCAAGCGAGATTTCATCAACTATGTCTTCGCGTAGTTCTTCGACTATTCGCACTTTGAAGCGTGCCCGGCTACGAGCCAGAAAAGAGGCAACTATTCCTGCCGACGATAAACCATCTGCGTCGTTGTGAGAAATAGCCGTAAATGTGGAGTCAGCTTGAAGGTTCTTCCTAATTACCTCTGACGCTTGTCTCGCTCGTTCAAGAAGGGCCTCCGCCTGTCCGCCAGCGGCCATTCACTATGCCACTGACGCTACCATGTGCTTGTACTGCCAGTCCGGCCTCAGTTGCCCTTTCATCCTGTAGTACTTAACGAGACGATGTATTTTCGATTCGAGCATAGCCAATGAGCGTTTATTGACGTGATCCTTGCGGTTCTTCTCCAGATGGCGTCGCAGGTCCTCCGCCTTCTTCACAAGCACTCCGAGATCCTCAGGTAACGCGTGCGACTGTTGTTCATCGCCATGCAGGATCTCCTGAACGTTCTTACCCGTTATTGATTTCACCAGCGGGACACCAAAACGGTCCCTCATAAGCACCCCTATTATGCTAGGGGTGTTGCCTTCCCTTGATAACTTGAGCACCAAAGATTCAACTTCTTCCGGCGTATATTTCACCCATGATGGCGTCTTCTTGCTAATGGGCCGAGTTGAACCCGACTTACCACGTTTACTTGTGTAGAGCCTCGCCGTTGTCACGCACACTCCAATTTTCTAAATTCATACGTAGTCTCCGGCTCTGGATTATTTAACTTGTCTAAGCCGGCCCCGACTTTGGCTTGGTCATGAGCCAATTGAAAAGTTGCTGAAACGCTCTCCCTCTGTGCGACAGTAGGTTCTTCTCCCACGTGCCCATCTGGGCGAATGTTCGACCATCTCCTTCCGAAGGTATGAAAATTGGGTCAAACCCGAAACCGTGTCGTCCCTTCACGTGGCGGCTGACGACCCCTTTCACGTTAGCACTAAAGCAAATCGGTTGACTTTCGAGTTTGCAGAAGGCGACAGCAGCTTGAAAATGCGCCTCTCTGCTCCTAGCATATTCCATTAGCCTCAGGATACCCTTGTTTCCGATAGTCCGGTAGACGAAAGAGGAATAGGGACCCGGAAAGCCTCCTAATGCATGGACGAAGAACCCGGAATCTTCAGCGATGACAGCATGCCGGGTAGCTTGAGAAGCCTCTTTAGCTGCAAAAGATGCGATCTCCTTCAAGTTGTCTGACTGGATTTCGACTTTGTGGCGCTTAACCTGTCTGAGGATTAATCCGAACTCTCCAGCTATCCGAGCAGCCTCGGTGTACTTTCCCTTGTTCCCGGTCGTAAAGTATAGTGGCGTGTCATGTTCTTTCAGAATACCTTCCCCTCCGCTCGATCTCGTGTACCTTATTGAGAATCTCGACTTCCCGTTTCCTACCCACGATGGCCGAGTATCCGCTCAGGAACGCATCGAAGATCTCCTCGTGGAACTTTACATGAGTACTCTTCATTGCCCGATTCAGCAACAGAAGGTCGATACCCCGGTCTTCCAGTTGTTCCGAGAAGTTGCCCAAGCCGAAGTCGATAAGAAAGAGTTTGCCGTTGTCCGAGAGAACATTGGAAATGGTAAGATCACCATGCACAAGGCCTCCCTCATGCAGCTTCGCAATCAGCTTTCCCAAGTCTCTACATCTTCGCCGTCGCATCTGAGGCGCGACCACGTACAATTCTTCTTTCAGAGTAGGTCCCTTCACATATTCCATTATGAAAGATGACTCTTCTACGTCGAGGTGCTGAATCACCGGGACGGGGATCCCGGCTCTTCTAGCTTCGTGCATTAAGTTTGTTTCATGCAACGTTCTAGTGCGACGAATCGTCGAATCTAATTCCGAGACGCGGTACGGCTTCGGAACCCTGTTCTTTCTGATCGCAAGTTCTCCAAACCAGTCTTGCAAGTAGATTTCTGCTTCCGCGCCTCGGTAGATCAGCTTAGGCAGAGTTGGTTCTCCAAGGTATTGGGACATCCTCTAACCTCCATCTTGGTCTCACACGAGTATCGGCAATCTCCGCTGTCTCTCCAGCCCGCAGGGCCAGCATTCCTGCCCAAGCTATCTGAGCGCCGCAATCTCCGGTGTACGGTTGCGCCACAATCCTCGGAACGGCGTCATGCAACGCCACCATTTCAGCCAGTTTTTTCTGAAGTGTTCCGTTCGCTGCGACACCCCCCGTCAACAAGACCTCCTTCTTGCGCGTGTAAGCCAGGCTTCTCTCAACCGCCTCGGTTAACATCGAACAAGAAACTTCCTGCATCGAATAGCAGACGTCCGCCAGCGATGCTCCGGACCGAAGCTTAGCGAGTGAGGCTGTGAGCAGACCGGAGTACGAGACATCGTTCCCCTTCACAACATAGGGCAAGGAAACGAAGTTTGACGACTTCGAAGCCAGCTTCTCGATCTGCGGACCAGCCGGGGAGGGGAGGTCGATTTCTCTTGCAAACATGTCATACAGATTACCAAGCGTGATATCCTCAGTCTCACCAAAGACGCGCCACTTTCCCCCTGAAAAGGCGAGAATCGCTGTATGACCGCCCGAAACGAGAACTACAAGGGGATCACGGGCGCCTGTCGTAAGGGTTCCAATCTCAATATGACCAATCGCATGATTCACAGGAACCAAGGGCTTTTCAAGCCATGACGCCATGGCCCTCGCCACGGTTGCTCCTACCCTAAGACACGGCCCCAGGCCAGGCCCAAGTGCCACAGCCACTCCGTCTAACTGGCCTCCAGTAATTTCCGCCCTACTCAGCGCGTCCGAAACCACTTTGGCCGCTACCTCGCTATGATGATCGGCGGCCTCACGCGGATGTATCCCGGTTCCGGGCTTGGAAGCGCAAGTATCGCGAACGTCCGATAAAACCTCGCCCTTTTCGCTGACCACGCTTGCGCCGAATGTATGTGCGGTTGATTCTATTCCTAGACAATACACAGCGACCACCGATGACGATTGTTATAAGATTGGGATGGGTTAGTTAAATTAAACAAGTCACTGATTTGTTATTAGTTAGGAATGGGTTAGTTTGCCCCTAACTAATGGGTCGAGGGTTGGAAGGTTGGCGGTCGCGGTTCAAGTTACGGCTGGTGAGGTTGTTCCTGATCTTCTTTCCGTGGCACTTGGGCAGGAGTGCGTCGGGAAGTGGTTGAGTAGGGTTCGACCGGTCACACGCCCCACGTACAAGTCGATCCTGAAACATTGGCTGTTATGGCTGTGGACCAAGCCGGGCTGGGAGGGAAAGCTGCCTCTGAGCTCTTGGACTTGCAGGAGAACGCGCGGCGAGGCCGCGAATCCAAACAGCTGCTGGGTCTCATGAAAGACTTTGCCTGTTCACCTTTGGAAGGAATGCTTGTCAAATCTCACACCGAAGACACCCCATTAGTGAACTTTGAAGATAAACTTCTGGATGATCCGTCGACCGGGATCAGAGAACACCCGATGGATGGATTTCTAGCACTAGGCCTCTTGAAGGCCAAATGGGAGGAATCATAGACACCCCAACCATTGACTAGAATTCCTTGTAACGGTTAAATTCATGTCATATGTAATAGCCGACGACCTACAATGGTTCACATAAGAGACGAAGGCGTCTTCGACGCCCCAGTAGAAAAAATCTGGCGATACCTCAACGACGAACACGCACACTCCCACGGCTTAGTCAAAGTAACCGGAATGCGCGACCAAACGGAGAAGGGATTGACTCTCGACCTCGAAGTCAAGCGCCCCGACGGATCAACACACACGGAGGCATGGAAGATCACCATGAATCCGCCAACATCAATGTATACAGAAGTGCTTGCTGGTCCAATGAAGGGATCGAAGCATACGCACACCTACACTCCAATCGGACAGAAGACAAAGGTCGTAGTCGAAGGCGAATTCACTGCGCAAGGCTTGGATGACGCTGCAACTAGGAAGTCGGTCTTGGCCATGCTCGAAATGGTCTTCAACGAAGACAACGCAAACCTCCAGAAATTCAAGTAAACACACCCCCGGACGTATGAGCCCGGAGAATTCCGGCTCATAACTCCGCTTTTTTCTGCAGCAACTTACTCGAGTTGCAAGTTACTGTGAACGGGGAGGGTCGCTGGTTGTGTTTGTGCGTCCCGCAGTCTTAGTGACCGCGGATTGGCACGAGCAAGAACCAATGATGTCCATGGAACAGAACAATGCTCTCATTTTCATCGTTGTACCATTCAACGCGGCAGGGAAACGAAGGAGACAGCTTCACGCATGTTGACCGTTTAACCTCATAATACATAACAAAGACGTTAATTCGGTTAGGAAGCTGACTAGTCCTCCAGATTCCTTTGGCTACGACGAAGCAAATGGCTGTAGCGGTGAACATTGCACCGAAGTCGTCTCGCGTAAAGGGGTGAAGTTTAAGGGAGGATGATTGCGTCTAGTGGCCTTACGGGTTCTGATAGTTTGGCTGTAGGGATCGCTACCAAGCCTAGCAGGTACTCGATCGAGGAAACATTGGAACGTTTGGAGAACGTAATTCACTCGAAGGGCCTCACAGTCTTCGCACGCATTGATCACAGCGGCGAAGCAGAGCGTGTCGGTCTCAAGATGCAAGACGCTAAACTGTTGATCTTCGGAAGCCCAAAGGCTGGAACCCCATTAATGATCGCCTCGCCTCTACTCGCTCTCGACCTACCACTCAAAGCACTAGTTTGGAAGGATAAAGAGGGACGAGTATCGGTGAGCTACAACACCACCACATATCTCGCCAACCGGTACAGTCTGCCAAATGATTTGACGAAGAATATTGCAGGGATCGACACATTAATCGAAAACGCACTATCCGCCTAGAAACGCCGTACTCAATCCGAGTCTCTCCCTCAAATGAGATTTTCCGTTAACACTCCGCGTCGCGCTTGAAGATGGCTTCGAGCCCTTTCACATGCGCGTGGGGCATAAATGTCTGTTACAACTTCTCTCAGCGAGATGCGAAGATGTTTCTGAGATGGTTCAGATAATCCCTGCTACTCATCATCCTGCTTCTGAAGATCAGCGTTTCATGTAGCATTGAACAAGTCAACCAGCAAGGTGCGAGCTTGTTTCCAGCGCGGCAAAAGAGGCTTAGGGATTACGCAAAGGCCTGAAGAAGGTTCTGATCTCTTCCGCAAGGAGGCGCGGCTCTTCAGCCGCAGCAAAGTGCCCTCCCGTAGGCATCAGAGCCCAATGCTGGATGTTGCCGTATACACGTTCGGCCAGTTCTCTTGGGTGAGGGTGCGGGAACACAAAGTCGTTGGCGAATAGAGACACCCCCATGGGCACCTCGATCCTTCCCCTTCTCCAAGGCACGGGCGGGCTGTGGTACCCCTCGTAGTATCCGCGCATGGTCGAGTTAATCGTCTCGGTCGCCCAGTATATCATCACCGTAGTCAAGAGTTCGTCCTTCGTGAACCTGCTCTCCACATTTCCCTTCGTGTCTCCCCACGCTCTGAACTTCTCGATTATGTAGGCCGCGAGGCCCGCGGGTGAGTCGTTTAGGCCGTAGGCTATCGTCTGAGGTTTGGTGCCCTGAATGTGGCCGTAAGCCCCTTCCTCGAACTCCCACCCATCGAGGAGCTTCAGGTACTCTTGCTCCGGCGGAGATAGCTCCGACCTAGCCGGTATGGGGATGGGCATTCGCAGGTCGTTATGGATGTGAATTCCTATGAGGTCCTTCGGGTATTGATAGGCAAGGTCGGTGGTGACTCCGGCCCCAACATCACCTCCTGATCTCTTGATCCTCGTGCGGCAAACCTCCGGTAACCCAGCACCTCGGTCATCAGACCATGCAGAATCTCCGCCCTATTCACCCATCCCCTACTCGTCCGTTTGTCTGAGAATCCGTATCCGGGGAGAGAGGGTATCACTACGTCGAACGAATCATTTTCTTCGCTCCCACTAGAAAGCGGGTCCGTCAGATATTGAACAAGTTTGAGTTGCCCCGCGAACGTGTCGGGCCACCCGTGGCTGATTAGAATTGGAATGCATCCGGGGCCTTTTCCCTTCACGTGAACAAAGTGGATATTCCATCCTTTCACGTTTGCTCTGAACTGCGGGAAGCCATTCAGCCGTCGCTCCTGAACCCTCCAATCAAACTTGCCCACCCAATAGTCCACAAGTTCTTTCATGTACGAGAGGGAGGTACCCTGAAGCCAGCCGGCGCCATCCGCCTCATCGGGCCAGCGCGTTCTGACGAGCCTGGCTTTCAGATCATCAAGGATTTGTTGCTCGATATCGATTTTGAATGGTTCTATGCTCGAAATATCCGGTTTCGCGCCAGATCGAACTTGCATTGTGAGTAAGGTACCTTCAATCCTCGACTTAGACCTTTTCTTGTGTTCCACTGCCCCGAGATTCAAGACCCTTAGATTCAAGGGCGTCGAGGGGCGTTCCTTCAAGTCAGCCCTTTGTAGTGTTCAGCCAAGCAAGCTTCGGAGATTGGGTTAAGAACCTGGCTTCTCCTTCGTACTCTAGTCCGTGGGCCTGGTCTTCCGCCGGTTCCTCTGCGAAGCAACACTAGCGAAGAAAGAGACAGCACCCATAAGGGGAAGAATTCACTTACTCCGTCGATTTACTCCGTCGACCCGAAACAGTCACGGTATTTCCAACAGCCGCATCCAAGAGAACGCAACCTATTATGCTCGTGTGAAACTACTTCAAACATTGTGCAATCAGGGTTGGCTGGCTGGATGCTCATAGAACATCTCGGCAAATCTCCCAAGGTTCATCCTTCCGCTTACGTTGCCCCAAACGCAATCGTTTGCGGTGACGTAACCGTTGGCCGGGGCTCTCGGATTGCGTTTGGAGCTTCCCTTATTGCCGAAGGAAGTTCGATTGAGCTTGGGGAGAATTGCATCCTCATGGAAAATGCCGTTATTCGCAGCACCGAAAAGCACCCGGCTAAGATTGGATCCCACTGCCTCATCGGCCCGAATACCCATCTTGTAGGATGCACCTTGGAAGATTGCGTGTTCGTAGCAACCGGCGCATCCATTTTTCACGGTGCAAAGTTAGGCTACGCATCGGAGGTTCGAATCAACGGAGTCGTCCACATTCGTACGGTGCTGCCCGCCCACGCGACGGTGCCCATCGGGTGGGTTGCCGTAGGAGATCCGGCGAAGACTATGCCGCCAGATCAGCATGAGGCAATCTGGGCGATACAGATGCCGCTGAACTTCCCGAAATTCGTGTACGGCGTGGAACGAGCGCCTGAGGGCGAAACAAACATGCGAGAAATCACCAAACATCGCTCCGAAGAGCTCGCCAGCCACAAAAATGACAGGATCCTCTAGGCTCTTCAAAGCCGGCATAGTGCGGTTCCTGTTTGGGGCTATGGGTAGGTTATGAGCCCTTTCTCTTCAAGCGTTTCTTGAAGTTTCGCGACGGCCCGGTGAACCTCCCCCTCCTTCTTCCCCCCAGTGCAAACCAGTTTTCCGCTGCTGAAAATCAGAATCACAACCTTCGGGTCATCCATGCGATAAATCAGGCCCGGGAACTGTTCGGGTTCGTACATTGTACGTTTCAGCGAGTAGGTCACCTTCTCCAAATCAATGAGGCCGCCTAAACCTACCGACGCTACCATATTTTGAATCTGAATCTCGGGTTTACTCAGAATAACGATCCCGTTACCTTTGAGTTCGTCCACAACTTTCATGACGCCCTTACGAGCCTGTCGCTCC
>CAZHKA010000053.1:0-174250 GCA_964533505.1 uncultured Candidatus Bathyarchaeia archaeon | reverse complement strand
TTCGAGGTTCTCGCCGACGTTGATGCCAGCGTTTGTTGATGCCAGCGTTTGTCATATCCCGCGTCACGCATTGTTCTGATTCGGACAAATTCTTTTGTTTCTTCTCCCGCCTCATCAAGTCTGAAATCAATTATGCCGTCGACGGCTGCTTCGATGTTCTTGTAAACCCATTCACTGTGCATGCCTCTGATAATGCCGATAATCGTAGTTAATCCAATCGTGGAAGCAGATGGGATGACCCTGGTAACTACAAATTCAACGTACGACCTCTCATCGTTATACCTGGCCACAACTGCCCCGTTATCCGTAATTCTCAACGTGCGTGAGGGTTGGTCAAGGTCGAGCTTCATGACCGTCTGAGAGAATATGATGCTTAGGTCCTGAACTTTCAATGACTCCGAGGCATATTTCTCAGTAGATTTCTTCCCCAAGGTGCAGGTGTAGCCGTCAACGATAACTAACTTGCCGTCTCTTTCTAGTTACTCAGCGTTTAAGCCACACTTGTTCAGACGTGACCGAATCTTTGCAGGGAGTTGTCCGAGAGCAGTGTAGGCCGCTTCTCCTCCGTTGCGCAGCCACTCTGCTGCCATGGAGATGGATGCGTTCTGCCACTGTGAAGCAGGGTCAAACTCGACTAGGAGAAAGGACCCACGGGAGCTGGCGACCTAGTCAGATCGTCGACTAACGGAATACTTGGCAAGATAGGGAGCCAGCATTGTCACGCGCGCACCTACTGTTGTAGGTTTTGGTGTGTGCGCACCACGTGACCCACACCGCACACGAAACTATCTTTTTGTGTTAAGTCCAGCACCTACGGTAAGCATTCACTCATTTCTTCGAGCCTTTGCACTAACCCTGACTGAATACTTTGGCTGCTTCTGAAGCTGTCCACGCCTTCAGTGTAGTAGTACGGACGTTGCCGAGTTTTCCCAAATTTAATGCAATCTTCAAGAGAGTCTCATCGCTCGGTGCTTCAACTATTGTGGCGCCGTCATATTTGCCAAGAGTGTACAAGAACTGAACTACTTTTCCCCCGTTCTTTTCGACTAGTTGTCTGAACGCATCAACTCGTTTCGGCGAATCCTTGAAATTGCTTAGACCTTGCTCAGTCCAACTCCAGAGTATCAGATAGCTGTTCATGAGTCGGTTGGATTCCGATCCCAACTTAAGACGGTTACCTGTTTGGATTCAAGGTGCAAAATTCCAGACTCGGCCTCTTTCTAGGTATGTGTGGGTCTAGTGATGCGAGCACCCAAATTTGATCCGTAACCTATAGCCCGCTAGGTCACGAACTCGCTAAAACCCTACGGAAATGAGATTCTAAATCAGGCTAAGGCTCATTCAGTAAGTTCGTCGTGTTTATGTCGCTCGCGGCGGAAGAGGTCTTTGGAATCGCGTGGGCTGTTAAGGGAAGGTTTTGTGACCAAATACTTCTGACCACAATCATCGCAAACATACGTATCACCAATCTTCCTCCCCTCTCTGAACCGGGGATCAGATCTGAAATGCCTTGTGGGTTTCGCGCAGAGGTAGCAGAGGCGTGATTCCCACCTCAGGGGCGTAAGACTTCGACCGATCACCACAACGGCACAAATAATCAACAGGACGCAGCCCGGCAGGATCAGGCGAAGCCCTGGGGGAACAGCTGAAGTTCCCGAGCTAAAGGCCAAACCATATCGAAGAACCAGATAGGATCCCACCAGCCCGCTCAGTAGGGTAGCGAGGCCGAGGAGGAATGTTCTGGCTCGTTGCTTGATCGACGCTCTCGTTAATCCCACACACGCCTAACTCATACATGTGGTAGTCGGAATTAAGCGATAAGGCCAGAGTTTATTTGAGATATGCAGCGACTTGAAATCTGGTAGACCTCGAATTCAACAGAGAGATTGTCTGTGCGGGCCTCAATGAGACTCAACATATCTAACCACAAGACCTGTCAGTGCCCCAACAACCATCTCAACTGCCTCGATGCAAAGTGTTGGATAAAGTCGCAGCTCGGAGTCTGGCAAGTCTACTACGAGGGACGGGATGTTCGCGATAAGGAAGTTCATCCGGCTGTTATGCCGTTAAACCTCGCGAAGCGAGTTATTGAACTCTTCACTCACCGCGGCGAACTGGTACTTGATCCGTTCGCAGGAATAGGAACAACGCTGCTGGCCGCAAGGGAGTTGAGCAGAAATGCGGTGGGATTCGACATCAACAAGAATTATTCAACCATCTCGAACGAGCGTCTATCGCAAGCTAAACACTCGGGGAATGCCGAACAAGTCTTTGTTTGCGACGACGCGAGCAACATCACCGATTACTTGGAAGAAGAGAGTGTAAAGCTAATTTTCACCTCCCCTCCCTATGCGAACTTGTTGAATCGGAAACGACTGAACAAGAGTAGGCGGGGAAACCTACGGCAGAACAGCCAGTACCTTAGGGTTGAACAATATAGCCAGGACAAGCGCGACCTAGGAACCATGCAAATCGAAGAATACTCGCAGAAACTGAGCAAGATCTATGAAAAACTGTTTTCCATCCTCACCCCACGAGGGCATAATGTCATCAACGTTCCGGATATGTGGTGGAGCAACGGAACCGCCGGAACCCGCATACCAATCCACATCCACGTCTACCATGCAATGACCAAAGCCGGCTACGAGCTCCGGAACACGATAATCTGGGACCGAACCAACATCGTCAACCGAATAGGCATATTCGGCTGGCCGTCCAACTACATAACCATGGGCACAACTTTCGAATACCTACTCGACTTCTGGAAACCCCCCTCGCCTCCAACCGCCCCTATAGAGAAACTGTCCAAACAAACAAAAATAGAAAGAACGAGGCGGAACAAGCCGCCTCAATCGGACTCTTAAGCAACAACTTCTTCTTGTCTTATGTTCTTGTCGTGTTCAGTGCCCAACTTCATCTTAACTTTGCGTTTCTTAGCCAACCTCAAACACCTCCATCAAACTACTGAATATAGTACCAGGGCGGTTTGTGTATTTAACGGGGCTTGGAGATTAAGTCGAAAAGGGAAATTATACCGCATTTCCACCAAGTATCAGTCAAAGGCGGATCGTACCTCGAGTGCAGGTACGAGGCCCATACTGGGCCGTAATGGTTTAGGTCGTTTTCCTCAGAGAGTCGCTTTTGGATTAGTACCAGTAGAGCGGACGCATTCCGTAGCCTGAGTAACCATAACCACCGTAGCCATAGCCCCCGAATCCGGGGCCATACGGAACATAGCCGCCGTACGGGTATCCGTATCCATACCCGCCGTAGGGGTAGCCAAATGCGCCAAGTCCAAACCCTAACCCTAAACCCAAGCCAAAACCGCCGAAGAAGGGCCAACCAAAGCCGAATCCTCCGAAGAACGGCCTACTGTACCCGAAACCCGGAACGCCTCCAAAGCGGCCGTAACCGTAACCCCAGCCGCCCATACCTCCAAAATGACCCATTCCGCCATGTGGCAAAGCTATCGCCCGAATAATCTCGGCCCATTGACCATTAATCTTTGCGGGAGGCCGTGCGTGCGAGCACGCTTGTGGCACCATTATCCCGGTTAAACCCGGTTGACCCTCTATCCGTAATTTTTGATGATCCGTGGCCCGGAGTCGCCTGTACTAGCACCCCAGCGTCCTGGCTTAGCTGAAAGAGGAAGAGGTAAACTAAGCCTGACATAGACCCCTGTTCCCATTGGCGGCGTTGGTGGTTTGAGGATTCTGTTTGTGTGCCGTGGCAATACCTGCCGCAGCCCCATGGCTGAAGGAATTGCGCGTTGGATGTTGGGACAGAGAGTTGAGATAGAAAGCGCTGGAACTCACGCCCATGTTAGAGATCCTCCGGCAGCAAACGCTGTGAAAGTCATGCGGGAAAAGTTTGGATCGGACATTTCGAAGCATCGGTCCCGAAGCGTAAACGATGTGCATATCGATGATTTCGATTACGTTGTTCCCATGGATGACGACGTTCATGACTATTTGAGGGCTAATTTTCCGAACTTAGGCGAGAAACTGTTGCCTTCATGGGGAATAGAGGATCCCTACGGCTGCGACCTGTTTACGTACGAAGAGACTGCGGTGATGATTCAGAAACATATGCAGGAACTTGCGACTTTCATAAACGAAAACGAGAAATGATTTGAGACGATTAGGCCTTAGCGTGATTATAGTAGCTTTTCAAGGTCGTTGGTTGTGTCAACGTCTTTCAGAACATACCCAGAACCTGTTTCAACAAGGCAGACCTCGTCTTGATGTTTCTTGATTACGGCCTTCAGGCCGAATGTTTCTTCATTGATGCGCGCAATCTCTGGGAACAGTTGCTTATCGAAAAGAATCGGATGACCGGACTTGCCCTCGTGGCCGGCGACGACTATGAGGCATCCGCCTTGATCGTATCTCTCGATGACCATGTTAATGGAGCAGGTATCAATCTTTGCAACATCGCCCGGGAGAATCAAAACCGCACGCGAAGAGGGGTTGATTTGCGAAAGTCCAACCTTCACGGAGCTGCTTTGACCTTGCTCGAAGTTTCTGTTCACAACCATCTTGCAATCAAGCCCGGAGAGCGCTGAGCGAATCTTCTCTTCTTCCCACCCGAGGACGACGACAACTTCATCCACTTTCGATCTTAGGGCGGTTTGAACCACGCTACGGATCATCGGGACACCTTCAACGTGGGCGAGGAGCTTGTTAGGCCCACGCATGCGGGTGGATTTTCCCGCAGCCAAAACTACCATGGATAGCATGTGGAATCGGCCTGGAGGTTCATTGGCAGAAACTCCGCGCTGCCGGGCTTCCCAAGCACTTCGTTATCCATGTACAGTATTTCGCCGCGCCTCATCGTTAAGACGGGCCATCCTTTCAGCGTCCATCCATCGTAGGGGGTCCAGCCAACTTTCTGGTGAAGATCCGCGGCCTTGACCTTCCTTCTCAGCTTCAAGTTAACGATTACAAGGTCAGCATCGGCCCCTTCCTGAATCTCGCCTTTGCGTGGGTAGAAGCCGAAGATTCTGGCTGGGTTTTCGCAGCAGACACGCTGTAACGTAGGGAGAGTTAGCCGGTGTTTGTTGACTCCTTCGCTTAGGAGGACGGGGAGCATGGTTTCTATGGCAGGGACGCCTCCCCAGGCTTTCCAAATATTCGTCCACCCCGGCTCCTTCTCATCTCTCGTCCCCGGCGCATGTTCGGATGTTACAATGTCCACCGCTCCGGTTCTTAGCCCTCGCCAAAGCGCGTCCACATCCTTAGCCCCTTTCAGGGACGGGTTCATCTTCAGGTAAGGACCTTGCTTCCTCATATCCTTCCGGGTGAAGGTTAGGTAGTGTGGACAAGTCTCGGCAGTTATCTTCACGCCTGCGCACTTCGCTTTTCTAACTGCTTCAACTCCTTCGCGCGTTGACAGATGGGAAATGTGGATTCGTGCTCCTATCCGCTGCGCAAGTTGGATAAGCTTCTTCACCGCAAGTTCCTCGGCCAGGTTAGGCTTCCATTCCGCGTGCGCCATCGGGTCCTTCCGTCCTTCAGCCTGCAGCTTCTGGAAATTCTGGTTCGCTACTTCTTCATCCTCTGCGTGCACGTCGAGGATCGAATGATTCATCGACGTCTCCCGCATAAGCGACATGAGTGTATGATCATCGGCATAGTACGGTTTGCATGTGAATGTCTTGAAGGAACGCACACCCAGCTTCGCTATGGCCGGAACGTTCTGCAGATTGCTAAGATTCATCATTCCGGCGTGTAGGGAGAAATCGATGATTGAACTTCGTCGGCCCTCCTCAATCTTCGCCTGCACTAGTTCGGGTGAATCTACGGGAGTAGTGAGGACCATATCAACAACGGTTGTGACTCCACCTGCCGCAGCGGCGGAAGTTCCGCTCGTAAAATCTTCCCGGTAGGTAAATGCCGGATCGTATAGGTGCGCATGCCCGTCCACTAATCCCGGGATAACAATCTGACCATTAGCGTCAATGATTTCGTCAGCATTCGACAGTTTGTTCTCCGTGAGAGATTTGATCCTTCCATCCGCAACCAGGATATTTGCGCGAACGAGTTTCCTTTCGCGAAGAATTCTAGAATTCGATACCAGTATGGAAGCCAAGACTACGTGCCCCGGACCTACTTCATCGGCTACCATGCGTAGATTGAGGCTTTTAGCTATCTCTGATGGTTCAACAAAATCGAGAGAACACTCTCGGCCTTTGCTAGTTTAACTTTTTACAGATTGATGACCGCGGCCATAAGGTACAGGGTAATACCGACATGGTTAACGGTAACCGTCGCTCATATCATGAGTTCGCCCGCCAACTTACCCCTTTCTCATCGCATCACACTTATCGACGCACGATAGTTCCGCGTCCGTCTGTCTATCTGCGCGCGCCGTGCTTAGAGAGTTCGCGCAAAGATTCCATTACATGGTTAGGTTGGTTAGGGAGCCGTCACTTATTTCCATTCCCAGACCTTGAGCAAATAGTCGCCCTTCTCGTCAGACTCGAATTCGAAGACCAGAGCGACCTTGCTCGCTTGGGCGAACTTCGGAGATGTTGTCTGCGTGAAGGCTGCGCCTCGGAGCGCTGATCCTTTCCCGGTGGATCGACCCGCACCGTAGATCTTCACAGACATTGATTCCCCATCGCTCGTCATTACCAGACCTTGGCCTTCACTCGTGAAAGTACCGTCCGGTCGAAATGTGGCTACATTGGTGGAGAGGTTTGTGGCTTCCATGCCCCACCATTTTCCCGTGCCTTGACCCGTTTGCTCTATCTTGCCATCTGGAAGAATCCTAACACCTAAGGTCTTACCTCGATCTTCCCCTACTAGATTTCCTAGCATTACATATTCTACCTGTCAGCCGCGATTCTCTTCACCTTCCTATTGAGCCTTCCCCCATGCATGCGCTCGTAAGTTAGTCCTACAGAAATTGACGCCACGACCTGTGAGAGTACGGACGCAGATCTTTGAAACATTCAGGAATCCAGGCAAGCGACACCTAACAGAGGGAGGTCACACAGGGTGGTTATAACAAGTTGGAAATTTGTGTGGCGGAACGACTTTGCTATACGATTCGATATTAGCAGAGGGTGGAGGGGAGTATCTTGTTGATTAACTCAACAATTCTCCTAGCATATGTTCCATCGGGATCCAAGTTGAGGTTGTAGAGTGTGATGTCCATGCCGACTAGGGGTAGCGTCGCTAAGTGTTCGCAGAGTGAAGCAACCTCTCTATAGCTTAATCCGCCTGAACCGAGCTGTGCGCCGGCGTGTATGCCCGCAAGCGCCGGCATCTCGGCGGTATCGATAACGTCGAGGTCGAAGTGCAGGTAGAGCGGTTTCGGCAGAGGCTTAGTGGCTTCCTGCAGCCCCGCCGAGACCCCGTTCCTTTTGAGCGTTTCACTCGTGAACAACCTAACGTGAGACGTCTTGAATTCTTCCAGCTCTGAGGCCTCGAAATTCGTACTTTTCACTCCAACTGCTGAAACGTCCTCCTCCCTGACTAAGGGGATTGTTTTTCCGATTCCCACCAACTCCTTTTCTCCCCTTCCAACAGCAGCCGCGAGGCACATGCCGGAATAGTAGCCCGAAATTGTCGTCTCGGGAGTACGGAAGTCAACATGCCCGTCAACGTACAAGACACCCACACGATCATAGACATCAATAATCCCCGCCAAGGAGCCTGGAAATAGGCTGCAATCGCCTCCAAGCACGAGTGGAAAATCGCGTTCCCGAGCGGCATTAGCCACCATCTGCTTAACCTTACGGCAACCATCAACGACGTGCGAAGTGTTTCTCACTCTTCCCGAAACAATATCGCGCTTAGGAGCTTCAGTTGCAATGTCGCCTAGATCTCGAAAACTTCCTCGCCGAAACCCAGTCAACAAACCGGCTTCTCGAATTACGCCCGGAGCCTTCTCCACGCCCAACTCTCTCTCACCATCACAGACCGGTGCACCAATAACCGCGATTCTTCGCCGCACGGCTCCTTCGCTTTGGGGCAATTCTTCGTCACCGGAGTATGATTCACCGTCTTTCAAATTAAAAGCAAAGCACGATTTGGAATCGCAACTTGTAAGCCACAAAGTGTGATTAGTTAGGTCAAATGCTTAAATCAATGCAGAGCTTCGAAAATTGGAGTTTGTGGGGATCATGGCTGCATGGTCTGGAGAAATTGCTTTCCTCCAAATCGCCACGGGGGCGAATGAGCAATTGGTTTCAGTGCGAGAGGTTCAGGCTGTTGCGGGGGAAGGTTTGGAAGGCGACCGGTACTTCAAGAAGCTCGGGACATATTCGAACAAGCCTGGGGGAGGTCGGCAGGTCACGCTCGTCGAACTCGAATCAGTTGAGGCCCTGAAACGTGATCTCAAGATCGACCTGGAACCTACTCAGACTCGCAGGAACATAGTGACGCGGAGCGTCCCGCTTAATCATCTGGTGGGCCAGCAGTTCCGACTGGGTCGGGAGGCTGTGTTTCGGGGTGTTAGATTATGCGAACCTTGCGATCTCCTCGAGAAGTTAACCTTCAAAGGTGTAAGGGAAGCGTTCGTTCATCGTGGAGGTCTTCGTGCCGACATAATCAGCGGCGGCCCGCTCAGAGTCGGTGACCCGATTACGCCCGTGTAGCTTTTCCAGTCAATTCTAGCATGAAGAGTCGTAACCCTGAGTTCTAACTCAGGGGGCGCCGTACAGTTTGCTCGGTCGAAGTTTTGCTCCTAGGCTCTCCTCTATGTCCTCTTTATCCATGACAACCCTAGAGTTTGTACTTGATACTCCATTCAGTCGAGATATGTCCCCGACGGCTTTGTGAAACGCCTTCCTGTCTTTTGCCTCCACGATTACCATTAGGTCGTAGTCTCCGAAGATCACGTCACAATCGAGTATGGGGGAGCCGGTTCCTGTACCTCGCATCCTCTCCACATCCCTGACGACACTTCCCTGCCAACCAGGCAGCGTTCTAATCTCCATGTACGCCTTGGGCAAACTGAATCAACCGCCAATAGCATCCATAGTGCTTCTAGCTTTTCCGGTTGACTAGAACATATCGCAAGTCTGTCGTGAACGCTAGCCTTCTCGACGGGTTCCGAAGAATTGGGGTCCTATGCCCTCCAAAATAGGCAGGGCAACCGCTGCCATAGAAATCTATGGCCCCCAGGGGGGTCGTCAAGAAAAAGAGCTACGGTTGCAATGGGAGGATAAACCTCTGAAATGGCGTGCGCTCCGGCCCCCGCTGGTCGCACTCTGCCGCCCCAGTTTTCCAAGACGGTGACACTGTGGTTCATGGCAATCTATTTTATGCCGCGGGGCAAAGCCATGAGCGGTCTCGGTTTTGGTGGATTTACTCATCAAGAACGGCGTTCTTGTAACGATGGACGGTCGTCGAAGGATCCTTGAGCAGCATGCCGTTGCCGTTGAAGCCGGTAAGATCGTTGAGGTCGATCGGGTCGACAGCTTGGAGAAGAAGCACGGCCGGGCGGAGGTTATTGACGCTTCTGGCTGCATCGTCATGCCGGGTTTAGTCTGTAGCCATTCGCATCTTTACGGTATGCTTCTCCGCGCCGCGTCCCTAGACATTGAGCCGCCTTCGGACTTCACGCAGATACTTCAGCGGGTCTGGTGGCCTATGGATGAGGCTATGAATTTCGAAGACGCCTACGCGAGCGCCCTGGTTGCCTGCGTGGAGTTTGCGAAGTCGGGGGTAACCACGTTCGCCGACACCTATTCCGGCCCCAACTCAATTCACGGGGTTCTTGACTACATCGCTAAGGCCGTTGATGAGGTTGGGATCCGCGGCTTCACGGCCTTCGAGGCTACTGAACGCCATTCTGCGGAGGAAGGGGCGAATGGGGTCGAGGAGAATGTTCGGTTTGCGGAAAACGTGAAGCCAGGGAGCAAGGCGAGGCCGCTCTTCAGCATTCACGCGTCCTTCACTGTTTCGGACGCTCTGATTCGTCGAGTCAAGCAACTTGCTCAGAAACATCATGCCCCAATCACCATTCACGCGTCGGAAGGGTTAGTGGACCTGCACCATAACATGGAGAACTACGGCAAGCGGACGGTAGAACGCCTCCAAGACGTAGGCCTACTCGGGCCGGACGTTGTGTTGGCGCACTGTGTGAACCTTGACGACCATGAGATCAACCTGTGCGCAGAGGCTAAGACGGGGATAGCTCATAACCCGATGAGCAACATGCTGAACGCAGTCGGCGTGGCGCCGATTCTCAAGATGCTGAAGCGGAACGTGACCGTAGGGCTTGGAAATGACGGGTATATCTTCGACATGTTCGAGAACATGCGAACGGCCTACCTTCTTCACCGTGTAAGCACAAGAAACCCAAACGCCATTGACCCGTACACAATTCTTGAGATGGCTACGGTAAACGGCGCTAAATTGTACGGTATGGAGAGCCAGCTGGGCTCTATTGAGCCGGGTAAGAAGGCGGACATAATCCTCATCAAACCAAGCATCCTACCCACCCCGCTAAACGCCAGTAGCGTTCTGGGACATTTGATAAACACCGTGGACGGCGACGATGTCGACACCGTCATTGTGGACGGAAAACCCATAGTCAAGTACAGGAAACTCCTCACCTTCGACGAGGCCAAAGCCCAAACGATATCACAAACCGCCGCGGCGAAACTCTGGAATCGCCTAAAGACCATCAAGCCGCAAGTGGACCCTTTCAGGCAGTAGGCGACCGAGCCTCAGTGCGAAGCCTTGGAATACCATCAAGTCGTAACCTCTTTCCTCACCAACCAAGAGGAGATTCTCCTCCTATGTAGGAGTAGTAAAGTTGGATCGCATCGGGGTAAATGGTCCGGAGTCAGCGGTTACCTCGAAGGCCCCGAACAGCCACTCATCCGTGCGGTAACAGAGATCCATGAAGAAATAGGCTTGTCCACGGAACAAATCAAACTCGTTAGAATAGGGGAAACGCTCCGCGCCTACGATGAGGAAAATGATTGCGTCTGGGTCGTCAACCCGTTCCTCTTCGCAACCTCATCCAGGTTGATCGAACTCGACTGGGAGAATATCGAACACAAATGGGTGGCCCCGACGCAGCTAGCGTCGTACGATACCGTCCCGAAGCTGCGAGAGACTTTGGATCGAGTTCAGTACGATTTGCAATCAGTGCCGGCGTCGCTGACGGACCTAATGCACAGAGTGAAGCAGCTTGAAGAGGACAGAATTCACGGAGCCACCTACCTAGGGCATGAAGCCGTTAGGTTACTGTCGGAAGTGGCCCAAGCTTCAGACGCGAAAGATAGTCAAACATTCTTCTCCCATATGCTCATAGTTGGATTGAGGCTGCGTCGAGCCCAGCCGGCAATGGCTAATTTATGGAACCTGGTCGGGGAGCTCCTGCAAATTGTCGATGCACGCCGAGCCGCTGGGTCGACCGTGCAGGAACTCCAGCGCCTACTCCAGCATACTGGCGCACAACTCTTGGAGGAGGGGGTGACGGCCGCCGAGGACGTTTCACGAAACACCGCTCAACTTCTGCCAAAAGACTCGGTGGTGCTAACGCATAGTTACGGCAGTACGGTGTTGAGGTCGTTGGAGCTAAGCTTCAAGGCTGGGAACGGTTTGAGAGTTTACGCTACCGAATCCTATCCTGGAATGGAAGGGAAAGAACTAGCGAAGAAATTAATCGCATTAGGCGTCCCGGTGATTCTCATCGCCGACTCCGCCGTCGGCACTGTCCTCCACGAGGTAGACATGGTTCTCTTTGGGGCGGATAGCGTGCTGAAAGATGGCTCCCTGATCCATAAGGTTGGAACGCGGGATATCGCAACCGCCGCGAACAAGCAAAAGATACCCGTATACAGCCTTTGTGAGTCCGTCAAATTCAGCACCCAAGATTTTCTCGGTGAACAACCACAAACATCAACCCTATTCGACGCGACGCCGCCTGAATTTATCTCAAGCTACGTAACGGAAGAAGACCAATTGGCTCCGACGGGCGTGGAGCAACAGGTTAAGAGTTTACAGAAGAAAGTCTACCCATAATGGTACGTGAGAGACGGGACGTAGAAATCGAGCTTGAGAGAGCGCATAATAAGAAGTCTGATTTCGTAATCGGAGGATGGAATATCGTTGAGCGGCATTCCGGAAGTGGACGTGAAAATCAGGCGCTTGGTGCAAGCGGTTTTCAGATCTCAAGGAATGCTTAGGCAGTACTTTACCGATCTGTTTCCTCACATGCGCGAAACAGTACGCAAGTTCGGCTTGGAGGAGAGGTGGAATCAAGTCTACAAGGAAGTTGTTACCGGTGACTATGAGCTTGACAGATTATCCATATTCCTAGACCGTCTTCTGAAAGAGAACAAGCAACTGTTCGCAACTTTTCTGGGCTATGTGATTGGCGAGGTTCTAAACCGTTTTCATGAACCTAAGGAAAACCTGACCTGGTTCTTTCAGGAACTCAAAGACTTAGGGTTCGAGTGGGACGGCAAGAAACTGGTCCCGACCTAGTCGAGCACTGGCCGCGGTACCCCGAAGCTTCCTCGCCTCAGGATAGCCCTTTCCTCCGGCGGAGCGATATTCCTGAAGAAGAGATAAAAGGCGATGGCCGCTCCTAGGTAGATTGCGCTCCCGATTGCGAGGGGGGCGGAGAGAGAAAGGAAGCTGGCGCCGCTCAGAAAGTACCCGGCTAAGAGGGGGCTGATCGAGCTGCCGACTCCCCAGACCGTGTACGTTATCGCCGATGCGGAAGCTCTCTCTTCCTGCGTGACCGTCCCCATAAGATACGATTGTTGAATCGGCCAAGAGATGTTCATGAAGAAGTTCCTTGCAATGTAGAGCAAAGCCGCCAACTGGTAGTTTGGTGCAAATACCATAACCGCTGAGAGGCCGGAGGAAACACTCTGAGTTAAGAGAACGGTTTTGGCGCTTCCAACCTTGTCCATGATTCTTGGAATGAGCGGAACAACAATTAATGAGGTGGCTTCTGCGGCGCCGAACCACGGCCCCAGAACGGTATCGCTTGTTCCGTACATTCTGTTAAACCAGAGCGAGAGAAGTTGAATGACAAGCCCTCCTGCAAACCCCACCATCCCGGCGGTCACTGAGAACTTCAAAATCTGCGTGCGCGACGGCAGGCGCATCCAGCCGCGGGAATCTGCCTTCTGTTTGTGTTTTAGCGGTGCCTCGTGGATGGGTAGTAGAACGATGCCGGATATGATCGCGAACCCTGCCAACAAGAGAAATGCATACTCGTACGAAGTTCCGAATGGGACCCTTAGCGTGCTCCGGAGCAGGAACGGAATCACGCTCATTCCGGAGCCGGCCGTTAGTGCTAATGCCCAAATGCCTTGGGACCATGCGAAAGCCCCAGCTCTTTTCTCATGCGACTTGTCAGCCAATAGCGCAGTCCAGGCCGGTGTCCACACCGCTGAACTGAAACCGCCCGCCAATCCCACACCGCCCAACCCGCTGGCTAGGAGGAGAGCGTTGAGATCGCGAGTGAATGCGAACAAGAGATAGGCTATGGTCCCCATCAAGAAACCGCCTACAACGAACGGTTTCCGACCGTATCGGTCTGCTGCGACGGCGAACGGTATGAGGGCGATCGTGTTAGCGACGGATGATACGGACGTTACGGCACCGATAACTTGAGCCGAGAAACCGATGTCGCTTAGATAGATTGGCAAAACAACGAGGGTGAATCCCCACGGTAACGATGTCAGCCCCATCGCACCAAGCAGCAACGCTACGTCCCGTGAATCATGTTCATGTATTGCCATTGAGCCCACCTCACTATGAAGCCGACTTCAGACCAGCTGAAACAGTCGGGAGTATAAGCTAATTTTTCGAAACCCTAAAGAAATTCATACTGAAAGAAGAACCCGCCGCAGAGCTGACGCTGGCGCCCTATTTCATTTAAGAAAGAAAAAAGGGCGGGCCTACTGACAGATCATTAGACAGTTTCCGGTTCTGTATTCCCCACGCGGAGGCGGAGCAAAGAACGGTGCAGGCGCGGCGAATGCTGCTGGAGCGACTGGAGAGGCGTACGCGTATCCCATCGGTATGGTTGGATAGGCTGGAGCTGGCGCTGGTGCCGGATAAGCTGGTGCGTATGCGTATGCTGCGTATGCTGGCGTTTGTGCGGGTGCTGGAAAGGCAGGGTAGGCCCAGTACGGGTACATACTACAGGAGTAACACATGGTTGACCGCGAGTGAAAATTGAAATCGGGAAATTAAGCCTATCAGGAAAACACGATAGGCATGCAAACCCACATGCCGAACTTTTCAATGTCACAGAGGTCCGTTTGCGCTCAATGCCTCAAGCATTCAAGCCTCAGCAGCGCCGAAAAATTCAGCGTGAACGCCGTTAGCGAGTCTGAAATGTGTTAGTGGGCAAATCCTTACCTACCGCTTCGACTCTCAGAAGGCCGGTCGTTTCGGACATTGGACGTTTCATATTACGACTTGTTCATTGACATGGATTTTCAAGGACTCAAGTACAAAGGAATTCTAAATGTCAAACTGAAAACAGATGGGGACGTGGTCTTCGACTCGGTTGTATTAGAGATCACGAGAGTTTGTCGCGACGGAACAGACTTACAGTTTGACTTGAAGAATACGGGCCTGACCGTAAAAACTGGTGCCTTCGATGGCGTCTTGCGGATTGAGTATGCTGGGCGTATTCCGGATTCTCTGGCGGGAATCTATCGAGCTCCTTATGATGGGACGTATATTGTGACTACGCATTTCGAGGCCGCACAGGCAAGGCGTATGTTTCCTTGCATCGACCGCCCCGACTTCAAAGCAGAATTCAAACTCTCGGTAAAGATCGACAATGAATTAGACGCAATCTCCAATATGCCAATCGAATCCGAGACCCGAGACGGGCCTAGGAAGACTGTAAAATTTCACGCAACTCCGCGCATGTCCACATATCTACTCTATCTTGGAGTTGGCAAATTCCAAACCAGAATCGGTAAGGTAGGCCGCACGGAGGTCATTGTGGCGACGACCCCGGGCAAGGCAGGGCAGGGGGCATTTGCCGAACAGGAGGCTGAGAAAGCAATCGAATTCTTCAACGACTATTACAAGATACCTTACGCGCTTCCGAAAATCCACCTAGTGGCGGTTCCCGAGTTTTCCATGGGAGCGATGGAAAACTGGGGTGCCATCGCATTTCGAGAAATCCTGCTGTTAGTCAATGAAAATACTAGTGTGAGAATCAAGATGCGTGCGGCGATGGCCATCGCCCATGAGCTCGCCCATCAATGGTTTGGCGATCTGGTTACGATGAAGTGGTGGGATGACATTTGGCTGAACGAAAGTTTCGCGACCTACATGGCATACAAGGCCATAGATCACGCCCACCCCGAATGGAGCGTTTGGAAGAACTTCTACTCAGGAGAACCGAGCGCCGAAAGTCTAGTGGGCGCCATGAAGCGGGACATGCTGAAGAACACACATCCAATCCAAGTTCCAGTGAAAGCCCCCGAGGAGATGGAGGAGATCTTCGACGAAATCAGCTACGGCAAAGGCGCCCACATTCTCAAGATGATAGACAATTACGTCGGTGAAGAAGCCTTTCGCGAAGGCGTGCGACGGTATCTCGCCAAACACGCCTACTCCAATGCAACCGGCGAAGACCTCTGGTCCGAGATTGAGGAAGCATCCGGAAAACCTGTGAAGAAAATTATGTCCGCCTGGGTACGACAGGCTGGCTTCCCAGTTGTGACCGCTTTGCTTGAAGGCGGAAAATTAAGGTTAAGCCAGAAGCGATTTCTAATTTCGGGGGAAACGAAGGAAGTAACTTGGCCAGTTCCACTCGTGGTGGAAGTGAACGGACAGACGCGAAGAGTTCTCATGGAAGATTCTGAGGTCGAAATCGATGTAGGCAAGTTAACTGCCCTGAGAATAGACCCAGACCGCGGAGGCTTCTACGCAATAAACAGCCAAGGCCTGGATGCGGTCCTCCGGGCAAGCAAACCTTCAGCCTATGATCGCTGGGGATTCATTTTCGATGCGTCACTATTCCTCATGGCCGGAACGATGCGGTTCGGCGAATACCTCTCACTCCTGAAAAGGTTCGAAGACGAGGACGACACGCTTCCCGCGGGGCAAATATCCGATGAACTCGCGCTATTCTACGTCCTAGCACCCTCAAAATGCACAGAGATATCGAAGCACTTCCACCGCAAGCTGCTTGACAAGTTCAAAGACAAATCCGACCCCAACTGCTTGGTGCTACGCGGCTCCCTGGCCAGCAGGCTGGCTATCGTCGATCCGGATTACGCGACTAGACTAGGCCAAGAATTTAAGACCTACCAGAGTGTTGCGCCCGACATGAGGTCAGCTGTCGCCATAGCCTACGCCGAATCAACGAACGACATCGACGGCCTAATCAACGCCTACCGAAAAAGCACATCGGATGAGGATAAAGTCAAGATCCTCAACGCGATGACCGTATTCCCGGACGAGAAACTGATTGCGAAAACGCTGGACTTCGCGCTCAGCGGCGAGGTAAAGAGGCAAGACATAGCAGCGGCGGCAGGCGGCGTCACCCAGAATCCACACGTAAGAAACCTTGTTTGGGCCTGGTTCAAAGCACACCTTCCGAAATTCCAGGAACTCTACGGCGGCACCGGACTGATGTCGTCTATCCTCGCGTCGAGCATCCCAGCACTCTGCCTCGGCCGAGTCTCAGAAACCGAAACATACTTCCATGAACATACAATTCCTGACGCCGAGACCGGAGTCAAAGTCGGCCTTGAAAAACTGCAGGCCTATGACAGACTCATGAACGAGATCCAGCGGTCAACTCGGTCGACGTAAGAGTTCAAACTGAAGTATTTCGAAACCGGTAAAGGTGGTCAAGCTTTAAGCGGTCCCTAGTTTAGTTCCTGCCAGAATCATTCGGAAGACTCGGGTTGAAGCTCAAAGGCATCGTCATCGACATGGATGGTACGATCACCAAGTTCAATTTGGATTACCAGAGTGCACGTCTACGAACACTTAACGAATTGGATAGACTCGGTTTACGTACCCCGGAGATGAATAATGACGTCGCTCTCTGGGTTGTTCTGGGCAAGCTGCAGGAGAAGTTGAAACCGGAGGAATTCCGGAAGCTACGCGCAACATTCTATGGGTTCTTCGAGGAAATGGAAGTCAAAGCAGCTCATGGCGTGACCCTGTATCCAGGTGCGGTGGATACGCTAAAGGAGCTTAGGCGGAAATCTCTGAAGATTGGACTCCTAACGAACAACAGCAGAGCGGGAACGGATCTGACATTGAAACGCCTGAATCTTCAGCCTCTTTTCGACATCGTCGTTACTAGAGACGACTGCGACGAGATGAAACCAGCTGCCGCCCCCATTCTGAAAGTCTTAGCTGAATTGGGCGTTTCACGGGAGGCAGCGATCCTGGTCGGCGACGGTGTAATGGACATCATGACCGCCAGAGCGGCCGGCATTCGCTCCGTCGCAGTGACAACTGGCCCTTTCCCAGTGGAACGACTGCTCAAAGCCCAACCAGACTATCTTCTGGGATCAATAAACGACCTACCGGCGTTGGTCGAAAAACTAGACAACTAAAGAAATCGTAATCGGCGAAAGATTCTTTCCTCAGGGTCACCGCAGGTCCCAAAGCCGGGGGGGGAAAAAAGTACATACTTTTCATGCTTTACGCAAGAAGATCAGCGATTTCTCTCCAGCAGATTAAAATGTGAAGAGATTTCCGAAACTAATCAGGGCCGAACATGCTTTTCATGGTTATCGAGAATTTCAGGAACGATAATGCCCGCGCCATATACAGGCGAGTGAGAGAGCGGGGACGTATGCTTCCGGATGGTTTGAGATTTGTTGACAGCTGGGTTGAGGTTAATTTTCACCGTTGCTTCCAGGTAATGGAGTGCGAGGATCCGCGCCTGTTTCAGGATTGGGTGAGCCGATGGCAAGACTTAATCGATTTTGAAATCGTTCCAATCGTGCCCTCTAAACAGACAGCGGAGATGATGAATAATCTCCTCGAGTCTGAGTCCACAGGATGAACTTGAGTAAGACTAGCCGAATGCGGAATGAATGAGTTTCTTCAGCGTCCCTAGTATCCTCTAGGGCGGGATTAACTGTTCAGTTTCCTGAATTTGATCTGAGTATATCTTTCGGTCTTCTTCGTCAAGATTTGATTTCGCCAATTGCTCTCGTGCTCGGTTAACGTAGTCTCTCGCCGTCTTGGGTTCCTTAGCTACGGCGTAGGCTCTCGCCATGGCCTCATAACCGGTACACAAAATATCCGTTAATCCATACTTCTCCATTCGTTCTAATGCTGATTTCGCAAAATTCAGGGCGAGGCGTGGCTCATTAATGGCCGCGTACACGCGGGAAATCTGCCAGTCACCAATTGCGAAATTTCTTTCCGTCCCAACGAAGCTACGGTGGTAAGAGGCCGTATGTGCTACGTGAAGCATCAAACGGTCGTCGTCCGCTGTCCTGTCCTTCTTTTCTAAATAATCCCATGTTTCGTTGAAACATTTCTTTGCAGTTTCACGGTGAAATTCTTCGGAATCACGCTGAGACATGATAGCCACCTATAGTAACTAATTCTGATTAAATTAGTTCGTTTTCCTTGAGCACTTTCTGAAGTGATTCGTAGAGTTGCTTGGCCTTGTCCGCAGTCATGGTTAATGTGACGGAGGCATCGCTGTTGTTTCTAGGTATGAAGATGTCGAGAGTTTCCTTAAGCTTGTTATACTCAACCATCAATCGGGTAAACCTTCAACTGCAGTATCAGATTAAGGAGAATAAAGTGCCTTTCCCCTGACAGGGTGAGGTGAAATGCGCAGAAAACTTTCTGGCGATCCATGCAATAAAGAGAACATAAGGGAGGCTGGTCAGTCATTGACGCTTAGATGGCGCTTCTGTGCTTGAGGTTGATGACATTCACAATGGAAAACATAGAGTTCGTCTCTCTCATCGTCCCACCCAAGGGAGAACCGGCCGGCTCTTCGTGGTGGTTTGCGATACAGGAGGACAAGATTCTCATCCAGCAAGATTCGTCTACGACAGCAATCCCATTGCTGACGGACTTCGGTGAGCTGGGATTACCCGTTTTGCGTAAGCATTACCTTGGTCGACTCGATGGATACGACTGCTTTGCGGTCGAGGTTCCTGAGGGAACCAGCCCTCCAGCGGGAATGAGGTTTGAGGGTCTGCGGCAAATCTATGCCCTGATGGGTGAAAAATCCTTCTCACTGGCGGGTCGAGCTCTGCAGATTGTTGACTGGGACAGGACGCATCAGTTCTGCGGTCGTTGCGGATCTAAGACAAACACGCATCTGACAGAACGCGCCAAGGAATGTCCGCAATGCGGCCTTCTCGCATTTCCCCGTCTTTCCCCCGCGATTATCGTGCTAGTCCAACGCGACCGGGAAATGCTTCTCGCTAGAGGGCGTCGGTTTGAAACTCCCGTGTATAGCGCCATCGCAGGTTTCGTGGAACCGGGCGAGACACTGGAAGAGGCCGTGGTACGCGAAGTGAAAGAGGAAACCGGCATAACCGTTAAGAGTCTTCGGTACTTCGGCAGCCAACCTTGGCCATTCCCGCACTCACTCATGATAGGCTTCACCGCACACTACGCTGGTGGTGAGATCACACTAAACGACGGAGAGAACCTTGATGCCCGTTGGTTCACACCCGACAACCTACCACCACTACCTGGTAAGTTGAGTATTGCACGCAAATTGATAGATTCGCTCATAGAGGAACAACGAAATTCTAGTTGAACCTAAAGCACAGATGATCTCTTCCCTTCTAAAGTCTTAAAACCCCATCAATTCTATTAGAAATGCCGAAATCGATTTGAAGTTCGTCAGATACACAAAATCTTACACCTCTCACATCTCAAAGACAATTCATGCCCCACTCCGTTTCGTGTACGATTGGTGCACGGATTACCGGGAAACCGATACGAAGTTAACGGGAGCCAAGTCAAAGCGAAAGATTCTGCTGCGAACGAAGCGACGAATAATCTACACCGAGACTTATCGTAGGCGTGGTAAACCAACAGTCGCGGTCGACGTTGTCACTCGGCACCCTCCGAAAGGTTGGCACTTGAATTACGTGAGCGACGAGGAAGATGAAGTAGGAGACTACGTGCTAACCTCTCTCGGGCCTCGGAAGACTAGGCTGGACATGACGTTCACCGATCAGTACATGATACCGAATGCTCCAAGCAAAGCCGAGTTTGTCAAGATCGTCGAGCAAGTCTGGGACAAGTATGTGGAAGCACTCGAAAAAGACTACCGCCGCACTAGGTCGTAGTGTGCAAGTATGGCGAAACCATCCTCCTGCTTGCCATTAGATGAAGCTACAGTCTGCCCACCTTACGTGCAGGTAGCTAATGTATAGCATCCTGTCGTCTGCGGATATTCTTGGGTGCGCGAATACAAATAGTAGGAACGGCGGAGTAGTTGTTTTGTTGTTAGGTGGGGGTGAAAGTGTTTGGTTTGGAAATTTATAGAAATTGTGGGTGAGTCCAAAGAGAGCTTTGCCGATGCGACGCGGAATGCCATCAGTGAGGCAGGGAAGACTGTGAAGCAGATGCAATGGTTCGAAGTGGTCTCCTTACGCGGCACGATTCAAGACGGTAAAGTAGACACATTTCAGGCGGTAGTGAAGATAGGGTTCAAGATCGAACGCTAATCGTACGTGTTCCCCTTCGCCCACAGGGGAGCTCTTCCCCGTTATTTTAGCCGAGTCGAATATTGAACGTCTTATTTGCGAATGTAGGGACTGAAACAGAAAACTAAAATCCGCCGTTGGCCGCGCATTCGTTGGTTGTCTAAAGTTGTCTTCTTCTAAGAAGACCGTAGCTAAGTCTCGAAAACCCGCGAAGGTTCCGAGGATTACCTATGCCACATTGAAGATAACGCCTAATGATGATCAGGCATATGATCATGCCGTCGAACACATACGCGGCCGGCTTGGTAGCCGTTTCGCAATGTACGTGAACGGGCAAAGGTGGCTTGGTGCGGGGGAAGAAATCTCGCATGAAAGCCCCGTCGATAATAGCGTCGTCGTGAGTTATTTTCCCAAAGGAACGAGGGAGGACGCTAAGGCCGCAATCGAAGCGGCAAGGGAGGCGTGGGATGGGTGGAGCAAGAAAGGGTACAGGGATCGAGCGAAGATCCTACGAAAAGCCGCGGATCTGTTGATCGAACGACGTTATGTTCTATCTGCTTGGATGAGTTGGGAAGTCGGTAAGAACCGAGCCGAGTCACTCGCGGAAGTGAACGAGGCCGCTGAGCTAATCCGGTATTACTGCGACCAGATGGAAAAGAACAAAGGTTTCACGCGTCCCATGGAACCCCCGGGCCCAAACCAAGAAACATTCACCCTCCAGCGACCATATGGAGTGTGGGCGGTGATTGGTCCATGGAATTTTCCGCTCGCGTTAACCACGGGCATGACTTCCGGAGCCTTAGTAGCGGGCAACAGCGTCGTTTTCAAGCCCTCAAGTGAATCTTCCGTGATAGGTTTTGAGCTAACGCAAGCATACGCTGACGCCGGCGTCCCGCCTGGGGTCTTCAACCTAGTCACTGGGCCCGGCGCAACGGTTGGCGCGGAGTTGCAGGAGAACCCAAAGGTAGACGGGTTAATCTTTACAGGTTCAAAAGCCGTCGGGCTAAGGCTATACCATGACTTCGCTAAGGACTACCCTAAACCCGTGATTACAGAGATGGGCGGCAAGAACCCTGCCATCGTCACGAGTAAGGCGAACATTGGCGAAGCTGCGGAAGGCATCGTCCGTGCCGCTTTCGGGTTCGGAGGACAGAAATGCAGTGCATGCTCGCGCGTCTATGTGGAGAAACCCGTCAAAGAGAAGTTCATGACCGCGCTTGCGGATTACACGAAGAGATTAGCTCTCGTAGGCAATCCGGTTAGAAAGGAGACATTTCTTGGGCCGCTCATCAACCAAGGCGCCGTGGACACATACCTCCAAGCCACCGATGAAGCACGAGGGGATGGCGTCATCATCACCGGAGGCAACCGAATAAAGAGCGGAGAATTTGAGAGGGGTTATTTCGTTGAACCGGCCATCGTCGACAACCTATCTCTAACTCACCGACTATTCAAAGACGAACTATTCGTCCCGTTCGTGGTGGTCGGAACGGTGGGTTCCTTACGTGAAGCGTTACGGGAAGCAAACGACTCGGAATACGGCTTGTGCGCAGGAATATACAGCCACGATAAAGGAGAGGTAGCGGAGTTCTTCGATAATGTTCAAGCCGGAGTCACATATGTGAATCGTCGAGCAGGAGCAACAACCGGCGCATGGCCTGGAGTGAATTCATTCGGCGGATGGAAGGGAAGTGGCTCGAGCGGAAAGAGCGGCCTCGGCCCGTACTACGTCCAACAATTCATGCATGAACAATCGCGATGGATTGTGAAGAAATAGTTCTTCTTACAATCCAATTTTCCAGCTAGCCTGAAAGCCAAGCCCGTTTCTCGGTGATGCATTCACTAGTTCCTCTACTTCTCCTTCCCGGTTTCCTTACGTGGCTTCAATGGCTCAGAGATGCGCTTGACTAGTTCAGGCGGGAGTTGGTAGCCACACAGTTTGCACTTCCAAGTATCGTCGTAATCGTGGCAACACCCTTCCTCGGACAAGCATAATCCCCAGCAGGCGGTTCTTGAGAGCGATTGGTAGAGTCGGCGTAATCGGCTATGTATCCCCTCTGCCGGGCCGAGCAATCAGTTCGCAGTAATTTGTCAATTATCGCCCTCGTAATCGCGGTGGATTGTAAAGGGTTTCGTCAAGTCTTTCGGCGGCGGAAGATTGACTTCACCCAATGTGGGTTATGGCTTTCTTATGCGCCGAATTCCGCGTACGACGTCAAAGTCTGAATCGTGTGAGAAAATGTTCTTTGCCCCGTAACGCTTCATAACTATTGTTGAAACGACATCAGTCAAGCTTAGCTTGCCGCCATACCTTGGATAGGCTGTAATCGACTCTCTTAGTATACTTTCATCTACGAAAACTGTGACAATCCGCGGGGATGCAAGTATTAATTTGCCCACATCAGCCGCAGCGGCTGCACCGAACCCTCTCCGTTTCCCCAGAAGTGTGATTGTTTCGTCGATGATGAAATCGGTGGTTAGCCCAATCGGAGATGACCCTAATCTTATTGCTTCAATGACTTCGTGAGCTGAGTCGTGAAACTCATCATTTCTATCCGCGTCTCCTACCCATTCCGTCGTGTCAACGAAAATCAGAGTTGCCCTGTCTCCAACCTTTCGAGGTCCCTCAAGACGTTATGACGGCCAGATGACCGCCCAATTCCACAAATTCTTGCAAGAGGATCCCTTTCGGGCGGGCATAGTCCCCCCAGCAGGTTCTCGTATTTCTTGATGTAAAGCCTAAGAGCCTCTTCACCCTCTGAACTAAGCTCAAGGTTCCCGCGCTTCGCTAGTACGATCCTCTTGAATCGCCCTATCGTGTCGTCCGATGCAATGATCTTCATTTGGGCCGTGACTATTTCACCGCAGTACCCGGGTGACGGGATCAATATTAACCTTAGCGCAAAGCCGAACGAAAAAAGCCGGCATGGGATTTGAGGTAAAAGGCAGTCCGGAACTCTACAGTCATGAGCTAGCTGGTGAACCTTCCGATTCCGAACAAAACTACTGTTAACGAATCCTACGTGTCCTTGCCTACGATTGGAAGAGAGATATGCGAAGGATATTCTTTACTGTGGTAGATCTTTTGCTCTGCGCTCTTTAGGGACGTGTCTTTGCCGAATTCATTGCCCGTGTTAGGATTTCGGTCATATTTGGGGAATGAACTGCTTGAAATGTCCAATCTCACTCGGTGGTCCCTTTGAAACATGTTGCTTGTAATCCACAGATTGATGTCGAATTCGTAGACCTTTCCGGATTCTAGTAATTCTGGTTTCTCGAGAGAGTTCCGATATCGGCCTCTGATTATGCCTTCGGTGAGATGCATTGAGTAGCCGTTTGGAAGAACATCGGTGAGCTGTGCCCAGAAATCTGTGTCCCGTGCGGATGAGGAAGCGAACAACTTGACGCTCACTGGACCGGTTACGTCTAGATTGGATTGAAGCGCTGGAGTGGAGTAGACGAGCACGTCATCGCGTCGTTCGATGGCTCGCTGGTCAAGGGGTCCCTCTGCCGGAGCCAAGTCAGTAACGAATATGTTTGGGCAGGGATCGGATGGGTCGTAGGTGTATGAGTCGTTCGGTTCCTCGTGGCTTGGGGTCGTAGTCAGAAGTTTACCGTCGCCCAATGAAGTGTTTGCATCGCCCTCGCTGTGAATGAAGTAGTTCACATATTTCGTGCCGTCCAGAGGCCAAGACTCCGCTTTTCGCCAACTATTTTCGCCCATGGTGAAGATGTCGACTTTGGGCTGCTTCATTATGCCGTTTTCCATGTCCTTAAGCCAAAAGTCGAACCAGTCTAATTGGATCCTCCGCAAGTCGATAAGAGCTGATTCACCGAAATCAATTCCGTCCAGTTCCCGTGTTAGGTTTACGTGATGGGGCCAGGGGCCGATTATTAATTTCTGGTTCTCGCGTGCTTTTTCCGACTTCGCTTCTTTTCTCATGCTCGTGTAGTTGATGTGGGTTCCAATCAGGTCGTCGTCGTACCAACCTGAGATATGTAGGACCGGAACGTCGATGTTGCCGAACTTGTTCTGGTAAAACGAAGGTTTCCAGTATTCGTCGGCGGACGGGTGGCTTATCCAGTTTTGCCAGAATTTCGATTTCCTTCCGAATTGTTCGTCCATCGTTTTGAGAGGGAGGTGGTTGTAGAGTTTCATCGAGTCATATATTGATGGATCGGTATTCCTCTTTCCTTCCACCATTGCCATCCATTCGGCCATCCATAGCACTAGGGCTCCGTTTTGGAATGGGACGTTGATGACTGGGTCGGGTAATGCTACTATGCATATCATGGCTTGGAGGTTTGGGGGGTTGAGTGTGGCGGTGGCCCATTGATTCCAAGCTTGGTACGACGCGCCCATCGTGCCTAGCCTTGCGTTGGACCACTCTTGCTGCCCACACCAACGCAATGTGTCAAACCCGTCCCTCGGGTCGTCGAAGAACGGGTGAAAGGTGCCTTCAGAATCGTTCTTGCCGCGGCAATCCTGTATAACGAAGACGTAACCATTCGCTGCGAAGAATCTAGCTAATTCCGCGAATCGCTTCTGAAAGCCTTCCGCAGTCATGTACGGTGATCTTGTAAGGACGACTGGGAACCTTCCTTCAGTCTCCGGCCGATAAATATCGGACGACAGCCTTACGCCGTCCCGCATCGTCTGCTTTATTCCGAATTCAATCTTCAAGTCATGGTACATGCTTTCTCGCCTGGACAACGATCGCCCAGTAGGAAGACTGCACGGAGATAAGCCTCCACAGCCGCTAACCCCAATGTTTCCCCTTATGAATAGGATGCTATCTCGCTAAAACCATATTAACGCCGGCATTGCTTCTCTCAAACACCTTGTCGAACTCAACTACTTCCAAGTCTGTCTTCGTAAGAGACGCAACGGGTCTCGTAAAGCAGATTTCTGGCGCCGATGCGCTAGGGATGGCACTCACCCAGATGGGATTGCTTTATGCGTTCAACGCTGTGGCGTTCGCTGAAGGCTTCTATCCAGGAGCAAATCCCGTCCCCGTAGAATTCTACGGATTATTGTTGGTGCTCCCCATCGCGGCAATGTACACCCTCCTCTCAATCGCGATACCGCGAAGTGGTGGAGACTACGTATGGGTGGGCAGAATATTCCATCCTAGTATTGGGTTCATAGCCAATTTTGCTTTCACGGTTCTGAGCATATCCGTGGTTGGAGCCGTGGCGCCGTGGATTGGTCAATGGTCAATCGCACCAATGTTCTACGACCTAGGAATTCTCGATAAGAATCCCAGTTACACCGCCATCGCAAATTCTCTGCAATCACCTAGCGCAGCGTTCTGGATTTCGGTCGTTTTTATTATCATAGCCGGACTAATCGTCCTTGCGAGTTCGAGGTTAGCCGCGAGAACTGTAAAGTATTGGGCATTCCTCTCAATAATAGTTGGAGCTATCTTCGTTGTTACGGTGCTTTCAGCAGGGAGTTCCACGTTCGCGCAAAATTTCAACACCCTTTCCGGCTCGAACATGACGTACAATCAAATCGTTGCACTCGGCCAACAGAACGGCGCATACAATGGAGTGCCCCCACTATTTTCATCAACCTCACTTTCTGCAGGAGCTCTTCTGGGGGGACTCTCTTTCCTAGGATTCAACGCTTCCGCATATTTTGCCGGAGAGACCAAAAGAAACCCCAGGACACAGATTCTAGCCCAGATGGGCGGCGCGATTATCTTTTGCGTTTTCCAAACGGTGATTATTGCTGTTGAGTACTTGGGGGAAGGACCGTCGTTTGCAAACTCCATGGCCGCGTTGTGGGTTTCGGGATTGCCAGCGTACCCATACCTCGCCGGGGTGCCCCCGCTCGGTTCAGGCTTGGCGATGTTCTGGACGCAGAATCAGGTGTTGATTGCGATTTTCACATTAAGCTTCGGAGTCACAGCTATGGTCATGAACGTCTCGATATTCTTCACTCTCAGCAGAAACTTATTTGCGTGGTCCTTCGACCGCGTGGCTCCGAGTGTGTTTGCCAACATCAATCCCAGGACACGGACGCCTGTCTATGCCATCTCTATAATGACGGTTGTTGGTTTGCTCTACGCATACATCTCCATATTCCAGTATGGTCTGCTCAGCACACTCTTTACTTACGGTACTGCTGGAACGTTCATGGTATTTCTGATAGTGGCGGTTGCAGCGATCGTCTATCCGTATTCGAGGAAGGATATCTTCGAATCAACTTACCCCTTGAGCCAGAAGAAATTGGGAGGGGTGCCGCTGGTTTCAATCTTCGGCGTTCTCAGCGTCATCGTATCCCTGTACACTATCTACGCAATACTCTTACCTGCAATTGGAAACGTCGGGTACGTCCTCTTGACCGGGATAGTTCCCACATTCGTATTGGGCGCCGTCATATACACGATAGCTGCGGCGGTGCGGCGGCGTCAGGGAATCGACCTCAACATGTTGCAGAAGCAGATACCGCCGGAGTAGTTCCCCAGAACTGAGCCCGCTGCTTCAGCTGCGCTAATTTTTCTTGGCGCCCGCAAATACGAGAGTTAGGCCCGCAACCAGAACGAGAATCCATTCGATAATGTAAGCGGTTATGGATGAGTAGTTTGTTGCTCCCCTAGAGATCATTCCTGGCACGTTAATTACTACACCATATAAGACGCCCACTAATCCGGCTAAGATCAGGAGAACACCCGCGGAAACAAGCGCTTCGTCCATGATTCGCTCACCGTGAGTTTCTTTGCGGTCAGCCCCTGTCTATAAACGCGTTTCTTCGGACGGTCGGGGAGACCGCGAGAAGCGGCGGCTATCCTCATCGTCAGTGCATCTCATTCGAGCTAGAAGCTGGGCAGGATTTCTTCGCTGAATCTTTTCAATTGTTCGGGTTGGTTCCAGGCTACGAATCGTATTGAGAAGGTATCTACGCCGACGGCGACGAAGCTCTCTATCTTCTTCAGGCAGTCTTTTCGATTCCCGTAGGCTACCCATTTGTCGAGTATGCCGGAAGGGTCTTCACGGTAGTATTTCAGAAGAAAGTCGCTGGATTCGGTCGCTGCCTTTTGAGTTTCGTCGTTCATGTTCACGTTATAGTAGAGGCACATGCCGAACTGGTCGGTGCCTCTGTGGAACTTCCGTAGCGCATTCCTCACTTTCCCCGCGTCTTCCTCGAACTCTTGTGGTTCGACCATGGTGGTCATCCAACCGTCCGCATATTTTCCGACTCTGTCGAAGTTCTTCTCTATCTCGCCGGGGGGGCCTTCAAGTTCTCCTGTGGATCTTGGGTTGGAGGCTATCCATATCGGGCAGGGTTTCTGTATTGGTTTTGGCAGCATGGTGACATCTTTGAACTTGAACATCTCACCATCATAGCTCACATTATCGGCCTCCCACAACTTTCGAAGGATCTCAATCGCCTCCTCGCTCCTCTTCATCTTATTTTTCGGGGAAACTCCTATCGCATCAAATTCGTTCCGGTAAATCTTCCCGTGCTGCGTCGGCGTACCTTGACAAACGACCAGAAGGCTTCGGCCCTCTGATAATACGTCGAGAGTGGCCCATTGGTATGCAAGTATGATGGGGTTACGAAGTGGGAAACTAGCAAAGCAGGCCGTACCAAGTTTCACTTTCTTCGTGACGGCGGCGACGGCAGACAGTACGCTAATTGAGTCTAGCCGCGGTTTAGCCAGAATGCTATCTCCAGCCCAAACTGAGTGGTAGCCATACTCCTCAACCATCCGACCTAGGTCAATTATATCCTGACGCGCACTCGTCTTCGCGAAGAGCATACCCCTCGTGGGCAGAACGATTCCAAACTTCGGCTTCAACCAAACCTGCCTCAATCACAACACTAGCGGTGCGCCATTAATAACAAATTTCTAGCTTTCGTTCACCCTGCGTTGGTTGTCGCTGGTCGTTCATGCTGGCTGAGTTAGGCTACGGATTTGTTGAGTTTGGATTTCCCGCGAGGGGCTTGGCCAGGGCTAATGTATTGAACTCAAATGTACAGGTAGGTAATGTTCACGGTCGACGTGACCTGTTGAACACCAGAAGTTATTGGGGTCGGAAGGTTGGGTTGGGCAGTGCCAGTGGTAACTATTGGTTGCGGCATGATACCGTAACCGTAGTTCGTTGAGACAGACTGAACTCCGATGATTACTCCGCCAAGGGCGCTTACTATTGCGGACGCTTGTGAGTAAGCGTCCTTAACCGCCTTTTGATAGGCTTCAACCTGTAGAGTGTTGTAGTCGGGATCGGTGAATGTGAACGAGATTTCGTCCACCTGATTGACGCCGGCTTTTACTACGGCGTCGACAATGCTGCCCACACGTGACAGATTCTCGGTCCCGGTTATGGTGATTTGCACAGAATTTACGGCAACGTATCCTAGCAATTTCGTGGAATTGTTCGAATCATACATGGGGGTTAGCGAGTATGAAGTTGTAGTGATCTCGCTCTTGTTTACGCCTAGCGCGGACAGGGATGCGTATACCTCGTTCATTATGGCCCCATTTTCTGCCGCCGCGTTTACTGCGGTTTGATTTTGTGTTTGAACTGAAAACTGTAGATCCGCCTCGTCCGGATACATGGTCACAGTCCCAGTTCCCGTCACGCTGATCCTCGGTATGGCGACAAAGTACAGGAACGCCGACAAAACAACTAAGCCGACTAAACCCATCGCGATTATGCGTTTCTTCATCTTGCATCAAGGCATGATATCAGCAGGCCGGTCTAAGAGTCTAGGCAGTAGAACGTCGGTCGAACCCCGTTCTAATTCGTGAACACCAGCTGACCTTAGATTTTCTCAAGTTTCTCCCGAGTACGCTCATTTCGCACGTTTCCAGTGTTCAGTGTAGACGCTGGCTCGAATAGGAGAACGTGCGCCTCCTCTTCCGCAACCGGCCGATGGTCCACTCCCCTAGGAACAACAACGAATTCCCCCACCTCAAGCGACACGTGCTTATCACGGAACTCTATCCTGAGTCTCCCCCACACAACAAAGAACAGCTCATCTTCGCTCTCATGATGATGCCAAACGAATTCGCCCTTCAACTTGACTAGCTTCACCATCTGCCCATTCAGTTCACCGACTACCCGCGGGTTCCAGTAATCCGTTATCCCTTTGAATTTCTCAACGACGTTTGTCTTCTCGACAGACCGATTCTCTTTCACACTCATCCCCTCAATTCCCACGTTTCGATGCTTGACTGTGAGATTGAGGATTAAAAATGGCCGGATCAGGTAGGATTAGTTCATGCATTAAATCATCCACTAAGACGGAGGGTGGTGTCAAGAATGCGAGAGTTCTTGAGCTATTCGATTCATCGCATTGTGAGAATCATCGAAGACGTCAGGCAGAGTGAAGAAACCATGCACCATCCCCGCATAATGAGCAAGGTTCACACGAACACCCGCATCTCCAAGCCTTTTTGCATACTCGTTGCATTGCTTCGTTAGAATATCATACTCCGCCGTAATGAGCAAAGCTGGCGGGAGTCCGCTAAGATCAGAGCGTATCAGTGGTGAAGCATATTGATTCCGGAAATCCTCCTTCCCTTGAATGTAATGCCTAATGAACCAGGTCATGTCGGCTTTCGTTAGTGCCGGGCTTAGCTCATCCAGGTAGTCAACAAAGATGTGGTCGGAAATGTCCGTAACTGGATAAATCAAAATCTGGTTAGCAATAGCGGGTCCGCCCCGGTCCTTCGCCAACAAACTTACAGCCGCCGCCAAGTTTCCGCCCGCGCTGTCACCACCAATCGCCATCCTCTCTCTTGTAGCACCGATCTTATCCGCGTTCTCAGCGATCCACGTTAAGGCGCCGTAACAATCCTCTAGACCCGAGGGGAATTTGTTTTCGGGTGCAAGTCCGTAGTCGACTGAGACAACTATGCGTCCCGTTTCCGTGCCTAACAGTCGACAGGTATGTTCAGTCTGATCCAAGTTGCCCAGCACCCATCCTCCCCCATGGAAGTACAGGAGAAGTTCAGATGCGTGCGGATTGGGAACGTAGAAACGTGCAGCTCTATCTCCGACTCGCATCGGTATGCGAAGATTCTCTACCCGGCCGTCCCAGTGAGCGTCTTTATTCAGAAGTGCTGCAACTTTCGCATCCCAAATTCGCGCCTCAGAAGGCGACAACGTGCTCAGTTGTGGGATCTTTTCCTTAACCATCCAACGAAGGTAAGCTTCGGACTGCGGGTGAAGACCCATGCCCTTCCACTCAAGGATGTTGGCTGGTTTTGGTATGCAAAACTAATAACGGTAATGCAAGTAGCTTTTTCCCCGTAGAGGTGTCTCGTAAGATGAGCCTTCTATCCGAAGCGCAGAAGAAACAGGTAGAAGCGCGGCTTGCGCAAAATCTTCTGAACTCTGTCACCCTAACGGTCTTCACACAAGAATTCGAGTGCGATTATTGTAGGGAGACACGCGAGTTAGCTGAGGAACTCGCCGGGGCTACCGACAAGATCAAGGTGGAGGTCTTCGACCTAGTGAAGGACAAGGATAAAGCAGCCCTACTGGGCGTGGATAAAGTTCCCGCCGTCGTAATTCGAAACGAGAAAGGAACGCAGGTCAAATTCTACGGCATGCCCGCCGGGTATGAGTTCAGCACCTTTCTCACTGATATAATCCAGATCTCGAGGGGACAAACCGAACTCGCGCCTGAAACCAGAGCGGCTCTTAGTCTCGTCAAGACGCCGGTTCATGTTCAGGTCTTCGTGACCCCGACATGCCCCTATTGTCCTGGGGCCGTAAGCTTAGCCCACCAATTCGCCATGGAAAACCCGCACATACAATCTGACATGGTGGAAGTGAGCGAATTCCCGCAACTCGCCGTGAAATACAGTGTGATGGGCGTTCCGAAGACCGTAATCAACGAGTCCATTGAACTCGTAGGCCTACAGCCCGAAGAAGAGTTCCTACGCCAAATCCAAGCGGCCGCAAGGCCCCCTAATCCCACATACGCATAGAAAAGCCCGGTGCGAGGAATTCTTAGCTAGCTTTGAAGACCTCGTGCCCCTTCAAACTCTCCGTCCCATTTCACCGGCAAGCTTCTGAATTCACTTGCGGTCCCGCGAGTCTAATGATGGCTATGAAGTTCTTCCAGCCATCATTGACTCTAACCCGAGAGTTGGAATTCGACATCTGGCGTGAAGCCAACTTAGTTGAAACTTACGGTACAAGCAAAGAAGGGTTGGCTTTAGCCGCGGCTAGGCGCGGCTTCGATGCGTATACCATAGTAAACCCTTACGCCATTCTTTCGTGGAGTCGATCGCAGATAAGATCCAAAACGTCGACTATCGTATGCTAGAGTTGCTCTACAATGATACGCGAAAAAAGTTCAGGGCGATGCGCCTAGGAAACAATGAACACGACGTTAGTCTCATTGGACTCAAGAAGGTTGTCGCTCTGTCTCATGTTCCAATGGTTCTAACCAGCACGAGGCTCTTTGGGGAAAGGGAAGAGTTACCGCACTGGGTCGTCTTGACTGGCTACTCGGATGACTCCTGGTACATCAACAACCCCCTAGCGAAATCGGCAGACACGCGCATCACCAAATCCGAACTCCAAGAAAACTTCGGATACCGAGGGACCCGATGCGCGGTTGTAATCCGCGGATTAAGAAGAAAAAGAATGGCCCGTAAAGACAAGAGGGGCCGTTGAAGAGCTGGCACAACGTCACTAATGCGATCGCGTAAAGTTGGCAAGTGTCGGCTTTACTAAGCGAACAAGGTCATCCGTGCTAATCTTGATGCTTTTGGTGTGCGATCCAGGGTTGAAGTAGACGAAGTCAAGACTTAGAATATGCCTATCGAAGTAGGTTTTCAAATTGAGGAGATTGCCGAAGGGGTGTACGGAGCCCACAGAGCATCTGGCGATCTTCTCAGCCTCGGGAATAGGCGCCAGCGAGGCTTTCTCAACACCAAGAACCGACGCGAAGCGGCTGAAGTCAATCTTTAGCCTTCCAGGCAAGACAGCAAGTGCATATCCGCCATCGCTTTTCAAAACCATGGATTTCGCTATCCGTTGCTCGGACGTTCCGAGGTACTCGGCCATCTGAGGAGCCGTGAAGACTGCCTCGTGTTCTCGAAGCTCATAGGCAATCCCGTTCTGCTTCAGAAACTCAATAATTTCCTCGTCAATCTGTGTCAATTCTCAACAGCTCCTATTTGCAAAACGTCAGTTACTTGGCTCCGGTTCCCGTATCAGGTTCTTGTGTTTGTAGAATAGAACGTAACTGATGATGATAAAGTCCGCGACGATGGCAATATGCATTATAGTGCAGTAGAGGCAGATGGCTCTGACGAGAAACAGTTCAACGAAGACTAGGTAGGGGACCATTACGATGCCTATGAATCTCCATCCGAACAATGTCTTCAGTGAGATTCCGGATAGGGCGTCGCTGCCGAAGGCGAAGAAATAGACTAGGCAAAGATTCACGATGAAATACCACACCGCGAGCAGCTCAAGAGGGATTCCGAAGATCATGCTGTACTGACTGCTCAGAACCGCGTAGCAGTCTATCGCTATTCCAGGGCCTCGTTGCAGAGGACAGAAAGGAAGACCCTGCTTCAACGTGTAAAAGACGACTAATACCATGGAGGAGGCCCAGAGGCCAAACAGAGACATAGCAACGAGCACAAGAAGCTTGAGCCAGCTTATTCTTCTCTGCATAATTCTCTGGTCTCCATGTTTAGTTTCCGCCGGGTACTTTGTCCATGATATACGAACTAGATTGGTTACCTGATCTGCAAATGAGCCATCAACCTAATCTTGGGTGTTGAATCTCACCCAACGCCTTCACCGATCAGGTTAGGCGTCGGGACATCCGAGCGCTTTGTCCGGTGACTGGCCGCCCTTCATGGCTTTTTGTCTAGTCTATTAAACTCTCAATCGAGAGTAAACTGCAGAGGATTGCAGTTTGTAGCAATTCGCATGAGATTGCGCGCGAAAGGCTGGGGAGTATGCCGAAGGCTACAGCGAATCCTCGCCCAGCGGTGAGCGTTTCCGATAGTAGACATCTCCACTGGGATCGGGTAACTTATCCACAAGTCCGCTTTCGGCAAGTTTCTCGCAGGCCGCCTGAACCTCATCCGGGTCGAGCGTAATTTTGAATTGATCCTCAGCCTGCTCTTCTATCTCAAAGGCGCCTTTCTTCTGCATATCCGCGAGAACAGCCATAACCTTTCCTTCAATCGTATCTGTCCCGGGCAGCTTTGGAAGTTGGATTAGTTTCTGGTCGCCTGATTTCAATCGCTCAACCACGTTCGCCCAGTCGTTAAGATTTCTTCGCCTGCTTCGCCCACTTAACCGTTCAACAAACACTCTGCCTTTCTCAATACCGTCTCGCCACTTCACCTCTAGGCTAGGCCTTTGTAGGGGTGCAGTGTGTCCTTTCACCGAGCCGATAGAGGATAAGGGGATGAACAGGTTAGCGCCTGTTCTTGGAATGGCAGCGAGGTCCTCGACATCTGAGTACACTAATCGCATTACGTTTGGAACAGTCATTGCTCTCAAGTTGTCCTCACTTTCATTCGTTGAAACGAAAATCAATTGACGGTTAGTCATAATCAGTGTGCCCTCCAGTTCACCGCCGAGTCCGCCCTCCACTTTCTTCTCCCGTCCAGCCAGTCGCATGATAACCCCTTGCTCTTGGGCCAACATTACTTCCCGCTCATCTGACATAAACAGACAAGACCTGAGTCAGGAAACTGGACCCTGCCGTTAAAAGGTAATCGTACGCACGAATAAAACCCGAAAGAGCCAGAAGGCGCAACTTTCTCTGCGGTGCGCTTTTGTAGGTGAGGCCGGCTTCGATGCTCCTGGAGTGGCTTCATTGCAACCTGTCTTGCGGTTAGTTATAGTGAGCATTTGCATCATACTCCTAATCAACTACTGCCTTGCGGTTGGGTCGCTGCGAGTGTCTGGTTCTCAACTCACCCTCGTGGCTAATCCGTCTGCGGCGGTGATCAAGGTTGGAGATAGGGCGGGAATCAATCTGACTGCGACCGGCGCGGTTACGGGTGGGACGGTTTGTTTTAGGGAGCAGGGTTTTCCGTCTTCAGGTTTCACGCTCACATTCCTTCCGCAATGCGCTCCCGTTCAACACGGCGCCGCCGAGGGGCAATTGATTGTTGAGGTTACGCCGGCGGCCGCTCCGCAAAACTTCACCGCCCTCATACTAGCCACTCTCGGTAATCAAACGGCTTCAGCCCCTCTCACAATAACCGTCGTTCCCGCCATACCGGCTTGGATACCATGGCTTGGCATTCTCGTATTCCTCTTAGTGATCGGCGCCGCCCTCTTCGTAAGTCCAAAGCGTAGAAAGGGTAAAAGAAAAATGAGCGAGTGAAATACCGCCATCTGCGGTCGGAAAATCATGCATCTCCATTACACACTTCAAACTTGGTCTGGTATCGTATTGACCGCAATAGGATTAGTGGGAGTATACATTTCGTTCGCAATTCAGAAATCCGATGTCGACCCTACCGCTCTGACCGTCGCATTTGCATCCATCTCTGTCTCGATTGTTGGAATATCCTTGATAATCGGGGATCCAAACCCGCACACTACGGCGACAAAACAGCCGGCCTAATCGCTAGGAATCCCGCTGATCCAGCAACCCGTTCCAAAGCCAGTGTGAGCGATATTTCGATCCTAGACTTTCTTGTTTAGGGTATCAGGGTATTCCGGCAAGCTGTTTGGCATGTTTCAAAACCGTCCGGTACAATGCTTCGAATCGTCCATCCGTGAGAGAGACTTCGAGGTCTTGGAAGTCTGTTAGGTCGATACCGTAGACGTTGTCATATTCTTCGCCCAGTAGGCCGCTATCCAACGGATGCCTATCTAGCATCGCGGCCATTGTTCCTTTATGGAGGATGGTAACGAAGACGCTCGCCAAGGAACCCTTCGTCAGCAGGTCTTGGCGCTGTCCCATGTGTGGGCATTTGTCGAATTCCTTCACGCTGCATGATTCCGTTGGAAGGCCGAATAGTTTTCCGTAAACCTGAGCGACAGTGTTAAGGAATTTCGCGTCTAGAAGAGCGCTTTCGGAGTTGTTGTTCGAAATGCGTTGCTTTGAGAGTTGGGCGTCTACTTGGCTTTTCTTCGCTTTATTCGCCCAATAATCTTTGGACCAAAGCAAGCACGTCCACTCGCATGCTTGGTTAACTTCCTTGTTAAGGTGAAGTTGATTGACGAAATCGGCCGCGTACTCTTCTACATTCCTCATGCGCTGAGCATTTTGCAAATCGTCCGACTCACTTTCGCGGGCCGCTTCACGGTAGTTATGGGTTGCCCGTGGTTTCTCCTTCTGGTTTCAACTGTCACGGGAGGTCCATTTGTTTTCGCGCTTCTTCCTGAGTTGATTAGGAATGCGAAAAAATAAATAGTAATCCTTCGCGACTGTTTGCCATGAGCTCGAGCGGAAAACCTACCGTTTTCGTTAGAGACGCCACAGGCCTGGTTAGAGAGGTTTCGGCGAAGTCCTCCTTCGTTGCGCAGTGGATGCTGGTGACGGGCGGCTATCCAATCTTCATACTGACATATCTTGGCATCTTTCCCGGAGCAAACTTCCCTCTTGCATTTTTGTTGGGTTTCGTGCCCATGTTCGCGCTCTTGGCGGTTTATACTCTCTTCGCGATGTCTATGCCGAGGGCAGGCGGCGATTATATCTACATTAGCCGCGGCCTCGACCCGACCATCGGGTTCATCATCAGCTTCTCCCTCGCGGCGACGTACTTAGTTTCTGATGGAATATTCACCGTACTTGGATCCGGCTACTTAGGATACCAACTGACCGCCCTAGGAATGGTCCATAACAATGCTGCGTTATTGGCGCTTGGAAGCGCGGTTATCACTCCTTGGTATGAATTTGCTGTGGCGACGGCTATTTTGGCGTTCTCCGCCCTTATTGCCATTCTCAGGCCGCGGCTGGCTTGGGGGGCGATCTTTTGGGCAGGACTGATCTCAATTATACTGACGATCGCGATGTTCGCCGCCTTAGCAACGATCAACCCAGGAACATTTCAGGCGGCGTATAACCACTTCATTGCAGCTAACAATTCCACGCTAACCTCTGACGGGTTTAGTCCCGCGTTGAGCTACCAGGGGACGATTTCGGCTGCGGGATGGTCGTCTCAGACCGTCAACGTGTTCAATGCGACATTGGCCGCGTATCCAATCGCACTCTACACATTCGCCTTCGCTCAACTCCCCACGAACTGGGCTGGGGAGATAAAGCAGGCTCGAAAGAGCATGCCATTCATACTCCTAGGCGGAATGATTGCGCTGCTGCTCACATTCGTGCTGCTTATTCAATTGAGTATGAATGCGTTCGGACAGGGATTTCTTACTTCATGGTCCATATTGTCCACAAATCCTTCCTACCCGCTCATGACTACGTTAAGCGACTACATCCCGTTCTTCTCGTACTTGGTCTATCCTAATGACGCGTTGATGTGGGTAATGTTTCTGGCCTTATTCATTCCAGTCATCTTTGAGATGCCCCCACTGATGATAGCTGGTGTACGGTACCTCTTCGCATGGAGTTTTGACCGTGTATTGCCAGAGAAGTTAGCGTTGGTGAACGAGAGAACGCACACACCAATTGTCGCGACATGTGTAGCATTCATAGTGACCATGTTTGGAGCAGTAATCCAAGCGTTTTATCCAGCGTCCAGTCCAAGTGTGCTTGTACCCGTAGTCATCTTCGGATATATGTTCCCCGGCCTCGCGGCCGTAGCCATGCCCTACTTGAAAAAGGATCTCTACGAAAACTCGTTCGTAATCCAAAAGCGAATTGCCCACATCCCAGTCATAACATGGCTTGGCATCATCGCGTTCCTTGGAATGGCTGCCGGACTATACGGAGTTATGGCAAGCGGGCTGTATCCCCTACTCCTCCCCGACTACGTGTTCTACGTAGTAGTCTACGGGCTGGCGATCGTAATCTGGGTAACCGCCTATTTCGTGAGGAAGCAAAGCGGATTCGGGCTATTGATGGCGTTCAAGGAAATTCCCCCCGAATGAACGGTACTCTCTGTGTCCCGTTTACCTGGTCGCAGCGACGAGTCCAACCGACTCTTTGAAGCTCGTCAATTATTGGATAGGCGTTGGAGGGTTAGCAGTAGGACATTTGCTCCGGTTTCCAGCTGCTTGGGCTCAGTAAATTCCTTGCGAGTGTGGCTTATCCCATCACGGCTTGGTACGAAGATCATTCCGGTTTCGGTAAGCTGAGCCATGTTTTGGCAATCGTGCCCCGCTCCGCTCTGCATTCGCTTGGATGGTAACTTGAGCGAATCGGCGGACGCTTCGATAATCTTCATGATTCTTGGCGACATTCTGACTGGTTTCGTGTAGCTCTTGAGATGATGAGTGATCTGTAGGTTCTCCTCTCTTCCGACACGCTTAGCGTATAGAATGATTTTTTCGTTAAGAATCTTCATTCCGCCAGCTGAACTGTTTCTGTAATCCACCTCAACGGTTACCTTGCCCGGTATTACGTTTGAGGCGCCGGGTTCAACGGTCAATGTGCCAATCGTGGCGACGGCGTTTCCGCCTGTTGCTTTGGCGATTATGCGCACGCCAGTAACTATCTTAGCCGCACCAACGAGTGCGTCTTGTCGTAGTCGCAAGGGGGTCGTTCCTGCATGCCCAGCTTTTCCATGAATCTCTATTACGAGATCTGCAAGACCAACTATGGAATCAACTACACCGATGGATTTGTGTTCATGTTCGAGAATCGGGCCCTGCTCGATATGCAATTCAACATATGAGTCCATGTTCCGAGATAGACGACTTGGGGCATCGGGGGCAAGGTGTAGGCTCGAGCTCGCTTTGAACGCATCCCTGAAACTTATGCCGTCCTTATCCTTCAGCGAATAAGCGGCTTTCTGGGTTAACTGTCGAGTGAACCCTCGGCTTCCTATGAAGGAACCAAACCTCGCTCCCTCTTCCTCCGTGAACAAGATGATTTGCAAAGCTTTTCCGCCGTTGGCGTTGTGTTCATGCAATGTGCGTATTGCTTCGATTCCCGCCAGGACTCCGTATGCTCCATCAAGCCGGCCGCCGTTGGGTACCGTGTCGATATGTGAACCACAAGCCACCGTTCGTACGCCATCTTTAACTCCACGGCTTCTTCCGATGATGTTACCGAATGCATCTACGAATACGTTCATGCCGGCGCTTCTGATCAGTGAGATGACGTATCTTCGAGCTTCAATGTCGTTTTTCGAGAATGTGAGTCGCGTTAGTCCTCCTTCAGGTTGGCGTCCGATTTTGGAGAGTTCGGATATCGTTCTATGAAGCCGTGTTGCCGAGATTCGCATAAGAATCAGCATACGAAATTTCGGGAGGATTCAGGAAAGGGAGCGTACTGGAGGCTTTTCAGGGTTCCTGTCGAGGGTAACGTCAAGTTAACGGTTGTTCTTGCTTCCGATTCGCGCTGCCAAAAGTCGGTTGCTAGCTACGGTAACGGTACGTCTACGGCGCCTACACTGTTTTCTCGGTCCTAGAAAAAACCGGCACATCACAGGATAAAGAATTAATGTTTGGGGATATGAATCTATAACGGGTAGTTTCTTGTGGGGCTCAAATCAACCGCATTTGGTTTCGTACTGGTATTTGTCGTTCTGGGAGCCCTCACCGCTCTTCCTGCGTCGGCCCAAGCGTCCTCAGCTTTCTCTTTCACGCTTCAGGGAAGCTCGGCGGTGGCCTGCTGGTATTACGGAATAAGTTTCAGTGCGACACAGGGACAGCAGGTTACTGTTCAATGGAGCGAGAATCAAAGCGGCGTTGGACCGGTTTCAATGGACTTCTACATTGCTCCGTTGGCTTCAATTCACCAAGTCTGGTCTTGTGACGACGAGCCCGTGAACCTCTATTGGAACGATGGCGCTTTTGGAAACGCGAATTGGTCTCCTCCGTCAACGGGTGCTTACGCGGCATTGGTCGTGAATTACAGCCAATATCAGGTTTCAGGCGCGATTTCTATCACGACACCCAACGGCACGCTTTCACCAACGGCTATAGGACCTAGTACGGCAAGACGGGAGGTTTGTGTTGCTCCTAGCTGCCTAGGATCATAAAAAACAAGTCTCAGCAACCGAGAACTTCGTTACCCTGTCGAGTTAGGAAATTCCCGTATCCTGCCCTTCCGATAACCTCGCCGTCTTGCATTATAACTGAGCCGCGAAGAACCGTCATTTTTGGTTCACCCGATGTAACCATGCCGTCGTAAAGTATCCATCCGCATCTTGATTTGCTCTTGTCATTTGAGATCTTGTAACTTGATTTCATGTCTACCATGACGAAGTCCGCGTCGGACCCCACTTGCAAGGTGCCCTTACGTGGGTAGAGGCCGAAAAGTTTGGCTGGATTCTCGCATGCAACCTGAATGAACCTATCTAGAGTGGTTTTCCCTTTGCTAATGGCGTCCAACATTAATGGCAAGGTGCCTTCGATCGTTGAGGAGCCGTTTCCGGCATTCCATATGTTGTCGATTCCCGCCAACTTCTCCTCTTTCGTATAGGGGCCGTGATCGGAACCTAAGGTGTCGATGTAACCCAAATTCAGCAGTTTCCACATCCTATCAACCCTAACCTTATCACGAATAGGGGGCGCATACTTCGCCCACGGCCCTATTCTGATAACGTCCTCTTCAGTGAGGAACAGGTAATGTGGACATGTTTCGACGTAGATCTTGTTGCCTCGATCTTTCGCCGCCTTAACGTCTAAGACTCCCTCCGGGACGCTGGTATGGACGACGAGCCCTTTGGCTCCGGTTTGTTCTAAGAAGAAGACCATCCGGTGGTCGGCCTCGATCTCAGCGATTGGGGGTCTCCATTCTTGATGTGCCCGAATGTCGATTCTGTGTTGGCTTTCAAGCCTTTTTCTATTGTTAGATAGTATGAAGTCGTTTTCGGCATGGAGTAACGTGAGAGCGCCGACGTCGCGGATGACCTTCATTGCTTCGTATAAGTCGCCGTCGTAGCATGGCGGCCATTCAGGAATTGAGTAGCACGTAAACGTCTTCAACCCAGTCAATCCGAAGTCGTACATCCGCTTGATTTCCCGTGTGTAGTCGGATTGTGCCGTGAATCCGCCGTGCAGCCCGAAGTCAACGTATGCGTTGGGCTTGCAGATCGCCAACTTTGCCTTGGCCACTTCCAATGAAGTAACCAACGGGACCGTGTCGGGCATCTCAATGATAGTCGTAATTCCCCCGTTCGCGGCTGCCATTGTCCCATGAGAGAAGTCCTCCCTCTCAACCGCCACCTCGCGCCCAGGCCCTTCGTACGGTTCGCCCAGATGCACGTGTTCATCCACTAAGCCAGGAATGATGAGGTTACCGTGCGCATTGATCTCCTTCTCACCCTTCGGTAGCGCGTAGTCCTTCGAAATCGCCGTTATCTTCCCGTCGCTCACGGCCAAACTGCCTTCGACGATTCCCCCAGACGTCCAAATCCTAGCGTTCTTTACAACCAAGTCTGCCGAAACCATCACCATTCCCACAAAGAGAACACTTACTCAGCGGATTGAGCGAACTTCTACAGATAAGCCAATCTAAACCACGCCTACCCAGTGTGGTAGACTATCTTCAGAATTAACAGCCGAAGGACTAGGCTCGAGACGTGGTTTTGTCAACGGGCGTGTTTAGTGGCTGATCTCTTTCAGAGTGTCGTATGTGGCTTGAATCGACTTGTCGATATCTTCCGGTTCGTGCATAGCGGAGATCATCCATTCTTCGAACCATGCTGAGCCTGACGGTATTACGGATCGGTTTAGCATGTTGATCCAGTACCGGTACCAAGTTTTGGAGTCGCACATTGAGGCTTCGCGGTAATTCTTCGGTGCCTCGTCTAATCCAAAGAATATTGTGCCCATCATTGTGCAGTGGCCCACTGCGGCTTTAATCTTCGTATCCCTGATCGCATCCGTCACGCCTTTGTAGAACCGTTCGCCCAACTTCATGATCTTATCGTAGGCCGCGGGCGTCATAACCTGTTTCAGGCTGGCGGCTCCGGCGGCGATTGAAAGCGGGTTACCGTTGTATGTGCCGTAGTGAACGGCGCCCCCGAGAGGAGTGATGAGCTCCATCAACTCTCGCTTTCCACCGAAAGCCGCCAAGGGGGTGCCTCCTCCGATGGCTTTTGCGAACGTAATCAGATCGGGTTTGACGTCGTACAATTGTGTTCCTCCGCCTTCGGCTAAATTGCACCCTGTCTTGACTTCGTCGATGATGAGAATCACGCCGTAGTCGTCGCACAACTTTCTAACCGCGTCGAAGTAACCTTTCTCTGGCGGCATTATTCCGCTGTTCGTTTGGACGGGCTCGGTTATGACTGCGGCGACTTGATTTTCATGTTTTTGCAAAGTTCGTTCAAGGCCGGCGGGATCGTTGAAGTGTACCACCAATGTTTGGTCCACAACCTCGGGGGGCGTACCGAGTGAGTCGGCTACCGAGGCTGGGTTATACTTGGACCCCAGAGCAAGTCGTCTAGACTTATCGCTCACCAATAGGATGTCGTGAGCACCGTGGTAGGCGCCTTCCATTTTGATAACCAGCTTTCGGCCGGTCGCCGCTCTTGCTAGCCTTGTGGCGTAGAATGTCGCTTCCAGCCCAGTGTTCGCGAAGCGCAGCATCTCCACGGCGGGGAACCGTCTAATAATTTCCAGAGCAAGCATCTCCGCTCCCTCTCCTTGGAAACCATGTAGCGTCCCTCGATCCAACTGTTTCCTAATCGCATCGATTATGACTGGGTTCGCGTGGCCGGCGGTCATGGCGCCGTAGGCGAGGCAGTGGTCAACATATTCCCTTCCGTCCACATCCCACAGCCGGCCTCCCAGGCCTTTAGCGATGTATAGCGGATAAGGTTGGAAGTATTGGATGGCGGTGTTAACGCCTCCAGGAATTATTGAAGCCAAGCTGTCATAATTCTTCTTGGAAGCTTGGGTTTGGCGGATATATTGTTCCACTTCTGGTAGCGGCATAAGACTCGGCAATCTCTCCGAGATTGCGGTTCTTAAAAGAGGAGCCTAATTTTCGTACATGAAATTAGTTTAAAGCCGGTCCAGGTTTTCTTGGGAAGATGAGTCACCAATGAATCTATTAGCGCGTCCCATTTGAGTCGCCACACCAGTGGGAAAGTACCTTGGGCGTGAGCCTCTACAAGTCGATTATGAGGCCCACAATGTTTCTTTCCTCACCCGAAACCGCACATGGGATACCGGCATGGTTCTTCCGCCATAACTGGACCCTCAGCCCCATTCGATGGCACTTCTCGGTTAGAGACGAGAGACTGCGAGTATCGCTACCTAAGATCGATTTGCTCAACCCTGTCGGTCTGGCAGCGGGCTACGACAAGGTCTGCCAGATGGCGAGATATGTGACATCAGGCACCGTAACGCCGAACCCGCGCGAAGGCAACCCGAAACCGAGGCTATGGCGCGTTTCCCCCAAAGCTAATATTCGTTCTCCCTCGAGTCAGAGAATTTGAGATTATGCCTATCGGAATCCCAGAGATTCAGGAAATAGAAGAAATTTCCCAGAGAACTCCAAAAACGAAGACGTTTGTTTTTAGTGGCCCGAAGATCGCTAGAGAGGCTAAACCGGGGCAGTTCTTGATGGTTTGGAGCCCCAAGGTTGACGAAATTCCAATAGCTATCGCTCATTGTGATTTAGAAAAAGGACGTTTGGAGATTGCGGTGAGTGATGAGGGAGAATGTAGCCACAGCTTGCATCAGAAAAACCCACGTGATTTGGTGGGGTTGAGAGGGCCTTACGGGCGTGCTTTTTCCCTGAAAGGAAATGAAATCTGCATGGTCGCGGGTGGCTACGGAGTTGCCTCACTAAGGTTTGCTGCAGAGGATGCGAGGAAGGTGGGCAAGAAAGTTGTAGCATTAGTGGGGGCCAAGAACAGGGACCATCTACTATACGTGGACGAACTTAAGAAAATTGACTGCGAGGTGCAAGTTGCTACCGAAGATGGGTCAGAAGGCTCTAAAGGACTTGTTACCGACTTGCTTTTGAAAGAGGTTGAAGATCGGGAGATTGATCAAGTCCTAACTTGTGGGCCGGAACTCATGATTGAGAGAGTATGTGAAATAACCAAAAACAAGGTGCCTGCCCAGGTTAGCATCGAAAGATACATGAAATGTGGCATGGGCATTTGTGGAGCATGTGATTGCGGGGGATATTTGGTTTGCAAGGATGGCCCCGTATTTAACGCAGAAGATGTTTTCGAAAAAACAGAATTTGGGCGATGGAATAGAGATAAGGCTGGCGCAAGAATACCCTTCCGTGGGAATGACATATCTTCAGCTCCTTCGCCAATATTTACGCCAAGATATGATCGATTTCTAGAAACGAACGTTTGCGGGATAGTTTTTGCAAACCCTGTAATGAATGCTTCCGGAACATCGGTTTCCGGCAGACATCTCTATAGACTTGCTGTAAGTGGTGCGGGGGGAATGGTAACTAAATCGACCTGCTTTGACCAAAGGCTAGGGTATAACAATCCCACCGTCATAGAAATCGCTCCCTTGGTTTACCAAAACGGCGTGGGTTTATCCAATCAAGGGGTGAAAGATTTTGAATTGGAAATTAAGGATGCCAAATGCGCGAAAGTTCCACTGATAACCAGCGTTTTCGGTCAAACCGAGCCACTTCCGGAAGAATTTGGTAAAGTGGCTAGCTACATGAAGCAGCATGGAGCCGATATGATAGAATTGAACATTTCATGCCCGCACACGAAACTCAGCATGTGCGAACAAAATCCGGATCTTGTAAAAGAGATTGTTAGATCAGTAAAAAAGGAGGTAAGCACGACACCTACTTTTGTGAAAGTTTCGCCGAATGCGGATTATGTCGAATTAGCTAAGGCTGCAGTTGAAGGGGGAGCCGACGGAATAACTGCAATAAACACCCTTAGATTCACGTATCTGGAAAAGACTTTGAATATACCCATCTTGGCAACTCCGGATGGTACGGGGGGAAAATCTGGAAAGGAACACGGACCGCTCGGAAAGAGAATTGTTTTTGAAATTCGTGAAGAAGTTGATGTCCCAATCGCTGGTTCAGGTGGAATATTTTCTGGAAATGACGTCATAGACTACGCTATGAATGGGGCCAGCCTATTTCAAATATGCAGTGCTTTCGTAACGCAAGGTACAGCGGTCTTTGGAAACATAGCGAAAGAGGTTACGGATTATTTGAAAACCAACAAGTACGATAATATCTCCGAGGTTGTTGGCATGGCACACAAAAGATGAGAAATTCAGTAATTTCATCTAATTTTTTCGTTCTAGACGCTGTTGCAGAGGACACGAATCGTTGAAGGAAAAACGAAAAGAGTGCGCGAACGCCGTGAAGGTGGCCGCTCTAACAGCTTCAAGCGTTTGCTGGTAATGTAAGGTCTTTTGCTTCGATTAGAGGAACGAGTTGAATTCCTTCGGCTTCGAGAAGTTGTCGCGCCCCTTTCTGAAGGTCAACGAGCGTAATTGCTGTTTTTACTTCCGCTCCTGCTGCCCGTAGAGTTTTTGCCGCGGCGAGGACTGTGTGGCCGCCGAACGTTGCGTCCGCAATTATGACGACCTTCTTTCCTCCGGTCAGAAGGTTCTCAAGTTTCTCGTACGCATAAATCGGCTCTCCGTGGTGGATAAAGAGAGAACCCAGATTAGCGTGGATGCCTACGACCGCGACGATGGGGTCGGCTTCGACCGATGGACTTGCTATCTTATCGACCCGCACCTTTCGGAGTTCGCTCAGTGTGAGGTTGATGACAATCTCTAGGCCCGTGGGTTCCGTGAAGATCATTGCCATGTCGATGTAGTAATTACTTCTCCCGCCTGAAGGGCTTCTGAATTCTCCGTGGAACAACGCCTTCTCCTCGATCAGCCTTGCGAGAGCACTACGTAGATTCTGGACCTGTTTAGTTTGAGCCAAAAGCGACAACTACCTACTAAGCCGGGAGCTTCGTGGAAGCTTCCACATACTCCATCACGTCCTCATAAGTCTTCGTGGGTATGGCCCCAAGTTCCTTGAGATACGCGAAGACATCGGTAATCTTGACAAGAGGATGCAGCTGGAGCCCAGCACGTTGAAGGTTTTCCGGCCCTCCCTGCTCTCGATCAACAAGAACAACCACATGTCCCACGTTCCCTTTCTCTCTCAGAATATCTGCCTCGCCAATCGTGCTCTGGCCAGTGGTTACGAGGTCATCTACCAGGAGCACATTATCGGTGGGGTTAACGACCCCCTCAATGCTCTTGCCAAGACCGTGGGCCTTCTGTTCCTTCCTAACGTAGATTAGCGGAATTCGCATCTTTTGGCTAACGACCGTCGCGACCGGAAGCCCAGCAGTAGGTACGCCCGCAATGCGGTCTACCCTCCAATTTGTCTGGATCTCATTTTTCACGACCTCGACGTAAAGATCTCCGATCCTGTCGAGAAACTCTGGATAGGAAGGCGCGAGCCTGAGATCAACGTAGTAAGGGCTCTTCTTGCCCGACACTAGTGTGAAGTCGCCGAATTTTATTGCGCCCATTCGAAGGAGAAGAACCGAGGCTTCTTTGCCGAGGATTGGCTTCTTTTGCTTCCAGATGATTTCTTCGGGCCCTATTGCGAGAACCCTTACGTAGGTAACTTGGAACAATTATTTAAGAATAAAGTCCCATCGAAATGATTAGCGACTCGTGGAACTGCGCACGGTTGACTTCAATTTCAGATTCTATGTTAGATTATTCGTTTCAGGAGAGCCGCGCGTACAAACATTCCGTTTCTGGCTTGTTCGAAGTATTTTGCGGCCGGCAGCTCGTCGAGGTCGGGGCTCAATTCGTCGACTCTTGGGAGCGGGTGCATTAGGTAGGGTAGATGGTTGAATTTGCTGAGGGAGGCTCGGTTGAGTTGATAGGACCATTTCAGCCTCTCGTATTCTGATGGGTCGCTGAACCTTTCTTTCTGAACTCGAGTCACGTAGAGAAAATCGAGGTCGTTTAGTATATTCTCGTAGCTCTCCGCTTTCTCAACTCTCAAATTTTTCAGGAACGAAGTCACCTGCGGTCTGATTTGGAGTTCCGAGGGTGCGATATAGTAGACTGTTACGTGATTGAATTTGTCTAAGGCGTAGGATAGGCTGCTTGTTGTACGACTGTGCGCTAAATCGCCCATCAGCCCAACCTTGAGCCCATCAATCTTTCCGCGAATCTTCTGCATCGTGTATAGGTCCAGCATCGCCTGCGTAGGATGCTCGTTGGAGCCATCTCCAGCATTGATGACTGGAGCAGAGCATACGTCCGCGGCAGTCTTTGCTGAGCCTTCCACCTTTGATCTTACTACTATCACGTCTGGTGAATAGCCATCAATCATTCGCAGACTATCTTCGAAAGTCTCGCCTTTCGCGGTGGACGTGGACTCTAGGGGGCCGAAGTCTATGACCTCCCCTCCTATCTTGGTCATTGCGAACTGGAAACTTAGTCTTGTTCTGGTTGACGGTTCCATGAAGACCGTGGCCAAGATGCGCCCTGCGCATATGTCGAGCGCGCTCTTCCTTGCCAGTCGCTTCTTCAACGCATCTGTTTCTCGAAATAATTCCTCGTAGAACTTTCGAGGAATGGATAATGTAGAGAGTATGTCGCTATTAGCCGGTGCACGAGGCATTCTTAATCGCGTGAGAGGCTTTCTCTAACAGACTTATAGAATATACCCAGTTTCCTCTTGAACCCTCGCGCCTTGCACATATAAGGCTACGGCGTCGGATTAGGCTTTATTCTCTGGAGATAGCCTATTGAGGCTTCAGTTTGGGTGATGGCCCATGAAAGGATCAAACCTGACCGTGACCAATGGTACAATCGTTACACCCGACGCGACCTTCAAGGGAGATATCAGGATCGCCGACGGTAGAATAGTGGAGCTTGCAACGGAGCTTCGACCCGTTGGTGAAAGGGTGATTGATGCGTCAGGCCTCTTCATACTCCCAGGCGCAATAGACTCGCATGTTCACATGAGAGACCCCGGCATGACGGAGCTTGAGGACTTTCGTACCGGCACCACGGCGGCAGCTGCCGGAGGCGTAACCACCATCCTTGAGATGCCTAACACTTTACCGCCCGTTGACACGGCCGCACGACTCAAAGAGAAGTTAGATTTGATCTTGTCGAAGGCGGTAGTCGACTTTGGATTATATGGGGTTCTGCACGACACCAACTTGGAAGAGGTCCCACGCTTAATCGAATCCGGAGCGGTTGGATTGAAAGCGTTCCTAGGGCCCACTACCGGTAACATTCCCCCTCCATCAGACGCCACAATCTACGAAGCCCTAATCATATCCAAGAAGCTGGACTTTCCTATCGCGTTCCATGCAGAAAATGCCGCGATGATCACATACTACACAGAACTCGTAAAGAAGACAGGCAGAACGGATCCCAAGGCGCACTGTGATTCCCGGCCCGCGATCTGCGAGACCGAGGCGATCAATAGAATTGGTTTTCTAACTCTACAGAGCGGAGGACACGGGCACATAGTGCACATGAGCACTGGCGAAGGGGCTAGGATAGTGGGGGACTACAAGAAGATGGGTGCTCCGATAACCAGTGAGACTGACCCTCAGTATCTCTCGATGACCGAGGAAGATCAGGCAAAGTATGGATCCCTCGCCAAGATCAACCCTCCTCTCAGAACACGAAATGACCAAGCCGCGCTTTGGGACGGAATCGCATCGGGCATAATCGACACTTTGGGCTCGGACCACGCTCCTCACCCCGCCGACCGAAAGAAAAGCCCGATCATTTGGGATGCTCCGTCCGGGTTCATTGGCGTTGAAACCATAGTTTCCGTCATGTTGGATTTCAATGCGCGCGGTAGGATTAGTTTGCAGAAGATCGCGTTGCTACTAAGCGAAAATGTGGCGAAGCTCTTCCGGTTATGGCCACGAAAAGGGCGAATAGGGTTAGATGCAGATGGTGACCTGACAATCGTTGAGCTTGGAAAAGAGCATGTAATCAGAGCCGAGAAGCTTCACAGCAAGCAGAAGGTGACGCCTTTCGATGGACGTGTAATCAAAGGCGCGGTAAAGTACACTGTGGTTAGGGGGAATGTGGTTTACGACGGTGAAGTCGGCCCCGCGGCGGGAAGCTGGATAAGCCCTTCTTCCGTGCAGAAATAGGGTAAGTGCCCTATATTCAGGTATAGACTAAAAATAGAGGCCTCGACAATGATCTACCTTCAATCCTCCTTCGAGGGCTAAAGCGCTTGCATACGATAGGTAAAGTAACGAAGAGAAAAGACGGCATAGCGAAGGTTACTGGCCGAGAACTATACGCCTCTGACATTTGGCTGCCAGACATGCTCTGCGCAGCCGTGCTAAAGAGCCCATACCCTCACGCGAAGATCACGAAGATCGATGTGGCCGAAGCCGAGAAGCTGGGAGCGGTATGCATCACGCACAAGGATATTCCCAAGGTCAGGTACTGCCCCAGACTGGTTAGCACGCCTGAAGCGACATACAAGGATTGGACGCTCCTCACCGATACGGCAAGGTTTGTCGGGGAACCCGTAGCCGCGGTCGCCGCGGAAAACGACCACGACGCCCTACAAGCCGTGCGAGCGATAAAGGTCGAATATGAGCCGCTCGAAACATCTTTCGACGCCGTAGAATCCATGAAACCCGGTAAGCTGCAGATTCACAAGGACATAATTCTCCATGATAAAGTGCTGCAGGTTCAACAGAACATAGGCTGCACATTGAACGTCTCCGAAGGAGATGTAGAACAAGGCTTCCGTGAAGCAGACCAGATAATAGAACGAGAGTACAAGAGCAACAGACGTTACCACTTCCAGTTAGAGACCAAAGCCGCGGTCTGCCGTCCCGAACCGGACGGAGGAGTGACCGTCTGGACAACCACCCAAACCATACACAACACTCGCATTTTGATCAGTGAAGTGTTTGGTATTCCACTCAACAAGGTCAACGTGAAGAAGACGGCCCTGGGAGGAAGTTTTGGGTCCAGCATTCAAACAAACCCAGCGACGATGATTGCCGTCGCATTAGCGTTAAAGGCCGGACGACCCGTGCGTGTGATTTACACGCGGGAGGAAGACTTGCATGACCATTGCTCTTACCAAATGATCTTCAAGTTGAAACTTGGCGCGAAAAAGAATGGAAAACTGACAGCAGGTAAACTGGAAACGATACTCGACATAGGCGCACACCAAGTCCAAGCCTACCCGTTACTCGGATGCGTGGTCGGCTGGTGGGTCTCCCTCTACAAGCTTCCGAACCTGAAGTACGAAGGCAAAGCCGTCTACACGAATAAGGTTCCGTCCTGCGCACTTCGGGGATACGGAAACCCACAAACATCTTGGGCGGTGGAGTCGATCATGGACGAATTCGCAGAGCAACTAGGAATCGATCCACTGGAATTCAAGCTGAAGAACTATGTTGGGAAAGGGGACGTGTTCTGGGGACAGGGCCCGACGGTAAAATCAGTCATACAGAGCTGCGGCGTCGAAGAAATTCTCAAGCGAGGAGCACCCCTAATCAAGTGGAGTGAGCGCCCGAAAGTTGGAGAACAGACGGGGAGGTATAGGAGAGGAATTGGCCTCGGCCGCGGATTTCACACCTCAAGCGCAGGAGCACCGGTCCCAAGCCATGTCGTGGATTATAGCGGTGCCATCGTGAAGATAAACGAAGACGGCACCGTCGACTACATAACCGCCATGATGGACCACGGCGGTGGAACACTTGAGGCGCACGCGAAGATCGTGGCCGAAGAACTGGGTGTCCCACTGGAGAATGTCAACGTAGTTCTAGCGGACACGGCGACTACGGTCTACGACGTATGCACACATGCCTCAAGAGGCGTATACGCCGGAGGAGGAGCAGCCTTGAAGGTTGCGAAAGAGGCGAAGGAGAAACTCTTAGAGTTCGCATCCCGAATCCTAGGCGTATACCCGTTGGGTCTTAGGATACGACCGGACGAAGCCCTTGGCCAAGGAATAATCTACGCCGAAGGCATGCCTGACAAGTCCGTGACAATCAAAGAAGTCGTAGCCACGGCCCGAAACAAAAACTGGGGCACCGTATACGCCGAAGCCAGTTTGCGACAAACCGCCTGCCCACCACACTTCACGGGATACTTTGTCGAAGTAGAAGTGGACACTGAAACAGGAATCGTGAAACCAATCAAAGTAGTGGCGGGTGCGGACATTGGAACCGTCATCAACCCCGACTTGGCGGAGGGCCAAATTCATGGAGGATTCGCAATGGGGTGGATGATGGTGCAAGAGGACCTACCCTATGACGCCAGAACCGGGGACCTCTTGAACAAGGGCTTCATAACCGACTACAAAATTGCATCCGCCGACGACCTACCCTCACCAGAGAACATTCAAATCTTCTTCGTCGACACCTACGAACCCACCGGACCTTTCGGCGCCAAAGGAATCGGAGAAGGCGCATTGAACCCCGTAGCCGGAGCGATTGCAAACGCCATCTACAACGCTATCGGCGTGAGATTTTACGAGCTTCCAATCACCCCTGACAGGATACTTGCCGCGTTGAGGAGAAAAGAGAATGTACACCAACCAGATCAATACGAGGCTCCTATACCCATCGTTTAATTACTTCGAACCGACCACGCCGGAGGAAACCGTTCAACTCCTCGCCAAGTACGGACCAGACGCGGTGATTCTTGCCGGCGGCACAGACCTATTGATCAAGATGAAGGAGGGGCTCATCGAACCCAAGACCATCATCAGAGTCAAACATCCAAGCTTCATCGAAAAGAAGCCCGACGGATTCCACATAGGAGCCGCAACCAAACTAAGAACATTGGAGAAGTCTCGAGCGGTAATTGAAACATTTCCAGCATTGTTGGAAGCCATCAAGCTGATCGGGTCGGTCCAAATACGTTACATGGCAACGCTCGGAGGCAACCTCTGCAACGCCAGCCCAGCCGCAGACACCGCACCCCCACTACTGGTCATGGATGCGGAAGTTAGAATTCTCGGACCAAGCGGCGAGAGGGTTGTTCCCCTGAAGGAATTTTTCCTCGGCCCCGGCAAAACAGTGCTATCCAAATCAGAAATCCTCACAGAAATCCGCATCCCTCCGTTCAAAGGAAAAACCGGGACAGCGTTCATCCGACTCTCAAGGGCCAGTATGGACATTGCTAAAATCAGCATAGCCGTCTTGCTCCACCTCGAGGACGGTGGGAAAGTCGTTTCGGCCAGGATCGCGCTTGGATCCGTGGCACCGACTCCAATCTTGGCGAATAAGGCGGCGGAAATCCTCATCGGCAAGAGTTTGACGAAGGAAACCGTAGCTCGCGCGGCGGAAGCTGTAGCCGATGAGATTCGCCCAATTACAGACATTCGCGGGACGGCGGAGTATAGGAAGGAGGTTTCTCATGTCATAGCGCGAGATGCCTTGGAGGTTGCACGTCGGAGGGCGAAGGAGAATTGACGAAAATAGCGATCAGCTTTACGATCAACGGCGTCCGCAGAAAGCTGGAGGTCGAACCGAACGAGCTACTCATGAACTGCATACGAGACCAATTGCATCTCACCGGGACAAAGTATGTCTGCGGAATTGGTGAATGCGGCGCGTGCACCGTCCTCCTAAACCAGGAGCCGATCCTCTCATGCCTGACGCTGGCCGTGGACGCGGATCATGGCGAGGTTGTTACGATAGAAGGCATATCGGCCGGCAAGGAGTTGGACAAAGTTCAGCAGGCGTTCGTAGATGAAGGGGCAGTTCAATGCGGTTACTGCATCCCCGGCCTAATCATGATGACCGAGAGTCTGCTGAAGGAGAATCCGACTCCGACCGAGAATGAGGTTAGAGATTACCTAAGAGGGAACCTTTGCAGATGCACGGGTTACATGAACGTCCTCAAAGCCATAACTAAGGCGGCGGCAGGCGGGAAAGGTTCAGCCTGACGCCTAGGTCGTTATTCCTCGGAAATTGGATTCGCTCACTTTGAGTCGTTTCTTATTTTTGCAGCAGCGGCTTTGATGGCCTCGATTTGATGCAGATAACCCGTGCAGCGGCATAGGTTACCGGAAATGTATGTCCTAATTTGCTCCGCGGTTGGATTCGGGTTCTCTTCGATCAATGCCTTGGCGCACATAAGCAAGCCCGGTATGCAATAGCCACATTGAACGGCGTCCATGTCTACGAAAGCCTGTTGAACCGGGTGAAGTTTCTCGGGTGTACCTATTCCTTCGATCGTCGTGACATTCTTTCCATGCACCTGCGGAGCTAGGACGAGGCAGGCGTTGACTGCGCGTCCGTTCAACTGAACAGTGCAGGCTCCACAGTCGCCTCGATCACAGCCCCTCTTGGTGCCGGTGAGTTTGAGTTCATTGTGCAGCAAATCCAGAAGCGTCGAATTCGGTTTGACGAGAGCTTTCGTCACTCGTCCGTTCAGGTTGAATTCTATCTGCTCAAGTTTCATTTTTCTTCTAACTCCATGACTTTGCACGTGTTAATGCCATCTCGATCGCTTTGCGGACGTACACTCTACTTGTATCTCTTCTGTATTCTGCGGACGCGCGAATGTCCGAGATGGGTTTTATCTCGTCATACGCGTTTTGGGCTGCTGCACGGATTTTTTCGGGAGTGGGGTCTGCCTCCTCTAGGGTTTTCTCGGCGCTTTTGATTCGGATGGGTGTGGGCGCCACTGAGCCCATTGCGATTCGGGCGACTGAGCATACTTTGCCCTTCAGTGTGAGGAGCGCTCCGGCGCTGACTATGGATATGATGTTTCCTCCTCGTTTTGCAAGTCTGTAGAATGCTCCGCCACTATGGGGCGCAGGAATTGGAACAACGACTTCCGTTACCAATTCATCCTGTGCGAGCACCGTCTTCTTAACGTGGACAAAGAAATCGGTTAGTCTTATCGTTCGTTCGGCTTTCGCGTTTCTGGCTCTAAGGCTTGCATCTAGCACAAGCAGCGGTGGGGCGCTATCTGCGGCCGGGGACGCGTTAACCAGGTTGCCGCCTATAGTGGCGGCGTTGCGTACTCCGATTTCGCCTACCAACTGCGCAATTTCCGCAAGCATTGGAATCTTTTTTCGCACGAGTTCGGAGGTCTCGATCTCTCTCATCCTTGTCGCGGCGCCTATTCTCAAACACCCGTCTTCTTCTCGAATGTAATTCAATTCGGAGACATTGGTGATGTCTATGATGTGGCTTGGGTGAACAATACCCTGCTGGAGGAGCAGCACGAGGTCTGTGCCGCCGGCTAGGATTTTGGATTTTCCGCCGTAAATGGACAGATGACTCAGTGTCTCAGCCACGCTTGTTGGTCGTAGGTATTCGAATTCGTTCATTAACCGCCCACTACTGGGGGAAAGATTTGTAGTACGTCGCCGTTGTGTAGTTCTTTTCGCAACCCGTCCTCTGGCACGAGCACGTCTTTGTTGATGAAGATGCGGTAGAATCTCAGATCAATCTGGCCATGTTCGTCAAAGAGGCTTTCTCGAAACTCTTGTCCGTACTTCTGAGCCAGTGCTTCGAGTGCCTGCATGACATTTGTAGCTTCAAGCTTTGTTTCGCTCTCTCCGGCTATGGCTCGTAAGGCTGAGTGGAATCTTACAACAATCTGTGCCATCTTTGCCATCATGTCCTTGGGCCACCCGCTTGTTTGATCGCCATGAGGACTCGTTCGGGGGTGATGGGGAGATCTCGAATTCGTATTCCGATAGCGTCGGCAACTGCGTTGGCGATGGAGGATGGCATTGCGATGAGCGGCGGCTCTCCAATTCCCTTGGCGCCGAACGGTCCCCACTTGTAGGCTTTCTCAACAAGGATGGGTTTCTCGATCTCCGGCATATCCATCGAGGTCGGCATTAGGTAGTCCATAAAATTCGGATTCCAGATCACGCCGTCTTGGATTATGACGTCTTCCATTATAGCCAGTCCTAGGCCTTGGGCTATGCCGCCGTGAATTTGGCTCTCAATCAATGCGGGATTAATGGCAAAGCCAACATCATATGCCGGCGTAACTTTCAGAACTTTCACCTCACCCGTCTCGGTATCAACCTCCACCTCAGTTACGTGTGAGGCGAAGCTGTAGTTAGCGTAAGCTTCTCCTAAGCCCTTCTCGTGATCGAAGACATTCTTCGGGGCTCGGAAGTAGCCTGTGTAAGAAATATTTGCTCCGCGTTCATAGCATTCGCGAGCTAAGTCTTTGAAGGCGATGTTCTTTTCCGGATTCTTCAACGAGTAGGCGAGCCCATTCTTTATCTCGATATCGTTTGGAGTGCAGCCGAGCATGTCGGCGGCCACCGCGTTTAGGCTTTGGCGAGCCCTATAGGCGGCGACCATGGCCGCGGCTCCTCCGCGCGTTAAGCCCCGTGAGGCGTGAGTAGGTCCGCTGTCGGGAACGGCGCTTGTGTCGGGGTTCTCGCGGTGAATCGCGTCGAACGGAACGCCCAGGATCTCCGCGACAATTTGCATGTGGCCGGTGAGTGTCCCTTGTCCCATATCCGTGATTCCAGTCCTGTACCGAACGCTACCATCCTTGTTGACCATCACGTATGCGGCTGAATAGTCAGGAGCCCCGCGGCTTGTGCTGTTACCATGATACATTAACGCAACGCCGATTCCCCGCCTCTTTGTACCCTTGATTTTCTTGTACGCTTCACGCTTCTCCTTCCATCGCGAGAGCTTCGCGCTCTCGGTTAGGCATTCTTCCATTCCAACGGAGTGGTCCAGAAACTGATTCGTAGCCGTGTAGGTTCCGTCTCGAAGAACATTCTTGAGGCGAAAGTCAACCGGATCCATGCCAAGCTTCTCGGCCAGTTCGTCGATTTGAGCTTCCGCGGCAAATTCGGCTTGGACGTTTCCAAAACCTCTGTACGAACCCGAATAGAGATTATTCGTGTAAACGGAAACCGCGTCAACCTTGACATTCGGTACAACGTACGGGCCTGTTGCGTGAACTGCGGATCGCCATAATACGTAGGGACCGTGTGACGCGTAAGCTCCCGTGTCAGAAGTTAGTTGAACCTCAGCGGCCTGCAGCATTCCATCCTTCGACGCGCCAATCTTATGCTTGATCTTGTACGGGTATCGCTTGTTGTGGCAGCTGATCGACTCCTCCCTCGTATGAATCAGCATTGCCGGACGGAGGGTTTTCTTCGCGACCAGCGCAACGCGTGAGGATAACTCCGGCGGGACGTCGTCTTTGCCCCCGAATCCGCCTCCCGTCGCCGCCTGTATCACCCGAACCTGATCCAGAGGAACGCCAAGAATCTTAGCAACGTTCATCTGAACAAGAAATGGCGACTGGGTCCCTACGATTACTGTGACAGATCCGTCAGGTTCAGGTAGCCCCAGCGCGGCTTCAGGCTCTAGGTATCCGTGTTCTTGCCGCGGAGTCGAATATTCATTTTCCACGATAGTATCGCATTTCTCAAACCCTTTGACTACGTCTCCTTTTCGCACCCGACACTCGTACATTATGTTGCCTTTCTCATGCACCTTCGGAGCATTGGGTTTCAAAGCCTCTTTGGGGTCGAACACTGCGGGCAGCGGCGTGTAATCTACTTTGATAAGCTTCAAGGCTTCCGAGGCTTGTTCAGCAGTCTCTGCAGCAACAATCGCCACCCCGTCCCCGACAAATCTTACTTTATCGTGCGCGAGCAGGGGTTGGTCCGGAAACGTGAAGCCCCAATCATTGATTCCTGGAATATCTTTCGCCGTCAGGATGGATACCACACCAGGACTAGCAAGGGCTTCTCCAGTTTCGATCCCTTTGATGAGAGCGTGCGGGTGCGGACTTCTCAGAATCTTGACGTAGAGCATTCGGTCGTAGAAGTAGTCACCAGTATACTTGGCCCGCCCAAGCACTTGGTCCAGAGCACCGGATCGTACAATGCTCTTTCCCACAATGTCGAATTTCTTTCGCTTCGAGAAACTCTCAACGATTTCTAGGTAATCCTGTTGCAACGACCGACCTTCAGCACAGGCTCGAAATCAGCCTCCCTAAAAAATATAATTAAGAGCCCCCATACACGAGATCAGAAACGGAGCCTTCCGAAGCATCGAGCCCAGTGAAATGCTTCTGGACTTGGTCCCAGCGACCAAGTCTTCCCCGTCACCTTAGAATTAACTAATATTCATCTTCGTCAGTGCGACGTAATCTAAATCACCGTATAATCACGTGGCTTGGATTGACATGATGCCCGAATCGCTCACGATCGGCGTGGTTCAATTTAATCCTAGGTGGGGCGACGTGGAGTACAATCTAGCCCACACCTCTGAGCTACTTGACTTCGCATCTAGGCAAAGGTGTGACATTGTAGTTCTTCCTGAAATGTGGCCAACGGGGATGTACGGCGACCTTGACTTCCATAAACTCAAACAACCTATTCCCGGACCTTTCACCGAATTCCTATCACAACACGCCAAGAACCATTCCATGTTTATCATAGCCGGCATCCCTGAACGCGGTGCAAACAATCTACTCCATAACACGTCGGTAATGATTGACGACCAAGGAGCGATCCTTGCAAAACACAGGAAGGTTCAGGTTTACACTTTCTTGGGAGAGGAAAAAGTCTGGACGCCGGGCGACCACTATACCGTTGTGGACACTAAGTTCGGCAGAGTAGGGTTACTTGTTTGTTACGACGGTGATTTTCCGGAATCTTGGCGGATCAATGCACTCATGGGAGCGGACATAGTCTTCCACATATCCGCCTACGAATCCCCCTGCGAGAACTGGTGGAATAAGTTCTATCCAGCCGCAGCTCTTCAGAACGTTCTATGGGCCGTGCTATGCAATACTGTAGGGGACGCTGTTCTGGACAAAAATCCGCTGCATCTCTTTGGACGAAGCCGGATAATCGCTCCGGACGGAGAAATCGAGGCTGAAGCCCCATATGTCCCGCCGGGAGGAAAATGCGAGTCTTATCTCTTAGTGAAGACAATTGATGCGAAAAGTCGTTTGGATGATGCGCGTCGCAAGTTCGGGAATTTCGTGCGCGATCGAAGGCCGGAGGTTTACGGACCACTTGTTGAGTCACGATGAATAATTACAGCCTTAGCGAGGGCCGAATGTAAGGGAGACTTGATGAAGGCTGTATTGTCATTGTTGGCAGTGAATGTATAGGCTTCTGGCCGCGTCTACGCGAAGTGATATATACTAAATTGACTAACATTTGTAATTCAAGTGATCCTCCTTGAGTGGAGCTAAGAGAACCACTGTTTTTGTTAGAGAAGCGACGGGGCTAGTTAGGGAGATATCTCCGTATCAGCTAATGTTCTTCAATTTCCTAACTGCGCCAATCGTTACGACAATCATGTGGTCGCTGAACTGGGATCCGAACTTGTTCCCAGGATTCGACTGGAACACTGGGCTCTTGATAATTGGGCTTCTAGCCGTACCGATGTACCTGACATACGCAATTGTGTACACCGCATTTCCGAAGACCGGCACCGATTACGTCTTCCAGAGTAGGATTCTTAATCCTGGAATAGGTTTCGCCGCGACATTCGCCGCATGGGTCTTCTTCCAATTCTGGTATATCTCTCTCAACGGCATCTCGATCGTCCAAATGTTTCTCATGCCCTGGCTGTTCGAGGTAGCTCAGGCCACGAATAATGCCAGTTACGCCGCACTAGCCAATACCTTGGTCCAACCGAATTCACTGGCTATACTAAGCTTCGTGACCGTTATTGTCGCCGGCCTAATTGTTATGGGCGGAATCCGCCTCTACCTTAGAGTCCAGACGGTTCTGTTCATCTTCGCGCTTGCCGCAACCGTGGCGCTGTTAGCTCTGATGGCTACGACATCCAACCCTGCCTTCATCAGCAACCTGAACGCCGCTATTGGCAATACGATTGGTTCACCGGATGCCTACCATAAAGTGATTAGCACCGCTCAATCCGAAGGAGTCAACCTTTCCCCTCCCGTCACATTGTACGCCAGCATCGGCGCGATGGTTACGCCATGGACGTTCGCGCTGGAATGGACTGTCTTCGGAAACTTGGGTTTATGCGGGGAAATGAAGACCGCAAATCAACTGAAAACGCAAATGTTCACAATGCTAGGCGCTCTGTTTCTGGTGGTGTTGGGACTTTTTGCTGCGTATAATCTATTCATAGGGATGACCGGCCAGACGTTTTGGAATGCTGCGGCAACTCTCGCATGGAATGGCGACGCCCTCTTCGGTAAACTGCCAGGCATATTCAATGCTCAGCCAGCGTCGTTTGTTCTGCTCTACGGAACAAACAACCTTGTCTTGGGTACCGCGTGGGCGGTGGGTGGGGCTATCGCAATCTTCGCCACAAACTTCACCATATACATGCTAGTCTCGAGAATGCTGTTCGCGCAAACATTCGACGGCCTATTCCCATCTAAACTGGCCCACATAACCGAAAGAACCCGAACACCGGTCTACATCATGGTTATCATGATCATAGCGGCCTGCGCTTGGACCTACGGTGTACTATACTATGGCTCAACGCTCAGCACATATCTGGCGTCAACACAGTTTATCATATCATTCGCAATAATCCTCACGATGATCGGCGCGATCGTATTCCCACTTAGAATGAAACAGCACTTCGATCAATCTCCCGCACGCAAGTACAGGATGGCGACAATTCCATTAGCAATACTCGGCATTTTCGTCAACCTCGTCATAATCTACTACCTATTCACAGTCCCAGCACTACTCGCAGTGACACCGCAGTCCGAAGGCTTAATCATCGGAATTTTCGTAGCAGGATTAGTTTACTACTTCGCCGTTTTCGCCTACAGGAAGAGTACAGGAATAAACATAGGCCAAGCCTTCAAAGAAATCCCGCCCGATTAGAAAAAAAGGAGAATCCAGCTGCGTATAGCTGGACTCTATCGGCATGATATGCACATTCTGCCAAATCCTCCCCCTCCCGACCCCATCCACTGCTTGTCGAACAACGGCGGATGAAACGAAAGGCTACAAGACTCATAACGCAAACCCGAAGCAGTAGGCAAGAAGGACCTCATTTCGTTGCTATCAGAAAGACTCTGTGTACTGGAGTTTCGATACCCCTTTCCGTCACACACTTTCCTCTCACAATGTCTAGGAACCTTCTGTCTCTTTCAACATCGAACTTTGGAACGATTGGCGCTGTCTTGAGCCGAATAATGAGATCGTCTAGTGAGCGGAATACCTCCGTTCCGAGGTAATCTCTCGCAACAGCATTCTTGAATCCGACTTTTTCTAACCAACGCTTCCTAACCGCCGAGACCTGGCCCTTGAAACCAAGCATCTGGCCCCTGCCGAAGATTTCAGCCAGGTTCTGCTTATCCCTCTCCCCGATTGTAATCTCCATGAACGTACCGCCTCTTCTCAATACTCTGAGGACCTCGGCTAGGCTCTGCCTGCTCTCACTAGCGGGTCCGCGCCGGCTGTACACTAGGTCGAAGCTCTTGTCAGGGAAGGGAAGCCTTCTTGCGCTCCCATACCTGAATGTAACGTTTTTGAAACCGCTCCTAGCAAGATTCCGATTAGCGAATTCGAGAGCCACTTCGGATGTGTCGACTCCAGTAACCGACTCGGCGATTCGGCCGACACGTAGAGTGAATTCGCCCGGTCCGCAGCCTACGTCCAAGACGTTCTTCCAACTAGCTCGTTTGAGTATTTCGTAGTCGAACTCATGTTCACCGTCGCTACCGTCCAGAATTACTTTCTCGCGTAGGCGCTGCTCTCTCAGTCTCCATTTTCGGTTCCAGTACTCCACCTTCTCTTCCTCTCTCATTGGTCTCTCAGCTTCTTCCAGTCTCCGAATCACCTGTGCTGTAGACTTTATCTTCTTAACGAAGCAAGACCAAAAAAGCAATGAGTCGGGACAGCGCAGAAGAAAACTTGAATCAAGATGGTCCGCCGTTCGACAATTCGCGGTGGCACGGCAATTCATCCCCTCTACACTGGACTTCGTGTTCGCAACCTGAAGCGCTCGATCCGCTTCTACAGAGTGCTTGGTTTCCGACAGACAATGCGGATGAGGACTGCCCTCGGTGAGTTCGCCCAGCTTGAGCATCCGAGTTCGGGCTTCACAATCGAGTTGAACTATTTCCCTAGGGCCAGTAAGGCCTACGAGCCACTCCGAAAGGGAACCGAATTAGATCACTTCGGATTCGAGGTGGGCGATGTGGACGCATGGGTTAGGAAGCTCTGCCGCGTAGGCGGCACGGTGAAGGTAAGAACATTCGACGGTAAGATCATCATTCATGAAAAGGGAGCTGCCCACGATACCTGGAAAGACGGCCGCGCGGCATTCATCGCAGACCCGGACGGTATTTGGATCGAACTCCTAAGTCCGCTACGCTCGAGGCACGAATAGTGGGATTGAGCGAATGAATTAGAATGAGGATACCTAACACTAGGATGGTTTTGCCGAGATGAATGGGGAACAGTAAGCGTTGCCGACGAGTGGGGAGCAGTACGACAAGTGGTATGCAGGTCAAGAATACTATTGGGGGAAGACTCCTTCAAAATCATGCGATAGAGTGCTTGAGATCATCAAGCCGACCACTGAGTTTCATCCGAAATTGCTCGACTTAGGTTGCGGGGAAGGCAGAAATGCGGTCTACTTTGCCAAGCAAGGCTTCGACGTCGTCGGCGTGGACCTTTCTCCTCTTGGGCTTGAGAAGATGAAGAAGTATGCGGCGGAGGTTGGCGTACGAGTACGGGTGATTCAAGGAGATATCATCAACTACGAGTTGAGCGACATATACGACGTCGTCTTCTCCACCGGAACTCTGCAATACTTGCCAAAAGAGATTAGGCCTCAACGCTTCCAGAACTACAAAGACCACACCTCACCGATCGGTATCAATGCGTTTTCCGCGTTCGTCGGGAAGCCATTCATTCAGAAAGCGCCTGACCCAGCAGGCAACGAGATCCCGTATACCTCCGGTGAACTGATGGGATATTATTGGGATTGGGAAATTGTCTACTCCGCCGAAGAGATATTCGACTGCATGTCAAGCGGTATTCCCCACAAGCATGCGATGGACAGGATAATCGCAAGAAGATATCATCCCAATGCATGAAACGTAACAGACTCGGTTTCTCACTTAATGCCTGACGCGGTAACCCAGTTGGGGACTTTGAATCCTGGTGCGTCCAGTAGTCTCTCACTATCGCTCGGCTCCACTGTGATTTAGGTCGGTTCAATGCCGATTGTGATTTGTAGGGTCTGATACTTGCCAGCCCGGATTATGGTTAGAGTGATGTTTTGTCCTGGGAGAGTGTATCTCTCCAGGTAGGTTAGAAGGGCATCGTAATTCACTATTCTGGTCCCGTTTATCGCTACGATGATGTCGCCACCTACAACATACTGTGTCCCGTCAATCGTGAGGGTTTGCTGGCCTCCTTGCATTCCTGCGTTGGCTGCGGGTGAGTTGGATTCGACCGTTTCAACCAGGACGCCGTACGTGACGTTAGCTCCGCTTACCTGAGATAGTTCATAATTCATATCCACTCCTTCAATGCCGATGTAGGGATGCATATCATACTTCCCGGTGCTGATCAGGTAGGGTAACTCACGAACGATTGTATCGGATGGGATGGCAAAGCCGACTCCTTGCGATCCGCTTACATCCGCCGAGGTGATGCCGACCACCATGCCGTACATGTTCAGGAGGGGCCCCCTGAATTTCCAGGGTTTATTGGGGCGCTAAACTGGATCGCGTCCGCTATGGTGAAAGTGCCGGATGTGGATTGGTATTGAATCGTCCTGCCGAGTTGGCTTACGATACCATACGTGATCGATCCGGAAAGGCCGAACGGGTTTCCGATGGCGACTACAGGCATGTCAACGGCGAGGGACGAGGAAGCGAACTCCAAGGGATGCAGATCTATGTTTGGAGCATGTACCGTAAGAACCGCCAGGTCGCTGTAAGCGTCGGTGCCGACAATCTCCGCTGGGAACGCGTCGCCGTTCCAGAAGGTTACCGTCGAGTTTACCGTCTGATCTATCACGTGGAAGTTCGTAACCACGTAATCGGAGTTCGCGCCACCTATCACGAAACCGGAACCAACCACACTTTCAATAGCTTGTTGTGGTCCGAAGAGTGTTTCCTCAACAACAACTCTCGACCCTTCGATGGTCACCACGCTCTGGTTGGCGCTTTCATAGATCGCGATGGGATTTAGTTGCGAGACGGATACGTTGGCGTCATACTGGACCGGAATATCGGCGAAGTGAGTGGCTACGGAATCTACGTTTCTCAATTGGGCAACCGTACTTTCAAGTTCAGCAACCTTTACCGATTCCGCGTTAAATGCTGAAACATAGTAACCCGTCAAGGAACCAAACACTATGACTGCCAACAGCAAGGCAGCTAGAACGATGCCTGAATGACTGCGATTAATCGACATCTCAGTCTACCCTCTGGAAGTCTTTTGACTCCTATGAGTAAGGCAGCGATATAACCGAAGAAAAGTGTTTCTCCAAAATGACTCCCTTTTTGGAATGGAATTACATATGGCTGGGTCCTTCTGAAGAAGACCGGTTGAATTTCGTCGGCAGGTGAGCTGCAGGTTGTGCCATATTTTGTTACCATTGTTGGGAATCGTTAAGCCTTCTATTATACGTCAGCGAATCTAGCATTATCGATTTCCATGAAGAAGGACGGCCACGCGCTTCTATCTGAAATCATGACGAGTAAGGTAGTGACTGTAGATATTTCTGAACGCGTGGAAGAAGCCCTGCGGCTCATGGTTAAATTCGATATCGGAAGCGTTGTGGTTACTGACAAAGACAAGCCGGTCGGCATCATCACTGAACGTGATGTGACCAGAGCATCGCTGCGTGGAGATAGCTTACTAAGACTTCCGGTCAGAAGCCTGATGTCCCGACCGTTGCAGACAGGAACTCCCGATATGGAGATATGGCTTACATTCGAAACAATGTTGCGGCTGGGCGTTAGGCGACTTCCATTAGTCGAGGACGGAAAGCTTGTCGGGATTGTTAGCGAGAAAGACCTGACACGATGGGTGCTTCGAGTATTCTACGAACCTAACCTCCCACCGGAAATTCGTAGCCTCGTAAAGAACCCGAGCATCGAAGCCTTGACCGGTCGTCCACGCTGTCCAACATGTAGACGATACCAGGATGAGTGTATCTGCGTTAGGACGGATGTCGTGGGCGAAGAATAGCGGAACTCACTTCGTGGAGTAGATCGAGAAGATTATCGCGATAAATCCGAGCACAGTAACGATGGTTCCGGTTGCCGTAGCAGTCAAGAGATCTACCCCCGACAGAACGTAGAGGATTCCCTCTGTCACTGTACCGGCAGTTATGAGTGCGAAACCTAACGCTGCATAGAGTAAGGGTTTGCTGGCATTTCTCCTATAGCCCATGTATGCGAGGCAGACAATGAATGCGCCGAGGACAAGAGCGGCAACCTTAGTTACTGTCGTGAACCAGAATATTGGATTGGAAAAATCGACCATCACTCTGCTACCTCAGATTGTTGGTATAGAAGTCCACATACGAGTGAACCTGTCCGAGACATGTTCATTGACTAGTACCTCAATTCTTACCTCTCCGCGATCGAAACTTACATCAATTCGCCGCAGCAAACTCCGGTAGAGGTCGTACCATTTTCCGTCAGTTGTTCGTCCAGACTTGACTGCCGCTATAAGACCCGCTTCAACCAATTCTTCTATTCGACGATATACGGTTGTTATCGGGATTTCGTACTTCTTACTCAACTCTAGAGCGCTCAACGGTTCCTGCACCGTTGCCGTTAGAATCTTACGAGAGTACTCGTCCGATAGGGCTGCAAGGATACGGTGCTTCGCTGGTTCATCGTTGACTAGCAATTGGTCTGGTCCCTATTCCTCGCGCCCACCGGATACCTTCCTAACACTTTTCTAGATAACCAAATAAGTTAGCCGATTACGGCCCTACCATCTATATAATTGGATGGTTTGCTGTATCCGGGTCGGGATAGTAGGCATCGGCCAAACGAAGTTCGGCAAGATTTCCGACACCTCAAGCCGGAAGCTAGCCGCTGAGGCTTTCACCGCGCATGAGAAAAGGCGAAAGTATGGCGGTCGCCGACTGATCATCCGAAACTATCTTGGCGGGGAAAAGCATGCCAACTCAATACGAATAAGAGTATAACCGGGTTATACCAACAAGCCGTGCGTCTCTTCCGCTCCGGATGATGAAAGCTCACCGCTGCAGACGCAACTAACATGCAGTAACATCGCCTAAACTGGATGGCGATGCTTTGTACCGTTGCGGCAGCAAGCAGGCAAATATTCATCGTCAAGTTCTGAGTTTTCTGCTGCCGTCGTTTCTTCTACCACGAAACCCTCTCTAATTAATCAGAGAACAGGATTAAAGCCTTTGCATCGCGAATCGCTGTGGAGCTCAGCAAAACTTCGGAGGTGGGACAGTCTGCGTTAGACTTCCTTTGTCTTCACGGAAGTCTTTGGTGCCTGTTTGATCACATAGATCAGGAGACGCCCTTTCTTCTGGGACCAATCAGTCACTTTGTACATGCTATCGTCAAGCTTTGCAGTGATCATGATTCCCAAAAGGCCTTCGAGCACAATGTTATGATATTTAGTTCCCGTCAAATACCAGTAGCCGGTAAGTCCTAGTAACAATAACCCCACCACGTTCAATTTGCCAACGAACACTAACTTGTCTTTGTGGCGATTAATGAGCAAGAATCGCCCGGTTCTGATTTTCTCATAGACCAAGACGGGCATTCGCTTATTGAGACGTGTCATTTGGTCGAAGGTGGGCGAAGTTGTGGCCCTCGCTGCCTATGATTTCATGCCTCCAATAAAATAAATGCTACCCAGCACCTCGGCTACGACCGCTAAAATATAGCCTCGTGAGGAGAAGGTGTCGCTGGGTGCCAGCGGGGGATCCCCATGTCGAAGTTGCAGGGTAAAGTGGCCATAGTAACAGGCGCTAGCGGCGGCATAGGCCGCATTACGGCCTTAGAATTTGCTAAGCAAGGGGCTGACCTAGTTCTTCAGTACAATTCGAATGCAACTGCAGCGAAGACGGTTGCAGGAGAAATTGAAACCTTGGGTCGACAAGCGCTCACTGCGCAGGTTAACTTTACTGACGTTAAAGATTCACCGCGACAGGCACAAGAGATGGTTAATGGAGCGATAAGCGAATTCCATAAAATCGATATCCTAGCGAACCTAGCCGGTTACCCGGCAAAAGGAGAATGGAACAAACCTTTCCTTGAGCTCACCCCGGAAGATTTCTTCAAACCCATCAATGTCGACCTACTGGGGTCGTTTCTCTGTGCCCGCGCTGTAGCACCGCAATTCTTGAAGCAGAAGTATGGTGTGATTATCAATGTCAGTTCCACACCCGCTTTGAGCGGACACGACAAAGGCTTCGCTTTCACCGTTGCCAAGGCTGGGATCATTGGCATGACGAAAGCTCTGGCCGTTGAACTTGCCCCTTACGTTCGAGTAAACACAATCGCACTCGGCAATGTGGAGACAGAATGGCTGAAAGACTTGAACGCCGAAGAAGTTGTTAAGGCAAGGGACGAGAATCTGATCAAACGTTTCGGTAAGCCTGAAGATATCGCTAAGGTAATCACGTTCCTCTGCTCCGACGACGCGACATTCATAGACGGACAAACATTAGTAGTGGATGGCGGCGGAGTTTTGCATTAATACCTTAAGTTCATCGATCGTGGGACAAAGCAGTTTCTAGGGAACACTTAAACGGTCAATATCAGGACGTTAACCTGAGAGGCACATGGAGAATTCTCCTGCCCAACCAAACATCTTCCCTGGCAACTGGACCGTCAAGACCCAACAGTTACTGCGGACTTATGAGCAGTCGTTTGTCCAAGACTGGAACCCGGTTACATTGTCTTGGGATAGTCTCGATCCAACCGGGCTTGATTTAAAGGAACGCGTTTCGCAGGCGTATTGGATGGCTAAACTTGCGCTTTTTGAGAAATCGGGTATCGGAGCTTTTGGCACGGCTATGCTGAAAGCGGCTATGTCGGATATGGAGGACCCTACGAAAAAGTTTCTCGCGGCAGTAACCTTCGATGAATGCAGGCATGATGAAGTCTGCAGACGAGCCTGTAACAAACTCTGCCCGAACTTCCCTTACAAATACAACCCCACGACCGACTTCGAAAAGAGGGCGCTCAAGAACATCAACGCGCTATACGACAATGGAAGAAGGTATTGGAACGGCTTCATGAAAGCGTGGGACAAGTACCCTCTCGAGCTGATATTCTCAAGCTTCTTCTTCGCGGAGATAGGTGCCCAACTCATCTTCAACACCGTGAGTGAGCTCTCTAAGATCAACCTCTACAAAGAGGCTTTTCAAAACGTGACGGTCGATGAATCCAGACACTTGGCAGGAACACTATCACTCCTAGACAACCTAGCCACAGGCTTCGAAGCAGATCAAAAATTAATGATAACCAGGCAGATGAAGCATGGCTTCATCTTCCTATCTCCGCTCCTCTACAGGCCCCTACCAATATTCTGGCATCTACCAATAGACTTCAACGAAATCGACGCAGAGATGGAAACCGTCGCGCGAGACTCCGGCCTCGGCGTACCGACGATGGAGGAGAAGTCGAACGGTTGGTTGAAAGCGATTCAAAGACGCAGAGGTCAAATCGAAAAACTAGGCATTCTCATCCCAGCCATACCAGAAATCAACCTCGAAGGTGAGCAGGTAGACGTGCGGGCCGACGAGCCGGTTGCAACACCGTTCTAAGAAAATGCCGGCCACCGAATAGGAAATCCGCATGTAGCTCACCCTTGAGCCTGGGTGCACGCGGCAGCACGCCCGTGAGCCTAGGCCCCGTTTGGAACTGAATTTGTTCCCCCAGGAACAAATTCGTTTTTCCATGCTTCCATCACTACCAGTTGAGGTTAGGTATGTTCGTCGAACTCCTATACCTTCACCAGGGCAGGTATGCCCCTGCCACCAGCTTTCCTTCTGCTTAGTTAGCGTCCAAGGAAGGTCGGTTTTCTCTTTTCGAAGAAGGCTCTAACCGCCTCGATATGATCAGTGGTTGCTCCAGCAATCTCCTGCAGGTAACTCTCGTACTCGAGGGCGCCTTCGAGATCCGAGCTGACCGATTTATTCAAGGCTCGCTTCGTCAGGCCTATCGCCTTGGTCGGGCCCTTAGCCAAGACAGCGGCTATCTCACGAGTGGTTGGAATCAACCGCTCGATCGGAACGACTTTCGCGACCAGCCCCAGCCTTTCTGCATCTTTGCTGCTCAACTCTTGGCCAGTCAGAGACAACTCTAACGCCTTCGCGAAGCCGACAAGCTTTGGGAGGAAAAAGCTGGTTCCCGAGTCGGGCGCCAGACCGACGCGTATGAATGCTTGAATGAATTTGGCGTTGTCGGCGGCGGTTCGAATGTCGCATGCGTACGCTATTCCGGCTCCGCCTCCGGCGGCCACGCCGTTTACCGCGGCGATGATGGGTTTTGGAGTTTGGCGTATGCGACGAATGATTGGGTTGTATTTGTAGAGCAGCCGTTCCCCCAGCCGAGGGTTTTCTCCCCTTTCATATTGGCCGCGGAGGTCTTGTATGTCCTCCCCCGCCGAAAAGGCCTTTCCTCGGCCGGTAATGATTAGACATCGCACTTCATCACTTTGACCCGCGGCTTTCAGTGCTTCTTGTAGTTCGCGCCCCAGCGTTTCGTTTACGGCGTTAAGCACATCCGGCCTGTTGAGTGTGATCGTGGCGATGTTTTCAGATAGGTCGTACAGAATAGTTTGGTAATTGGCGCTCATGGTTGCAAGCCTCTAGGGCTTGGTTGGATTTTGTTTCTTCTTCTGGGGAACGTGCAGAATAGTGGCGACTACCGGGCCGAGGAGCAGGCCGAGGAAGACAAGCAAGATTGCGGTGCCGAGTATCTTCACAATCAGATCACCGGAAGTGTAGGCGTAGTTACATTTCAAAGCGCCTACGAATGGCGTTCCCTGCAAACAGTTTACCACACCCACGAGAGCAACCAGCGCGACGGCTGATGCGATAAAGCCAATCTCGTAGAGTCGTCGAGGCATTCTATTTCCCTTTGAAATTGGGTTTCCGTTTCTCTACGAACGCCCTCATACCCTCTTTTCCGTCCTCAGTAGCGAATAGCATGCAGAACGCCTTCCGCTCAAACTCCAACCCCACTTCAAGCGTGGTGTCCTGCGCTCTAAGTATCGCTTCTTTGGCCGACCGGATAGAGATCGGAGGCTTAGAAGCGATCTCCGCGCCGAGCTTCTTCGCCTCTTCCATCAGGCTTTCGGGAGGAACCACTCGGTTAACCAAGCCGATCCTGTATGCCTCCTCGGCCGAGATCGATTTACCCGTGAGGATCATCTCCATCGACCTGTACTTCCCAATAACTCGAGTTAGGCGCTGTGTTCCGCCTGCACCTGGGATGATACCGACATTAATCTCCGGCTGAGCGAACGTCGCTGTCTCAGATGCAATAATAATGTCGCAATTCATCGCCAACTCGTTTCCTCCCCCGAGGCAATAGCCGCCAACCGCAGCAATGATTGGCTTCGATATCTTCCTGATACGATCCCAGAGCTCAAACCTACGCCCAAGAATCAGATCAACCGGCGTAGCCTGAGACATCTCAGGTAAGTCAGCTCCGGCCGCAAAAGCCCGCCCGCTGCCAGTCAAAATAATAACCCTAACCGCTTGGTCCTTATCCAACTCCTCCAGCCCGCTAACGAGTTCAGACATGAGCTCGAAATTAAGTGCGTTCAACACCTTCGGGCGATTCAACTGAACTATGCCAATGTTGCCCTCCCGAGCCAGCAAGATGTTCTCGTAACCCAAAAGCCCTCGCCGACCAGACGTAATGGCATCGAAACTTAAGTTTGGCCCAAAGAGGGCTGGTCATCACTAAGGGAGAGGAAAAATCAAGGTGAAGCTTCACCCACAATTCACGGTGCACTGAGTCTAAACCCGCGCCAATTTGTGGACCAAATAAGCGTGAGGCTGAGACTATATAATGAACGTTAAATAGCGGAACTCAAGCAATCTTTTGCAAGAAAAGAAAAAGAGTGACTGGAACTTGGACTCTATGCGCCCTCCGTGGACTATGAGGACCGATCTGTCGGCTGCCCCTGTCTTTGTCTGTTGGGAGACGACGAAAGCTTGCCTACTTGCCTGTAGGCATTGCAGGGCGAGAGCGATTAAGCGTGCAATGCCCGACGAGCTGAGCCATGAAGACAGCGTTCGAATGATTAATCAGATGACGGAATTCGGCGAACTGTACCCAGCTCTTCTTCTAACGGGCGGGGATCCTCTCATGCGCCCTGATTTCTTCGACCTAATCCAATACGCGAAACGGAAGGAAATCTACGTGGCCGTGGCGGCCAGCGTAACCCCGAAACTGAGCCAGGAGACCATCTACAGAATGAAGGAAACTGGCGTCGACATAATGTCATTGAGCCTTGACGGCGCAACGCCGGAAACCCACGACAGGCTCCGAGGTGTAAAGGGCACGTGGCAAGAAACAATTCACAGCCTGCAGCTTGCTACAAAGATAGGACTGAGGACCCAGATCAACACGACTGTGATGAGAAGCAATGTCGGAGAATTACCAGACATCTTCCATCTAGCTAAGCTGAATGGATCAGTAGCCTGGGAAGTGTTCTTTCTAATCCGCACCGGTCGAGGCGCGTCCCTCGAGAACCTGAATGCCCAAGAATGCGAGCAGGTCATGCACCTCTTGTATGATGCCGCACACTATGGCGTCCCAGTGCGAACTGCAGAGGGGCCGCACTTCAGAAGAGTGCGAGCTGAACGAGAGAACAACCGCCCTCCGCCCAGCGGCGCTCTCTATCAGCAATTGACAGCAAGATTACACGAACTTGAAGGTAAACCAACGAGTCACGTCTCTCTGAAATCCACCCCTACCCGGGACGGAAGAGGAATTTTGTTCGTGGCCCATAATGGGGATGTATACCCGAGTGGGTTCCTCCCTATTTCTGCGGGCAGAGTGCCAAAGGACAACCTTGGTTCGATCTACAGATCCAGTCCCCTATTCGTTTCCCTTAGAGATTCCAGGAACCTGAAGGGCCGTTGCGGCATCTGTGATTACAGAGAGGTCTGTGGAGGTTCTAGGTCCAGAGCCTTTGCCGAATTCGGTGATCCTCTCCAAGAGGACCCCGCATGCGGCTATGTCCCAAGCATTCTGGCTCCGGCCACGCGGTTAGCGCCCGTTTGAGTTGAAGGCCAATGTCCGCTACCACTCAAGAACAACGGATACTCGAAGTTGCTAAGGAACTCTTCACGCAGCGCGGTTTCTCGAACGTGGCTGTGCGGGAAATATGCAAGGCCGCCGATGTTACTCCGCCAACTCTGTATTACTACTTCAAGAACAAGGAAGCCCTCTTCGACGCCGTTGTTCGCAAAAGCGTAGGCATGGCGGACTTTATCTCACGATTAAAGGAAGCATGCGAGAAAGTCAAGGAACCCGCGTCACAGGTGCAGGCCTTCACTCGAAGCTACCTAGCTAACTTTCCCAAAGATCACTTGAACGTAGGCCTCTACGTTCGACATTCAACAGAGGAACTCGACTCGATTGGACGAAAAGCACTCGCGGCCGACCTTGCCACAATCCTATCCATCATAAGCGACATTATTCAGAAGGGTATCAAGAGCGGAGAGTTTCGAGAAACCGACCAGAGAATGGCCGCTGAGTGCCTTCTGGGAATGATGAACCGCTTCGTCTTTCAACAAATTCACTTTGGGCGCAATTATCGTCCCACTGAAGCAGCGTCATATCTTTCCGAATTCTTTCTCCGAGCCATGAAGCCCCCATAGACCGATAGGATGAGAGAAACAGTTGTCAACTCAGTGGAATCTGCAACTTACCCTCGTCGGCACAAACCATAAGCAGGCACCAGTTGCCATTCGCGAACGCCTTTGGTGTCGCCCCGAGACACTGCCTAACCGGCTTGAGTCACTTGTTCATGGGAGCGTATCTGAAGCGGTTATTGTTTCGACTTGCAACAGAACTGAAATCTACACTGTCTCCTCGGCGGACGCGAAAACACCTGAAACCCTCATGAAGGCATTAGCTAAATGGAGTGACATTCCCCTAACCCAGATTGAACAATATCTCTATGTTCTAACCGATGAAGCCGCTGTACACCATTTGATTTGTGTCGCCGCAGGATTGGATTCTCTAGTGGTTGGTGAGCAACAGATTCAGGAGCAACTGAGGCAAGCTCTACGCGTGGCAAACCGGGCTGGAACTAGCGGCCGCTTCTTTTCAGAACTATTCAGGCATACGGACAACGCAGCGACCACTATCAGGAAACGTAGCGGACTCGATAGGGAGCATGTCTCCGTAAGCTCAGCGGTTTCGGTAATGCTGAGGCATCTGTCGAAAGAACGGAAGATACGGACGATATTGCTGGTTGGAGCCGGGAAGATGATTTCACTCGCGGCCGAAGACATGGCCGGATTACCGGAGGTCGAGGTTTGGGTAGCGAACAGGACGTTGCAAAGAGCCAAAGCCCTAGCGGATCGAATCGGAGGCCGAGCAATCCGACTGAGCGACGTCTTTGAAACACTTCAAAAGGCCGACGTCGTCCTAACCTGCACCTCCGCGAACGATTACGTTATCGGAACTGAAGAATTGCGGAAAGCGGCCGACAAAGTTCGGCCTAAGGAGATCATTGTGATTGACATAGCCGTGCCGAGAAACGTAAACCCCGACGCGAAGTCTGTACCCGGATTAAGAGTGTACGACATAGACGATTTGGCATCTTTCATTGGAGAGAATAGAAGGTCGCTCCAGCCGTTGCTCGAGCAAGCGGAACGTTTGGCGCTTGAAGAGACCGAGAGCTTCTCGGCGCATGTTCGTGGTTATGAGGCAAATGATGTGCTCAGGGATTTGATGAAAGTCGCTGAGGGCATACGCGAAAAGGAACTCTCTAGGGCGTTGAGAAAGCTGGGCGATGTGCCGACCCGCGAGAAAACGATCCTCGACCTCTTAACCCGTAGAATCGTGAACAAACTGCTCTACGAGCCCACCCTGCACCTTAAGGAGCATGCGACGAACGGTGACGGAGAGAATTACGAAAACATAATCCGCGAACTTTTCGACTTAGGACGGCAAAGCGAACAGTGAGAAGCCAAATCCTGATCGGAAGCAGAGGAAGTGCTCTCGCCTTAGCGCAAGCGAATGAAGTCATCAACGAATTAAGAGACTTCGCGCCCCGCCTTAACTATCGAGTTATCCCAATCAAGACTAAGGGCGACAAACTATCTGAGTCGAGCGAAAGAACGTTCGAAGGTAAAGAGGTATTCACGAAGGAAATTGAAGAGTCGCTTCTCAAGGACGAGATTCAGGTAGCCGTCCACAGCATGAAAGATCTACCGACTGAACTGCCGGACCGATTAACAATAGTAGCTGTCCCACATCGCGCAGATCATAGGGACGTGCTAATCTCACGAAATAAAACGAGCCTCGACAAATTACCCGGCGGAGCCTCGGTCGGCACGAGCAGCCCTAGACGCAGAACGCAACTCCTAGCGGCGAGAAGTGACCTACGAGTCCTTGAGATGCACGGAAACGTTGACAAACGCCTACGAAGACTCGACGGCGGTGACTACGACGCCATAGTCCTCGCCTCCGCCGGCGTGAAGAGGCTGGGTCTCGAGAAACGCGTGACGGAATTTCTCTCAGTCAAAACAATGTTACCGGCAATCGGGCAGGGAGCCATTGCCATTGAAGCTCGGAAGGATGATGCTGAGACCATGGAGTTAGTTTCGCGTCTCGATGATAAATCAACCCGTCGAGCAGTTGAGGCTGAAAGAGGGTTCGCCAGAAAACTTGGCGCAAACTGTCGAACACCCATTGCCGCATATGCCAAAGTCGACGGCGATAAGATTACAATAGATGGTATGGTGTCGTCGGCCGACGGACGAATGCTCTTGCGCGGCCAAATCATCTCAACGAACTCGAAAGCGGAAAAAGTTGGGGAAGAGTTGGCGGAGTCGCTGTTGGGAAAAGGGGCACAGCTCATCTTGGAGGCCGCCTAATGCAGGTGACACCTCTACGTTCGCTTGCCGGCGTGAGAATTCTAGTAACTCGATCCAAAGCTGAAAGCCACATCTTGTCCGAGAAGCTACGAGAACTGGGTGCGATAACAGTGCAGCTTCCAACAATCGCTATCGTCCCACCAGAGAACACGGAACCGCTGGACCGGGCGATCAAAGCTCTTTCGACCTACAGCTGGCTAATCTTCACTAGCCAGCACGGCGTGCGTTTCTTCACTGAACGTATGAAGAATCTTGGAGAGTCGACGGATAGACTTCACGACCTTAAGGTCACCGCCATCGGCCCCGCGACCGCCGCGGCCTTGGAAAAGCTTGGCAAGAAGCCTGACTACATGCCGGAAGAATTTCTGAGCGAACAAATTCTAAACGGATTGGGGGATGTGAAAGGAAAACGAATCTTGTTACCGCGAGCCGACATAGCCGGTAAAAGCTTGCCCGAACAATTGAGGAAGCAAGGGGCGAAGGTCGATGAGGTCATAGCATACACGACCGTTGTTCCCGACGACTTGTCGCTCGACCGCCTGCAATTGATTCTGAAGCAAGGGGTTGATGTCGCCACATTCACCAGCCCATCGACGGTGCGCAACTTAGCTCAAATCGCCGAGAATGGCTTAGGTGAACTGTTGAACAGAGTGAAGGTCGCTTGCATAGGTCCGGTGACCGCTGCCGCGGCGAAGTCTCTGGGTGTTCATGTGGATATTGTTGCGCCGAATCACACGATTGATGATCTTGTAAAGGCGATTGTAAATGAAATCAGAACTGTATGATGTCTCTGAAACGCTAGCTCTTCGACAAAGGCTACGAAGGTTGAGGAAGAGTGAGTCCCTCCGACTACTCTTAGCGGAGACAAGGCTCTCCAGCTCCGACTTCATCTACCCAATCTTCGTTGACCAACGCCTGTCGGAAGCGGAAGAGATTGCTTCGATGCCGGGCATATACAGGCATTCGCTCTCCGGTCTGAAGAACGAAATTAGTGAGGTGGTCAGCCTAAGAATACCGGCCGTCTTGCTATTCGGTCTGCCGAAGCGTAAGGACGCGTTGGGAAGTGAGGCTTACACCGCAAATGGGATAGTTCAGCAGGCTGTTCGCGAGGTCAAGAAGGTTGCTCCTCAACTAACTGTCGCAACCGACGTCTGTCTCTGCCAATACACGGACCATGGACATTGCGGAGTCATTCGCGACGGCAGAGTGGAGAATGACGAAACAGTGAACCTGTTGTCGAAAATTGCGGTCTCACACGCGGAAGCCGGCGCCGACATAGTTGGGCCAAGCGCCATGATGGACGGACAAGTTAAGGCCCTTCGGCAAGCGCTTGATGAACGCGGACTTGATGAGACGTTGATCATGTCGTATTCGGCTAAATTCGCGTCGGGCTTCTATGGGCCGTTCCGGGAAGCTGCGGAATCGGCTCCGCAGTGGGGAGATAGGCGTAGCTATCAGATGGATCCGCCAAATCGACAGGAAGCAATCAGGGAGATCGAAATGGACATCGCAGAAGGTGCGGATATTGTCATGGTGAAACCGGCTCTAAGCTATCTCGATCTGATTAGAGAAGCCCGAGCCAAATTTTCTCTGCCCCTAGCCGCCTACAACGTAAGCGGCGAATACTCTATGATCAAAGCTGCGGGGCAGAGGGACTGGTTAGATGAGAAGCGGATAGCATTGGAAGTCTTGACCTCCATAAAGCGGGCCGGAGCGAACATCATAATCACTTACTTCGCAAAGGAGGCGGCGAAATGGTTGAGGAACGCTAACTAATGAAAACCCAGACTTCCAATGTTCAAGCACAAACCAGTGAACGCCAATTTCTGAAGTACACGTTCTTCAAAGTTGACCTGCAATGGCGACGACTCAGCACTGAGGAGAAAGCGTCCTCGAAACGTGAATTTGCAACAATGGTCAACGACTTCGCGAAACATAACATACTCAAGAGCTACTCTCTCGTGGGAGTGCGTGGCGACGTCGACTTCATGCTCTGGACCACGGCTATCCGCCTCGAAGAATTCCAGGATCTAACTTCTCACCTTCTGTCGTCGGTGTTGGGAAAGTATCTGGAGATACCGTACTCATACTTGGCCATGCAGAGAAAATCTGAGTACCTTGGCGGTCACCAGCATGAAGGACAGGAGGGTACTTCGTTAACGAAAACGCCGCACGACTCCAAGTACCTATTCGTCTATCCATTCATCAAGAAGCGGGAATGGTACTTTCTCCCTCATGAGGAGCGGACTAAAATGATGGGCCAACACTTCAAAATTGGACACAAGTATCCTTCCGTGCAGATTCACACGGGCTACTCTTTCGGCCTAGACGATCAGGAGTTCGTCTTAGCGTTTGAGACTGATCAACCATCAGATTTCTTAGAGTTAGTGATGGAGTTGAGGAGTAGCGAGGCAAGTCGCTATACAGCAGTCGAGACACCAATGTTCGCATGCATCAACACGTCCATCGATGACATTCTACGACTTCTTGGCTGAGTTCGCAAATTCTCCGTGACGTTCGTTGAAGCTTGAAAGTTCGGGAACCCTGTACGCAGAGGCGCGGCTTTAGCTTTCAAGCAGGTAGCCAACCGTGGGAGCGTTGAAGCAAGTTGAGCTATCGGTTCATTAGGGCTTGTAAACGTCAACAAGTCGACGCTACACCTGTCTGGTTCATGAGACAGGCCGGCAGGTTTCTTCCGGAGTATAGGAAGATAAGAGAGAAGCATGAGGTCCTCGCAATCTGTAAGGACCCTGAACTTTGCGCTAAGGTAACCGCTATGCCAGTCCAGGTTCTTGGCGTAGATGCAGCAATCATGTTCGCCGACATAATGCTACCCGTCGAAGGAATGGGAGTGAAACTGAAAATTGAAGAAGGCATCGGCCCCGTAATCAAAGAACCAATAACCAATACTCGGGCTGCCAGAGCACTCGAAGATCTCGACCCGAAGAGCGACGTACCCTTTGTATTAGACTCCGTTCGGCTAGTCAAGAAATTGCTGGACGGAAGAGCACCGCTTATCGGATTCTCAGGTGCACCATTCACGATCGCAAGCTACCTCATTGAAGGACGGCCGACCAGAGACTTCTCCAAAGTAAAATCTCTCATGTACCGCGATCAGAAAACATGGCGTGTTTTGATGGAGAAGCTTGCGGATTCTATGACGACCTACTTGCAGGCACAGATAGACGCTGGAATCGACGCGGTACAGGTCTTCGACAGTTGGGTCGGGTGCCTCAGCCCCCAAGATTACCGCAGCTACGTTCTGCCCTACTCTCAACGCATCTTCAAGAGCCTCGAAAGGTCGGGAGTTCCGAGAATTCACTTCGGAACCGGGACATCAAACTTTCTTGACGAAATGAAGCAAGCGGGAGGCGATGTCTTCAGCGTCGATTGGAGGATCCCGATCGACGCGGCATGGCGACGGTTAGGCTATGATGTTGCCGTTCAAGGCAACCTCGACCCGGCAGCAGTGCTTGCCGATATTGATGTGTTGAAGTCATTTGCGGGAGATATTCTAGCAAGGACAGGGGGCAGAAGTGGCCACATCTTCAACTTGGGACATGGAATGCTGCCTGAGGCGTCGGTTAAAACTGTCGTCGAGCTCGTGAAGTACGTTCATGAATCAACCCGAACCTCCGATCAGCGGTAGGGATCATGGCGGGCACTGCTGTTCTTCTGATGGCGTATGGGACGCCGGACTCGATAGAGGATATCGAACCCTACCTAACGGATATCAGACGAGGGCGAAAACCCACACCGGACGCCGTCGAGGAGTTGAAAGGTCGATATCTCAGGATCGGAGGAAAATCTCCGCTTCTAGAAATTACGAGAGCGCAAGCCTCAGCGGTAGAGAAGCAATTGACGTCACAGGGCATGAAAACCCGCGTTTACGTTGGAATGAAGCATTGGCATCCGTACATACGTGATGTTGTTCCACAAATTGTCGGCGATGGCTACGTTAGATTGGTGGGCCTCGTTCTCGCTCCTCATTACTCACAAGTCAGCATAGGAGGATACAAGCAGGCTTTACAGGAGGCACTTCATTCCTCAAACAGCTTGCATGCGGATTTTGTCGAGTCTTGGTACAATCATCCGCTCTTTCACCGGGCAGTAAAAGAGAAAGTGGAGGATGCGCTGACGCAGTTCGCGGAACCGAAGGAAGTCGGCTTAGTATTCACCGCACATAGCCTGCCCGAACGCATACTAGCCTCGAACGATCCATATCCCACTCAGTTGACGAGTTCGTGCCATTCAGTTGCTGGCCTTTTGGGGAGGAAATGGTCCTTCGCCTACCAAAGCGCCGGCCAGACTGGGGAGAAGTGGTTAGGACCGGACCTGATCGAATACTTACGGGGCCTGCCAGCAGCCGACCGCTCTAAGGGTGTTCTCGTAGCGCCGATCGGCTTCGTTGCTGACCACTTAGAAATTCTATACGATATCGATGTTGAGGCACGGGAATTTGCTGAAAGTAGCGGCCTGAAGCTGAAGAGAACCGAATCACTTAACACTAGTCCAACTTTCGTTTCAGCCTTAACGGATATTGTTCGCGTGCATGCGCGAAGTCAGGTCTAACTCATTCTGATTGTAACCCAATAATCCCCGATCGTTCCGAGTGTTATGCTGCCGCTTCCACTCACTGGCCAAGAATATGAGGCCCAAGTGGCCATGCCAGAGGCTGTGGCTGTCACGACGGAAACCGGCACGGGGCTTCTTATCAAAATCTCCACTTGCCAACCGTACGGGCTCGACCCGACGCCAACTGGGTTCCCTGAACCGTCGTATAATGACACTTGAGCTACGCTGAGAGTACATGAATAAGTGAAGAAGTTAACATGAATGATATAGTTGAAGATCACGCCTTGCTGTGCAAATGCGGATGGCACTGTGCATGCTACGAGTAGTATTAGAGGAATGACAAGTGTTCCGGCTTTCATCAGTCTTCCCTTGAACGATCTCGTCTCGCAGATTAGGCCGGGAGTAGAGAGACTATGCCGCCTGAATAGTACCATTGGGCGTTGAGGTTGAGTTCAAAGCTTTGAGTTGAATACCCTGGTGCTGAGAAGGTTATCGTTCCCAAAATTCCGTACGCGTATGGGAGTTCCCAGGCTCCATTCGCGCTGGTGCTGACGGCTTGTTGACTGAAACAACGGCTCACGGTAACCGTGGCTGCAATTGGTTTGCCCGTAGTTCCGCTGTAGACGTAACCGTAAAGCATTCGGGACTGTGCGCTTGCGAAAGGATACGTTTGAGACGCCAGGACTATGATCAGTACGCTAAAGACGAAGATCGGCCACGCATGTCTTCGCATGTGAGCTCCCGAAGTTTATACGAGCTCTTTCGGCTATAAACTTCATAAGAAAATCAACGTTTACCATGTCTTTTCGTTACGACATACGCGGCGACAACGCAGATTACCACCAAAACTCCGGCCAAAGTGTACAAAATCGTGTGAGAGGGTTGCTCAACAATAGCGCCCGGCACTCCTAAGGCAAACGTCCCTTCAACTTGCGTTGGACTCCCGCCGGTCCGGTAGAGGATTTTGATCAGGAGATTGACTTGCGGTGTGCCGTTCGTGGTGTTCGTTGCCTGAATCATACCGGGCACTTTCAAATCGAATGTCCAGACAGCGCCTTGGAGGAAGCTCAGACGGAACTTACCCAGGTCTTCAGAATGCATCAATTGCCACGTACCGTTTAGATTGGGGTCAAGATACGCCTCGCCCCGCAGAAGATACACATCGAACCGCGCGTAGTTCATAATTTCGACCGCGAGCGTGGTGGTCTGGCCCGCCGGGGTTATGTACTGCTGCGGCGAGTTCAGAGCGATGAGAGTTAGCGAGAGTTGCGAATTGGTCGAACTGGTTTGAGCAACCACACGGGACATGCTTAACGCGGAAAGAACTATGATTAGTATCAGAATATTGCGCGGCCAATTTACCATGTCAATCTCAAGAATGTGGGACGCGACACCTTCTATTTACGTTTCCCAACCGCTTTCCGTCAATTTCGACGGCGCCTTGACCTGTCGTGATATGCAACGAGCCGATAAGACAACAGAACCAAACTGAATTTCAAGGGGACGTCCTCAATCGACGACTGGGTTCCGTTAACGATACCTTCAGTTTCACGTCTGCAGGCGCAAAATCTTTGATTTTCTGAAACCTATGTGAATGGGATGGAGAAATTGACTGGTTTGACACCAATCTTTTTACTCGGAGACGAGAAATTGATAGGATGGTTGATACGAATTGCTACGACGCCAACTTGAAAGAGCATTGGCCGTGACCTTTCTCTCGCTTACATTAGCCTTGGTAGCGGGCGGCTTGGTTACTAACGCGTACGCCTACCAGTCTCCGCCCTGGCCGTTTCCGCCAACTTTTCCAGTCAACAATTTCGACTTCAGCCTAACCGCCAGTGCGACTCTCGTCCAGATGCAGCAGGGACAAACCGGCGGGGTGACCATCTGGGTCGATCTTTACTGCCCTAACTCAACGACAAACATAAGATGCGACTCGACGCAGCTTCAAACCGTTTACCTTTCCGTCTCCGGCTGCCCCGGCGGTGCTCTCTGTACCCTTGACAGGCAGCAGCTCGAGATTCCGCCAGTGACCGAGGGAGCCAGCGATCTGATCATTCACACATTCTTCGGAATCTCATCCAGCAGCAGCCCGACACTGGTGACAGTGACCGGCGTCGACCAGTTCGGTGATGTTCACTCAATAACTTTCGGCCTAGCAATCTGCTACTGCTAAACGCTGCGCCACCGTTGCTCCAAGCCAGGAAGGTGCGCGGTAGCCCAGTAGAAAAAGTTGGCCAGAATCTCTATCGTTCATCTACTGGCCAGAAAGGAGCAGAGCTCTTGTACCTCTTTTATTGAGAGAATTCCCAATTTCTGTTTCATTCTCTAGAGGAAATGCTTTTGTCCGATGCGTTAAAGATTCCACTCTTGAACGACCTAGTCGATGGCGGTTTTGAGTACAGCCAACTTTTGTTGGCCGTGTATGAGCCGGATTCCCTCTGGTACAACGCTTCGTTGACCATAGCGGCCCGAGCCGTTAAGGTCGGCATTCGAGTCGAGTACCACACCTACGAGCATATCCCCCGTAAGATAAGGGAAGCATTTGCGGCCCTCGAATTAGATGTGAAGAAACTTGAAGAGGAGGACAAGCTTCGAATTTTGGACAGCTACACTATCCAAACCGGATTGGGGACTCCTGAAAAACCGCGGAAAAGCAAACTACTAACACAACCTCTCAAACTGTCAGACTCCAGCATAGAGTTCACTCAACAAATCAAGGCTGGGATCCCTGAGAGAGATAAGAGATGGCTACATATAGACGACAACTGGGGCGTAATGTTTCAGTACAACGATGAAAAAGCGATGCTCAACTTCTCGAGAACCCGAATGCCCTTTTGGGTAAGTGCACGTGAGTCCACATTTATCATCGGTATAATGACTGGAATAGGCTCAGAAGCGTTCTACAAACAATACCTTTCAGCCTATGACGGAATAATCGACTTCAGAAGCGAAGAAAAGAATGAACAAGTGGAACACCTTGTCCGGCTCAGACTCATGCAGGGAAGGAAATATGATTCTCGCTGGCACAAGCTTCAGATCCTGGACAACGGTGAAATCACATTGGCCACCTGATGTTGACGCTGCAACATGTCTGAGCCTGCTTGGCGCACGAATCCTTCTAGGCTTATCGTTAGCGTTATTACACCTCGAGAATCCCTATTTGAAGGGAAGCGACCGTTGGGATACGTCTATCCTCCCTACAGACCCGTACTGTCGGTGGGTCCAGGCTAATGGCTGGCCTTTGCAGCAAAAGGTTACGCGCGTGCGTTTCGTCTTGTCGTTAGGTTCTCAGCTGGGTTACTCTGTCCTCTGTTCTTTCTTTTCTTTTGTGAGGTCCGTTACGCTGACTACTCCCAACGGAGGGAAGCCCATTGAAACTCCGGCAGTGGGCGTGTTTGTTGGGACCAGCATGAGTGTACCTTTGCTTTGCAGTCCAAGCTCGTACAGGATGTTCATCCACCGCAGTTCCAAAGCACGCATGTTCTTCTCGTAGAGGTTCGCCGCGTCCACCATTTTCTGTGCGGCCTCGTATTCAGCCATCGCAAGCGTGACTCTAGCCCTGCGTTCGCGTTCGGCCGAGGCTTGGCGCGACATCGCCTCTTGAAGCATTTGTGGGATCGAAATGTCCTTTACCTCAACCGAGTTAACCTTGATCCCCCAACGCTCTGTCTTTTCATCGATAATATTCCTAGCTTCGACCCCCACCTTTTCACGTTCGGTCAAGAGCTCGTCGAAACTCACCTTACCGATGACCTCTCTCAACGTTGTCTGCGCCGCCAATGTTGTCGCTTCAAAATACCTCTCAACGTTTAGGATCACCTTCTCCGCATCTACCGCTTGAAAGAACATGATCGCATCGACATTTACGGGCACGTTATCCTTCGTCAGGGTCTGCTCTGTTCTGAATGAAACTGTTAGCACTCTCATGGAAACAATGTTCGGGATCCTGTCGACAAACGGAATGATGTAAAAGATACCCGGGCCCTTCAAGCCCATGAAGCGTCCTAAACGGAGAACGGGCGCGCGTTCCCATTCCTTGATGACCTTGATACCGGAAGCCACCAGTAACACGATGAAGAGCAAGAGAACGATACCGACTATGAAATCGGGAGTCAGAAGGTCTTCTAACGCCATAACTTAGCCTTCAAGATGAAGTTGCTTCGGCTTAACTCTTAAGATTAGCGCATAGGGCGGAGACTGCACCTGAATTAAGCAAGCAAAGCTGGGTGAGGCGACGATGAAACCGCGAAACTGCCTTACTATGTTGCGATTCAAATTAGGTTGCCCGAACCACGTGACTCACACACAATTACGGAAACGAGCGTTCAAATTGCAACGCTCCTTGCCCTCCGCACAAGCACGCAAAATCTCATTCGTGCAATCAGTCATTCATTAGCCCCCAAGAGCGCTACCGATCACATTACTCAGAGGTAATGGCAACGAAATCAATTTCCAACCAATAACCAAACGACATGTTCGCAAAGTTTGCTGCGTCCCTAAACACCTAGCAAGAAATGCTTAAGTTGGGCTCCTTCCTCGATTGATGGCATGTGCAGTCGTTGTATGGCGCAAGGATGCGAACACGTATGCCCTCCTAGTGAAGTAAACGCAGCGGGCGAATGCCCGGGTTGCGGCCACGTATTGAGAGGAGCCGAAGGTTAATCCTCCAACACTAGAACCATCTTAAGCTGAGCAACAACGGGCAGAAACGAGGGCGTAGGAAGGAATTTTTCAGCGTAAGCGCACTTTTGGCTGAAGACCTGTGAAAGGACAGGGAATCGCTGAGAAAACACTGTAATGAGTGGAAGGGCTCGCCAGACCCCTCTACCGCCTCGATTATGCGTTCTGTCCGGTACGATTCGGACGGTCGTTTTCGGTGTTTATGCGGACTTCTAGACCATCCGCCAGAAACCCTTCGAGAACGATTGCCGACCAAAACGGAAGGGCTCTCCGAAAATCTGCGATCACTGACAATCTCGCAATCTTTATTATGCGTAAATCAACTCTCGAAACCGATCAAGGTTGGACACGGGAAAGATCCGTGGAGAAGTGACAGGACTTATGCAAGACATGGACAAACTCTTCGCAATGCTTGAACGAAACCTTGGAGAATTCGCCAAGGACAAAGAACTCCAGCAAATCAGGGGCAGCGCGAAACAACACATCAAAGAAATCATGAAAGCGGTCTGACCGGCTCCTGGCCCACTCTCGTTTTTGTAGATTCCAGGTTTCCGTTTCCTAGTCGCGGTTAATTCACGAGTTCTGCTTGAGTTCAAATTCAGTTCTTTGCGCGCCATTGATACCGCCGTACGTCTTGAAGTTCGCCCAGTAGTAGCAACCCAGAAAACAACTACGAACGACGGTTCAGCTTCTAGCCCACCAGAGTACTACCAAGAAACAAACCATCGACGACGCTGTGAACTGAACGAGACTTGGTTAGGGCCGGAGCGTCGCGGGTGAGCCATGTTAAACCCGTCGCTCGAATGTAAGTTCCGCTCGAAGACAGCTTACTCTTAGCTATTTATGGATTTGCAAGTAAGTAGACATGTGGGTTAGAGGAGTTTGCGGATTTCTTCCATGTTTCGGAGGAAGCTCTGTCCGTTTTGTGTGTCCGGGGAGAAGGTTGGGTCCAGAATTAGTTCATCTGGCCCGTAGGCCTTGACTGAGGCAATATCGTCTTTGATCTGGGTGAGTGTTCCGGAGAAGAGAGCTCGATCTTTGCCTTGCGGTTGCGGGGTAATTGAAAGATTGTACCTAACGATTGTCTTCAGGTCGGCTGGGTTTCGTCCGGCATCCTTAGCCATGCTCCTAAGTTGAGTCGAGGTAGCTTTGAGTTGGTCAACAGTCATTCCTACAGGCATCCATCCATCAGCCATCTTCGCCGTCCGTTTCATTGCACCAGGTGAGAATGCCGCCAAGTAGATGGGGGGATGTGGTTTCTGCACTGGTTTCGGCTGGATTATGGATTTTGGAAGCTGGAAGAATTTGCCATGGAACTCAGCGGGGTCAGTCGTCCAGATTGTTTTAAGAACAGAGATGAACTCGTCCGCGCGCTTACCACGTATTTTCATAGACGCTCCTGTAGCGTCGTGCTCATCCTGTGACCAACCGAGACCGAATCCCACTTTCAGCCTGCCAGCGGACAGTACATCCAACGTAGTCAGTTGACGCGCGAGGAGGATTGGGTTGTAGAACGGAATGTCCAACACGCTCGTTCCTAACGCTACTCGACTAGTGAGCGCGGCTGCGAACGTCAAAGTTTCCAAAGGATCAAAAACCCGTTTGTACGGTTCAGGCAAAGGACCGCCGTAGTATGAAGTCTTAGGATTCGTCGGGTAAAGAAGCCGTTCCGTAACCCAAAGACTATCATACTTCAGTTCTTCAGCCCGCTTCGCAACTTTAGCGATAGCATCAACGTCAGCGGCAGGGCCTATTTGGGGAAGGAAGAATCCAATTCGCATAATATCATAGGGGAAGCCGCGAGGCTATAAATCAATTGACATTGTTCTGTCGACTCGGTGTTCAAGTCTGAATTAGATCGGAACGGGATGAGAGTCGCAAATTGATTGAAGGGTAACGTGGAAGATGCTCAACGTGATTAAGCTCCTGAAGGCTTAGACGTGTTGGGGCACCCTAACTCACTCATCCTCACATTCTCACCTATATTCTGCGTGATCGTTTCGGCTGAGGAAACCGTGCGACATATCAGTAAGGCCTCTTCCTTGGAAGCTCTGAGGAAGCCTCCAACGAGAAGCGGCACCTCATCACTCGCAGGAGCACTCAGCACGACCGCGGATCCAGTAAGAAACCCACCTTGGAGAGCCTCGTCCAATGATCTTATGCGTCAAGGATTGTGGTAGGGAGGTTGATGTTGCGTTCATTCCGGCCTGTATGTGAAATATTTGTGCGAGAGGAAGTTGCTGGTACCCGATACCATCGTGGCCGCTACGTTCGAGAACATGTACCAGAGATGGAGCCATGTCGTGAGCGAGTAAAGTATTCCTGTTGCGATAAGGAGTCCTACGCCCCAGACGGTCCAGTGTATCAGGAACTGGAACTTTGTGCTGTACATCTGCCTACTCGTCTTGATGACGAAAGCCCAGTACTTGTAGCCCGTGAATGCAACTAGCTGGCCGACGATTGTGCCAGCCCAGCTTGAGTAAATGTAGTAGATGCCGAAGTATTGCGTGAGGGTGTAAAGCAGTCCAAAGCTTACTGCGGTTCCTACAGCGCCTACAATGCAGAACTTCGTCGCCTGGGGACCGAACGTGTCCCACAGTGACTTGATGCTACTGGCTAGCTTCATCGTTCACGCTTCGCCTATGTCTCAGCGCCTTGTCAGTCTTACGGGCGTTTTGTATTATGGTTATGGTATGGTTATTCATTCGTTGTTTGGCTGAACTTCGCTTGGCCACTCTCCTTCTTCCGTAAGAAGAAAAAAAGTAGAGCGAGAGAGTTGGCTTCAGGACGGTTAAGTCACGGTAGCGATGAAGTTTAGGCTTACACCTCTAGGTCGTCTGTTTGCTCCGGATGGTTGTTGGTTTGTTGTTGTGGGTGGGTTTTGATTGTTGCTAAGGCCACCATTGAGTGAGGCGATTACGGTGCCGTTGTACATGGTTGCGAGTCCTTGCAATGCCCATCTGTAAGTGTGGCCGTTAGAATCTGTTGCGTTTCCGCCCATCAGTATTCGATCTAGTTTACCGATTCCGCCCTCGCCGCTTGTGATAGTTAGAGTGGTTCCGTTTTCGACGATTGAACCGCTTTTAATAGTCCACGTTATGCCGCCGTTTACAGTGTCGTTTGTCACCTGGGCTGTTAGCGTTAATGATGCGTTGAAGGATGGTGGGCCTGCCTGGTCCCAACGTCGCGTTAGGGTTTGGTTATTTTGTCCATTGGTCCAGTTCCCTTGTTGGTTTTGTCCCCTAGTCGAGTTGCCTTGGTTACCCCTAGTCCAGCTGCCCTTCGCGCCGCCATTCATGCCTGGGTTGAAGAACGGCATGCCTCCTCCGAGACCGTACACTGAATTGACGGTTACTGTTGAGCCGATCGAGAATTGGGTTTGCGGATTGAAGTAACCATTACTGCTCTGTGCCGATGTCAGTGCCGTACTTGCTAGAAGCCCTGCCAAAGCTAAGAGTATGATTCCTATCGTAGTAAACTTAGCCAACTTTTCCATCAATTTCACCGGTCAAGAGTTGCAACCGTCTACTTCAGTGACATATATCCAGAGTGGATGAATCATCCAGTCCGACGATGAGCGTTATCGCGTTTATGTAAAGTGTAGAATGCGCGAAAGACCATTCTGATTACGCGACTGTACGAAAGGTAACGCGCAGGGCTATCGCACTATGGAAGTAACAAGAAAAAAGGGATGGAACGGCGGATGTCTGTATTCGCGATTTATGTGTACTGATCTAACGGTGCGTGCAATGGTTGCTTGTACTGCAATAGTTGTTATTGTTGTATGATCCGCCGTTGTGGGAATAGTTGTAATATCCGCCCATGTAGTAGTAGCCGCCTTGATTCTGAGTGTACCGTGGGCTGCTGTAGTAATAGTTGCTTGGGTAGGTAGGATAGGTAGGGTAGCTAGATGTTGGATACGAGGAGTAGATCGGGTAGCTAGGTGTTGGGTATGAAGAGTAGATTGGGTTGCTGGGGTAGCTCTGGTAGTAGTTGGAGCCGACTACGAAGGTTGACGAGGTTTGGGCTACTAGAGATCCGGGATAGTATCCGTAGTATCCTCCGTAGTATCCGTTTGGAGTGCTGTAGATTGAGACTGAGAATTGCACTGGATGGGCTTGTGCTGAGGTAGGGAGAGTGAAGGTTAGTTGTCCCGTGGACGCGTAACCGCTATACGTTGGGGTTAGGACTGTGTTTGCTGTTCCGATGTTCGTGTTGTAGGTTAGATCGTATGCTGTACCTGTAGCGTATATTTGCCCTGGATAGAAGGAGCATGTTGCTGAGACGGGTACTGTGACTTGGAAGTTGGGTCCGTAGTAATAGTATTGCTGCCCGTAGACGTTTGGAGATGCGAGTAGCGCCTGACAGGGTTGGGCTAAAGCGAGGCTATTGTTTGTGGCGACTGCGACCACTCCGATAGCTAAGGCCAAGACGAGCACTGCGTAGCTGCATGTTTTTGCAAGTTTTTTCACCAATTTTTATCACCGACTAACTACAGCGTGTAGTTGCCTATAATGAGAGTGGACGAATCATCCTCATCGGAATCTCCGAAGCTACGCGTACTGCACAATTCTGTTTAGAAATTTGCGGAATGTGGGAAATTTCCGTCACGGCACGTAAAGCAATTCAGGCTTGTTAGTATCTGGGCGTAGGGTCGGTCATTTCAGAGCACGCATGATCTGCTTGCTTCTGAATACGCTGGTTCGTTTCTTTGAAACTTGGACGCCTCCTTACCAATGTTAGAGAAGAAGCTGGTTTCGCACTAAATCAAAGGGGAAGGAAGAGGGAAGTTTCGTGTCCCAGATTTTGTTTTCACTGTGGCGGCGGTGGCGGCCATGGGTGCCAAGTTGGTTGTTGCTGTCTTCGAGCGATGAGCACTAGACCTGCTGTGGCGATTATGACGGATGCGATTATGGAGATGATGACCGCCCAATCGAAGAGGTTTATGTTATTCGATCTTTGTGCATAGCCCTGCGATCCGTAATGTGTCTGATGGGAATGGTTTTGGGGTTGTGGTTGGGACTGGTATTGGAGCTGGCTGGGTTGGTTTGGTGATGGGTAGGCTGTGGGGGATGGGTCGGCGTACGGGTACTGGCCTTCAGTCACCGTTGTGGTTACGACCTGTTGTATTGTCTGGACGGATTGTTGGAATGCGGCGCCGGCTGGGATCGTCTCGCTGGTTGTGGTTATGAGGTTGCCGCCTTGGCTGTTGTAGATGGAAACGGAGATTTGGACTGAGTCGGTTGGCGATGTTGGGGGCGTGTTAAAGCCGAGTTGTCCGTTGAATTGTGTTCCTCCGTTCACAGACGACATGAGTGTGTTCGCGGAACCGAGGGCTGTGTTCGTTGTTACGTCGTATGCGCTGCCGGTGGCGTAGAGTTGTGTTCCGAAATATGTTGTGCATGAGGCCGAGACCGGGACTACCAGAGGAAAATTGGAGTTGCTGTATTGCGCGGGAGTTCCTTGGTAACTTAGAGTGGCCGTGCATGGGCTTGCGATCTGTGCGAACACTAGACTGCCGCTTGCGCCCGCGATCAGCAGGGTCATTGAAATGGCTAAGAGCGTCAAGACACCGAGTTTCGTCTTCAAATGTTTTCTACCTCCTAATTTGTTTACTGTTGCAACTACACGCTGTAGTCACTAATAATCAAGATGGACGAATCATCCTCTACGAAACGCTCCGCGCTACGCGTACTACAGAAAACGCCGCAATCATCGTCGGAGGAGGAGAAATTGGATTGAATGCCTCCAAGAAGCTCCAAGAAAATATTGCTAATCGGGAAGAGCGTAAGCATTCAACTTCAAGTCATGTGAAGCTTTGAGCGGGATAGGATTAGCGCAATAGGTGCATCAGTCCTGTGACTTGAGCTGGACGGGGCGCGTCAGCGAGAAGGGATCCAAACGATTTCGTTCGATTTCGGTCGATACTCCAACCTCCAGAGAACACGACTTCCCGAATGCGAGAGTACCTGATGTTCATCAGAAAGGAACCCTGCTACGGGGGCGGTTTACGGAACAAGCATAAGACATATGCTACCTCAAGCTGGAAAAACGCCCTCTTTCATACGAAACTATGGGGGCGTGACGTTGCACGGAATTTGAATCGTCGCAGTTTGTCGTAATTTGCGTGTGTACTACCACCCAAACAAGTGGAGAACGTGAGTTAGAGGAAGGCTTTGTACAAGAGCCAAGCCGACACCACGAATCCGAGAACCACTATGCCCACGTTCAAGATTTTCGGGTCCACGCGTTTTGCTAACCGTGCTCCGCCATACCCGCCAGTGATTGCGCCGATGCAGAGAACGAGGGCTGGTGTCCAAGCGACTAGGCCTTTGAGGGCGAAGAATACGAATGCGGTCATGTTGATGACTGCTTGTAGGGGGGTCTTGAGTGCATTCATCTTGTGAATGTCTCGCATACCCATTATGCTGAGAGAGCCAAGCATCAAAATCCCCATGCCCGCCCCAAAGTAACCGCCGTAAGTGGCGATGAACAGTTGAAACAGGCACCCGCCGATTCGCCCGGTTTTGGTCGTGTGGTCGTCCGCTACAGCCAACCTCTGCCCTATTTTTCGTGCAAGAGTGTTACGTGCAGCTAGAACAAGTGTAGCGAAGAGAACGAGAAAGGGAACAATAATTTTGAACAGGTCGGGAGGAGTGATCACGAGAATGACGGCGCCAAGGGCTCCCCCAATAAAACTCGGAACGAGAAGGGCAATTAGCAGACCACGATCAACTGCCGTGTCTTTGCGATAACCAATCGCACTGCTAAACGAACCCGGCCAGAGGGCCGCAGTATTTGTTGCGTTAGCCACAATCTCCGGCTCACCCAAGCCCACGAGAGATGGGAAGGAGATGAGAGTGCCTCCACCGGCAACGGAGTTGATCGAGCCAGCGATTATTCCGGCTACAAAGAGCCCGATCAAACCGAGCATATAACCTAATGACATTCGCTTCCCCAAGCAAAACCGAGTTACGGTTGGGGGTACTTGAACCTAACCAGCTCTAACCGACTTCGAAAAATCTAACTTGATAATTCGCGAGAACCATAAGTGCGCCGTATGGGAATTACGCATCATAACTTTCTTAGTGAACACCCACTTCCTGAGACGGGTACTTTCCTGCGGTTGATGGTTTCTGGACGGTAAAGATTCGTTTGGAGTTATCAAGGGCTTGATACTAAATTCGGAGTGATCCGGTCTAGCACTGAGTTTAGAGTTGCAGCTCGTAGAACCACTGCCCTATCTCTGTCCCATACGACTGGAAAGAACAGTGAATCGACAATTATGACGTCGGGTGGCATCGCTTTAGGTTAGGTCCACGAAGACGTTCCATCGGGTTGAATCATGAATTCCAGAGAGAATGTTCACATTGTGTTTTGCTAGAATTCCAGACGCCTTTGCAATCAATCCTGGAACACTTAACATTCCTACTCTGCGAGATGCCTCCCTGGAGTCACCTCTGCTATGAATGCCGTTTTGGGAGTTTCAGAATGTTCCAGGTTCAACGGTTGCATCCGTTATGGCCTGACCTCTATCCTTCGGCACCCACAAAATAACGTCCCAACGAATTTCAACGTATCAGTTATATATCAAGGTTATTATGATAATCACAAAATCACATTGCGAGCGTATCTCTCTTGTTAGACAGGCTGCCAGACTATGGATTATCTGAGATTCAAGCCAAGGTCTACTATCGCCTACTCAAGCTCGGAAAGACTTCGTCCATCAGAGTCGCTAAGGATATTGGTATTCACCGAAGCGAAACGTACAGGGTTCTAAGGGAACTGGCCCAGAAGGGAATTGTGATTGAACATAGTGACAGTAGGCCAATTTTGTATGAACCGAAGCCTCCGGAGGAAGCGGTGAATGCTCTCCTTCAAGAACGAGCTAAAGAATTTGAAGGCCTGAAAAAGGACATGCCAAAACTAGTCGATTGGCTGAACGCCCGCGCTAAGGCTAGTAAGAGTCCCGCATCCGTCCTGCTTATCGATGATGATGACACCATTCGAAAGAATCTCAGCCACGCTCTCCGAACGGACGGTTTCAACGTGGACCTCGCTCAAGATGGTCAGGAGGCTCTTGTTAGAGCCCACAAACGGCAACATGATGTCGCGCTAATAGACATACGCCTCCCTGACATGGACGGTATGGGACTCATCAAGAAGCTAAGAACTGAGAACCCTGAAATCAAACAGATAATCATAACCGGTTACCCATCAATCCAGAACGCCGCCCAAGCCATCGACGAAAAAGTGAACGGCTATGTAACGAAACCTTTCAACCCGTCCGACCTCATACTCAAGATCAGGGAGAAACTGCAAGCGTAACGCATAGTTTTCATGCGCTCTTTTTACGGTTAGCCGCTAGTTTCGGTTTCAGCGGTAAAGTGACGGTGAAGGTTGACCCCTTCCCAAACTTACTTTCAGCGTTGACTGAGCCTCCATGTGCTTCCACGAGCCGCTTAACGATCGGTAAGCCAAACCCCATCCCCCTCGACTTCGTCGTGAACAATGGATTCCAAATCTTCTCCATCGTTTCTTTCGTCATTCCTTCTCCAGTGTCCTTGAAGATGATCTCTAAGCTGAGGCCGGTTTTTCTGCTGGCGATTCGGAGTGTGCCGCCTTTCGGCATGGCGTCGGCCGCGTTCTTGATGAGGTTCAGGAAGACCCGACGTGTCTTGTCCACGTCCACCGCTATTTTGGGGTGGCTCTTGGTGGAGTCAACGACGCGTATCCTCCTCGGAAGCTGTGCGTGTGCGAGAGCGTCTATCGTGACTGATTTCATGTCGGTCTCAGCAAGTTCTAGGTGCGGCACCCTCGCGTATTCCAGAAGATCGCCCACGATCTTATCCGAGTTTCGTACGTCCTGGTCGATGATATCGAGCATTTCCTTCGTCTGCCTGTCGATCCCCTTGCCAAGATGCGTCTTCACATTGTACGTCGCAGTCGCGATGCCCGTCAACGGATTCCGCAGATCATGCCCGATCATCGCCGCCAATTCTCCGATGGTGGCCATTCGCTGAGACTTGAGAAGCGCCTCCTCCATCCGTCGGCGGTCAGTCAAATCAATTATAGAGATTAAGACCTTCCCAAGTGTATCCTCGTAGCCTGGAATCACGTTCAGAATCAAACTAACGTGTTTGGTGTCGCCCGTCAAAGTTTGGTTATCAAATTCGCCCGCAAAGCGCCTCTCGGCCTCACCCACTGCCACGAGTTCCTCTCTGAGCCTGTCCTGGAACGAGGGGACGAGAACCCCGCTTAGTCCACTTCTTAGTTCGTCTACTGTTTTCGCGCCGTAGAGCCTGAGTGTGGCTTCATTAACACTGAGAAGCTTCACCATATCACCACACTTGGCAAGTTCCTCCGGATGCTCGTTGAAGTGTCTTCTGAGATCCTTAACGCCTCTAGTTCGCAGTTCATCGAAGTACCTCTTGACTTCAGAGAAGTCTTCCTCCCAAAGGGAGATTGGACTGCTTTCAAAGAGGCGACGATATCTGGCCTCACTCTCAGCTAGCCTCCCAGACCTCTCCTTAACCAGCTCCTCCAGACGTTCAGAATGGCGTCGAAGCTCATCTTCATACCTCAGGCTGGTCAAGGCGGACGCTACATGGCTGGAGAGTGTTTCGAGAAGTCTCTGGTCGTCATCCGTGAAGTAGTCTAGGGATATGCTTTCTGCGTCTAGAAGAGCAACAGGTTTATTGTCTATGAGGACGGGCACCGCTAGCTCCGACAACTTTACTGGCGATTTCTCCTTCCCTACACGGCCTTCGTCGTCAACGTAAGCTTCCTCTTTCCTCGAGTCCCCCACTCTGATGGTTCTTCCCGTGTTCACGGCCTTCACGGTAATCCCAGGACCATCCAGCATGAACTCTGAGATAGAGCTGGTCATACCTCGCGCTTCCTGGCAAAGAATGCGTCCTCTTGTCGCATCGACCAACCAGAACTCAGCCGAACTGAATCCAAGTGTGAATTCCATCGCGTCAAGCGTATGCTCGATAATCTCATCAAGTGTTCTAGCGCAGGCGAGTTGCCGGGCGTGAGCGTGCAGCGCTAGGAGTTTGTCCTCTGCTCGGTTGCGTTCGGTGATACCTCTGCTCACAGCAACGAAACCAATCGCGTTCCCGTTGCCGTCTTTAACGACATCTACGAAGCTGCGAACGGGAAACGAGGTTCCGTCTCTTCGCTGGGCTGTCCATTCCTCGTCCCAATACTCGCGGCTTTCAATACCTTTCATGTTGTTCTTAGGGAGTTTGTGGTCTGACGTAAGCACGAGTAGGTCGGTTAGATTTTTCCCAATGGCTTCCTCTGCCGTCCATTGGTACAGTGTCTCCGCATACTTGTTCCAGTAGACGACTCTATCGTTCAAGTCTGTAGCTATGATGGCGGTGCGTACGTGATCAAGAAGCAACGAACTTGGCCAGAGTTGCTCGTCGATTTCTCCAGTCATCAAGTCCACCCTCGTGCCTTACTATCGTGAGTATGCTACCCTTAGGTTTTGGTTGTTTTGACCGTGCCATTCGATAAAGACCGGGTGACGGAAATTCGAATCTAGGCGGGAAATGCCGTGTAATGAAACCGGAGCATATAACGCGTGCCACTTCATCGTCAATAGAGTTTAGGATGAGAACTTGAGTGACTTGAACCTCATGCAATCCTTGCGTCTTCATGCTTAATTTCGTAACGCCCTCTTTCTGTCATGCTTGCTGCTGTTTCTTGAGGTATTCTTTGATGGTTTTGAGGAAGTCTTCCACGTTGAATGGTTTGACTATGTACTCGTCGGCGCCGTTTCTGGCCGCCTCAGCGACGCTCTCTGGTGACGGGTAGCCTGTCATTATGATCTTGACCATTTTCGGAGTTGTTTCTCTGATCGCGGTTAACAGTTCCGTGCCATCCATATCCGGCAGGCGACGGTCGATAAGCGCAATGTTGTAGGAACGCATCTTCGCTTTCTCGACCCCTTCTCGTCCATTGCTCGCTACGTCAACAGCGTATCCCTCGCGCTCCATGGTGATCTTCAGACTCTTGCTTATGCTCTCTTGGTCGTCGACGATTAAGATCGTCGGCCGAAGTGTGTTGCCCTCATTACTATGTTTCTTCGATTCTCTATTCGGTCCGATGAGCAATGTTCTTAATCGCTCATCGCGACTTATCGAACCTCTGTTTCGTTTTGCTGCTGATATTCTTCAGGTATACAGCTGAAACCGTCTGTATTCAGATGTAACCTATCGCAGCTCTTTCGAACGGCTAGATTCCCCGGAAAAGATGAGCGAACTCCAAGCGTCACTCAGGTTACGTAATGTTTCAAACCATGACGAACGGCAAGCAATTCGCCGACAGACTCAGGTTCTAACTCAAAGCTCTCGAATTCACCTAGTCAAAACCTACCTAAGCCTTTGTCGAACCGTCAAAAAAAAGTCTGTGTGGGTAGTGGTCCGCGCACAGGGCCGTAGATTAATGGTTCAATTTATGTCGCCGCACCAATAGTTCCACCCACCACCTTAATGCAACGGTTCCGCACCATGTCCGAAAGGGTATCGTGTGATGCAAGTAGTTCTCGGTGCGACACGAAGCGTAGGCCATTGGATCGTTGAGAAACTGCTTGATCGAAAGAACCAAGTTCGCGTTATGGTGCGTAACCCCGTCAAATTGAAACAGTTCTCAAGGATGGAGCTAGTGCATGTTGTTGAAGGCGACGCGTCTAAGCTTAATGATGTGAATAAAGCGATCATAGGCGTAGATTCAGTCTACTATTGCGTAAATGTGCCGTATCCGGAATGGAAATCAAAAGCCATACCCATGCTTCAGAACACCATCACAGCCGCGAAGGAAAACAAGGCGAAGATAGTTTTCCCCGGGAACGTGTATGTGTACGGACATGCCCAGTCCGACTTCGTGCGAGAAGATCACCCGTTCGCAGCGCACACCGAGAAGGGAAAGATACGCATCCGAATGGAGCAGATGCTCAACGATGCTTGGAAATCAGAAAATGTTCCATATACCATAGTGCGTTTCCCGGACTTCTATGGCCCGTTCGTTGTCAACGACCTCTATGCACCAATTTTCCGCAATGCGCTCCAAGGTCGACCGATGACATGGTATGGGAGACTGGATGCCCCCATCGAGTTTGCTTACATCGAAGACGCCGCGGAAGCCCTAGTCATTGCAGGTTCTGAACCCAGCGCTAACGGTGAAACTTACAGTCTTCCAGGCGTAGAAGTCACCACTCCTAGACAATGGCTACAGCTAGTTGCTTCGACGGCAGGAACAAAGGCGAAGATACGTGCCATCCCGAAATTCATGATTACACTCGCCGGAATCTCCAATCCCCTAGTGCGAGAGTTCTACGAGATGCTCTACCTGAAAAGGGAACGCTTGATCCTTGACGGAACGAAGTTCAAAAGTAAGTTCAGAAGAATCCCCACCACTCCATACAAGGACGGAATCAAGAAAACCCTCGACTGGTTCCGAGACAACTAGCAACTCGCAGTCGAATGATTTTCGGAGTTACTTAGTTACTTCAAGTTAGGAGTTTCGTGTGGTGGTACTGATGTGAGCGTCGTAATTTGGACTGTTGTTGTTCGCTCCGCCAAGAAGATGTGTATGCACTAATGCTTCCACGACCACCCACAAAAGCAAAAGCCAACGTAACTCTTTGATGGCGGACAGCTGGGAGTATTCTTGTCGATGGCTTCTATTGCGCATCGACTCCGGATTTCACTCACGACTGAGAGGGTCCTTGAAGTCGCAGTGGCGGGCCCTGAAGATGGGACCCCGCTCGTTTTCCACCATGGGACTCCTGGCTCGCAAATTCTGTTCGAACCTTTCATTGAAGCGGCCGTGGCGCGAGGTCTACGGTATCTTTCGTACTCGCGACCCGGTTATGGGAACTCAACGCGGCAGTCGGGTCGAACGGTCGCCGACTGCGCAACGGACACGGCGAGTATCCTCGATCAACTTGGGGCAAAACGCTTCTACGTCATCGGATGGTCGGGAGGCGGCCCCCATGCGTTGGGTTGCGCGGCGCTTTTACCGCAGCGCGTTATTGCGGCATCTACGATCGCGGGGGTCGCGCCGTTCGGTCCACAGGACCTAGACTGGCTGGCTGGGATGGGCAAGGAGAATATTGAGGAGTTCCAGGCAGCCCTCGCTGGCCCGGACGAACTTCGGTCGTTCTTGGAACGTGTAGGACCGGGGTTCGCTCAGGTCACTGGTGGCCAGATTATCTCTGCGTTCGGCGACCTCGTAGATGACGTGGACAAAGCAGTGCTCAGCGGCCAATTGGGAGTTTTCTTGGCCGAGAACGGCCGCGAGGCTTTGCGGAACGGCTTCTGGGGTTGGTTCGACGACGATATTGCTTTCATCAGCAACTGGGGCTTTGACTTGGGTCGAATCAAGGTTCCCGTAACGTTGTGGCAGGGAGCCAAGGATCGGATGGTTCCCTTCGCGCATGGATGCTGGCTGGCGGAACACGTGCCCGAAGTGCGAGCGCACCTGCTACCCGAACATGGTCACCTCTCACTCGCCGTAGGCTCTTTCAGTAGGATCTTGGATGAGCTGATAGCAAGCGGAAACTAATGAACCGTAGCCTACTTCCGGCCACATGACCCAGTTGAATGAACGAATTGGTAGCCAATTCGTTTTAAATGTGCTCCAATTGAACAACATGGTAAGCGCACGCCGACTGTATCGGAAAAGAAAAATGTGGCTCGGTTAACCTTCTGCTGGTTCACTAGACTCGGTGGGGGAATTCCGCTGACGGCTAGTAGAATTGCAGGAGAATCCGTAGACTTCGAGTCGTCCCATCCGACGTTCCTGGAGTTATCCGGTTGCATTAGATCTGTCAAAATTCATTTTATTATAATGCATCACACGATTTCTTGATGAGTATGCATCCGAAACTTCTGATCTGTCTCCTCATTGCAGTCGCATCAGCTACAATGACTTCTGCCACGTATGTGCAGTCCTCTCAGGCAACAACGTCAGTCATCGCCCTCAACTACTATACCCACACTGCCGTGGGTTATACGAGCACGGTGAGTTTCGATGTAACTTACGTCACGAACCAGAACGCCTGGTTGATCACTGCCATAAGCTGTCAACCCAACGGGTCGAACTGCAGCTCACTTTCAATCGATGGCGCGGATTCTTCACCATTTCCATGTAACTCAACTAATCCGTTCACCGACCGTACGCCTCTCTTTGCAGGGACGTGCTACCTAACCGTCTCGGGAAGCGGAGTTGATTTCTTCAGTTACAGCCTTTCATTCAGTAAAGCCGGAACTTACGACTTGACGGCCTCAAGCCAGCTCTATTATCCTAGAAATTCAACCAATATTCCCGGGTCCCAGAATGTCAGTCCAATCATGACTATCACAGTAACCGGATCTTGAAATCCCCAGTTATTCTACCGGTTCTGTAACTCGAAGTCGAACATTTGCATCGTCCCGAATCCGTCCACAGCTACTACTACTTTTGTTCAGCTATTGAAATTGGGAGTCCATCCGGATCCAGACAGACTGCTAACTTGATTTTTTCTTCCTCGCGTTCAGTAGGGGGCATCACGAATACAACACCTTTCGCCTTCAGCTCATCGTATTTCTGAACCAGGTTCTCCACGTAAAATCCTATTGAGGCGGTTCCCGCTAGTGGCTCAGCGGATTTCGCGGCAAGCTTTCCTCCGCCATGAAGGGCTAACACTGTGGCTCCTGTATCAAATTCGGTCCATTCGGGGGACTCAAACTTGAGCGGAATACCTAGCTTGTCTCGGTAGAACTGCACAGAACGAGCCATGTCCGCAACGTAAACCATCACGTAATCAAGTTGCCTAAACAATCAATCGCGCCCGTGCCTAATCAAGACCCAATCCTTCTTGAATCTTGCGTGTGCGCACCACCATATCCCTACCTCAAATAGAAAGCCTATTGACCGCTACTTATCGAGGGTAACTTCGAAATTCTCTCCTGCTTTGCTTTCTGGTAGGTTTCAAAGAAAAGGGGGAAGGTTGGGCGTTCATGTGTTATCTACCGTGAGGGCTCTAATGGTGCGAACGGTAGTATGGGTATCCGTTGAAGTAGCCGGGTTGATTATAGCAGCTGCTGTAGTACCAATATCCGTACCCGCAATTATAGTACGGATATGATGGATAGTACGGTCTGTAGTATGGGTTACCGTATCCGTAGCCGTAGCAGCGATTGTATTGATTCCGGTATCCTGATTGACAGCCATGGTACGGATTGTATGGATTGTATTGGTTGTAGCCTGAATAGCCGCAACCGTTGTAGTAGTATCCGTTCTGACAGTTATTGTACTGATTGTTGTATGGATTGCCGTAGCTCGGGTAGCAACCATTGTAGCCGCCACCGTAGCTTGGTTGACACGGGTATTGTTGTGCAAGGACTGGGCTGCCACTTACTGCGGCTACCGCCACAGCAAGCAGGACAGCTAACGCCAGTAATGTCGCATCACGGGTCTTCAAAATTTCGCGTTTCACCTCTTAGGCACTACCTTCCGTAGTTGCCGTGTTTGCGACTACGTCATGTAGTTGCATTTAACAAGAATGTACGTATCATTCAGTAAATTTTGTCATTCAGCTACGCGTAGTTCAGGTGTGATTCATTTTGAAGTACGCGTAGTTTGATGCGTTAACAATGTGCTAGGTTCCGTGCGATTCAGTGCTGGTTCCGTGCGATTCAGTGCTGGTTCGCTGGGTTTGTGTGCAAACCCTTCGCGGGAACGAAAACTACATTTTGGGTTGATGGGGGGCTAGTAGTGCGCACCATATATGCTTCCGGCACGGATTTAGAAGAACTAGTTATGCACTATCAGGACCGCAGCCTAGTCCGGAAGACGTTGACCGAAGGGGACCTTGAGGAAGCCTCGAGCCTTGCTTCCATTTGTAACTAATATGAAGGATTAGACTATCTGACGCTTAACGCGGGAGTGAAGGCGGTTCTATGTTACGAAGGAGGTCAACTTGTTGGATTGCTTGCGGTTCAAGAAGGCATCGACCAGGAAGAGCCATCTATCATCGTGAAACCGGAGAAACGTCGGCAGGGCATCGGGCGGGCTCTCCTAGAGGCGGCGAAGGCCGAATGTAAGAAAGATGGAGTACGCAGATGCTTAGTAGTTTGCCAAGACTGCTTCCAGTCTGGAGAGGCATTCGTCAAATCGACTGGTTCGCGATATCAATTCTCTAAATACAGAATGACGCTTAATCCAGAGCTATTCGTGAAGAGGGAGGTCAGCGAGTTCTCGGTTGAGCTACAGCAGGCTGACCTTGCGGACGCGAAGCTGTTGGCATCGGCAGATCAAGATTGAGGTCGAAACTGAGAATCGAAATGCCTTGTCGCTCTACAAACGGTGTGGTTTCGTAGAACAATCAGAGTACCGGTATTACGCGATGAGCACCTGAAACGGTCATAGTGTGTGGGTCTAGTCGTGGGCACACGCAGAAAACGAATCTTCCGATAGAATGACAGTGGAACATTTCTCACGCAGTTTTAATCTTCGGATCGTGGTCGACGGGGAAGTTCACGGAATTTGCTATGAAGCATTTCGCATGAGCAGCCGCATGTAATTCTCGAGCCTTGGCAATATCGGAGCCCGGAGCGACCTTGACCTCGGGCCTCAGGATCACTCGTTGGAAGTGGCCTGATCCGTCGGTGTTCTCCTCCATGAAGCCTTCGGCGTGGTCAACATATTGAACGACAACAATGCCAGCTAAAGCGCATAGATGCAGATACCAGAGCTTATGGCATGCGGAGAGTGACGCGACCAACAACTCTTCTGGATTCCAGCGTGTAGGATCTCCACGGAAGACAGGGTCCGACGACCCCAGTAACTTCGGCTTCCCTCCGTCCGCCGATATCTCGTACCGCCGCTCATAACTTCCGTAATTTGACGTTCCAGAACTAGTGTTCCCGGTCCATTCCACACAGACCGCGTAGCGATGCATCTTCGTCATCACATGATCCCTTCGGGAATAGTTTTTCTGTGCTCTGGGATAATCGCGGTTAATTAGATTGACAGTGAGAAAGTAGGCACTTTCCTAGGTCTCCCTTAGGAATTTTCTTTTTTTAATTTGTTAAGGAATTTGCTTGATGATGACGTTGCATGAGACCTGGGGATTAGGGTTACTTTGATCTCCGGATGTTCACGTTTCATATACTCTCGGAATTGCTGTTTGGTCAGAACGGACGGTTCATTTGAAGACGTTACCAAGGTATCGGGCATGATCTTTCGGAGGATGTGTTCGCTGAAGGGTTTACGGTTTGATACGAACGCTAGGTCTACTATCTTTAGGCTTGCGACGATTTCCGCCCGATGGGTCGCCGGCATTAGCGGCCTATTAGCGCCCTTCCGTCTCCGAGTTCTGGCGTCTCCGGCGACGCATACTACCAGAATGTCTCCTTGCCGCCTGCATTTTTCCAGAAACTTCAGATGGCCATGGTGCAAGATGTCGAAAGTGCCGCCAGTAAGCACAATCGTCTTTCCACGTCTCATCCTAGCCAGTTGCCTTGTCATGTTCTGAAACGAGAAACTCATTTCCGTCACCAAACGAAGAGATAACGGAATCCTGGTAAATCAAGTGACTTCTTAGTATTGGTTCGTAAGCTGATAGGCGTCCGGGTTCGCGGGTTCCTGTGCGTATATGAGTGTTGTCGGCGTGTTGGGTTGAATTGATGTGAAGCTGGATGTGGCGAAGGTGGCGATGCTTGAGAAATCAAAGACACGAGCGACTGCGACGCTCAGTGTAAATGTTGAAACTTGTTGCGGGAGCGTGAGGTAGAACGTGATGACCTGATCTCCGCCCCCGGCGGGTAAGTAGATTTGGACGTCGGAAGTGTCGCTGTATGGACCGGAGTATGCCGTCGAAACCACGGCGTTAAGGGCGTGCAGGGTCACGGTGACTGTTATTCCCGTGCTGCCCGTATTTCTTATGCGAATATGAGTCAGGTCGATGGCCGACGGCTCATACTTGGACATCGCAGCCAGGCGGTATGATTGCCGTACTTCGTTCTTCCCTCCGAACGTGAAATCCACAACGCCACGATAGGCGAGCCCGTATGACACGAAGCTCGCGACGATGCATGCGGCGACAATCAAGGCCACGATAGCCGTCCGCTTACGTTTCCCAGACCGTTTTCCTTTCGCGCTTCCGCGGCTGCGTTTCGTCATTAGCGTTCTAATTCCCTTAAGTTAGGATTATGCACGTATCTCGGTTTAGGGTTGAAATAGTTTCCCGAATCGCCGGGCGGGGAAAGGCTTAACAAATAATCTGCGATGGGTTGAGTCATGGTCACGCAATCTGTGTCTGAGAGTGTGCTGAAACGAGTTAAGGATGAGAAGATCAATTTAATCAAGTTCCAGTGGCTTGGAAACGATCTGATTCCTCGAGCGATGGTATCGCATGCCGAGTTTCTGCGGGAACACATGAGGGATGGAATCGGCATCCCCAAGGCGTTGCAATCGTTCAACGTGCTGGATAAGGTAGCCTACGAGGGGTCGTGGGGCTCGGAGGCTCCGGAACTAAAAATTATGCCTGACCCAGAAACCTATTCGCCCGTCCTTTATGCGCCTGGAAGTGCGCGAATGATTAGTGAGCTCTGGGGGCCGGATCTTAAACCTCACGCCACCGACGCGAGGTACTTCCTTCGAAGAATGATTGCCAAGGCGAACGATATGGGTTACTCGCCTATGGTCGCCTGCGAGACGGAGTTCTACGTATTACGGCAGGGAGAAGGAGGAGCTGTGACGCCGTACATCAATACGAAGTTCGCCACCAGTCACAGTTACGACCTTTACAACGACTATGTTCAGGAAGTATTTTCAAACCTAGCCACGATGGGCGTTCACCTCGAACGACTGAAGAAAGAGTACGGCCACTCTCAGATCGAGCCGACTCTTAGATATACGGGCGCGTTGGCGGCTGCGGATTCTTTCGTTGCCCTGAAAGATGTTGCGAAGGCGATCGCCGCGAAGCGTGGGTTATTTGCGTCTTTCATGCCCAAGCCCTACGGCGGGGTGCCTGGAAGCGGATGCCACATACACCTTAGCCTATTCGATATGAAGAGCAAACGCAACGTCTTCTACGACCCAGACGATGGAAGGGGTTGCAAAATGAGTAAGCTCGGTTACGGGTTCATCGGCGGAGTTCTCAGACACATGAATGGCATATGTATTTTCGGCGCGCCAATCTCCAATTCCTACAAACGTCTGCTCCCTGGCAGCTGGGCGCCGGCTCATGTCTGCTATGGGTACGACCACCGCGGCGTAGCCCTACGGATCCCGTCCGACTCCCCTCACTCCGATGGGTCAGGACAAAGGATCGAATGGCGCGTCCCGGATCCGTCGTGCAACTCCTACTACGCCGTCGGAACACTTCTAGCCGCAGGCCTCGATGGAATAGAGAAGAACATCGACCCCGGAGATCCAGTCAGAGAGGATCCGGCGAGGTTCAGTTCGCAGGAACTTGAACGCCGCGGAATCGCATGGCTTCCTCGAACCGTAGGTGAGGCCATAGCTGAAGCCAAGAAGGACCTGTTCGTCAAAGGAACCCTAGGAGAGATGGCCTTCGAAGAGTACATCAAGGTCAGAGAGTCGGAGTGGCGCGATTACCGCGAACAAGTCACGCCGTGGGAAGTCGAGAACTACCTAACCACACTATGATAAGCACGGTTACGCGCCGGAAAGAGCGTTATGTTTGAAGTATAGCGTCGCGAGAATCAGCCTCCTATGCCTCTATTAGTCGACGGAAACGCATTCCGTGTGGGGCATTAGTCTGCGTTGGCAGTAACTATTCGGGCACGTGTTCCAGCTTCTAGCGCAAACCTCGGCCCCGGTTTCGACATATTCTCAGTAGCACTAGAATCCCCATGCCTCGAGGTAGACCTCACCCCGGCACCCTCGGGAACAAGGAGGATCATTGTTGAAGGCGTTGACGGAGCCGAGAAGGAGGCCGATCCAAGATTCAATTCAGCCGGCATAGCCTTGGAGGCTCTAGCGGCGGACCGCGGTAAACCGAACGGGTACGTGCTGCGGATAAGGGGGAATATTCCTCCAACAAAAGGCCTGGGCAGGTCGGGTGCGGAAGCGGTTGGCGCCATACTCTGCGCGGATCGGAAATTCAAGCTGGGAATCAGGGGCCTCGGATTGGTCCAAATGGCAGGAAGGGCCGAACCGTCCAATCACTTAGATAACGTCTCCGCGGCCGCACTGGGTGGATTCAACATTGTTACGAGAACAAGTGCCGGGCAACAGGAAGTTACAACTATTCGGCCGCCTAAAGACCTCGGAGTAGCGATCGTAGTTCCAAACGTTGAGAAACCCTCAACGGAAGCTGCCCGTAAGGTTGTTCCTACACAAATCCGGATCGCAGAACATGTCCAGACCGTGGGCCAAGCGGCGCGAGCCTCCGCGGCTTTCCTAAGAGGAGATGTTCAGGCGATTCTCGAGACACTGCCTTGGGACGAAGTCGTGGAACCCGCACGCGCCAACCACGGCCTATACGGGGCCGGAGTGGACTCCGGCTACCTCTGGGAAGAGAAGAAAATGCTACTTGAGAAATTCAATGTAGCTGAGACAATCAGCGGGGCAGGTCCTGCGAAGGCGCTCTGGTACAGCATCTCCCAAGACCACAACCGCAAACGAAGGAATCGGGTTGGGACTATTCAACCGGCCATAGCCTTGGTAACAGAGCGGTTGATGTCCCTGGGACACGAGGTTCAGGATCTGTTCGTTACGCGACCATCTTCAAAAGGCGCCGAAATCATAACTCACCCGCGGCGGCGATGAAAACTGAATCATAGCCCAAGGCATTACCTAGAATGCATCAGTTGCCGAAGCCGCTTCAAGCCAACTCAAATCTACTCATGCCCAAGATGCGGCGACCTACTACAGATCAGCTATAGGTACGAATCTCTTCGACATCGCTTCGAAGCCTCACTACGAAGGCCCAGTCCCCTATCCGTCTGGCGTTACCAAGAACTTCTCCCGGTTTCAGCGCGGAACGCTGTCACCTTGGCAGAAGGAGGAACGGGGCTTCCGAGATCTATGCGGGTCGCGTCTGAACTGGATTTGGGGGAGGTTTACTTCAAGAACGAGGGGCAGAATCCGACTGGGTCGTTCAAGGATCGAGGGATGACGGTTGCGGTTACGCGGGCGGTCGAGATAGGCGCAAAGGAGTTGGTTTGCGCGTCTACTGGAAACACCTCCGCCTCCATGGCCGCCTATGCGGCGCGGGCGGGTTTGAGGGCCACCGTCCTCATACCTCACGGAAAAATTGCTCAAGGCAAATTGGTCCAAGCCATAGTTCACGGGGCCCGAATTCAAGAGGTGCGAGGGAATTTTGATAAGGCACTCCAAAAAGCCCGAACACTCGCCGCGACGGGTCGACTCTATCTCGTGAATTCCTTGAACCCGTACAGGATTGAGGGCCAAAAGACTTTGGCCTTCGAGCTTTGGGAACAACTCCGGAAAGTTCCGGATGTGATAATTCTGCCGGTCGGAAACGCTGGGAACATAAGCGCGATCTGGAAAGGGTTTTGGGAACTCAAGCAGCTTAGAGCAACCAGTCGGGCGCCGAGGATGATTGGAGTCCAGGCCGCGGGCGCGGCCCCGATCGCTGCAGCGTACGCTAAGGGCGAGAATAGTATAGTTCCCTGGCCTTCACCCGAGACCGCTGCCAGCGCAATTCGAATCGGTGCACCGGCGAGCTGGAAGAAGGCCCTGCGAGCCGTAAGGGACTCCGGCGGCGCGATGCTCGCCGTCTCGGATCATGAGATTCTCCGAGCCCAAAGATTGTTGGCGGCTAGGGAAGGAATCTTTGCGGAACCGGCCAGTTCGGCGTCCGTGGCTGGATTAGTGAAGGCGTCGAGGTCGAAGTGGTTTACTCGAGATGAATCCGTCGTCTGTGTTGTTACTGGGCACGGACTGAAGGACCAAGGAAGTGTGAGAGAGGCTACATGATGTGATGTTCGTCAGTGTACAGGGTAATCAGGCCGGAAGCGAAAGCCTCTGTGTCTTTCTGTGTTGCCACGCCTTCGGGCGACGTGAACGCTCTCTTCATGCTCGCCTGATCGTCGAACCACAACTCCACCACTCCATTATAATCCGGCTCTCGGTTCGGAGGCCGCTTGACTATATTCACCACATATCTTCTCAATCCAGGCATCTTCTTCGCCAAAGATGCATGGGTCTCCAACCAATATCTCGCAAACGCTTCATCGCTGAATTCAGGTTTCTTCTTAAGCAAAGTCATTATCTTGAACACGACGATCACGCCTCGATGTTGTCGGCCATCATGGTTTAATGCTTTTGCAGATTGAGTTGCGATGCCACTAGTGCGGTTCGCAGAGCCTCGGCGATAACCGGAAAAGTGAAAATTGAGAATCGTTAAGCGTCAAAGATTGGGGGACGTGATCCGGATGGTTCGGAAGGTGGGGAGGCTGATTGCGATTGAGGGTATTGACCAGGCCGGGAAGCGGACGCAAGCCCACCTCCTTGCCGTCAAACTCAAAGCATTGGGTAACCCCGTATCGGTATTTAGTTTTCCAGATTATACAACCCCAATCGGAAAACAGTTGAAGAGGTATCTGAATGCGGGGGTTCGCTTGGATCCACACGCGGTCCATCTCCTTTACGCCGCGAACAAATGGGAGGTGGCTGAGAAACTCAAGGAGAGGATCGAGAATGGAGAGATCGTTATCGTTAACCGATATACGCCCTCGAACCTAGCGTACGGGATGGCACACGGGCTGTCCTGCAGATGGCTTGAGTGCCTAGAAGAAGGGTTGCCGAAACCGGATCTGGTTGTGGTCTTGGATGTTTCTCCGCGAACATCGCTGGCAAGAAAACAGAGAGGACGGGACATTCACGAAAGCGACCGAGAATACTTGAACAAGGTAAGAAGGGCCTACCTCTTCCTTGCTAAGAAATCTGGATGGGTAATTGTCGGGGGCCAAGGAAACCCCGAAAGAGTCCGACGACTGATCTGGGAGAGAGCGACAAACTACCCATAGGCATCACGATTTTCCTTTTCCTCACTCCTTTCGAGAAATGAGAAAACATGAGGATTCGAAGTCATCTGTCTCTTACACTGTAAGTCTTTCACGAGAAAGCATACGTTTGCATGAATTGCGAGACGTTGTGGGCGTTCATCTTAAATGGCGACGATGCTTACGGTAAATGAGAGGTGAACTGTTATGGGTTTCACGTTGAAGTGTCCGATGCCTGGATGTGGTGGTCAGTTGACCGCCGATACAAAAGAAGACCTGCTTAAGCAAGCTACAGATCACGCGAAGACTGCGCACGGCATGCCTATGATTCCTCCAAACGTCATGTCACAACTCCAAGGCGCAATCAAGCAGACCTAGTACGAATCGGTAGGGCCCGTCTTTCTTTCATCCCTTTCTTTCCTAAAGCTTAGCTTGTGTATGCACCACCAAGCCCTTAGGCTCTCGGAACCCAGGTAACATTTTTTCCGATTGAGAGCAAAAAAAGTGACAGCAGTGGTGGGCCGGTGTGACACGTACCTACAAACATCGTGGATTCCATGAGGCTTGATTAAGCAACTTAGCTTATCCAGTTAAGTATCTGCGAATGTATCCTTCGGCATCCTTCCCCTTCTTTGTAAGAGAAGTAATTCTAATCCTACCTTGCCCCTCCAGCTCTTTGAACCGTTCAGCGCTAGGATTTTGGAAGAGAGAAATAAACGTCTGATTATCGCTTTCTATACGCACATCCGCATTCGACCCACGACCATGACTCAGCTCAACGATGCCGTCTTTAAGGAAAACGAATTGGAATACTTCAGGAGCTAAGGACATTTCAACATGCAACGGCATCATTGAATTGTATACCGGCCTCACAACGAAACCCTGCAACCCAGAAAGCTGCCGCTTGATCCTCTCCTCTAGCCTCATCCTAATTTCTTCAAGAACATCCTCAAGAGCCATTCTTCTTTCCTACTTGAATTGATTCACAGTACCATTCATTGATTAAGACTCTGGACGATTTGTATGGCCCCGCATTCCGAACAGAATTTTGCACCAAGGGGAAGCAGAGCCCCGCACTGAACACAATGCCCAGCTTTAATCGGAGCGGTCGGCAAACCGACCGCAGGTCGGCCGGGCCCAATTCTAAATCTTGTCTCGTCTGGATTGTCCTGACTATGTCCTCGCGCGTTGCTATTCCCACAAGCCTACGGCCATCGACAACAAGCACACGCCCGACTTTGTTTCGGGCCATATTCTGCATCGCATCTAAAGCGTTCACGGAGGGTTTAACAACCACCGCTCGTTCGCAGGGAATCATTGCTTGTTGAACCGTTTCGTATTCCCTTTTCTCCTTGGGAACATTTCTCACGCACTGTAATGTGACCAGCCCGAGCACTTGCCCGTCCTTTACTACTGGGTAGCCTCCGTGATGATAGACGAGAAAGTAGTCGGAAACCAGCTGTTCGACTGTAATCTCCGGCGGAACGGTCAACACACTCTTAGTCATTATGTCGGCGTCCGGAATGTACGCTTTGTGCCTCGCTAAACATATGGGATGGAACGCCTTCTTCCCTGGATCTTCGAGCGAGTGTAGTAACTTTTGCGTCGTCATGGTCACTATTATTCCGACGAGTAGGAGCATCATTCAGGTTCGCCGCATCATCTTAATTAAATGGCGTCGCATCTATGGCAGATGTGAATTTTTAATGGTTTCAGAGAAAGTAATGCGGTTTCAAGGAAAGAACAAGGACCTGACCCAATTGTCGCAACAAATAGTTCAAAAACTACAGGCTGAGGGATACAAGGTCCAATCGACCACGGCTCCAATGGGACAGTTGATTCAAGCTCAAAAGGCTGGGATACTGCGTGACATTATCACCGCCGACCGAGCGTTCACAATAGGTATCGCTGGGCAGCCGAACGATTTCACGGTCAACGTAGGAATCGGAAAATTCATCCAGAACATTGCGGTAGCAGCAGTCGAAACCTTGTTGCTGTCCGTTCTGTTTCTTGCAGTCGATGTTCCTGAAATGCTGTGGACTGTCCACGTTGAAAATGGGATCATCAAAGAGATAACGCAAATAATCGGCTAACACGCAGTACCTGCATGTAAGCAACGGGTGGATCTTAGCCCCCTAACCCATTTCTGGGATACGAATAAGTCACGCGAAGTGCGCGTGCATCGCTGTCAAATAGGTGACAGGCTCCCTGAACCAGCTTGCCCCGCACGATATAGTTTCGACAGCGAAGTCATTAGTTCAGATGTAAGTGGTTTTCGAAGTGTTCAGGAGAAGTTTTTCATCAGCGTGCTGTACCCGTAGCGGTACGCGGCGTATCCCGTGGCAGGAATGTCAAAAACAGAAGTCACTAAGCGGAGTAGAATGGCCGCTGAGGCGGAAATAGGTGCTGGAACGCCGAATGTGATGAGAGTCGCGGTTAAACTGGTTTCATAAATCCCAATCATCCCAGGAACCGGGATAGGGATTATCTCAACCATTTCACCAATCGCCATTGCGATGACAACTATCCATATCGAAGTAATATGTCCCAGCGTGGCCAGTACACCCCAAAGCAAGATTAACGAACAACTCCAGTCGCCACTACTTGAGAGGAAAGTAACTAGCATATCGCGCCTGTTTGAAAGCAGCAGCCTGAATGTATTTTCATAATCGGTTAAGAATCGTTCAACACTCCACTCCGCTTCATGCTTCTGCAGACGTTGAATGTGATCCATGACTGGGCGTATGATTCTGGATGATACTGACTGGAGCGGCTGAATGAAGCGAGGTGAGAGCGAGAGAAACACGCCTACTAAAGTGATAATCATCAATACTCCTGAAGCAACTTCGAGATGAAGTGCTTCAGCACGCGGCATGCGGCCTGTTACGGATAGCGCAAGCATAGCCGTTGCTGTGCTTACGAGAACTGTGATGATGTAGACTATTCGGTGGAGGATGACGGTTGAAGCAGATTGCCCAGTGTGCATGCTCGCTTCCTTGGATCCTAAAATCACGCGCATAGTTTCAAGAATGAAGCCGCTAGAGGTCAAGAAACTAATGAAGACGCTGGCGAAAGTGATCATTTGACACATACCGAATTTTATCTGATGACCCGCGGCTCGAATCAACACATACCAAGTGGTTCCGTATAGAAGAAAGCCGACAAGTTCCACCAATACAAGTAAGACAACTGCGATTAGGCTAACTCGCGAGAGAATGAGAGCTACCCCATTTACTCCCATATAATTTATTAAAAGCAGCAGCACAAGAATGCCTACTAGTAACCAGACCAAGCGCACCATGCTGCTTTTCTTCAAAAGTATCCCACCATGCTTAGTCGCTGTGTGACCGCATCACTTCTATTATCTCGTATCGCTCCATACTTGTGGGGAGATGAATTTTCTGTCGCCTGCACTCTCCGCGTGCCAATGACCGCAATCGCAACTCCTATGGCGAGAATTGCCAAGCCCGCATGGAACGCGCTTACCAAAAAAGCTACCACAGATAATCCTGCGACAATCACCCAAGTGAACCAGACTATGATTGATAATCTTCCTCTCGGACCCGGCTGAGGTGGGTATCATTACAATCTCAACATAACTAGAGGAGGATAACTGTTGTCAGGTTTTCTTAGTAATCTGAAGTTAGCGAACGTTCGCCAGATGACATATAACAAACCGCATATGGCAGCGGAGATAGGAAGTAATCCCCAGCCTCGAAGTGATTCATAAGTTAACGTTATGAAGTTGTAAAAGAGCAAGATCAGTGAGACGAAATATAGGCTTTCTGAAACAACATACTCCTCCAAACTATACGAGGTCCTCGCCATTTCTCCTGCAATAGCGAAAGTGATCGTGCAAAGCAGAAGACCGATCTTTACGGACAGCGAAACGGAATTGCCTAGAAACCCAGTTATGAACACTAGCGATGTAAATGAGAAACCCGAAAGTGTCAACGCGTTGCTTGATAGCTGTTGCAGCACCCAAGAATGTTCCTCCGGAATCTCACGCTTGAGACCAAAATTTTTCGGCAAATCGAATCCGCTTGATCACAGATTTGGAAGTTTTTGAGATGCGTGTTCAACCTTGTGAAGCATCACTCTAGCCATGGCAGAGAAAACAATCAGAGTGATTGCGGTAATAATAAAGGGATTAGGTACCCATCGCAGCAGTCCTTGATAAGATGCGCAAAAGACAAAAGCTCCCACAACCAACCCCATTCCAGTACCCTTCATAGTCGTGGAAACTTTCAGGTTCAAAAAGTAGGCTATCATGACGGTAACCCACCAACCGACCAGGAACGTAGAAAAAGCGAGCACACCCGATATTCCAATGACACCTGCGTGGGCGAGCACGTAATTAGATAACGGGGCATATTTTTTCTTTAGACGCATTAGATGCGGTGCCGCACGAGAGTATTGCTCAATCGAACGCAAGACCCTTAGACTTGCATATGTTGCAAACGCAAGGATTGGTACGACCAGCGCGACGGACACGTAGCTTGGAAGCCCGATCGTTGAGCCATGAACAATTGCTAAATCAAAGCCTCCTAGTAGCGCTAGGAGAACGAACTGCGAAGGCCACGCGCTTAAGAGACCTCCAACAATGACACCGCTCAAGAACATGATTCCAATAGTGAGAAAGGGATAGGCATTTAGGAATCGGCGAAGCGACTCGACTTCTGGTGAAAAAGTAGAGTTAAATGCTTGCCTGGCTTTTCTAATTCTCTCCATTTCACTACCCCGCCTTCGCTATACGTGGTCACCCCGGAATTGAAATATCCGCCATACTTTACTGAATTACGTTACGGTAGGCGTGTTTTTCCGAACGACGGACTCATATCGAGACTGATGCTAGAACTGGGCTGTCGCCTTCTGCTCCTCACGATCGCTATCACCAGTCAAAGAATCAGGCGGTAGAGGAAGGGCAAGTGGTGGCCGATAGGATTCAATCAAGAACGACTCTTAATCCCGCGCGCGAGAGCAATTATCATTAGCACAACAAAGATCACTAGAACTATGGCAATAACTGCCGATCCAAGAAGAGCGACGAACCCAGGTATGATGACGCCGAGCATCCAGAAAGGTACAATTACGCCGAGACCAACGCGCCTGTACAGTGCGATCCCAAAGCCAATTCCAGGTATGACCGAGTCCGATCCAATCATGATCAGAGGCGCAGCGTACACACCAAACGTGTCCACAACCAGATCAAAGCCGAAGATCAAACCAACGATAAAGTACCAATCGAGTCCGGCAAAGTTCCACCCAGCCAAACCCTTATGTTCATTATCCTTGCCTGAAGCACCCTGACCAGTAACCCCATCGACGGCGACACCCACAGTTATCGATATCCATCCTCTATCCCCGACCTCCCACATCTCGCCCACTCTTCCTCTCTTGAACGATTACTCGAACGCTAGAACTATGCTCTCGATGCCACCTGCCATGAACGAGACAGATAAGAGGAATACCAAGGTCAATAATGCGATAGCCGGCCTAGCCAAAACTATGAAAGAAAAGATGATCGCCAAGAAACCGGACACCAAGGTGAGCGCCCTGAGCCCGCTTTTCAGTTGACTGGCGGAAGCACCAGTTACCACACTCGCGATTCCGTAGATCATGGTCGCAAAGGCAAGCATGAAGATTAAGGTACCTATCCCTAACAGAGGAAACAGAAAGACGATTATCCCGATGACAATTCCGAGCAATCCGGCTACTATATCCAGGGCTCGAGTCCTCCTGCTTAACGCACTAAGAGAGATACCGCGAGCGAGCCTTGACAGTCCCAGAAATAGCATCGAGAAGGACAGCAAGAATAACAGAGTAATTAGGGCGATCCCAGGGAGAGCTAAAACGAAGATCGAGGCCACGATCGCGATTAGACCGAAGATCGCTCGAAGCGCCCTTGACCATGTTGGAACAGTTACCGATTTCGTTTCCATTTAACATCCACAGCTTGGTTCGCACTACGAGCTATTAGATGAGACGTTCACATTGTACCACAAAGCAAACTGAACACTTAACATTCGAACCGACAAGTCCCACCAAAGATGAGATTTTTGGTAAGCGTTGACCTCTATCTGTTATCAGGTGCACTGCTCACGTTGGCCGTAATCTGCGTTTACTTCACATATAGGCTCTTTCGTATCACGCGTCTTCGGTCTTGGCTACTTGTTATGCTGGCGTTCGGTCTGCTGATTGCATGGAGGCTTTTTGCGGTCGCAAACTTGATCGTCTCCACATGGCTACTGATCTCCAACATGCTTCTATTACTTGTCGTGGGCCCTTTAACGCTTGGTCTGTAGCAGCTCAAACGGGGATTCAGCAGAATCTGCATGCACGTGACCGAGGCTTAGCCTGACCCTAAGGATGTTAGATATAACACGAGTAAGCCATTATCTCCAAATCGACTTCGCAACCATTCAAAAATGAATTGTGGGAGGTGCTTGCATGATTTATGATCCTGATAGAATCAGAGAACTCCAAGAGGAATTAGAAGCAATCGAGGGTAAGATTGACAATCTATTCGAATTGACTGTGGAGATTGCTAGAAAGTTGGGGGTAGGTAAGCCGTAAGGGTACCTTACCTCTTTTGTCGGTCTCGCGTCAAACTTCAAAGTAGCCGGGCTGTTCCTCCATCTGTCAAATCGGGTTCGGTGACATCCGCTAAGTTTCACCGTTGAGTGTCATGAAAGTACCCCGCCGATGGGACATGCGTTTCGTGAACCGATTCATGGTCTTCTTCGGCCCGGTGAGCTCGATATTCGACTACCTCACCTTCGGGGTCATGATATTTGTATTCCACGCCTCACCACCACTCTTCCAAACAGCGTGGTTCATCGAATCCATAAGTACCCAGTCGCTCGTTGTTTTCGTCATCAGAACCCAACACACCCCATTCTGGAAGAGCCACGCAAGCAAGCCGTTGATCTTCACCACTCTAGCAGTTACGATCCTTGCGATCCTACTACCATTCACCCCTATCGGCCCGTTCCTGGGCCTCGTGATTCCGCCACCCATTTTCTACCTGGTCCTAGCCGTATTCATAATCACCTATCTCGCATTAGTCGAGTCAATGAAGAATTTCTTCTACCGAAGAATCAACTCCAAACCCTAGCAAGAGTGCCGAGGTACGCGAGAGATAAAACACAGAGATCAACCGCTGAACTCTACGAAACACTCACGGTGATTCTCGCCATTATTTGGAAACGTCAAACCTCAGATTCGGACTATCAAGTGTCTCGACTATGACCTGCGATACCGTAACATTCTGGAAGCATTTAGAAGAATGCATTCATCGTGAGCCTCAACTCAGTCGATAACGAGTATCAGTGACACTCTGCCCTGCGTATGCTAATGTTAATTGGTCTGCGATGGCCATAAAAAGAAAGGTTGGACCCAGAAGAGCAAGTCTTCTGGAGCTTGGTTTACTTCTTCAGTTTCTCGGCTCGATAGCTCTCTAAGTTTGCTTCCCACTTTACAAGCACGGGAGTTGGATACATTCTGAGTGCCTTTTCGGTTTCGAGACCGGTGCCGTATTCCATGATGCGGCCAATTACTTTCTCCCTTCTGTCATATTCTTTTTGCAGCGCGTTAATATTCGCTCTCAGCTTCTCCTCGTCTTTACCATATTCCTCGAATGGGAGCCATTGGTAGAACGTCTCCATCTCGCTCACCATCTCTTCTTCGGCAGGAAGTTCTAATGTCTGTAGCCATTCGAAGTTTGCTGCGGACTTTTTGGATTCCTTTCGTATGCTAGCGATTCGTGCTTCCAAGGTAGCCTTTGTCTCACCCTTCGCGTTTGCTGCTTTCTTTTCCAGGGCCTGCATTTTAGCTTCGGCTTCTTTTCGGTGTTCCTCGGACCTCTGCTTTGCCTCCTGTAACTTGGCATGCAGCTTCTCCTGCTTCTTGTCGATTTTCGCCTGCAGCTTACCTTTCTGGTCGGCTCGTGCATGAGCTTGCTCTGCCTTCAGCTGAGCAATCTCCTCTTTTAGACCTGCCACTTCTCTGGCGCGTTGTTCGTCTTCGATATTCTTCCGAGCGGCGCGAAACACGGTGCCGCCGAGAGCTTCCATTCTGTTATCGACGGGAGTCACCCACTCTTCGCTGATGTCCGAAACTATCGCCCACTTGCCAGGTGTAATTTTGGCAGATACCTCTCCAAGGAAATCTTCGTTGACTCCTGAGCGATGCACGTCTGCGAGGGCTCCGACAAGGGCTCCGGCTCCCACGCCGACGCTGAATCCGATTGGTCCGCCGAGAAGTCCGATAAGAGCGCCGATCGCCGTTCCGCTTACGGTGCGTATAGGAAAATCGGTTCCCGATTGCTTTATCGTAACTGTTCCGTCAGGGTTCTTCACTATCACAGCTTCAGCGTGTACGGAAATGCTTCCTTCGGAATCGAGTTCTTTTAACGCTCTAGTTCCTTCGTAAGTTTTTGATTCGTCGCCAAAGACTACTGCTAACATTCTTTCCATTGTGAATTTCTCCTTTTACCACTGTACCAGTTAAAGTGCCAACTGCCTAATTATCAGTACGTTCGCAAAGTGTCACAATATATCACAAAGCAAACTCGACTCTCTACCTGATCGTAATTGGAACGCGAGGTTTGAGCGGTTTCAAGAAGCTTCTCTTAGGGAGCGTAACGTCGGGAATAGTGAGCCACGCCCACTGCGAAGTTCTCGTGGTAAGATGACTACCGATCTGCATCTAGACATAGTGAGTTCACAGAGGAAACGAGTAGGTAACTCTGGTTCAAAATGCAAAACGGGCGAGATGTTCATTAGCTTGCTTGAATCCTCTTTCCTCTACGAGAGGGAAGACAAGCGGTATGAGTAGATCGTTCCTGTCCGTAGCCGACGTAAGCCGACAAGAATTCAGTGATCTTCTCGAAAGAACGAAGAGATTGAAAGCGGAAATTCTAACGGAGACGACAAGTCATATCCTCGGGAAGAAGGTGATCGGTCTGTTGTTCGAGAAGCCTTCCACCCGAACTCGGACGAGCTTTGAGGTAGCTGCGTTTCGACTTGGAGGCGAGCCAATTTACATGCAATCAAGCGAGTTGCAGGGCACTCGCGGCGAACCGATAAAAGATACCGCTAGGATACTCGGCAGCTATCTGGATTGCATTGTGGCAAGAGTCTACGCGCACGATACCGTAGTTCAGCTTGCTAAGTATAGTCATGTTTCCGTTGTTAACGCTTTGAGTGATCTTGAGCATCCAACCCAGATTGTGAGTGACTTTCTGACTATTATCGAGGCAAAGGGAAAACTCGAAGGGCTGACGCTGGCATACATTGGTGACGGAGACAATGTGTGTAATTCACTCCTCCTGGGATGTGCCTTAGCTGGAATGCACATGAACGTGGCCTGCCCTAAGGGATATGATCCCGATGCAGGAATTCTCGCAAAGGCACAGACCCTGGCCAAGGAAAGCGACGTTAAATTAACTATCACCACGAAACCGACCGAAGCTGTTAACGGCGCCGATGTGCTCTACACCGACGTCTGGGTCAGCATGGGGCAGGACGCGGAACAAGAAGCAAGAATGAAAGCGTTCCAGGGTTACCAAATAAACTCCAGCCTCCTCAAAGCCGCGAAACCTGACGCAGTCGTGATGCACTGCCTACCAGCACATAGAGGACTAGAAATCACTGACGACGTAATAGAAGGCAAACAATCGATAGTCTGGCAACAAGGCGCGAATAAACTCTATGGCGCTGCCAGCGTGCTAGAATTCTGCTTGAAAAATTGAATGAGCTGTTCAACTTTAGCGTATTCCTTAAACCAATCCGGAATCTTGCCTTCCTCTAGGACATGAATGAAATAGAGTTGAGCGTTCCATAACTTGGCGAAATGGATGGCAAGTTCTGCCGCTTTCATTGAATGGTCCGAACCATCTACCGCGACCATGACCTTCGTAATTTTGACTGGAACAAGTCTCGGCATGTAGTCGTTACCTCATCATGAAACCTACGCCAGCCATCAAAAAGAAGAACGCAAAAACTATGACGAGCATAGGGAAATTGGCTATGTAGATAGCGCCATTAGCTGATTCAATGGCTATTGCGGTAGCTAGAACACCAATCATGCCGACTATGCCGATTATACCGAAAGCAGGTATTCTCAATCTTATCACCTTGCTATTGAATGAAGCCTGTCATTGTCAAGTTGATAACCGAGCCGTACACTTCGAGACACAACGTATTACGATATCCGACCTGCCTTTGACCGGCCACTTCTTTTCGTAAGTCATAGCAATGCAGGTTGTGATTAGTTTTGTGGCGATCGCGACACCCCAAAACACACCTAAAACCAGCCTCCAACGAGTCAAACTTACACGTGGCAAACTCGTCTTCCTTCTGTAACCCCAAAAAAATGCGTTCTTAGCTAAATCTACCACACTGGCTTTACCACCACCCACCACGAAAACGTTACAGCGCCGAAGGGCTAGGGTGAGGGGTGTATTTCTGTAGTCATTCCATTCTGGCAGTACACGCAACTTATTTGCTTCTACACTGCAAGTTTTATTTGCTCGGTAGCGTAAGATGTTGAAGAACTGGAGGAGCACAGTTCGCTCTAGGCTAAAGCAGAAAGCCAAACCACTGGAATACGCAGACAACCTATCGATGCCTGAGCATATTGTGTTGTTGTATGAAGACCCGGCCTACGCCAAGTGCGTCGTCTATCGATTTCTGAAGAATGGGTTGGCTGAAGATCAGCACTGCATTATTGCAACACAGACGATACGAAGCTGATAAGGCAGAAAATGGAGCGTTTCGGGATAGACGTGTCTAGATTTAAGCGCAGAGGCCTCTTGCATATTCTGCGAATACGTGACCCAGCTAAACATCCGAAAGGCCTCCAGGCCGGAATCGACCAGATAATTGAAAAATTCATGTCTACGGGGGTCGCTTCCCCTTATAGAATCGCAACGGGACGAAATTCATTCGTTCGCGATCTGAACACTCCAGAAGGGTTTAACGCAGAACTGCAAATTGAGAAATGTGGAAGATGGCTTTCAGAGGGAGTACTGAGGGTTTCGGACGGTTGGGCGAAATGCTGGTGCTCTGCCCATATTTCCTGGGAGAAATCAATCCTCACAGACGCCTAGAGTTTTTGGAGCAGAATGCGTTCGCGTTTCATGATGGAATGATATATCTTCCTGATCAGTTCGGAACAGGAGTGGTTTCACGCATCTGAAACCTCCCGACCGGCGGGAAGACGAAGAACCAGCTGATTCTCCATCGCATCTGTCTCGATTTCTATTCCAAGCATGTTGAACGCGGTTTTGATGAGCTGTTCAAAGTATAATGTCCACTTTCGGCCCGTTCCATGCCTCAGGATAAGTGTGTGTTCGTGTTTTTCCTCATCATAAGCGTATTCGTAGTCATAGTGATTCGCGTACTTTGAGCTAAGTAGTGCGATTCCTCTCAGGAGGGTTCTTTCTGAGAATTCTTTGAACCAGAAGTTGACGAATTCTCTGGCCACATTCTTTGCGGTCCAGCGTCCCAACTCGGCTGCTTCTTCGTCGGTCAGGTATACCATAATTCTCCGAAGTACGACTGAGGGAAGGGAAATTACTCCAAATCTCTCGGCATAGTAATCCCACTCGACCCACCTCCGTAACGCCCCATTGATTACGTGATTCATGCTAACTTTTTCTACGTCGGAGATTCGGTCCAACGCTTTCTCGATGTCTCGTGTTATTCGGATAGTTCGAGTTACCGTCCGAATTGAAGGCTTTTCCTCGACTCTTAACAAAATCGGAATACTTGATCGGCTTGCAAGTTCAGAGGCATGTAACTCGATGGCTTTACACACGATTCCTCAAAGAAGCTGCTAGTTCGCCTGGCTTCTCCCCTTGGGGTAGACATGGATTGCGTGAATATCATTGTCAGGAACGAAGAGAGGATTAGGGCGCACGGATTTCAATGATCTCCTAATCGATTAGGCCACGGAGTCAGGATTACAAGAGCGGGTTCATCTCACCCTCACCCGCCGAACTCCAATCCTTGCTTAGGGAGTTCTTTAGCTGGCATGATGGCAATAAGTCCAGGACGCACCCTGTCGAACTCGCGGCATTGGCACATTTAAAATTCGTCACTGTTCACCCATTCAGTGATTGGAACAGAAGGATCAGCAGACTGATGATGAACTTCACCCTCAAGCAGTATGGGTGCCCAATGCTAAATATCGAACATAAAGGAAGACGAGCTTATTACAGGGTCTTGGAGAGGTCACAAGTCAACAACACCGAAAGAATCTTCTGCCAGTGGCTTTTCAGAAAACATGCTCGAGAACGGAAAGCCTCTTTGAGTTGAACCAGAATTTCGGCGTGATACAGCCGAGGGCTGGAAACTTGCCGGATAGACCAAACAAGCTTAAAGATATTCTAAAGAAGCGGTCTTTCAAAGAGCAACCGGCGACACAAGAAACGAGTGACAAACTGGGGAGTTATCATCGCGCTGAATAGTATGGTCGATGTAATCGGTGATGATTGTTGCCTTTAACCGGTGATAGAAGAGCATTCTTGAGCTGGGGGGTTCTCGTAGCCGTCGGACTACTGGTTCAATCGATTGTCCCAGGAATGTTGCACGCTTTTGTTGGTCTCGCCTTCTGGTGGGTCTTAATCGGGTTGGGTCTCACCCTCACAGGGGTTTCGGAGAGAATGAAGCTGATGACCTACTACGGTTTTCTAATAATCCTCACCGGTCTGATTTTTGAAGTATGTACTGCTTTCAGCCTCGTTCCATATGGCTACGTCTTATTGGGTTTCGGGATCTTCGTTGGAGCGGGACTTGTTCTGGTGGGGTGGGTGACGGATCGGGCGGTTGTTCCCATAGGGGTGTACATGTTAGTTGGAAGTGCCCTATCATACGTCGCTCCTCCCTCCATGTACTCGTTTATTGACGTGCTTTGGCTGATGCTTGCTGGCGCTGCCTTCGCGAGTTTTGGTTTCGTAAAGAAGAGTGCATTCGCTCATTTTACGGGAATAGCGTTCATCTTTGGAGTTGTCGCAGTCTACGTGTTGGGCGGTAACATCGTTATTGCTGGGCTGGTGGGGTTCGTCATCGTGGGAGGAGCGTTATTGGTCAGTTACTGCTACATGTTTCTGACTCTTGGCAGAACTCCACATGTTGAGGAAATCATCACTCTTGCTGCGAGAGCCCTGTTCACTTACGGACTACGAAAGCCCTTAGATCAATACAGAGTAGTCGCGATAACCATTCAAGGCGATATCGCCACGGAACTCATCATTAATGAACTTCTGGCCAAGATAGAAGAGAAATGGCGCCCGATCGTTCTGCTTGGACCGACCTCCCCGACACAAATCGATCTTCCGCGAGGCGTCAAGATCGGTTGGGTCACTTCCCTTTCCGGAGTAACGGCGACGGACTACACGTTATTATCGCCTGCAAACCCGTCCGATGTTAACATATTCTTGAGTGGCGCGATGAAGGAAGTGTCGAACGGTCACCTGCCCGTTCTGATAGGAGATTTTCTCGACAATATGATTCCGCTAATGAAAGAGGATGCATTCTACAAGTATTATTCAGAATTGGCTTCAAGGATTAAGTTTCTGAACTACACTGCGGTCCTCATCATCAAATCAGACATCCACCCGGAAGTCGCCGTGAACATAGTGAAGGGATTCGCAGACGTCATAATCGAGAATCGTGAACGCGAACAGCGGAATAAGGTGATTCGTGAGGTTCGCGTGAGCAACAAAGTGGACAACTTCCAAACCGACTGGCAGGCTATGCCTCGGCGCTCCTACGTCGCTTCCTGAGCCTGAGAAAACTGGAGAGTCACGCACAGCGTCAACTGAATTGTGTTGCCCTAGCAACCTCCGGCCATTCCATTTGTGGTCGTTGAAGTGGTTGTGGTCACGATTTGGCTGGGAATTGGGAGTGAGTATACGAACCCTACAGACTGCGAGCCTTTATCGTCCGACAAATACTTCTCAGCTCGGGCACTGCCTTTTTCGTGATTTAATCTCGAATGTGGTAACATTTCTTGTCTGACCCTATTCACGTAGCACTTGATTTCCTCACTTTCAGTTCTTTTGAACGTTGCTTGGTTCGTGTCTCAGTCTAGGATCGATTTGGGCGAGTGTATCTGAGTTGGGCATCGGGTCTGTCGTTTTAGAAGTTTTCCCTATTGGTCTAGCTATTTCCAGCTTCTCATTTTCGGTCCCGTAAGCATATCTCTTCCCTCGAAGCACCGATGCGGCGGCAGCAACAACAGCCAGTGCCGCGTTAAAGTACAGAGCAACTCCTAGGGATGACATGAATGCGTTAGCGATTGCTGTTGGAAACCAGACTTTTCCGGTGAGCACTGCGACCGTCTGCGGACTCAATGACTTCGTGAGGCTCGAAGGAAGCTGGTTCAGTACCGTGCCCATTGGGTTGTAGCCCAGAAAAGCCGCGAATACTGCGGTTGTCGGAGGAATCTTGGCTAAGCTGGAGGACAACTGTGGAGCGCCAGCCTGCGAGACAGCTGCTGCGAGTGAAGAAGGCAGGTTTCTTGATAAGCCTAAGAGAACTAACGTAAACAATACGCTGAGGCCTACGACCCCACCCGTGTTCTGCAATGTGCTCCGCATCCCTGAAGCGGAGCCTCTATGCTCGGGTGGCACTGAGTTCATCACGGATGCCGTATTCGGAGAAGCAAACATACCCATACCGATTCCCATCAAGAAAATGACTGCAGCGAACGAAAGATAACCAAAGTTGTACGGGAATGTTGAAAGAAGACAGTACGCAGCTGCCGTTATGAGCATGCCCGCAGTCGAGAAGCCTCTCGCGCCATACCTGTCGGAGAGGTAGCCGCTGAGTGGACCCATAACTAAGAATCCCGCTGTAAACGGAAGCATATAGATCCCCGCCCACAGAGGAGTATCCTGATAATTGATGCCGTGCAACGGCAACCAAATCGCCTGCAGCAGTATAATCAGGAGCAGCGACACACCGCCTCTCGAAATAGATGCTAGAAAAGCGGCGAAGTTACCCGCAGCAAAGGCTCTTCTCTTGAATAGCTGCAACTGGAACATAGGGTCTTGAACACGTGTCTCGATGAACGGAAAAGCAACTAGCAAAGCAGCTGAACAGATGAGACTGCCTATGACCCATGGGTTGCCCCATCCCATCGTTGAGGCGCCGTAAGGCAGTAGCCCATAGGTAATCGCTATGAGGAAAACCGTTAAGCCCACGCCAAACGTAATGTTGCCCCATACATCGATCCTCTGACCCTTTCGTATGGTTGCTAGCTCTTTCAACTTCCAATACGACCACGCTGTACCGAAAGCCCCGAATGGCACGCTGATCAGGAAGACGTATCGCCAGTCATAGACGGCCAGTACTCCACCGAGTACCAAGCCGACAAACGAGCCTGAGAGGAAAGATAACTGGTTGAGCCCCAATGCCTTGCCTCTCTCATTTAGCGGAAAAGCATCGGTGATGATCGCTGCGCCGTTCGAGAATAGGAAAGCGCCGCCTATTCCTTGGACGATTCTGAAGAAGATCAGTTCAAGGGCTCCCGAGTCTCCAGTGTTAGGTGTCAGGTAGAGTAGCACGGAGCCGACGGTGTACACTAGGAAGCCTAGGTTGTAGAGTTTCACTCTGCCGAAGATGTCTGATATTCGACCGAAAGTGACGAGCAGGGTTGCGGTTACTATGCTGTAGCCGAAGAGTATCCAAAGCAAGTATTGGAAGGACGTGAAGGGGTCAATCGCGATACCTCTGAAGATGGCTGGAAGCGCAATCTCCACTATAGTGATGTCTATTGAGGCCATGAACGTGCCGAGCGTAGTGTTCGACAGAACAACCCATTTGTACTGCGCGCCTACCACCAGCTTCCTTGGGCATTCATTTGGAGATAGCGTGCTCTAGGTTCTTGCGTTCCTCGTAGGCGCAAAAAAAGGCTAAAAGCTACCTTGGCGGAATCCGTGCGTACCAGCCCTCGTTGACGCCTGTTCATCTTCGGATCTGTTGAAGTGTTCTCGCCTTTTCATGGTCCACGGTGTTCGGCCATGCGTGAGTAAAGGCCTCCGAACAGTCGGTCTCTACCTAGGGGATTCGCTAGCATGTTGTGTGGAAATCCTAAGTCAATTCTGCTTGCTTCGCCCAGTCGGCGAAGGTGTTCTTCGGGGAGTGTAACATCTAGACAACCCAAGTTGTCACGTATTTGGCTTAATCGGCGAGCTCCGAGTATTGGAACAATCGACCCGGGGCCCGTCCGGAGCCAGGCGAGCGCAACTTGGGATGGTGTGCAGCCAATCTCTTTGGCAATATCTACTACTAAGCGCGCGATGGCGATGCTCCGCTCGTTCGCTTTTTGGCTATTGGCTGCATCGAGCCGCCTTTCCACTTTTTCTCCTGTGGTTCCGCTGGTCTTCGCGGGAAGTGGCGGTGCGTCATTATACTTTCCGGTTAAGACACCTGACCCGAGGACCCCCCATGGAGTCACCGTCATTCCCAAGCTGCGAGCCATAGGTAGGAGATCGCGTTCAGGCGTGCGTTCGATGAGGCTATACTCAATTTGAAGCGCCATGAAAGGTGACCACCCGCGTAACTCAGCTAACATGTTAGCTCGACTCACAACCCATGCGGGCGTATCCGAAACACCAACATAGAGCACTTTCCCTGACCGCACGAGATCATCGAGAGCTCGCATAACCTCCTCAATGGGAGTGGAGAAATCCCAGGCATGCAGCCAGAAGAGATCAACGTAATCCGTCCCAAGTCGTTTCAAACTTCCCTCCAGCGAACGAAACATGCTTTTGCGATGATTACCCCCGCTGTTAGGGTCACCTCTGGACGTGGGGAAGGAGTATTTCGTGGCAAGAACGAATCGGTCGCGATCAGGCTTAATCAGTTCTCCAACAATTCGCTCGCTAGTTCCATTAGTGTAACCGTTGGCTGTGTCGATGAAGTTGCCGCCGCGTTCCACGTAGCGATCGAAGATCGTGCGAGATTCCTCCTTCGAAGCACCCCAACCCCAATCCTCTCCAAACGTCATCGTACCCAAACATAATTCGGAAACGCGAAGCCCGCTTGGACCGAGAAAGCGAAACCTCATGGTATCGGCCACATCATCCACCTGTCAATAGGTTGCGAGTGAAGAATGGGTTTGCTACAAGAAGTTTTCTTCGTAAAGGCACCGAGGGGCGTGTCGCTTGGCAAGATGGTAGGAAGAGAGATTGATGTAAAGCAACTGAGGAATAGATTGCGTTTCTGCAACTCTTGGCTTGGTGGTTGGCAAGAATGATGATGATAACAACAGAACGAAGATAACGAATTTCAGGTTCAGACTACTATCTCTAACTGAGGAGCATTTGGAGCATGTGGATGGTTTTCGAATTATCTCTGGAAAAGTTCATTTTTCCGGCCTGCTTTGAAGATGGCAGGCAGCTATGACTAATGTTCTGAAACTCATCCAAGAAAGACACTCATCTAGGGTTCTCTTTGATCGGCAGCGCCCCGTGACCAGACAGAATCTTACGCGGATCCTAGAAGCAGCTCGGTGGGCGCCCACAGCCCATAACATGCAAAACTACGAGATCATCGTCATCGACGACAAGAAACTCTTGCGAGCCATAGGCAGCATCAAATCGCAACCCTCTGAAGAGTTCATCCGAGAAAACTATCAGCAGCTCTCGTCCTCGAGAAAGGAGCTACTGCGAAAGAATGTTGGAATTCTAGGCACGGCGTTCCCGCCAGCGTGGAGAGATCCCGCTAGGTTGGACGAAGCTGTTCGTGACGCGAAGCCAGAGCCTCTCCAAGAGACCATCCGAGGCAGCCCAATGATCCTGATAGTAGTATACGACTCAAGAAAGAGAGCACCTGCTTCGAAAGGGGACGTTTTAGGCATTATGAGCCTTGGCTGCGTAATGGAGAACATGTGGCTCATGGCCCAATCCCTAGGGATTAGCTTCACGTAATGAGCGTCTTCAGCTCGACCGACGTCGAAAGAGAGTTAAAGAGAACTCTCGAAATCCCAGAACACATGAAGATCGCCTTCGCCATCCGCTTGGGTCACTCCAAATCTGCGCCTAAGAGATACATGAGAATCCGCCGTGATGTGGAAGATTTCACACACCATAACCAGTTCGGCAACGAGAACCTCGACTGAGTAATTTTCGTTCCCCCTCATCCCCACGACGAGTTGGCAATAAGAGACGCAAAGAATCTTTAGGATCTCGATCGACTAACAGAAGTTACTCTAAACTACACCGCATCCAAGCATTCGGCTATTGGTGGTCTCGCGGCTTTGAGGCCCTGAATCTTGAAAGCCAAGAATCAAAATCAGTTGCAACAATTTCCTGATCCGTCAGCCCCTCTGCCTCATTTGAAGCGAGAAAAGCTATGGGTCTCGCCATGACGTCTGGGTTGACGAGTCTGGCCCTAATGTCATCTGATATACCGGTAGGTATCATGCCTGTGTTGGTTGCGCGAAAGGATGTCATACTAAGTGCGCTGTTGCGCCAGATGTTCATGCCTGAGTTTTGGTATGAATCGCGGTGTTCGTTTCATGTATTCTCGATATTGGTCGCCGAATCTATCTATCAGCAAGGTTTCCTCATCACCTATTGACGCATACAGTAACGCGAGTAGCAGTAGTGTAGGTAGAAGAATCAGCAGATTAGCTGCGACAATGGTCATAGCTGTCAAGAAGATGAATATTCCAGAATAAATCGGGTGCCTGACAACAGCAGCTACTCCGGCCATAACTAATCTCAACCATTCTGGCAACGGAATCGAGAAGAATACTACCCGGCTAGGAAGTAGTGCGTAAAATGATGCACCCGCAAAATAGAGGACAGCCAAAGCAAGAGCCTCAATCCTTGCTTGGATGCCGAGTCGTCTCCCTGTCCGCAGACCCCTTTGCTGAATGGCTTACCCATGCCACACTGAGAAAGAAGATGAACCACAAAGCTGAGAAGACTGCTCTGAATAGCAGTTCCTGGGTCACGTTCACGATCCTCCATTATCTCAACGAGTTATGATCATCGATAGTGCGCAGGGCCGGTTCGTTCTGTCGTTAAGCTAACTAACTATTGGGTTCTCAGGACTACTCGAAACCGGGCCTTACCGCTAATCATCTGCTCGTAAGCTGCAGCTGCCTGCTTCAGAGGGAAGACTTCGTTCATAGACCGCACACCCGTGAGCACGCTGAACCTGAGCGTATCTTCCGAATCGATTGATGTCCCTGAATACCATCCTATAATCGAACGTCGGCCAGAGATAAGCGGACCGACGGGCACATTAAGGGGATCGTGTGGTGCGCCCAGCACCATCAACTTCCCATTGACACCTAACCCGCCTAAGACCGCCTCCATTGCCTTAGCATCGGTTACGGTTGCAATAATGATCTTGGCACCTCCTAGCTTGGCTAGCTCCTGAGCAGGGTTCTCAGATTGGCTGTCGATGTAGTTTGTAGCACCCAGCTTCCTGGCGAGTGGCTCCTTATCTGCTCCTCGTGCGATCGCAACCGTTTCGAAGCCCATCTTGCAAGCGAACTGCACGGCAAGATGGCCGAGCCCTCTGACTCCAACCACGGCGACCCGGTCGCCAGCCTTTGCGCCGCTATTCCGGAGCGCGTTATACGTGGTGACACCCGCGCAGAGCAACGGGGCAGCCTCTTCAGACGAAAGTTCCTTGGGAAGGTTAGCCACGGCTTTGGTCGGCGCGATCATGTATTCAGCGTACCCGCCATCATAAGAAATGCCAGTTACTTGGGTTTGACTGCACGCGAAGAAATCTCCACGCCTACACGATTCACAGTGACCACAATATCCTCCGTTCCAACCCACACCAACACGTTGACCCACATTCCATTCAGCGGCTCCCTCACCTACCGCATCGATGACACCTGCGACTTCATGACCCGGTACTCTGGGGTAGCGGATTCCTGGGAACAACCCATTCTTGGTCACCGAGTCACTGTGGCAGATGCCGCATGCTTGTACCCTTATTCTGACCTGGCCCAGAGCCGGATTCGGAATCTCCCTGGCTACAATCTCGAATGGTCCATTGGGTTTGGAAACTTGAACTGCACGCATTGTTTTCACCCGTTCACGGAACCTACTTCCGTGCTCGGCTATGAAAAAGCATCTAGTGTTTGAACCCGATCTGAGGCGAGGCGTAGCCAGCTGCAAGCAATCCATGATGCCGTGGAAGCTAGGTGAGACTTGTGATTATGGATCCGTCAATAGTTATAGGTACTTCGTGGTTCCCGACGTAACCTACTTATGAGGCCTGTTCACGAATTCTGGTCAAGTGAAACTATTGCCTGCGGCGGTTAGATCGGCTGAGGTTGTTTGGGAAAAGGATTTGCTGACTGGGCATGGTTCTGTGAAGATTATGAGTGGCGCGATTCCAGAGTTTCCTGTTACTTGGGCCTCGAGGACGGAGGCGCCGGGAGCCCGGAGGAGCTTCTGGCTGCGGCACACGCCAGCTGCTACGCGATGGCACTTTCAGCCACTCTGGCGAGGAAGCGTACGCCGCCCGAACGATTGAACGTGACTGCGAAATGTACATTCGATAAGGTAGGTGACGGTTTCAAAGTCACGACCATGGAGCTTACGGTCCGCGGTAAAGTGCCAACTCTGCAGGCATCCGCCTTCCAAGAGGCAGCTCAGGCCGCGGAGAAGGCATGCCCAATATCAAATGCAATTCGGAACAATGTCGAAATCAAACTTTCAGCAACTCTAGATTGATCGATTGACAAAGTCTAGACCGATGTATCCGGGCAGTAATTTTCTGGGCATCAAGCTGTAGTCCCTTTCTCGTTCGCTATCGATCCCAGAGGGACGGTTCGGGTCACATCCAGCTTGTGGTCAATCAGCGGTTGAACGCGTTCGAGAAAGCGCAAGGTGTGCGGCAGTTCGGCATGCGTCTCGAATGCCGTCTCGTCGGTCCAGCGCGAGTGAATGAAGAACAGCCTCGGATCACGAGTCGAGCGGTAGGCATCGTGCCTCAGACAACCGGGTTCTGCTCGCGCTAGCGGGATTTCATCGCGCAGCGCTGCAGCGACGGCGCCCTCCTGCCCTTCACGCGCATGGAAGCGGGCGAAAATGAATAGTTCCATAAGTCCTCTGTCCTGAATAAGTGGCGAACTAATCTCTTTCGGGGACGCTGTGCGTACCATCAACCTTCAGGAACGATTTTGGTCACTTTCTTTTTTCTGAGAAATGTGTGCAGCCATCCCTCCTCCACTATGGTATCGTCGGCGATTTTTTGTTTCTGGGCCCGAATTAAATCGCTATGGGAGACAGATCCGGTAACCTTGCCCTCGCCGTCGACTACCACAAGGAATGGGGCGTCGTTTTGGGTCATGATTCGTAAGGTTTCGTAGCCGAATTCTTCCTCTGGAACTGTGAGGAATGATTTGGAACAGACCTCTGCAACGGTGATTTTGGGGTCGGCGTAGGATGCACCTTCATACAACTGATGCCTTTCGACCACTCCAATGGGCCTGTCACCTTCTACAGCAATCATTCTCGGCTTGTTGTAGTCCTCGGGTTATGGCGACGCCCACGACTCCGGCGCATGCGCCGAGAAGGGCGTAGAATGGTAGAATGTTCAGGCCGCCAAAGGCGTAGCCTGGGGTTGAGAAGAGCGGTCGGGGGGTGATCAGCATGATGTGCATCCAACCGCCAATTGCAGACGCGATTGCGATTGGGACTAGGGATTTGACTCTGAATTCGAATGTGAAGAGTTCGATTGCGAGAAATATGCCCGAGATTGGGGTGCCGAAGGCCGCTGCGAGGCCGGCGCCTGCTCCTGTGGCGACAAGGATTCTTCTCTCGGTTGACGTCACGCTAATCAGTTGACCGAGCAATGACCCGAGTGCGCCACCAGTTTGGATGATTGGTCCTTCTGGCCCGAATGGTTCTCCGAATCCGATTGTGAATGATGCGGAGAGTGGTTTCATTAGGCCGGTTCGGGGGGGAATTCTGCTCTTGCGAAGGAGGACGGATTCGATTGCTTCGGATATGCCGTCGCCGGAAGCTTGGTGTGAACCGTACTTTATCATAAGGCCGGCGATGAGGCTGCCCAAGGCAGGAAGGGCGACGACGAATAGGCCGAGGTTGTTGAATTGGGGAGAGGCGAAAGAGAAGCTGAACCGCTGGTAGAACGCAACATTTGTCAGAAGCCCGATCAGAAGACGAATAAACAGAGCTATGAGTCCTGCGCCAAGCCCAATAACTACAGCCAGCAGAGTCGGAAGGTCAATTCTTGATTCCTCTCGTTCTTCCGCGGTCTTCTTTCGTTCCGACCCGGTCTGACTTCCGTTTCAGTCGCCAAAGCATTCGGCTTCACAGGAAGTCTTCTAAATTGAAAAAGCCGACCCTTCACAGATAAGGAGCTAACGTGCGATGCAATTCCGCGTCAACGACACCTTGCAAGACTATCTCATAGTTTGGTTAACAACTTATCTCGCGGTTCGCTGAATCATTTCATGTGACGTTGATGTAGCCGCCCATGTATCCTAGGAGGCCCATGCCTAGATGAAAATGCGAAGACACCGAAGAGTCTCGGTTGCTTGTGCTGAGAACTCGGGAGCGATTCGATTACCCGGTATGAGTCTATCACTCCGTCGTCGGAGGTTTCCAAGTCAAGGCGAAGATGCTGCCGTGAAGTCCTGACTTGGGTTGCGAACTCCGCCGTTGCCCTACCGAAAATGCTGAGGACGGAGAAGATGAGGATCGAGGTGTCCCATTTCAAATGATTCGGTGGGCGATTTTCGCCTTATCGCCGAGAACAATACTAAGGGGAGAGGGTTAAATACTTAGGGTTTCTAACTGTTCGAAAGACGAAGTAAAATGCAACGCTTGCAGGGTGCACCCGAGGAATGCGCGCATGAGGTCCTAGATGTTGTGCCGGTCGTTATGCGTGTGGTGAGAAATAAGTTGAGGGAACATGGCGCTCAGCTTCTCTCTGTGCCTCAATTCCGTACGCTTTCTTTCATTAGTCGTAACAACGGTGCATCGCTTTCGGAAGTAGCCAATCACATAGGACTGACGTTGCCCTCAATGTCGACGCTTGTCGATGGGCTTGTCACGCGTAACTTTGTGATTCGTAGGACCCATGAAGATGATCGAAGGCGAATGGATCTGACGCTGACGGAACATGGGGAGGCGACTCTGAGGTCAGCCAGAAAGGAGACTCAGGAGTATCTGAAGCAACGATTCACCGGCCTATCTGAGTCGGAACGAGGTACGGTTGTTAAAGGATTGAGAATTCTTCGACAAGTTTTCTCGGAGAGGACCGCATGATGTCCACACTGCGAACGGAACTGTTGAACGCTCCTGCGACTGAATCGAAGCCCGTAATTGAGACAAATTCCTTGACGAAGCGATTCAAGACTCTAACCGCGGTCGACCATGTAAGCCTCTCGATACCATTAGGCGAGATGTTCGGGTTAGTAGGACCGAATGGTGCCGGCAAGACGACCGTAATTAAGATGCTAACGACCATTATGCTGCCAACTTCGGGCAACGCGTTTGTCGCTGAGTATGACATTCTGAAGCATTCCGCGCAGGTGAGAAGGTCAATCGGCTACGTGCCTCAAATGCTCTCCGCCGACGGCTCTCTTACTGCATACGAAAACTTGCTGATATTCGCCAAACTCTATCATATTCCTAGAAGCGAACGGAATACTCGGATACGTGACGCATTGGCTTTCATGGGGCTTGCCGAAGTTGCCGACAAAATGGTTCACGACTACTCCGGAGGAATGATTCGACGACTCGAGATCGCCGAGTCAATGCTGCACAGACCGAAAGTGCTCTTTCTGGACGAACCCACCGTCGGATTGGATCCAATCGCCAGAAAAGCCGTATGGGACCACATCCGGCGCGTCCAGGCGGATTTTGGTACAACGATTCTGCTAACCACACACTACATGGAAGAAGCTGACGAACTCTGCAATCGAGTGGCGATTATGCACCTGGGCAAGGTGGCAGCATTAGGAACCCCAGCAGAACTCAAAGCCTCGGTGGGTGAAGGAGCAACGCTGGACGATGTCTTCGTACATTATTCGGGTTACGAAGTAGATTCAGGAGGGAATTATCGTGAAGTCTCAAGGACAAGGCGCACTGCACGAAGGCTTGGCTAGATTAACAGTCGGGCCTGTCGTGGGGGCACTAACCAGTGTCTTCAACTTCATAACGGACACTGTTACGGTCGCCGAGCTTGAAGCACGCAAACTTCAGCACGACCCCACGGAAGTACTGACTCGCGCGGTTCAACCTGCTCTATGGCTACTGATTTTCGGGGAAGTGCTGGCTACGATTAGGGCTATTCCATCCGGACCGTTGCCCTACCTCGACTTCATGACACCGGGCATTCTCGCTCAGAGCGTGCTATTCATCGCAATCTTTTTCGGGATAGCCGTGATCTGGGAACGTGATCTAGGGATTCTACACAAGATGCTGGCCAGCCCCGCGTCCCGTGATGCTCTGGTGTTGGGCAAAGCGCTTTCCGCCTCTGAGCGTGGGCTATCACAGGCAGTGATCATCTACATCCTCGCCTTACTCATAGGAGTGCACATCAATTGGTCGCTCCTGGCAATAGCGGGCGTAGTGTTAGTAGTAATTCTGGGTTCGGCGCTGTTCTCGACGTTTTCCCTAATCATCGCCTGCCTCGTTAGGACGAGGGAACGTTTCATGGGCGTCGGGCAGCTACTCACAATGCCCCTATTCTTTGCAAGCAACGCGATCTACCCGATCTCAATCATGCCGAGGTGGTTGCAGGCAGTTGCCAGGGTGAACCCGTTAACTTACGAGGTTGACGCGTTGCGTTCCTTAATGGTAGTTGGGGGAGGGCAAGTGTACGGCATCGGCCTCGACCTGTTGGTCCTGCTGGCATCAACAGCCGTACTAGTTGTCATCGCCGCAAAACTCTATCCGAGAGTGGTGTAGGCTTTACTGCTCCACCTCAGGCTTTCACCGTAAAGGTGGCAACAACCTAAGCTAACCTTGGAAAAAGATCTCAACATTCGAAAAGGTCTGGAACGCATGATACATCCAGTAATGGAGAATTCAGGGAGGGGTGGTGCTTGGATCTAGCGGTGCAGACTTTCGACATCACGAAGAAATTCGGCGACTTTACGGCCGTTGACCATCTGAATCTCAAAATCAAACACGAGGTCTTCGGCCTATTAGGACCGAACGGCGCGGGCAAGACCACGCTGCAACGCATGCTTGTGACTGTAATGATCCCGACTGAGGGTACCGCTACCGTAGCCGGCGCAGATATTGTGCGAGAAGCTGACAAGGTTAGGGAGCGAATAGGCGTAGTCACGCAAGCGTCGACATTAGACATTGAATTGACTGCCATGCAAAACATGAATCTTTACGGCATGTACTACGGGATACCGCGAGCGGAACGCCAAGAGAAGATAAAGGAGCTTCTCAAGGTCGTGGGGTTGGCGGACCGAGCCAATATCCGCGTGGCCGGCTATTCCGGTGGAATGAAGCGCCGGTTGGAAATTGTGAGAGCGCTGGTGAGCAGTCCTCAAATCCTATTCCTCGACGAACCCACCACAGGCCTAGATCCGCAAGCCCGTGCCGCCGTGCTAGAGTACGTTGAGAGGATTCACAAGGATCACGGCATAACGCTCGTAATCACAACCCACTACCTCGACGAAGCGGAAAACCTCTGCGACAGGCTTGCAATCGTAGATCATGGCAAGATAGTGGCGGAAGGAAGCCCGACGGAGCTCAAACGGAAGATCTCGGGCGGTGATATAATTGAAGCCGATTTCTTAAGCCTACCCAGCACTGCCCTCGTTGCACTACAGAAAGCCGAATTCGTTTTGAACGTAAAGAAACGTGATGGGGGCTTAACCATTCTCGTGAAGAACGGGGCGGAGGCAGTACCGAAAATAGTTTCACTGGTCGATGCCAATGGCGGAAAACTACGCACCATAGCTCTTCGAGAACTTACGCTTGACGACGTGTTCCTAGAGGTTACGGGCCGGAGCTTGAGAGAATGAAGGGAGCCCTAGCGGTCTGCTTGCGTGATATCCAGAAGTTCTTGGGCCAGCCAGTGCTTATGGTCTCAACTATCGTGGGGCCATTCCTGACTCTGATCTTGCTCGGCAGCGCGTTCGGAGGCGCGATTACGCATGCCCCTATCGCGATCGTGCAGGAGAGTTTTGGGCCTTATTCATCAAATTTCATTGAAAACCTGCGGAATCTGCAAACCTGTCAGTTCGGGGGCATTGATTGCCAGAATTCGTTTCAAGTGACAGACGTGGCCGATCTTGAAACGGCCCAACAAATGTTGCATGCGGGCCTGGTAAAGGCCATAGTGTATATCCCGTTAGGGTTTGACGATGCCTTAGCCGCGAACTCGAAAGTCATTATCACGATAATCCTCGATAATACGGACCCGCTGAGTGCGGCGGCTATCGGCCCCGAAATTTCACAGGCGGGCCAACAACTCTCCTCACTAGTTCAGACTACACCTGCAGACAGTTCAAGCATGACTTTTGACCTGGAATACGCCTACAGGAATGTGCTGTACATTGAGTTCATGGCACCGGGAACATTTGTTCAGGCGATTATGTTCGTTTCGATTATCGCCGGAGGCGTACAGTTGGTTGTTGATAAGGAGAGGGGGATAATAGAGGGCTACCTGGTTACTCCACTAAAGAAATATGAAATCGTATTAGGCGTTTTGCTCTCGGGCGTCTTCAAAGCCCTCTTCTCAGCAGTGACGGTGTTCACATTATCCATTCTGATTGCCGGCGTTCGCCCAATGAGCGTATTCCCGATTCCAAACGTCGGGGAAATAGTGCTCACCATGATCACGCTTTTCCTGACCGCGCTGGGCCTTATCGCCATGATGACCGCGTACGCTGTGAGGTCAACTTCTGCCGACTTGTATAGGGTTACATGTTTCCCAATCAATCTAATTCTATACTATACGAGTGGAGCGATCTATCCGTTGAATGGGATGCCGGTTTGGATGCAGAAAGTATCGGTGATTAATCCCGAGACCTACGCGGTAAGCGCCTTGCGGTTATTAATGTACAAGAGCGCAGGTATTCAAGCCGTGATTGGAGATTTTACCTTCCTCGCGGTCTTCACCGGCCTCATGCTGACGTTAGCCATAGTTGCATTTCGACGGGCAATATGACCCAAACAAAAACGAATTGTCATCAATTTCGATGCAATTGTGCTCCAATTGAATCGGTCTGTGATAGAATGCGTCGACATCGCCTTTGGCGTGCGGATTGCGTCGGGCTTGCATGGTGACAAGCGCCGGGACTAGCTTGAGTTACACGAAAAGAATTTGCTCGATCCCAGCTTGTCCAAGCGAGGGATCGATAATGGATTCTCTTTGCCGGGACTCGCTTCCGCCGCGAACGTAGAGTTTTTGTTTCAATGAAGCGCTCAGTTCCTTACGCGAATGATCTTGGAGCAAACGAAATTCGAGCGAATACTTGTGGCGGTTGACGGGTCCGATAACGCAACTCGAGCGGCAAACATCGCAATCAGCGTGGCGGAAAAGTTCAATGCTGAATTGATTGTCTGCCACGCCATCCAAACGCCGTTCTACTCGCTCGCGCAAGATGGGCTAACGGTTCCATATGAGGTGCTCAACGAGTATACCTCAGCCGCACGGGAGAATGCGGAGAGTATGGTGGGCGGAGTAGTGAAATTGGCCGAAGCCGCGCACGTGACGGCTGTGAACGTGATATTAGAGAATACCTTGTCCATCGTAGAAGCATTGGTAGGCCTTGCGGCTACTCGAAATGTTGACCTGATCGTGCTCGGAACTAGGGGTCGGACCGGTTTCAAGAAACTCTTGATGGGAAGCGTCTCCTCGGGAGTAGTCAACCACGCCCACTGCTCTGTGCTCGTGGTCCGGTGATCTCGCAGACGCGAGGTTCTGAATTCTGGTTGATTCAAGTTGTCGACGTACATTTTTGTACTCTGTAGCCTTAAATAAGGTATTGATGTAATCCCTGCGCCATCACGCGTTGAGAGGAATATGAATTGGGGTATAGCCTTTGGCCAAAGCCTACACACCATCCCATCTACTCCGAATAGGCTGAAGCTGCAAAAGTTCCGGTACTCAACTAACCCGCTAAGGACTTTCCTCAGTCTCACGAATCAAAGCGATTACTGCTACTTACTCGAATCTGCGGAAGGCCCGCGTCAACTTGCTCAATACTCATTCATCGGATTCTCCCCTTCAAGAATAGTCATATCAAGAAATCACAGGTACAACGAAATATCGGCGGAGAATCGAGTAATATTTCGCACTGAGAATCCGTTTGTTGGGCTTAGAAAAATCTTAGCGGAGAATTACACGCCGTACCGCGGCCTCCGATTCGTCGGAGGGCTAGTCGGCTATTTCTCATACGACTCAGCCCGCTATCTGGAAGCATTGCCAACCCACGCAAGAGATGATTTACGGTTACCAGACTTTGAATTTGGTGTGTACGACGACGGAATTGTCTTCGACCACATTACCGGCCAGGCTTACTACTATTGGTACAATGAAAACAGAATTCGGAAGATAGATCAGCTGCTTCAGAATGTGCCTGAATGGAGGCCCCTCGTCGTTGGCAAGCTTCGCACAAACATGACTCGAAGCAGGTTCGAGAACAAGGTCAGAAAAACTAAGGAATACATCAGGGCCGGAGACATCTTCCAGGCTGTACTGTCCAAACGGTTTGAGTTTTCATTCAAAGGCGATCTCATCGACTTCTACAAGACACTGCGTGAGATCAATCCCTCCCCGTACATGTACTTTCTCAAAATGAAAGATAGAGCCATCATAGGCTCAAGCCCAGAGATGCTGGGAAGGGTCGAGGGGGAGCATGTGGAAACGTTTCCCATTGCCGGAACCCGTCCCATTGGCAAAACTAAAACCCAAGACAGGCAGCTGGCGAATGAGTTGCTGAATGACCCAAAGGAACGCGCTGAACATGTGATGCTCATTGACTTGGCGCGCAATGACCTGGGAAAGGTCTGCGAGTTCGGAACGGTTACGGTTCCGGAGTTTATGACAGTTCAGAAATACAGTCACGTTCAACACATAGTTTCCAGAGTCACCGGTCGGTTAAGAGGCAACTTCGATGCGGTCGATGTCTTCAAAGCCATATTTCCCGCCGGAACCGTCTCGGGCGCGCCAAAGAAGAGGGCGATGGAGATCATCGATGAATTAGAACCGTCTAGGAGGGGGCCGTATGCCGGTGCGGTGGGTTACTTCTCCTATAATGGGAACGCGGATTTCGCCATAACAATACGTACTCTGGTGACGAAACGAAATCGAGGATTCATCCAAGCGGGGGCGGGAATCGTGGCAGACTCGAATCCGACACGGGAATGGTATGAGACCGAGCATAAGGCCCAAGCATTATTGCATGCCCTGCGGGTTAGAAGGGTTTGAACATGCGGGTCTTGATTGTCGATAACTTCGACTCTTTCGTCTACAACCTGGCCCAATACGTCGGGCAACTGGGCGCTGAACCCATCGTCCGACGCAATGATGCGGTAACGGTGAAGGAAGTTTCAAAAATGCATCCTGACCGAATCATAATCTCGCCCGGACCAGGCAGGCCGGATGAGAAGAAATACTTCGGTGTCAACCTAAACATCCTCAGGACCATAAGCTCCAATACGCCAACCCTGGGCGTTTGCCTCGGCCATCAAGGAATCGCCTATGCTTTCGGTGGCGCTATTGCTCCGGCGAAGCGGTTGATGCATGGGAAAACTAGCTCGATCAAACATGACGGAACCGGTCTATTCAAGGATGTGCAGAATCCTCTTCTAGCAACTCGGTACCACTCCCTGATCTGTAAGAGGGAAGCATTCCCGAACTGCTTGGAGGAGACGGCTACGTCGGTGGAGGATAGAGAGATTATGGGCCTTCGACATCGCACATACCCCATCTATGGAGTCCAATTTCATCCTGAATCAATCCTCACCACTGAAGGCATGAAGATTCTGAGGAACTTCCTGGACGGTTGTGATGCATGATCAAAGAAGCAATTCAACTTCTCGTGGACCGCAAAGAACTTTCATTCGAAATTGCTCAGCAGGCGATGAGGGAGATTATGGCGGGGGAAGCCACGCCCTCCCAAGTCGGAGCTTTTCTGACAGCGATGAGGATGAAAGGGGAGACGGCGCAGGAGGTGACTGCGTTCGCGCGGGTTATGCGCGATAATGCCGTGAGAATAAATCCGAAAGTTAATGGAAGAACCGTGGACACTTGCGGTACGGGCGGTGACCGTCTAAAGACATTCAACGTAAGCACAACCTCCGCGCTGGTGGCGGCGGGGTCCGGAATCACAATTGCAAAACATGGCGGTAGGTCCGTGACCAGTAAGTGTGGGAGCGCGGATGTTCTGGAGGCAGTGGGGGTAAACCTCAACGCCCCTCCGAGCACGGTGCAGCACGCGATCGAAAGTGTCGGAATCGGATTCATGTTCGCCCCCGCATTCCACCCGGCAATGAAGAACGCCATCATCCCAAGAAGAGAGATCGGAATCAGAACCGTATTCAACATTCTCGGGCCGCTGACGAATCCGGCCAACGCCAACGCCCAAGTCTTGGGCGTCTACGACCCCAACCTGGTCAGGCTTCTTGCCGAGGTCCTTCAGAAACTTGGGATTGAGGAAGCTTTGATTGTACATGGATGGGACGGGGTGGATGAGATCTCCACGGTCGGTAAGACGAAGCTTGCTTGGGTCAAGGATGGGGAGGTGAGTGAGAGGGATATTACGCCCGGGGACCTGAACCTGAGACAAGTAAAGCCCACAGAGATCTCCGGGTTCGACGTAGACCAGAGTGCCAGGTTGATGGTCGACATCCTACGGGGCAAAGAGGCGGAAGACTCCGCGCGGCTTGAAGTGGTCCTGGCGAACGCAGCGGCCGCGATCGTCGTTGGAGGAAAGGCGGATGACCTTGCCGAAGGAGTTGAAGAAGCTCGCAACACCGTCAACAGCGGACGTGCCTACGAGAAACTCAAAGCGCTGATTGAAATTACTAGGGGCGATGAATCAAGATTAGAGAGGATCGAGAGCAGAAATGCCTGACTTCTTGGATAAGTTAATTGACGATGCACGTAAGCGTGTTCGTGATGGCTACTACGAGGTGGCCGGCCAAGTTCCCCATGAACCCGTCAGCCTCAAATTGGCGGTCAAATCGGCTGAGAGGAATGCGATAATAGCCGAGATAAAGCCGGCTTCTCCAACTCTCGGTCCCCTTCGGCCCCAAATTGATCCCGTCAACGCAGCGCAACGGTTGGTTGACGGCGGAGCGGTTGCACTCTCAATCCTCACGGAGCCAACTAACTTCGGCGGGAGTCTAGAGAATCTTCGAAAGGTCAGAGAACACGTAAGGCTGCCGCTGCTTATGAAAGACATAATCATCCATGAGAGCCAGGTGGAGGCCGCCGGAAAGATAGGGGCCGATAGTATTCTGTTGATCGAACCCATCTTCTCCAAGCACCCAATCTCATCCCTCGCCAGGATGATCCGGTATGCCCACGAATCCAACCTCGAAGTCATCTTAGAAGTCCATAGCGAGGACGAACTTCAACGTGCTCTCAACAGTGAAGCGGATCTTATTGGCCTGAATAATAGGAATCTGTCGACCCTGCAAACGACCTTGGAGACAACGGCGCGCTTGATGGCAAGAACCGGCGGAAAGACTGGCAAGGTTATGATCAGTGAGAGCGGGTTCGAGTCGGCGGAGGATATACGCAAGGTGAAGCCTACTAGGGTCGACGGCTTCCTGATCGGCTCCTCAATAATGCTAGCGGACGACTGGGAGCGCAAGGTACGAGAGTTCGTGCTAGCATAGGCGATGAAAGTGCGCGTGAAAATCTGCGGTCTCACCCGGGCGGGGGACGTGAACGCAGCCATAAACGAAGGAGCCGACGCCGTAGGCTTCGTTGTGGCCAGCCCGGCGGCTTCACGGAATCTCACGTTCTCCAAAGCTAAGGGCCTGATGAAACTGGCCAGAGTCTTCTCTACGCCGGTAGCCGTAACCTCAAGCCGTGACCCCAAACGAATTCTAGAGATTTGCAGCAGGTTGAGGCCAACGGCGGTTCAACTCCATTATCACACCCGCAGCCTTATCCAATTGATCAGAAAACGACACCCATCCACTAAACTCATTCTAGCTACCGCAGTACGTGACGAGAGATCGTTGGCGAGCGCCAGGGAAGCCTCACATTACTCGGATGCGATTCTCGCCGACTCTCCCAGCCCAACGGGGATGGGCGGTACCGGCGTCCTCAATGACTGGCAGTTATCGGCTAGAATTCGCGAGTGGATAGCTCCGCATCCGCTGATTTTGGCGGGCGGCTTGACGACGAAGAATGTTCAAGATGCGATTCGACGAGTGAGGCCTTTCGCCGTCGATGTTTCAAGCGGGGTGGAACGTTCGGTTGGAATAAAGGATCATAAAAGAATTAGGGATTTTATCATGAACGCCAAGGAGAGACGACTTTGACGGAACAGTACCCTCGGTCGATGAATGGGAAATTCGGAAAGTACGGCGGCCGGTACGTGCCGGAAACTTTGATGAGCGCGCTGGTCGAGTTGGAGAGGGAGTATGCTCGCATAAAGGATGACCCGGACTTCAAAACGGAATTGGAGTACTACCTCCGCGAATTTGTCGGCCGCCCCACGCCACTTTACTACGCCGCCAACCTTACGCGGAAGGTGAAAGGAGCGAAGATCTACATCAAACGCGAGGATTTAGCCCACGGAGGAGCCCACAAGATCAACAACACAATGGGGCAGGCGTTGCTCGCGAAACGCACGGGCAAAAAGAGAATTATCGCCGAGACCGGCGCGGGTCAGCATGGAGTGGCTAGCGCGATCGCATGCGCCGCACTCGGATTGCGATGCGAAGTGTACATGGGTTCGGACGATGTGGAACGCCAGAAACTCAACGTCTTCCGCATGAACCTTCTGGGAACGACGGTGCACCCAGTGGACTCGGGCTCAAGAACTCTGAAAGACGCGATTAACGAGTCGTTCCGCGATTGGGTAACGAACGTGACGAGCACATACTACCTTCTCGGCTCAGTTGTGGGCCCACACCCCTACCCAACTATAGTCCGGGATTTTCAGAGTGTTATCGGCCGAGAGATTCGAGAGCAGATGCAGCGGCTTGAGGGTCGGCTGCCCGACGCCATCGTTGCCTGCGTAGGAGGGGGAAGCAACTCAATGGGTGCCTTCTACCCCTTCATCGCTGACGCACAAGTAGGGTTGTACGGAGTCGAAGCCGGAGGGTTGGGCCTCGCTACTGGCAAGCATGCGGCCACTCTCTGCGCCGGCGAGGAGGGAGTCTTCCACGGCATGCTAACATACGTTCTCCAAGACCGAGACGGCCAAATCCAACCAACCCACAGCATCTCGGCCGGCCTCGACTATCCCGGCGTCGGCCCGGAACACTCCTACCTCAAAGCCACAAAGAGGGCGTCGTACAGCTCGGTCACCGATAAACAAGCTCTGGAGGGATTCATGGACCTTAGCAAGACGGAAGGGATCATACCAGCCTTAGAACCGGCACACGCGGTTCACTACGCCATTCAGTTGGCAGGGAAGATGAAGCCCGACCAAATCCTGGTAATCAATCTCTCGGGACGTGGAGATAAGGACGTGAACGTGGTTGCGGAAAAACTGGGCGTGAAGGTATGAGCGCTATTTCGAAGACGTTCACGGAACTGAAAGAGGAGGGGACGGCCGCGCTTATTCCCTACATCGTAGCGGGCGACCCTACCACAAAGAGCACGCTTCGGCTAGCGTCGGCGTTAATCGAAGGCGGAGCCGACATCCTAGAACTAGGCATACCATTCTCCGACCCCATCGCGGACGGCCCAACAATTCAGGCCGCGGTTAAACGAGCCCTCGCGAACGGAACCCGCCCTATTCACGCTCTCAGTATCGCACGGGCTATCAAAGAGAAGTACGATACACCCATCGTCTTGATGACGTACTACAACCCCATATTTCGAATTGGATTAACGAAATTCCTGACTTCGGCTAGAAAGGCTGGAGTCTCAGGGATCATCGTGCCAGACTTGCCCGTTGAAGAATCCGGGGATTTCAAGAAAGAGTGCGTCGCCGCGTCCCTCGACACAATATTTCTCGCATCACCCTCAACCGAACCACAAAGGCTGAAAGAAATCATCGCCCAAACAACCGGCTACTTATACCTAATCTCCCTCTACGGCGTAACCGGCACCAGACGAGTTCTCCCACCCACCGCGCTGCAACTCGTGAAGAAATACAGTCTCTCGGTTCAGGACACAGTTCCCTTAGCCGTCGGATTCGGCATATCACAACCCAAGCAAGTGAAGGAACTCGTGCGGGCAGGAGCCGATGGCGTTATAGTTGGGAGCGCATTCGTCAAAATCGTAGGAGAGAACTCGCCTAGTGTCGCCCGAGCATCGGCTAGATTGTCGAAGCTGGCACGAAGTTTGAAGAAAGCGACAGGAGTACCCTGACGTATCGATCTGCGTCTATCGTTGTTGGACGTGTAGAGCGAGGCCGGCTATTATCGACAGATATCCAACAGCCCTTAGTGGAATTAGAATCAGGGAACTCGTGACTCCAAGAATGGTGAGAACGTATGAGGCGGCGAAGAAACAAAAGCCGATCGTGACCCATAACGGAAGGGTACCCTTCTTCTTGCTGTAAGCGTAGGCACCCAACAATATTATGATCACATCGAAGACAAGGTTCAGCGCAACTACAGGATCCAAACAAAACACCGGCAGGAATTTGAATCATAATCGGCTCTTAAAGCCAATGCAACGCCTCGTTCTAGTTCTTCGCTCCGGATCTAGCGCCGGGTTCGATCATTCGCCGGACTTTTCTTAGAACCGAGTCAAACATGGCTTCGGTTAGCTTGCCGGTTTGTGTGTTCTGTCGGCTGGGGTGGTATGACGCGGCTAAGGTGAGTTCTTGATCCGGCGACTGGTAGAGTGCGCCGTGGCGGAACCTATACCCCTTAGTCTCAACCCCGTGTTCCTTTAGGAACTTCACGTATGTATCGAACGCAACTCTGCCAAGTGCGAGAACCACCTTCACGTTCGGCAGAAGCCGGAGCTCTTCCGTCCAGTAGCGTTTGCAGGTTTCAATTTCCATTCGGGTCGGCTTGTTCTTCGGGGGGGCGCATCTGACGATCGCCGTCATGTAGGCGTCATGCAGCCGTAACCCATCATCAACGCTTACGGAAGTAGGTCGGGATGCGAATCCGAATTTGTAAAGCTCGGCCATTAGGAATTGGGCTGAGCCGTCGCCGGTGAACATTCGTCCGGTTCGGTTCCCTCCGTGCGCGGCCGGGGCTAGGCCGAGGATGAGAAGTCTCCCGGCGGGGTCGCCGAATCCCGGCAGAGGCTTGCCCCAGTAGGTCCAATCCATAAACTGTCGACGTTTCTTCTTGGCTATGGAGCGTCGGTAACGGGTGAGCCTAGGGCATTGTTCGCAGCAGACGACGGCCTTGTTCAGGTTTTCGAGAGAACGATTTTCTATATGCCCTTGCAATCAGGCTGACCGCTGAGTGGAAGCTTACACGCTTTCGCCTGGCAGGCTGAGGACTTGCTGAAAGCCCTGGTGCTGCGTGTCACCGAAATATACGACCGTTAGGGGTAGCCAGCCGGTCCAGTTCATGGGGAACTGGATCTGGAAGAAGCCATTGGAGTCAGTGGTTGCCACCTGGGTTCTGTAATCGCCTTCCAAATAATATTGGACGTACACGGACGCTCCCACCACGGCTTGGCCTGAAGCGGCGGTTAGGTAACCTTGAACCCCCACGGCGAGATTGTTGTCGATTATTGGCGAGACCGAGCCGAGGGCCACAACGGTCCCGGATTTCGAGATTGGCGTTGAGGGCATAGTCACAAAATAGGAATGGCGGGTATTTGCGTACGTATCGAACGTTCTGCTGACCGTGACCATGGCGAGCGCGGTTAGGGCTATGATTACAAGGACGATGATTCCGTACAGGATAGTCTTCCTGCTTAAGCGTCCCTTTCCGATTTGCATCATCTCAGTCAACGCAACTCACCCCGGGCAGATTCAAAAATCCTTGCCTAACATCCCCATAATAGTCTTTCCGGAGAGCAACTCCGCGATTGGCTCCGTGTCGTAACTTTTCTCGGTGAGCGGAAACGGAAAGCTCAGGGCTCCAACGGCTCGATAGAACCGCTTATGTATAGCGGCCTGTAGCAGCTCGGTGGGTTTCAAACAATGTCAGAAGGTACCGTGCCCGTCCTAATCTTGAAGGAAGGCTCCAATAGAACGCGTGGGCGAGATGCGCAGAGGAATAATATTCTAGCCGCGAAAGTTGTCACGGAGACCATACGAACCACCCTCGGCCCCGAGGGTATGGATAAGATGCTGGTCACCGGCATGGGCGACGTTGTAATAACGAACGACGGCGCCACCATCATGAAGGAGCTGGACGTCCAGCACCCCGCAGCAAAAATGCTGGTTGAAGTCGCAAAGAGCCAAGACAACGAAGTAGGAGACGGCACGACAACCGCCGTCGTCCTAACCGGCGAGTTGCTGTCTAAGGCTGAGAAGCTGCTGGATCAGGAAATTCATCCCACCGTCATCGTGGACGGGTACAAGAAAGCCGCCGACAAGGCTCTGGAAATTCTCGAGGCCATGTCAATTCCGATTCAAGGAAACGACGAGAAGATGCTCAGGTTAGTGGCGATGACGTCTATGGCGACGAAAGCGACCGTCGGCACTAGTGACCACCTTGCGAAGCTGGCGACTGAGGCCGTGAGCCAAGTTGCGGAGGAAAGGAACGGGAAGACCGTGGCCGACATTGATAGGGTGAAGGTTGTGAAGAAGAAGGGGGAGAGCATGGATCAGAGCGAACTTGTGAGGGGCATAGTGATCGATAAGGAGGTCGCCCATCCCCAAATGCCGAAGCAGGTTACGAATGCTAAGATAGCGTTGCTCAACGCCAAACTTGAGATTGAGAAGACGGAATTCGATGCGAAGATCAACATCAACTCCCCCGACCAAATGAAACTATTCCTCGACGAGGAGGAATCAATGCTGAGGGAGATGACGGATAAGGTCGTGAAGAGCGGGGCCAACGTGGTCCTATGCGAGAAGGGCATTGACGACATGGCCCTACACTTCCTCGCCAAGAAGAACATCCTCGCGGTGAAGAACTTGAGTAGCGGCGACATGGAGAAACTCGCCAAAGCCACGGGCGCCTCAATCCTCGCAAGCACAAAAGACATCGCCCCAGAGGCGTTGGGCGAGGCCAAACTCGTTGAGGAAGTAAAGATCGGCGACGATAAGCTCGTGTACGTACGCGACTGCAAGGACCCGCATGCGGTAACGGTTGTGATCAGAGGCGGGTCGGAGCATGTGGTGGACGAGGCGGAACGGTCGTTCCACGATGCACTCTGCGTCGTCAGAGACGCATTGGAGGACCAGAAGATTGTGGCCGGCGGAGGCGCTCCGGAAGCCGAGACGGCGAAGCAACTGAGAGATTTCGCCGTGAAGGTCGGCGGACGCGAGCAACTGGCCATCGAGGCGTACGCCGAAGCCCTAGAAGCGATCCCCGTCACCATAGCCGAAAACGCAGGCCTCGACCCCATCGACATCATGGTCGAACTCAGATCCAAACATGCGGAGCCCGCAAACAAATGGTACGGCGTACAAGTGAAAACCGGGAAGATAGCGGACATGTACGCAGACCACGTTGTGGAGCCCCTGAGGGTGAAGCAGCAGGTTATCAAGTCGGCAACCGAAGCAGCAAGCATGCTACTAAGAATCGACGACGTAGTCTCCTCGAAGGGTATGAAGGAAGGCGGCGGCCCTCCGGGCGGTATGCCACCGGGCATGCCTGGCGGTATGGGCGGTATGGGCGGCATGGGCGGCATGCCACCGGGTATGATGTAAAACCCGCCGCCACAAGGGTCCAGCTTGCCAGCCAAACTAACCGAGAAAGCCACCAAGCTGATTGAAGGTAAGAATTTCGCATTCCTAGCCGTCCTCCTACCGGACGGCTCGCCGATGGTGACACCGATGTGGATAGATCACGACGGCGACCTAGTCCTTCTGAACACCGCAATGGGTCGCGTCAAACAGAAACAAGCAAAGAAAGGCAAACCCGTCTCCATAGCCATCACCGACCTGAACAACATGTACGAGCGAGTCACGATTCAAGGGCGGGTCGTCGACCAACTACACGAGGGGGCGGAGGCTCACATCGATAAACTAGCCAACAAGTACACCGGCGCCAAGAAATATGAGCGCTCCTCTCCAACCGAGGAACGAGTCATCCTCAAAATAGAACCAGTACGAATCGTCTAAGTGGTCCGCCAAGCAGCTGTTCGTGAATCGACCAGACCCAACAGAGAATGGTTGGATATCCTTGAAAACCTGTACAAGTTGCGGCGCCGAACTCGCGAACGAAGCTAAGTTCTGCCAATTATGCGGCGCAACCCAAGCCAACGGTCCCACAACACGTGCGTCGAATCAACTCATGATTCCGAAAGCAATATTCTATGCGCTTATGATTGGGCTTGCGCTTATGGGTTTAGCCGTTGTGGGGTTGGTGGTACGCGGCCCAAGCGTTATCACCGAAACTCAGAACAATTACATTACGCAAACACAGTTCGCCACGTACACGGCCAACTACCTAACCACCTCAACCGAGACACAAGCTTACACAGTCACCGCCGCTTCGTACACCACCCAGGCAGCTGGGCCGCCCCCCACATGGTTCGTCGGCCAGTACTGCGGTTACCCGTTCAACCCCTACACTTGCAATGAGGGTCCGCCCGTAACCGTTGCCGGTTATTTAACGAACGACACCACTTGTGTGGATCTGTACGTGGCGACGGGCGAGACTTATGTGGTGTGGAACCTACCCAAAACCGAACCCGCCGGAGCATATCAAATCTACGGATTCGTGTACCCTAACTGGCCTCAAACCCAACCCTTCCCACCCTACCCCTTCCAGAAAACACTCTGTGTTGGGACCCCGCTTTGGGCCGTGCCTCCATACATACAAACCGACTAACCCTTCAACTGGCACGGTAGATGTGCACCTTTCCCATTGATTCTCAACCAAGTTATCTTTCGTAAACTTCTTTCCGATGTTCAAATCGCAATAGGATCAGCCTGTCACCCTCAACCCTGTAAATGAGCCTGTAAGGCTTCACGTAGATGGACCATTCCCCTCTCAGACCATAACGCAGGGGCTTTCCGAAACTTGGATTCTCAGCGACCTTCCCAATTTGTTTTCGCAGTTTTTCCTTCAGGCTCTTGTCCCTTATCCTCTTCACATCACGTTCGAATTTGTCGGTGAGTACTATGAATTTGATTTCTACCATTTCTTGAACTCTTTGAAGAAGGCTTTCCTTGAGTAGACCTTGTACCTTCCTTCCGCGATATCGTTCCAAGCTTCTTCAATCAGCTTGAGCGTCTTCAAGTCTTCAGGCTTGATCCCAGTCTCCAGTTTCTTCAACACGATCAAATCATTCCTCGCGCTCACGGCAAACACGCTTCCCCGTCGGATTCCGAGCTGTCTCCTGACGATACTGGGTATTACTATCTGGCCTTTCGAACTTGCCTTAGTCAACTCAGGAATTTTCGATTCTCTCATGGTAGTAAGATATGCTTACATCTATTTAAAAGAAATGGCATAGATTCCCCGCGTTAGATGAATATTTGATGGGAGGCTGACCCAGGCTTGTCCGCAGATTCCACTGTTCCCTACCGCAGAGAAAGGGACGCGCTAATATCCGAAGAGGAGTTGCAATAAGCTGACGTGGTTGGTGACGGTCGTTGGGACACATTGTGTGCATGGGATGGTTTGCGTCACTGGGTTAACGACGGAGTTCACAATCGTGTTGGTCACTACCGTGGTGCTCGGGATCGTAGATGTGCCGCTTGGCGCAAGATTGTCAACATAGACGTTTTGGTAGGTTTGCGATTGTTGCCCATTAGCGTAGACCAGGACCAGAGACTCCGACTGGTAGTAGCCTGAGTAGTAGCCTCCGGAGCTTGAGCCTGGAGTCCTGATTACATTGACCACATTCATGTTCGGCGTCACCGTTACCGTCGTACCATAAGTTGGCTGATACCAGTACCACTGGCTATAGTTGCAGACGATGTGCGAGTGTCCGCCAAAGACTGCCCAGTAGCACTGCCCCCAAGGGTTGTAGTTGTAGTAGGAGCTGTAGTAATTACTCGAAAAGTACTGGAAAGATCCCGTATACACGCTTATCTGAGATTGCGTTGATTGCGTAACTACCTGAAGCGAAGTGGAGAATGATGTCGAGTTTGTCACCGTTTGCGTCGTCCCATTCACGTAAACTATCGTGGTTCTAGGAAAGATCGGCAGAAACAGGAAGACGACAATGATCACAACGCCTAAGATGACCCACTTACCCGAACCACCCATGAAGCCTCTTTGAGCGGTAGGTTGTGCAGGAGTCTGCGCGACCGGCGCGGTTCCCCCAACCGCCGTACCACACTTCGGACAGTATTCGTTACCTGCATGCAACTCACTACCGCACTTCACGCAAAACTTCGGGGGCTCATTTACCGTCAACAAAATCCACCCTCGACTCAAACATTAGCATTGTACTTAGCACTTTGCAATATAGGTTTCCATCCTCGGTAACGCGCCTTCTACATTTGGCGGGTAAAGGTGTGCCAATTCCTAGGGCGGCTACGGCCAAGTGAAAACAGTACGCTGAGTTGACCCTACTTTTTTTCTGTCACCGACAACCCGTAAAGAGAGTTACAGGACGTTTACCCGGCGCCGTGCACAAACCCATAGGCGTGGGCGGCGATGCGAGCATCCTGGACTGACAGCCTCTGGGCGTTAATGGTTCCCGGGAAATATTACACGCTCCATGACCTAGTCAACCTCTCGGGGCAACCGGGAAGTGCGGTGGCGGATCTCGTAGACTTCCTAGCCACCTACGGCTTCATTGACCGCGTCGGCTCAAGCGAACTATTCTTCACGAAAACCGCCCTAAGAATCTCCCCAACCCAATGCATCAACCAACTAAGACGCATCGCCCACCCATAACCGAACCATCACCCATCACCAGTACATTTCCGCGAAGAACCCTTATTCTGAGGAGGATCGCACCAAGCTGATCAGCGGCGCGTACAATACCTCATTACAGTTGCAAACAGGCTTATCTGATTTCGAAAAATTCCGAAATCAAGAAAGGAAAGATAGAAGTGGCCTTATGCTAGGCATCTTCTCTGATTCTGTATGTGTCAGCGCCAGTGAGGGTACGTGACGTAGAAACCTCGGCCTCTACTCGGTGAGGACCATTCAACCTTCAGACCTTTCTTCTGGGGTATGTACACAACATCTCCAGCTTGAACCTCAGTTTTAATCTCTCCCTCTTTCAACGAGAACGAACCATCGGTACAGTAGATCACGGCGCAGTCGTTGTCATATTCGAATTCGCACGGCTCGGACCCCACCACTTCAATTATCCCCGCAGTAAACGGCGCGCCCTGCCTTCTGTCGACCACATCGCCCAGTTTCAGGTCACTCTTTCCCGCCTCAAACCTCTCAGGAACAATCCTCGATTTCTTAACAAGAACAACAGACAACACAATCACCGCAGGAGCATTAGAGCGCATCTATTTAGCAATTCACCATTCGGATACTAAGACGTCTACAAAACTGCTTCATCCTCATAGCGCCCATCCCCAATTAACCCGCTTTTGGACTAGGCGGTGGCATTACGCAAAGGCACTCACAGGAACAAGCGACCCCGGAACAATCACGATGAACTCCGTGATCACGGAAACCGCAACCTTCACCTAGGCTTCAGGAGCCTCAGGTCGGTCACCTCTTCTTGGTGAGAGCGACTACTAGATGAGTTCATGAAAATCCAAGGCTCCCGAGATTCAGAGCCGAATTGACGCGAGCAGCAAAGCCACGTCCATGCGGCGCAGCGATCGGGGCCACGTTTCCGTAGCCATGGAGCTTAGGGTGGCGGGGGAACCGGTGGACCGACATTTATGAGAAGCCAGCCTCCGCCCTGAATGTTTTCCCCTTTCCCTATGATAAACATCGCATAGATACCGCTCGGGACGCCGTTTGGGATAGTGACCATAAGGGCCAGTCTGGCTGAACCGCCTGGCTTGAGGGTGACTGATGTGGTCTTGAAGCTCGCAGAGTATCCCGGAATGCTGGAATGGGTCTCAAGAAGCAGGGTTTCGCTGGCCGCCAGATTAGTCGCCACTAACTCAACAAGCACGTTGGCCGATCCGCCGTGTGTGTGCGCGCTCGACCCACGCACACCAGAATTACGCTGGACTAGGGCCGCGTTTCTTGAATTTCCCACTCAAGCGACTTATCCAGCTGAAAACCAAAATGGCATACCAGAGATAGAATCGTGCAGGTGTACCAATAATCTCCCAGGACCAGAAAGGTGGAAGCATAGTTATTGTGAACAAGGCCGCTTCAATGTACTGAGTATTCCTTATGCGTCGGTAGCTGCCCAACAGTTCAGGCTTAATCAGCTTGCGTTCTTGGGCTGTCAGCTGGTGACTGAAGAGCCCCATTATGAAGGTTAGTCCAGCAAGGTCAAGCGCGTAGGCTTCAGAAGCGAAATTCAGTACAGCACCTCTTGATGCCTGAAACGAGCCAAATACCACGAGGCTGAGAAGATACGGCTCTATTGACACAAGAAAGAGCAAAACGACATTCAGAAACATTGTTCCACTAGTTTCGACTGGGAGCACTGACACTATGTTCGTGTACCCAAACCAAATTGAGATCAGGATCAGAAAACTAAAACCGAACCCTGCAATGTCCATCATGACGTCCGCGGGACTTGAAGCAGGTCTCGCGAGGAGAGATAGGGACCCTATTGAAAGCGCGAGTCCGAATATCAGGTCCGTCAACGATTCGATCCTTACCTTCGGGCCACGACTCTTGATTACCTGCGTCAATGCCTATTCATACTGATGCTTACCTCACGCTCCTATCTGGTTTTGTGTATGTGGTGGTGGCAGACTCGCTGCAATGGATGAAAACGCTTTCCAATACATACGTGACCATAGAGAAATACTGGAAAGGAAGAGAAATGGAAACATGGTTTGACTTGATGGAAGAAAGAAACTACTTATGAAAACAGTTCTTTTTCACTAATCTCAACTTCCCGTAAACAGTGAGTTCGTCTTAACGATTGAACCGCATTTGCTTTAAGACCCATAGCACCGGGCCTGCCGTTGAGGCTGCTAACAAATGGTAGGTAACCGGGAGACAAGTTGGTCGATTATCAAGCTTAATCTTTCCAGGATGCCGTGGCGTGATTTTGCGTTGGGCATGATGGTCCCCCTTCTCCTCCTCCAGTTTGTATCCCTACCGTCTGTTCCTCTGCTTGGCGTGTACTGCTCGCTTGCCTGGCTGGTAATTCTCATAGTGACAACTGCTATACTGACTCGAACCTACAGTGTTTTCTCGATCATCACATTAGTTGTTACCGTGACCACTGTTGTCGGGCGTTATCTGACCCCCATGAATCCGGCGTTTACGCTCATACCTTCGCTTAACGCCACTATCATAGGCCTGATGTTCGTCGGCTCGATGTTGAGGCCGCGCCCGTTTGTCATGTCACTGATAGACAAGAAGACTATCGAACGCACCGAAGCAAAATTCGGCAAAAGCAAATTTTTCTACAAGGCCTGGTTTGACATCAATATTATCTGGGGGATGTTTTACATCATCCAGGGAGTGATAATCAGCTACCTAATGATATTAAATATGGAAATAGGTGACATCGTAAATTTACTATTCAGCTGGCCGTCCGTTCTGGTGCTGCTTTACATAAGCGTTGATTACCCGCGGCGGTATTGGGAGAAGCACTCAGAGAAGATGAAAGAGGAAATCCAGGCAGCCGAGTTATACGAAAAGGATCACCAGGCAAGCCAACCAGCAGATTCCAGTCAACAACTCCCGCATCAATCTGTCTAGAAATTTCTGAAGAAGGATCTTCTCCTCGACGATTGCTTCGCATCAGACAGAAAACATACTCACCTGCTTCGTTCAAGTATCCGCGTTTGCGAAAGCTTTAGGCCATTTTAACCCTCAAATTCATATTTATTGAGCGCCGGAGCGACGTCTATGAATTCAATAGATACGTATGATCCAACCCTGAACTGGAGGGTATTCACGAGCAAGCGAGCAGGCCGCGATGTTCCTCCCGGTAAAGAGGAGCTGATGTGGGTGGCAAATTCGTCGACGCTCATTTATGGGAAGCGAGATGCCGTCCTCGTCGATACCTTTCTGACGATTGAACAGTCTCAGGCCTTGCTGAAGCAGTACATCTTCCACTTTCAACTTTGAAGGGGCGGGAACTGATCTGGTCGAATGAACGCTTCATGTCCACCTGTAAATCTTCTGCTTGATGAAACGCAGTTATCAAGACGACGATACGGAGAGGTTCCTCAAAGTCACGTTCTGAGCCTGATTAATTGCACGTCAACTCCTTTGTACTCTTGGTCACTTCCCGCAGCCAATTTTGCTTTCTTGATCTTGGCTGTGGCTGCCGCAAATGAGTCCGCTAGTGAGAGCGGATGCTCCGCCTTAATATCGCCTGCGACCCTCCATAAGTCATCGTCCAATACTGGGACGATCTCTAAGCCGAATGCCCTAAGACTTCTTTCCTTTTCTTGCGCCAGCCCTGGGTCATGCCGTCTTTGGAGTATGTAGTCGAACTCGGTCAGGTTTACTATGTTCAGATACCCTAGGACTTCGCCGTTCTGCGTCTTCTCAAGCAACTCTTTCACTTTATCCGCGCCCCGTTCGTCGAGGTAGAATATGAGTAGGGCTTCAGTGTCGAAGACGACGCTCAAGCAATTTCTCCTCTCTTCGACGGTCCTCAGCTCTAGATTCGGCTAGAATTTGCCGCGCGCCCTTCTTTCCGAAGAGGACCTTGAGCGAGCCCTGTTCCTTGGAGGGCGTAGGCGCAGGCTTTAGGAGTATTCCTTCCTCTACGTCTACGACCAACACCTTCTTGCCTACACCATGCTTCTCTCTCATCTCCTTGGGAATGGTGGCTTGGCCTTTGCTGGTGACGGTAACGATTCTAACATTCATACCAAATCCCTCAAGTATTACTCCTGAACTGAGTATTACTTAAGCGTTAACACTCAAGCCTGGGATCAGGCGATGGTATTACGCAAAGGTGCTCACAGGTTTGGCTGGAAGCAGACCTTGCCGGGTGTGGTTCGGTCGCCTCATACAGACTCGTGGCCATCGGTAGTTCGGCAACAACCACCATGAACCCGGCGATCACCGAAACCGCAAACTTCGGATTTGCACCACCAAACGCACACACACACTCTGCGGTTAGCGTTAACGAGGAACGAGTCCTGTTACCAGAGTCTTTATCGTGATGGCACAGAAACCATATTCAACGCAGAACGAAGATGCTCGTTTGGCGTTGATATTGAGTGCGATCAATTCCAAGCCGCCGGGGGTGAGCCTTCTCGTAATTCTTACTCTGGTAAGTGGGGTTACGGAGCTACTCGTGGCGGTCATCTTCATAGTCGTCGCGTCAGTGTTAGACTCTTGGCTTGGGATCCTCTTTGGCGTTGGGATAAGTAGACTTGCATTTTGGGTCCTCTCAGTCGTCTCTATTGTCTTCTTTTTTTACACAACAACTTCGTTCTTTCTGGCTTACGGTTTGTGGAACGGACGCGGTTGGGCTTGGAGTTGGGCGCTGGTCTCCTCTATCATTGGGCTCGTCTCGTCCCTTATCGCGTTTGGGGTCGGAATAGGTGTGGTGGGTCTTGCATCCAACGCAGTCTCGATTTACTACTTGACCAGAACGGATGTCAAGGTCTTTTTCGGAAAGGTTGCTCTCCCCAAATTTACAGACATCCCCTCCCGTCCACCACCTTCTCTTGACAGGTTTTGTCTGCACTGTGGAGGACGACTTAATGGGAACGAGGTCTACTGCGTCAGCTGTGGATCAGAGCTCTAGTAGCGCTGGCCATGATATTTCCACCAAGTGGAATCACGTTTAATCCATACCAGATATGAAAGATGTCAGGGCCATGGTAATTGTTGAGAGCGTGTTATCGCGGAGTTATCCTGTTGGTTTTCGTGATAGCAGCAGCGGTTGTGATTGTGGGAAGTAGTCCAGTCTTAGCCGACCCCCACCAGATTCCCTACCAGAATGGAAATTGTTACCCGAACGGTTACTACTGTAACTATCCAGGCTACCCCCCATACCCTGGCAACTTTAACGGCAGTTACTATACTGCATGTCTGTCAATAGGTGACAGTAATACGGTTCAATGTTCTGGATACCTGTACGAGGCTCCAAACGGATGTATAGTGCTGGCATTAACCGTATCGAGTCCTATTGGGCTCTTATCTAGTCAATATTATACATTGCACAATTTGCCCTCATCCGCTACGATTGGTACATGGGTGACGGTGACTGGCCAACTCTATCAGGGCTACAACTATGCTCCGACCGGAGCGGCCTGCCCAGGCAATTACATCAACGTAACTTCGATAACTTCATAGAAAGAAGGAAAAACGAAATGGCGAAGCAGTATTCGTCAGCTAGTTAGTTAGCTGATGCTATCCCGTCGTGCGCGCAACGGTAACGTAAAGTCTCCGTCACCCAGACGGTTCTCAATTAGGTTGTAAATTTTCGTCAGCTGCATACTCAGAACGGCAAAGCCTCAGTCGGTTAGCGGTAATGTCTACGTTTGGTTCGTGAACCTTAGGGGCGTGTAACATTTCGTTTGGTGGGCTGGATTCAGAAGCATCTGCATTACGTAACCCGAGTTCGCTGTTGCGGTGAGAGCCAACAGAAAGCGTCCGATGGTTCTTAATCAGAGGTCGCAGACATAGATCTCTCTGAAGCGCGAACGTTACCTGATAAGCATCGCTGGCCTCGTCGAAATACTCAATTCGAAACTCACTCGACAGTATTCGGAGTTAGCGTAGTTGTGCTCCCCCTTTGATGATCCTCATGTGAAACACTCAACTTTGCCTTTGCCTCTACTGGTACGCACCATTGGGCACGCATAAGAAGGAACGATGATTATATGAAACGAATATTGCCATGAGTTAATTGCAACCGATGTTAGCTCAGGCTCAGGGAGACGAAGGGCGGGATGAGACCTCAAATCGACGGCACCGAGTTTGGCTCAATCACTATCGATGGGAATGCACTCGATCACGACGTGATTATTCGGCTGAACGGGAGAGTAAAGAAACGGAAGAAAAAACTGTCCAAGGTCATCTACGGCACATCGCACATCATTTCGCTGGGCGAAGCCAAGCAAGTCTATCAAGATGGCGCGAAACAACTCATCATCGGTACCGGACAGTATGGTAACGTAACTCTATCAGACGAGAGCAAGGCATATTTCATGCGAAAAAAGTGCCAAGTGAAGTTGCTACCCACCCCCGAGGCAATCGCTGTTTGGAACAAAGCCGAGGGCGCCTTGATCGGGTTATTCCACGTTACCTGTTGATGTCGATGCGTTCAGAATTAGTCTGCTTGCAACAGAGAGTATCTTTGGATCTCGTCGTGGGCAGCGAGGGGGTCCAACTAAAAGAACGTTTGTGATCGTAGTCGTTCGTTGTCGTTCGTTTAATCGTCGTCAGCGTAAACGTGTTGAGAGCGACGGAGTTTTGTTGTTGTTTGTGGTTCGTGGATTGACGAGTTAGTCGTTTAATTTTAAATTTTAAAATTCGTTGAGGGAATTTCGGGAGTTCATATTCATTCAGGTACATGTACAGTTACGTATTTAGGGCGGCGGGGTATAGTGGTGCGAGCATCGGAATTTGGGTGGTCGGGTTTTGATTTTGTGTGAAAGTAATCTCAGAGGATTTCCTTCAGAGCCCGTAGGTTGAACGTTGTGTTGGTGCAACCGTTCTTGATCAGGGGTACGTTCTGGCCTGGCAGCCCCGTCCTGTCTAGTAGTCCTTCGGCGAGTTTTATCTCTTGGCCGCAGGCGACTCCGACAAGGGCTTCGTAGCGGCCCTTTTCTAGAATTTGATGGATACACGACCCGCCGGGTACGACGTAAACATCGTACCCCTTCCTTTCACCTGCCGTTGTTGCTTGGTTTACTTGGCAGTCGGGAGAGCAGTGGGCGCAGCGGTAGGAGGGAATCTGCGGATCGAATATGGCTTTGCAGCGACGATCCATATACTTCCTCGAACAATGAGGAAGAAACAGAGCTCGCCTCGAGGTTCTGGTGAATCTTTCTCTGTCCTTGAAATTCCTGGTTTGAATATCTACCAAATCCTCAAGGAGCACCAGAGCCTGAGCAAGATCCAACCCCGTGATCTCTTGAACCCTGAATCGTTGAAGAAGGCGTACAGTTGCGCGGCCAAGCCTTCTATGCAGTTTTCTCTTCTGCGCAGCAACCATAACGCCCGTGAAGAACGCTTGAGACAGCCGTGTCAAGTCGAACTTGAATTGGTAAGGCATAAGCGCTGCAAGGACACTAGGAGCAATAAGCTCAAGGGCCGAATCCTGTGTTTAGTATTTGGCCGGAAGAGACTCCTCCGCACACCATCGCCTTTAACCCTTGCCGTCCGAGTCACAATTCCGTTGAGTACTCTGCTTCTGAATTTGCAATGTCGCTAAGCGCCCTTCGACGGCGACTTCGGCACTCACGAAATAACATCCCAACCGATTCCCAACTTATGAGTTATATGCATGTTATTATAATAATCACAAAGTCACATTGCATTTACTTTATCCTGTATGAGTACTGCATATAGACTCTATAGCGCCGGATTTCGGTTCCTGGACGAAGCCTATGGGCGCTATAGATTGATCTTTCAAGTCGACAATAAGGATCGAACCATCTTTGTAACATATCTTGGAAAAAGAGAATCAATGTATGAGAGCTGAGAGCTTCTCAGACCAAGAGCCGAAGTTGAGAAGCACGCTGCCATTAGACGCGACTGCCTAAACACTATTCCAAGTGTTTCCATCAAACCAGGCTGCGTTCGATGTTTTTCCTCTTAGCGTATAGCAATCATCATGTCGCGATTTCATTGAGCAGTCGTTATTTCTCCACCGTCCAATCTCAGGCGGGTCAATTGCAGAGGGTCGCGTCGCAGCGTACGTTCAGATGGTTTTAATCGCGTGCGTCTCCGGGGGAAGGCCGTCGCGGGCTCCATTGCTACGGTAGGAATGATGGAGAGCCTTCAGATGTTGTACTACAGCAGGTTCCCGCTACCCTTCTGCCTAGCCGTCGGGTTCCTCGTTTACGTTCTCGCCCTTCGAATCTAGACGGTTAGGAGCATGCGCCCCAACCGCATTCGGGGCAGATGTAGCATCCTTCTTGGTAGACGACTTGGCTTGAGCATTGTGGGCAGATTTTGAGTTGTTCTCCCATGCCCTGTGAACCGCCTACGAGTGGGACTGCGAGAATTTTAGGTGGGCTGGCTACTCGCTCGGTCTCCGTTTTCGGCTCGGCCTGCGTTGTCTCGTTCTTCTTGCGTGGCGCGACGAGCACTTGGCCTTTGATTGATGTGTCTCGGAATACGGTGACATCTTTGCAGCCCAGTTTGTACGCTAGTATGTAGGATTCACGCATGGCTTCGACTGTTGCGTTAGCGGGGAAGTTGTTGGTTTTCGATATTGAGGAGTCGGTCCACCGTTGAAATGCGGCGAGTGCTCGTATGTGGTCTTCGGGCCGGATATCCATAGCCGTAACGTACACATGTTTCAGGTCTTCGGGTATGTATGTGATCCTCTGTATCGATCCTCCGTGCTCGTTTACGTCCATTAGAAGGTCGTCGCCGAAGAGTCCTTCGTCGGTCATTACTCGCTCGAAGACGGGGTCGATGTAGTAGAAGCTTCCAACTTTCACATGTTTCTCAAACACGAGGGAGTATACGGGTTCGATGCCGCTGCTGCAGCCTGCTATCATTGAGATGCTCCCGGTTGGGGCGATAACGGTGGTGTAGCCGTTCCTGACACCATGCCTCTTGATCATCTCTGCAATCTTGTCCCAATCGAAATGCCAAGACTTTCTATCATGAAATGCTGAAAACGGCAGCTTCCCTTCGGGGTAAAAGCTCCTGTCAAAATACGGTACCGGGCCTCGTTCTTTCGCAAGCTCAATCGACGCGAGCTTTGAATGGTAGTTTACGAACTCCATGAGTTCTCCCATGGTCTTTCTGCCCTCATCGCTGTTGTATGGTAGTCGTAGCTCAAACAGCAAATCGGCTAACCCCATAACCCCCAAACCAATCTTCCTTGTTGCTAATGTCATGTCCTCAATTGCTTTGAGGGGAAAGTTGTTCACATCAATGACGTTGTCAAGAAACCGTGAGCCTAGAGACACAGCTTCACGCAAGCTATCCCAATCAAAGGTTGCCTTCCCATTCTCGTCACGTTTCACAAAGGCCCAAACGTTGATGCTGCCCAGATTACACGACTCATTCGGATAAAGCAAAACTTCACCGCATGGGTTTGTTGTGACGATTGGGCCCAAGTGTTTGAGGAATGGGTTGTATTCGTTTACGTGGTCGTAGAAGATGACTCCCGGTTCGGCGCTTTCCCAGGCTTGGTAAACGATCATGTCAAATAGGAGTCGTGCGTTGACTTCGCGCACCACTTGCTTTGTTCGCGGGTTGATTAGCGGGTAGGGTTTATTGGTTCGGTAACTCTCCCAGAACTCTGGCATTATAAGGACGGAGATGTTGAAGTTTCTGAGCACTTTGTTGCCTTTCTTTGCCGTAATGAATTTTTCAATATCGGGGTGGTTGCTGTTGAGTATGCCCATGTTTGCGCCGCGGCGAATTCCGCCCTGTTTGATTACGTCGGTCATCGTATCGAACAACATCATGAAACTGATAGGTCCTGAAGCTACGCCCGAGGTTGAGCTTACATAATCTCCTTCAGGCCTGAGCTTGGAGAAATTGTAACCCATCCCTCCGCCGGCTTTGAACACGACCGCGGTCTGCTTCAGAGTCTCCATAATGCTCTCGATCGAATCCTCAACTCCCAACACGAAGCATGCTGAACCCATGCCGAGGACGTTGCCGAAGTTTGCTATGGCTGGGGTGTTCGGCATGAACTTCCGTGTAACCATAAGGTCGTAGAATGCGTTGATCGACTTCTCGACGCCGTTAAAGCCGCCTGATCTCAGTCTTTTGAAGAACGTGCTCCATGAAATCTTCGCCTCTCCATTTCGATTGAAGCGATCGTACATTCGCTTCAAAGCTTGTAGATGATAGCGGTTCAGGGAATATTTTCCAATGGATACTTTCTCGTGGAATTGTTCGGGGTCAAATTTCTCTTCCGGGTGCGATGCTTGCTTCTTCGTGTTATCGTAGACCTCGGCATCGTAGAACAGGTCGGGCAGTGCTGCGTGAACCGCAATTCTGGTGAAGAGTTGTTTTGGCGTTTCTATTAGCTTGCCCGTCTCGTCTTTCTTCAGGTATCGCGCTTTGAGGACCCGCAGGGCGTTTAAGTCGAATGCTTTGTCGACTTCATCGATAGTATCTTTCTCGAGAACCTTTTGTTTCTCGCTGCGAATCTCGGCGCGTTTTTGCCTGTAAATGATATAGGCCTTGGCAACTCTGGCTTGTCCATTCTCAACCAGGGCCCGTTCAACTACGTCTTGAACATCTTCCACGGCGGGAATTGTGTTGGCGCCGTACTTCTCGGCGAGGATCTCGACTACGCGTTTTGACAGAGCCGCTGCAAGGGATCTGTCTCTTCCGCCAGTGGCAGTGATTGCTTTGTAGATAGCGTTAGTAATTTTCTCCTCGTCGAATGGGACAACGCGCCCATCACGCTTTCTAATCTGGGTGATTTTCGGTTCGGATTCGTTTTTTTTCGAGGACTTACCGTGAGTGACCAAGGTTATTCATGCCCCTCAGAAGGTGAGAGCGGAGGTATTGTGCCCATGCACTTTAATAGTTTTCGACAGAACTGTATAAAATATTGTAGTTTTGAGATAGAGAAATGCACCAATACATTCAACAACCCTTCCGGCCCTTCAACTGGAAACGTTCCAACAGTAATGGCTTCGAGGCTAAGAAAGGCAGAGAAGGCTTTTATTGGGTAGATTGCCGCCCCGCGTCACAGATGACTAAACCTACTGGCTTAGGCTCGTCGCGGAAACCAACGGATCCGATACCCCAACCTCATTGAATGCGTCGCGGCGTCCGATGCATCCGCGGCATTTGCCGCACGGAACCCTACCATTCTCGTGGCAGCTCCAGGTCAAGTCCAGCGGAACCTTCAGCTCCAGGGCAAGTTTCAATACCTCACGCTTGTTTTTGTGAATCAATGGATTGGTTAATTCAATCTTGAACCCCTCTCTTCCGGCACGCGTCCCGCGTAGAATCAAGTCATTCATGAGCTGAATGAAATTTGTACGGGCGTCGGGGAGTTCCTTTGCGTCATCGGCGTTTGATCCGAACACGATCGTAGTAGCTTTGAGTGTTTCAGCGTATGCTGCTGCGATGCCGTAGAAGATGATGTTGCGGGCCGGGACATATGCGGCGGTGATGTCGGGTGAAGGTGGCGGCCGATAGCGTTGCTCAATATCCTTGAAGAATGGTAAGAGGATGGTCAGGTGTTCCTTTACCCGTGCTGCCGCTGCGATCTTTTTCGACGCTTCGGCTTCGGCATCGTAGGTTTTGTCGTAAATCATGTTGATTGAGTAAATCTCGTCAGAGGATCGCCTCGTCAAGTATAGCGCGGTGGCGGAATCGATTCCGCCCGATAGTAACAAAATGGCCCTAGTCAAGCTGTTTCGGTAGCATGGCAGGGCAGGGCTCGTTATTCTCTTTTCGCCGCACGCATGAACTCGGCAACGCTACGCCGGCTGGTGGTTCCGAGAAGGGCCGGCGAGTTAGTTACAAGATTAGGGTGAAAGTGGTAGTCGAAAGGTGTAGAATGGTCCGGTTGCGGAGTGGGAGAGACTCCGCGAACCAGATTCTTCCTAGTGTGCTTTCATGAAGGTGTCGATGGATTCCTTTCGGCACTGGGGGCAGATCTTTAGGTGGTAGCGGTCGTTAGGGAGAGGTTGTTTACACCACTCGCAGCGCTTTATTCCCGGCGTTTCCATTTCAGGGATTTGTTCGAACAGTAATCTTTCCAGGTCTTCAACCAAATTCTTTTTCCTCCTTTTGTTTCTGGCCCATTCCTCGTTTGCGGGTGCAAACGAGGCAATCACGTAGTACATGGTAAGGAGTGTTAAAAGAATTAACAAGGTTTATATGATAGCGATGTAATCATTGTTAACAAGATATCACGGTAAGCACAGTAACTTTGTGAGTTGGCTAACATGTCAAACAATGCTGTCTTGATTCGCGGGCTAGACCGGGATACCTACAATAACGTGGTAGCCAAAGCTAAACAACAGGGCAAGAACGTAGGAGACCTCGTAAACGAGGCCCTAAGGCAATACATGGATCAATCTCCCTCTGAAAGCCCCAGCGTGTTTGACACAAAGAAGCTAGTGATCGCCGGCTCCGTCCTACTCTCCAAGTCCGACATCATGGGGCTCCACAAGGAACTTGGAAACTTCCACCTCGAAAACAGCGGAGAACTCACCTTCGACAAAGATGTGGATCGAGAGGCTTTCCAGAAGATAGAGCGAATCAATAACACTGGAAAGCTACGTGTCCCAACCGATGTTCACCACTTCGCCCTCTTGAAGGCAGGTCAAGTACGCGGGGAAGTCGAAAAATACTGAGCTTGGAATTACGGATTGCTAGGTTTGTAGGCTAATTTACATGGTTTCAACGCCGAATTTTCCAGTCTCCCACAGCTCAATGTTGACCCTAGCCTGGAACAGGTTACTGAGCTGTTCTTGTATGTGCCTAGCCAACGTCTCGCATGTCATGTTTCCCATATCCCTATGATCATAACGTTCGTCGATGAACCCGTCAACTTTTCGTTTGATATCTTCGAAATCAAGCCACACGTCACTGCTCCCGTACACCTTGGTCACGAGCGTGTAGTTGTGTCCGTGCTGGCGACCACACTTGGGGTGTCCAGCGATTATGTGGGCCGCAGCAAACTCCCGTTTGTACAGGCGAGCCACATTAGGCTCAGGCGATTTACTCATCTTTCTTCCTACCCACTGTTCCGTAGCATGTTGAAGAACTCGTTGCGCGTCTCAAATTTCTCAAATTGGCCGCGGATCTCGGATGTAAGTATTTCCGCCCCGCTCTTCACGCCCCTCACTTGCATGCATAAATGCGTCGCCTGAACCACAACAACCACGCCCAGCGGGTGGACGTTCTCGTTGAGCGCATCCGCGATCTCCTTCGTCATCCTCTCTTGAAGTTGAAGCCTCTTGCTGAAGCAGTTGACCAATCTAACAAGTTTAGACACGCCGACAACCGTTTTCGAGGGGATGTACCCAATATGGACTCTTCCATGGAAGGGGAGAAGGTGGTGTTCGCAGAGGCTTGCAAACTCAATATTCCTCGCAATCACCATACCAGACACCTCGTTCCATTCTCTACTCAGGATTTCCTTGGGGTTCATTGAGTAGCCTGCGGTCAATTCGGCGTACATATCCGCGACGCGGCGAGGCGTATCCTTCAACCCGTCCCGTCTAGGGTCTTCACCAATTGCCTCCAGAAGCGAAGCGGTCAGTTCTTGCGTCCGTTTCTTATCCATATGATTCATTCCTCGTCCAAATTCATGATCTTGGGTCAGGATCCCTTGCCAGTAAGCAACCGTGGCCTACGCCGGTTCAGAATTAAGTGTTACCTATTCACTTGCCTAGAATAGGGGAAAAACTCGTATGGACCAGTCCCGCGTGCTTCCTGCAAAATTCTATGCGCGGAATACGGTGAAAGTGGCCCCGGATCTCCTGGACAAATGGTTGGTACGGATGATTGGACATCAGAGGTTGATCGGGCGAATCGTTGAAGTTGAAGCTTATAGAGGGAAGGACGACCCGGCCAGCCATGCCTTTCGCGGGCTAACTCCGAGGAATGCTCCGATGTTCGGTGAACCCGGCCACGCTTACATCTACTTCACTTACGGTAATCATTTCTGCCTCAACATCACAACCCAAGAAATGGGAAAGCCAGGAGCCGTCTTACTTCGCGCCGTTCAACCCGTAAAGGGATTAGGGATGATGCGACGGTTACGCCCTAACGTTCCGGATACGGAGCTGACCAATGGCCCGGGGAAACTGACAAAGGCTCTGAGCATAGATAAAGCGCTCAACGAACACAATTTGACTATCACGGGCCCACTGTTCGTTACGGAACCGCAGGCCGCTCAAACGCGTTACGAAATCTGGTGTTCCACACGAATTGGCATCAGAGAAGGACTCGACAAGCCGTGGAGGTTCTTCCTGAAGGGGAATCCTTACGTTTCAAAACGCAGAGGACTCAGAGAAATCAGATTCAGCTAACGACGATTAGGCTTCTACTCGACTCAGGACACAGCGCATGACTTTCCCACACATCGTTATTCATTCTAGCGAACTACCTTTCGTTTCGGAATATCGTTGGCTATGACACCTATGACGAAGAAAACTAATCCTAAGAAGCTTAGCAGAAAGAGTCGGTGGTAGGCGGTGATCTCGGTTATTGGAATTGCTAAATTGTTGTAGAGCGTGTAGAGTGCATATAGCCATACCAAGTTATCGATCAAATGTAGGCTAAGGCTGAAGGAACGTTTCAACCCCAAAATTACGGATCCATCGAGCAATGACAGAATTCCAAGGAGGAAGGGTGTTACAACGAGTTGATTGTAAAGTGGGATGTCCGATAGAGCCGCTGATTTCGCAATGAAAAAGAGATTGTTGAACTCATATCCACTATAGAGGAGCAGCAGCAATCCCGCTATTGAAAGTAGGATGCCTATCATCGTCCGTCCGGACAATTAGTCGCTCCGTCCTTCCATCTGCGTGGTTATGGTATAAGGCCTGTTAAGAGAATGTTCTGTTGCTTTTTCGGGGCATTAGGTGCGCCTGTTGCATCTGCGGGGCATGGCTGAGCAGAGTTCGCGTCTGTTGCATCTTAGCGTGCTCGTGTTTCAGGTTGGGACTTGCAATCCTAAGCTCGGCTTTCTCGGTGACTCAGGTGGGGGAGTTGCGGCAGTATTTCATTGATAAGGGCTAAGGCCTGATCTCTATCAACTGAAATTGCCAAGTGGTCCTTTCCTATCTGGGTCATTAGAACGCAGTCTTTCTCGAAACATGCAATAACGCATTCCAGTCCGCCAGCTTTACCTTCAGGTGTCAATCGCTGGGCTAAGCCTGTCATGAAGAGCGGCCCCATCTCCATGAATGCCCGATCGTCCGCATCCGGCGTGTAACTTTCCACGTCCTTCCGCATTTGAGAGAAGATAACTTCGTTAGCTTCGGAGGATAAAGCCGCCCATCTAATTTTAGGATGCAACCGAAAAATATCTTCGGGGGTTAACAGAACGGAACAACCTCAACCTATAATCGGAGATTTCAGTTTTAAACACTGTCGGAATAAGTTAAGCGGTCTCGCAATTCTGCTTTTGCGAGCGCAGAAGAAAGTTAAGAGACCAGATATTTCATTGCGTAGTATAGGTTTCTGAATCTCTGGCGGAAGCTAAACTTGGATGTTCCTGTGCGTACTCTAAATCCTACGGGTACCTCGCACACCTTGAGCTTCGCTTTGAGTGCTGTTACGAAAATTTCTATTTCTATCTCGAAGCCTGTCGAATGTAGAAGGGGGTAGATCTTCTGCACCGCTGCCTTTGTGAAGGCCCAGTATCCGGTTTGGACATCTGTGAATAGTCGCTTGAATTTTGCTCCGAGAACAAGTGAGACCGTTAAGTTCGACGCAAAGGTCAGTGCGTTCATGGCTTCGGGGTCTCTTTTGCCCCGGATTCGTGAACCGAGAACCACGTCCGCTCTTCCTTGTCGTGTGGCCCGAACCATCTCAAGCAGATGAGATGGAATGTTTGTCACGTCTGCGTCGAGCATGCAGAGGAGGTCGATGTCGCGTTCTAGGAATAGTTTCATTCCGGTTCTGACGCCGCAGCCCTTGCCTTTGCCGAACTCCTGAAGCACGACCTCCGCGCCTTCGGCCTCAGCCACTTCCCTTGTCCTATCGGTGCTGTATCCGTCGACTACGAGGATATTTTTGAACCCGCTACCTTTCGCCTCGCGGACAAGGGTTTGTATTGCATCCGCTTCGTTGAGTGTGGGTAGCATGAGGAGGGTTTTCGGGAAGCCTTTTTGGTTGAGGTTGTGATTGTTACCGTCGGCCAGCGGATCTGTGTCTTTAGCCATGAGGGCCACTAACATCATCATCTTGGCCTGTATCTTGGCCTCATTGTACGCGTGGACCTCGAACCAGGCGTTTGTGGAACAGAACCTTGTCTTCAGCCTTAAGAACCTACAAGCGGGGAGGGTTTGGACGCTGGTCACTGCGATCTTTGTCCACGCCAGCGTAATTCATCTCTTAGGGAACATGATCTTCCTTTACGTGTTTGGCAATACTCTGGAGAGCGTTACGAACTCAAAGAAGAAAATGGTGACGGTATTCTTCTTCGGAGGCATTCTTAGCTTTCTTCTCAGCATACCTTTCTTCCCGCCTTCGGCCACTTTCGTTGGCGCGTCCGCAGCCATCTTCACCTTGGCTGCGGTCGACATGCTGATCAAGCCGCTGCGATTCTCATGGCTTCTTCTCATGCCGGTGGGTATGGTGGCGATTGTCTATTTCATCTACAACGCGGCGGCCGTGTACTTCAACTTACAGAGCGACGTGGCGTACATTTCTCACGTCATAGGTTTCTTGTTAGGGGTGCCTTTCGGCATAGCTTGGAGTCCGGATTGGAAGAAGAACCTTGGAATCTCCCTTATCCTGCTAGCCGTCTATTTTGTGGCTCTCTATCTTCTGACGCAGTATGTGATCCCGAAACTTTAGAGCCGTGACCCTTGACGTCGGCTCGGTTGAGCTATACGGATCTTAGGTATCCCTTTTGGACGAGCCATTCTTCTGTGGCTATGGAGACCAATTCCTCTTCTGAAATATCACGTTCTTCGGCGGCTTGATTGAGCGCCCGTCCTACTCTCGGAGCGAAGTACACCTTCACGACTACTCCTGTTTGCTTTGCGAGTGCCTCGTCCTTAATGGTTTGAATTGACTTCTCGGGGAACATCTTGAATCGGTCAACGACTTTCCTTGCGTCTACCTCGGGAAGCGGCGCGATTGCTCTGACGATTTCGGGCACTTTGCGTTCGTATTCGCGTGCCGGGAGTTTCCTCACTTCCGCGCTCTTGAGAGCACGTGCGACAAGTTCGGTGTGTTTGATTGGTATTGCTTCAGCCCGTTGTCTCTGCTCTTCCGGTGGGGCCCTTGCGGCGCGGATCTTCATTCCTCCCTCTCGTAGTTTAAATGTCAATTCATAGGCATCTAGCAGTTCGCGAATGGAGCTTTCGGAGCGGCCGAGTACTTTGGCTACGGACTTTGAGTTCCCGAACCTCTTCGGATCAAGTTTCATTAATTTCAAGACTCCTTCAGCCTCTTCTTCAAGCTCAAGGTCGCTGCGTTGGGTGTTCTCGACCAGTGAGAGTGAGAGCGCTTCGGTGTCGTCCATCTGTCTGATGATGACGGGGACCTTCCTCAGACCGAGCGCCTTTGCGGCTTCATAGCGCCGTGAGCCAACAATGATTTCGAAACGATTCTTCGCCGGCCTGACGAGAAGAGGTTCCAGGATCCCTTTTTCCTCGATCGACAGCTTCAGTTCGGTTATATCCCCAACCGATTTCCGAACGTTCGACTCCCCAACGAACAGTTTGCCGGTCTCCAATTCGGCCATTGCGGACAAGATTGAATCCCTAGGTGTATGGAATGCACAGTATACAATCTTAAATCGTTCTGTTTAAAGAATTAGAGTCAAAGGTTGGCATATGGATATACGCAGAAAGATCGATGGCATCGACGTTATAGCCAGTGACAACGAAATATGGTTCCTTCAAGAAGGCAGAATCTGTTGGACGACAAGGGAGGAGGTCTGGTCGGGCTCCTCACGCCTAGGAGAGATGCTGCGTCAAAAGGGCTATACGGTTCAGACTAAACGGTTCCCAAAAAAGCTTCGACAGCTGATCCTAACTATTTCCAAATCACCCTAACCCGAAATCCTGGCGCGTGCAGCGAAAGCATATTCGGAATACGAAAAAGAAAAAATTGCTAAGGGAATTTTTCGGGGCTTCGAGCTGCATTTTCAGTTGCTAGTAGTTGTCGCGTCCGCGGTCTCGACCGCCGCCGTAGCTTCTGCCTCGGCCTCTGCCGTAGCCGCCGCCTCCTCGTCCGTAGCCGCCGCCTCCTCGTCCGTAGCCCCCGCCGCCGCGGCCGTAGCCGCCTCCGCCGCCGTATCTGCGTCCGCCGCCGCCATAAGAGCGGTACGGGCGTTCTTCGACGACCTTGTCGGATAGGTTGTTTTGTGTGTTCACGTCGCCAAGTGGTGTTTCCGCTGGTTCAAGGGATCCGTATCGTCCTATGTTGAGGCGCATTGATCCCTTGAAGGGTCGCACGTATCCATTCTTGACGTTGAGGCTGTCGCCTTCGTTGACTTTGTCTATGTTCTCGTCCCAGAGAGTCATGTAGATAGTGCCGGAATCGTCCCCAACGAGCGCGTCCAAGACGCGGTGGGTTGTTCCGTCTTGTCTAGATACGGTTTCTCTGGCTTCGCCTTTCTGTACTACCTTGATGGTCGTGTTTACTTGCTTCGAGTATGGTCCTAGTTCGCTGACTTTCACGTTAGGTGCGGGTGCCGAAACGTCGGCTCCTTGTCCTTCTTCCTCTGACATTTTCAAGTCGACTTCTGCTTAAACGGTGATGCACCAGCATGGGCGCGATGGTCTTAAGGGTTATGCAGGTACCACCACATCTCGGCTCGGCTTGGTCCCTGGACACTAGAGCATTGCTGCGAGGGCGTCCACATTCCCGATGACTACCTCAGGTTTGACCTTGGAATGGGCTATCGTTTCAACGGTTTCTACGCCACTCAGGACCAGTATCGTATGTACCCCCGCCCTTTGCGCACCCAGAACATCGGTCTCGATCTGGTCTCCCACCATCACGGCTCGACTGCTTCGCTCCTTTGCGATTCTCAAGGCGAGGTAGAACATGCGTGGAGATGGCTTACCAATCATCACAGCTTTCTTACCACTCGCGAACTCTAATGCCTTCACTATGGGTCCGGCGGATAATGCCGGTCCGCGGGCACTCATGTATAGCGCGCCGCCATACGTTCCGACCAAGGCGGCGCCAGTTCGTAGAAACCGCAACGCATTATCGAGCTTCTTGTAGGTTAGGTGCCGATCCAACCCTACGATCACCGTTTGTGGTTTGTTGGATTCGCGGTGCCCAGCCGCCTCAAGTTCGCGTCTAAGCCCTGCCTCGCCAACTAGGCAGAACCTGGTCTCGCCGAACGTTCGGGTCAAGTATTGGGCGGTGAGATAACTTGAAGTTAAGATGTCCTCTGGGTCGAACATGAACCCTAGCCGTTTCAAATTTCGATGTAATTCTTTCCGCGTCTGAGTCGAATTATTGGTGAGGACGAATGTCTTCCTACCGGATTTTTTCAACCGTTCGATTACTTCTCTGCCGCCCAGATAATGAGGCTTCTCTTTACCCACGGAAAGAACTCCGTCCAAGTCGAAGAAGAAGACCTTCAACGACCTAACATTCATGATCTCTAACCCGACCAACTCGAGATGGGAGGTTGAAATTCCCGCGAACGAGCTTCCGTGCTTTAACGCTATACGCCAATTCACTGGGGCATTCGTTGGTTCGTTGCTCAAGGAGGGGCCTGCGTCCCTGATTCGATTCTCGCGTGACGCAGATTCGAGGCGTTGTTTGAATTCAAATTAATGTTGCAATTTTCGGCTCGGATACGTCTAATTTACCGCGGCTTGAAGTGGTGAGGAGGGTGTTCTTTATGGGTCTGGGATTCCGCCGCCGTAGAGTCTCGTTAATTGCAGGTTACCGGCGGCATCGTATTTTAGTACGAAGAAATTGGCACCTTGACCATTGGGGCCGAAACTGAACGAATAGCCCGTTGAGTACGCATTCTCCTGGCCATCAACCGCGACTCCATATGCAAAGTCGCCCCTGTTTCCGCCCCAAACTCGCTGAAATATCAGGTTCCCAGCTTCATCAAATTTCAGCAAGAACGCACTTGGAACGTTCGGGTTTATGGCGTAACTCTTCGTGTAACCCGCCAGGTACACGTTGCCGTCTATGTCGACCGCGATACTTGTTGCGACATCGTTCTTCCGACCTCCCCAAACTCCCTGAAATAGTAGATTTCCAGCCTGGTCATACTTGAGCAGTACGACGGCCGAGATTCCAGGGGTCGGACCGAGAGCATAGCTGTAGCCCGTCACGTATACGTTTCCACCGCTGTCCACGGCAACTCCAGTGCCGTAGCTGTTCTGTTGTGAAACGCCCACGGTTTTCTGGTACAGAAAGTTACCTGAAGAATCATACTTTAGCAGGATAATCTGGGACCCAGCGCTGCTGGTATAGGTGGTGGTTCCAACTACGTATACGTTCCCGAGATTGTCGACTGCGACTCCGTTGCCAAAGCTGTTAGAATTGACGGCAACTCCGTTGTTAAAGCTGTTAGTGGTTCCCCACGTCTGCGAGAATACCAATTCGCCTTCGGTGTCGTACTTGAGGACAAAGATTTGTGTCAAGCCGTTGCCGAAACTGTCCGTGGATCCTACCACGTACACGTTCCCGAGCGTGTCGGTTGTGATTCCATGTGGAATATCGTTTCCTTGCCCTGCCCACTGTGTAGTGCGCATGAGATTGCATGATGAAGTATACTCTTGTATGAACACATTGTAATTCTCGCCGCCGAATGTTTGCGTGGCCCCGGTGATGTAGATGTTGTCGGAGACGTCGGTCGTTATGCCGTAGCCGAATGTGTCTAGCGGCTCTCCGTTTCCAAATGTCCTCATGCAGGCCATTTGCCCGAGAGGCGAATCTGGGAGTGCTGAAACAAACTTGAAGAAAAATGCCTGTGACTGCCCGTTGCTGAATGGGAGGCTGCTTCCTATGACTAGGAGGTTTCCCTCGCTGTCGATTGCGGTTCCGGACCCAATCATGCCGCCCGCTGTCAGGTAGGCTTGATCGGCCTGAACCGAGATACTGGAAACCGTGACCAATGAAAGTAGTGCAAGAACCGCCAATAGTACGCAAAGTCGGTATTTCTGGGCCATTCGATATCATCAATCCATTAGCTTCAGTGTTGCCAGCCTATGGTACTCCGGACACGAAGATGCTGTACGGTCCGTTGCCTTCCCAGGCTGGGGTTGTGCTGAATATTGTCGGAAAGCCTTGCGAGTAGGACGCAGGGAAGAAGTAAGTCGCGTAGCCGTAGGTGTAGTCGTAACTTGAGCTGTACGCATAGTGGTAAACGTTACCGAAGGTTTGCGAAGCCAAGACGGCTAGCCAGTAAGTTCCCGGTTGGGTTATGTTCAGGAAATCGATAGGGTGTAGTCTCCACGTCTCCCAGTCCGGACCCCAGCTAACTGAACCGTGAAGGCAGTAGGAGTTCAATGTTGCCGCTATGAGTGGTTCCCCGGCCGGGCTCCCGTTCCCGTTATCCAGATAGATTCCAAACCTCATGCATTGGGTTCCGTCCGACCCTGAATATTGGACATACATTGTTACGAACTGCACCACGAGCGGGGTCGGAGTGGTAAACATGAGATACGCTTGGACAATATTGCCGCCAATTGTGCTACTCCACTGTTCAACATTCGTATCACCATAAGACGCGGTAGGGATGAAGACGTTGATGTTTGACGCCGATATCCGAGGGATCGCTAAGGTCGTTGATAATACAATTAACAGAATCAAGTAGAGGAATAAGGGGACCCTACTACGGCTTGTCATTGAAATCAACATAATCTCGTCGCACCTACTTATTTTAACACTATTCCAATATCCAGCTTGCTGTGTAATCTACCAATTACCGTTAAGCATTCATTACACACTGCGCCAACATATTCTATCTCTCCATTCAACAGATGAATTCTCAGCTGAAAACGCGGCGGCCAATGTGGGGCGCTCCCGCCCGAGACGCAGCTCTTCAGGCAAAGTACTTGTTTAATCGAACCTGAAAGTACTCTTCGCGAATAAGATGGCTGCTCTGAAGCCACGCCTCGGGTTTGATCACGAATTCTTTGCAGGCGAATTGGAGGGCATTTTGGAAGTTGTCGAATGATGCCGGTTGAGTCCTGAACGTTGCGCGGACGCTCTCCCTAACATTCCAAACTCCCACGGGAAGAACATACCCGGGCCTAATCTCGCGTAACACAAGGGCCGAAGCTTGCCGGCCCATTCTTTCAAGCGCTTCCGCGACGGCTAGCCTCGTCGAATAATAGCATCCGCCGACGGAAGCGTAGGTGGTTCGTCCCTCGAATGGTTCATGATCCCCCATCATTGCAGGAACACTACCGGTTTCGTTCCAAGCCGTGCCTGGGAACCAGGCTTCAATCCATTCAAACGCCCAGTTACGGGGTGAGAGAATAGCTGAATACCAGTTGTCTAGATACTCGTACTTGTAGACCCGGTACTTGTCGACGGGCGGGTATCTGCGTATGTTTCGGAGGAGATGCTTAGATAATGTGTCGTCAACCGCAGTTATGCTCCAGCGGGTGGGTACGATCTTTCTTTGTTCATTGACCCCAAGCATTCCTAAGCTGAGCGTGCGTTGTATTCGCGAAACTTCGACGCCGCCCCGGTATAATTCCACCATGCCATTAGCAGCTAACAGGTCATCATCATAGTATACGGCCTCGAGCCGCCGTTCACCGGTAGAAGCTACAATTTCCAAGTTCTGAATCATGGCTGAAGGCCCAAAAGGCTGAGTTTCTTCGCTCAAGGTAACCGCCATCCTCGGTTTCTTCTTGAACTTCGCACTAACATCCACCGAGGCATTCGATAGTGCCAAGTCATGCAGATCCAAGAGAAATCTGCCAGGGTCTTGCGCGTCATGAACCTCGATTGGTGATTTGGCACGGATCAAACTGAACCGATAATCAATAATCTCCTGAATCGATTTGCCTAACCAGAGCTCCGGCGTATCCAATAACCTAGTGTCACCCTTCTCCGGCGGAATCAATGGGCCCAGGTAAACTCGAGGGTACCCAACCCGGCCGACGAAGACGCCCGGTGGAGTGGAACCATCGATTTCCTCGCGCGATATCCTTGGGATATGCTTCAGCAATAGTTCGGCTTTCGAGAGTACTGGGCAGTAAGCCTTTCCGCATAGCATTCGAGCGCCGCGACATTGCATGCACATTGTCGAGGCGGAAGTCTGCACGAAAGTCAGAGCGTCGGAGTTAGCGGAAGGATCGAGACCGGTTCGGTTACGAATCCACTCCAGCCCTTGAGCCGACGCCAAACACACCACAATTGACTAGATGCGCTGGAGGATTATTCAATACCAGAGGTTAATGAAACTAATCCGCGTGCAACTCATGGTTTAACTAGCTAGCGAATATGCAGAGAGCATGGATGGGCCGTCTTGATAGCAATCTCCTCGACAAAGAGAAACGGCATCTGGTTCTCTATGGCCGTCAACGAGAAAGGCAAGTTTGTCGCCTCCGCCTTCTCGGACAGGAACCGACGCGAGGCTGAAAGGTCGGTGGGCAATTCACTTTCCGGAAAGATCCGGCGACCGATACGAAGAGAGCGAGGTAGCAGCAGAAACCTTCGCACTCTAACCAGGTTCTATGATGGAAAGGGCAAGAGATCAAGTTTGAACAACCTCGATTTGTCTTCAGTTTCGGAATTTCGTAGAGATGTTTACCGAGTGCTCTGCAAGATCCCACTGGGAGAAGTAGCGACCTACGGTGCCATAGCCAAGAAAGTTAGAGGGAAACGGTATGCTCGAGCGGTTGGAACCGCGGTTGCCACGAACCCGCTCCCCCTCATAGTCCCATGCCACAGGGTTGTTCCAGCGTCCCGTCTGATTGGTAACTATGGTATGTGTGGCCGAAACCCGGCCCACGGCGGGTACATGAAACGGAGATTGCTGGAGCGTGAGGGCGTAAGGTTTCAAGGTGAAAGAGTCTCTAAACGATCGGTGTGGATTCCGAGCTGAGGATGAACTGTTTGGATTCTGGCAAGAATCGCGGATTGTTAATCGGTAGATTCCAACCCTTCCACCTGGGACACTTGCAATGTGTTCAGCATGCCATGAACAAGCTACCGGAGCTAATCATCGCAATCGGCAGCGCTCAGTTCAGTCACACGTTACACAACCCTTTCACGGCGGGTGAACGCGTCACCATGATTCGGCTAGCCTTAGACGAAGCCAAGAAGGACGCGGACAAGTACTTCCTCATCCCAGTGAGGGACCTACGCATCCACGATCTTTGGGTGCCACACCTAGTTTCTCAAACGCCCAGGTTCGAAGTCGTATTCTCTAACGAACCAGTCACCTCACGCCTCTTCAAAGAGGCAGGCTTCCGAGTGGAGCCTCTTCCGTTCTATAACCGAGAAATATATTCGTCAACCGAAATCAGGGAACGGGTTGTTCAAGGAAAGAGCTGGGAAGATTTAGTACCACATTCAGTCGCCGCTTACATCAAGAACATCTTTGGTGATGAACGGCTCAGGGAACTTGCGATGAGTGATGAGCCCGAACAGCACAAACACGAGCTACGCTCAAAATTCTGAGCTACTCTAGCTGGGAGGATTACAGTCGACTTCTCAGTAAAAATGACCGTTTCTAACTAGGCCAGACTCTCAAATGGTCAGATAGCCTATTGTACTCGAGTTGTCGTCGGCCATAAGTTTCCGCGGTGATGATCTAATAAAGCTCTTCAGCGAGGTTTTGAATGTTTATGTTAAATCCGCGTGCAAAATGATGAACGGACTGACTGGACCAATCTACGAGCGCTTAAATGCGGACTTCACGTGGGAAAACAAGGTAGCATATGGTCTCTTCCACGTCAAATCTCAACAAAATCGCTCCCCTATGCCTTTTCGTGAACGGAGCCATATTCGTCTTTTACGGCTTGTCTGTTCCGATATTTATCCCCCGGGGAATTCACTGGCTTATTACATTAGCCGCATTACTCTTCATCGTCGCCCTACCCGCAATCTACCATAACCTAAGCCGGGTTCACAACGCGGCTGCAAAAGCCGTTGTGATAGTGTTCGGTGTAGGAATGATTCTCATTCTAGTCTCAGACATCCTCTTCCTGTCCTCCCAAGTTCCAAGATTTACCCATGATCTGATTTACGCTTCCGGAGATGCATTGTTCGTTGTAAGCCTGCTCGCCATTGGCGCATTAGCGTGGCAGGGTGTTTTTCCAAAATGGTTCAGCGTTCTGAGTTTAGTTACAGGGATCCTTGGTGTGCTAACTTATCTTCCGAGCGCCTTTCCGTTATTCGTCCCCTCGCTCTTACTTGTAGGCTTGTGGTCGTTCGCAATGGGCTTCACTCTGCGAAGAAGCAAATAGCTTCAGCTACGCGCAAGCGGATTGGAAGTTTCTGCTGCGTGTAGTCGTTCCTATCAATGGGAATACGGATATGAAAATCCAACTTTCAGCCTTGAACAGGTGCTGATTGATTCGAAGGGTATAGATGAGAGAATTCGCCTGTGTTCCTGAAACTTGATGGTTTTGGATTTGAAGTGATGGGTAAGAGAGCGTCAACCCAGAGTTATCGTGGAAGTAGAATGTAGGTTGCTGAACAGACGCGGGCCGTAAGGTCGCCAAGGTAGCTAGAGATAGTAGAACGACGCAGAAAAGAATCCGGATCAATGAACTCCCGCGCAACCCCAACGACGCCACTAACAAGAAAAGCACTGTCAACTTCAACCCCATCGAAGCCATCCGTCAACTTGACTCAGCGGGTCCGTCACGAAACGTCAAATCTCGACAAATAACGCACACAACTGATACTGTCAAGATTCAAAACTGAGCAAGGTCGCAACCCCACATGGATACAGAAAAAATGATACGGCTAGGTACACGCAGGCTGCGGTCTGGGCCGAATTTTCTTCGCACAGTCGATACAACGCACAATCCAGTGAATTCTAACGCAATCCTACCCTAGATATTGACTCCAAATATTGACTGAATATTGATTTAGCCAGCTAAGTCTTCACCGCTTTACCGATTAGCCTCAGAGATGTGTACTCAGAATGGGTACTTTTCGTCGCATTGGTTACGTGCTAACCTTGCTCGTCTTGGCAATGGCCCTGTCCGTCTCGGCCGAGACCGCCCTCCTGACCAATGTCCAAGGCCAACAAGGCCAACCAACCATTTCTCTTACTCCTGTTTCTGGTCCGATTGGTACGGTTGTGACGGTTTCGGGTAGTGGGTTCGCGTCTGCTGATGCGAGTACTATTACTTCCTGTTCTTCTCCTCCGTATGGTATTTCAAGTCCGACTTTGGCGGCTGTGATTGGAAGTTCGAATTCATGCACGTTCACGGCTAGCGGTGTGTTGGACGGGTTCACGTTTACGGTTGGGAATGTTGCTCCCGGTCCGTACACTATTCAGGTTGAGGGTCAGCCGGGTGGTGATGTTGGTCAGGCTACGTTTACGGTGATGAGTACTTCGCCTACGATCGCGTTGAGCCCCACGTCGGGTGCTGTTGGTACGGTTGTGACGGTTTCGGGTAGTGGGTTCGCGCCTGCTGATGCGAGTACTATTTCTTCCTGTTCTTCTCCTCCGTACGGTATCTCAAGTCCCACTTCGGCTAGTATAATCAAGACTGCGACTTCATGCACGTTCTCGGCTGGTGGGGTGTTGTCGGATTTCACGTTCACCGTCGGTAACGTTGCTCCCGGTTCATATGTTATTCAGGTTACGGGTAGTCCGGTTGGCGATGCTGGTCAGGCTATTTTTATGGTGACGAGTTATCCGCCTAAGATCACGTTGAATCCTACGTTGGGTGCTGTTGGGACTGTTGTGACGGTTTCGGGTAGTGGGTTCGCGCCTGCTGATGTTGGTACTATTCCTTCCTGTACTTCGCCGTATACTACTTCGCCGTACGGTATCTCAAGTCCCACTTCGGCTAGTATAATCAAGACTGCGACTTCATGCACGTTCTCGGCTAGTGGGGTGTTGTCGGATTTCACGTTCACCGTCGGTAACGTTGCTCCCGGTTCATATGTTATTCAGGTTGAGGGTAGTCCGGTTGGCGATGCTGGTCAGGCTACGTTTATAGTGACAGGTACTTCGCCTAAGATTTCGTTGAATCCTACGTTGGGTGCTGTTGGGGCTGTTGTGACGGTTTCGGGTAGTGGTTTTAATCCCGCTGATGCTAGCACTATTTCTTCCTGTACTGCTTCGCCGTATGGTATCTCAAGTCCCACTTCGGCTAGTATAATC